>NZ_JAUXOV010000075.1 GCF_030684215.1 Pseudotabrizicola sp.
GCACCCCGTGGCTCTTGGGGAAAAAGGGTTTAAGCCGAGCCATCTGCTCGTCAGTCAGCCAGTAGAGGTTGCTCATGGATCGGTCTCCTTGCGGAGCCTGAATCACGCCAACAACCTGAAATCAATGGGTCTGGAGCCTAGGCGCGACAGCGGAACAGCCTCTTCACGCAGCACGCCACTACCGACCTCCGAAGGGCCGTCGAGCCGATTAGACTGTCCCTCATTAAGGCTGATTGAGCCTTCGCTGATTTTCTGAAGACGCTAGTATTCAAGCCGCACCTCGTCATCGAACTGGTAGGAAGGCCCAGCGCCGCGTTTTGGCAGCTTTGTCGCGAGGTGGCGCAGAAACACATACAGGCGTTCGAGGTCCGTATCCTGATAGGGAATGATCTGGCTGAGGAAGCCATAGAGGCTGCAGAAGGCGAGCAGCTTGCCGCGCCATAGCTCGGCCTCGTCCGGCTTCTCTTGCTGAAGTTCCTTAAAACGCGCAACACAAACATCGAGCGCCGCGTTCATCAACTGATGATCGTTCGGGCTCTGGCGCTGGCGGGGCTTGAAATAGACGGCGCTGAAACGCTCAACATCAGCAATCACATAGACGCCCTCAGCATCAAGTTCGCTCTTGATCTCGTACATTCGAGCAGGGTCGACGTCTTCACCGATTTCCGCCCCTTCAAAGTAGGTCTTGAATGCCTCTCTGATTTCATCCCGATCGTTGACAAAATCGAGGACAAACGTGTCTTCCTTTAGCGGGTGGATGCGATTCAGACGAGAAAGAGTTTGAACAGCCTGGATCCCTGCAAGCCGCCGGTCGACATACATCGTATGGAGCAAGGGTTGGTCGAAGCCTGTCCGCCGCGTGGCCGACGCGCTGGACGAGGCCGAGACCTCAGCCGGTCGCGCGGGCGCCGCAGGGCGCGAGGCCGGAACCCAGACCGCGACCGGAGCAGAGGAAGCCGTCACCGGATGGCAGGCGGTCACCGCCGCGCTGGCTGACTATGCCGCAAGGGCCCGCGAGATCGGCGCCGATATCGGTCAGGCGCTGGTCGGGGCCTTCGGGGCGGCGGAGACCGCGGTTGCCGACTTCGTGCGCAAGGGCAAGCTCGACTTTCGCGATCTGGTGACCTCGATGATCGCCGATCTGGCACGGCTCGCCGCCCGGCGCTTCATCCAAGCTATCGAGCATCACCGCAAACGCGTGCGCTTCTTCTCAACGGTCGAACTGGTCAACGCCTTGGAGCAGGAAAAGGCCCAAGGAAAGGCTGGCAAGATTGCAGCGGCGCTGGTGAAAACCGACTTGGTGGTCGTAGACGAGTTGGGATACTTGCCGTTCAGCGCCTCTGGCGGTGCCTTG
>NZ_JAUXOV010000066.1 GCF_030684215.1 Pseudotabrizicola sp.
TGTTCCACCACGCGCACGGATCATCGGGATCGATGATTGGAGTTGGCGAAAGTCGCAGAACTACGGGACGATCATCATCGACCTCGAGCGTCGCGCCGTCATCGATGTTCTCGAAGATCGTGATGTCGTCACATGCACCGACTGGCTAAGGCGTCATCCTGAGGTGGAAGTCATAAGCCGGGATCGCTGCGGTCTCTACGCCCAAGCCGCCCGAAAAGGAGCGCCGCAGGCGGAACAGGTCGCCGACCGGTTTCATATCGTGCAGAACCTTCGCATGGCAATCGAGGAGCAAATGAACTTGCACGGTCGCGCGACTGGCAGAGCATTGCTCTCCGATGCAGACAACATCAGCACGGCCAGTAACCTTCTGAAGTCACGTCTTGCGCACCGCAAGTCTCGCGAGGAGATATACGAGACAATTCGGGCACTTCGGCAGCAAGGGCTGACGTGCAGCGAGATCGGGCGGAGGACGGGGTTTCCCCGACGTAGCGTCGCGAAATGGCTGCAGTTCGAGACGCCACCGGACCGAAAGCGCGCGGTCCTCAAACGCTCGTCTGCATGGTATTTTGAAGAGTGCCTGAAGGAATGCTGGGAGAACGGTATTCGCAGCGGCAATGCACTGCTCCCTTTGATCCAAGAACGTGGTTACGAGGGCAGCCTGTCAAACTTGCAGCGGCTCTTGGCCGGATGGCGCAGAGCCGAAAAACAGGAACAGGAGGGACCCATCAAGGAAGATCAGATCCTTGCACCGGTCCGGGACCCGGAAACCGGGCACGCGATTTCCCCGGTTATCGCGGCCGCACTCTGCATCAAACCAAGAGGAAAGTTCACCTTGGAACAGGCGAGAAAAGTCGAAGTTCTCAAGGAAGGCTCGCCTGCCTTCACAACAATGCGGCGCCTCGCCATGCGTTTCAATGGCATCTTGCGTGGTCGAAAAGCAGACCCGCTGCCCGCCTGGATCGACGATGCGATCGAAACGGACCTAGCGCCCATCGTGCGGTTCGCCCGAACCTTGAACAGAGACATTGATGCGGTCAGGAATGCCATCGAAATGGAGTGGAGCAATGGTCAAGCCGAAGGCCAGATCAACCGATTGAAGACCTTGAAGCGCGCGATGTATGGGCGAGCCGGCCCGAACTTGCTCAGGGCCCGAATGCTCCCTCTGCACCACACAAATTGAGGATGACCCCAATTAAGGGCTACGCGACAGCTCAGCTTCCTGCTTCGGCATGGGTTGCGATACGAGAATGGCAGTTACTGGACGAAGCGCCACCGCCGTTGGCTCGCCGAACTCCGCCGCTTCCGCTTCTCGCATCAGCAACTGGCCTTCGAGGAGTTGAAGCGGGCTGTCGACCAGGCGGAGACCCGCGTTGCGACGCTGGATCAAGCGATCGATGAAGCGGTTCAGACGTGGCGCTTCGTCCCTGTCGTCGATGGCCTTCGCGCATTGCGCGGCGTGAACACGATCATCGCAGCGACCGTGGTCGCAGAGATTGGCGACATCACCCGCTTTGAAAATCCACGCCAGCTTATGGCCTGGCTCGGGTTGGTCCCAAGCGAGCATTCCAGCGGCAACACGACGCGGCGCGGGCGCCTGACAAAGACTGGGAACGCCTTGGCCCGCACGATGCTTGTCGAAGCGGGATGGTCCTATCGCCACCCACCCAAGGAGGGGCAGCCGTTCCTGAAGCGGTCAGCGCATCTGCCGCAGGAGATCAAGGACATCGGCTGGAAGGCGCAGACGCGGCTTTGCAAGCGGTTCCGCCATCTGTCAAACGCTGGCAAACCTCAGCCGCGCGTGCTCGCAGCCATCGCGCGCGAACTCGCGGGCTTCATCTGGGACATCGCACGCAAGACGCCGTTGCCCGCGTAATGCGGCGGCTCATACTGCCTGTGCAGTACGCTGGAGATGGCGGCCATTGATAGGGAAATCCTCGGCATACGTTGGGAAACATATCCGTTCTTAGAGAGAGGTAACCCGTATCGAATTTGGTCAGGCGGTAACCAATCCGCGGATGAGAGCATGACAATCATCGATTCGGCCACCGTCTCCAGCGCCTGCACAGGCTACATATTTGACGAACCCGTGTCAGCGCGGTAGTTTAATAGTGTCAGGAAACCTGAAAACGCTCATGAGAGGGTGTCATTCTGCACTCACCGGCATTCGACCCCAGAGATGACGGATCCGGACCAGCAGCGGCGCAGCACAGGTCGCAGCGGCGGCGACAGCGGGTTTGTGGGGCCAGCAGACAGTTCGTCCTATCTCAAAGCCCGCACGGCGCTGACGGTTTATCAGGCGCAGGAAAAACAGCTGGCGATCCAGAAGCGCAAGGGCACGCTGGTGGATCGCGCCCGCGCGGAAGCGCTGGTGTTTCGGCTTGCGCGGCAGGAACGCGACACGTGGGTCACCTGGCCCAGCAGAGTCGCCGCATTAATGGCCGCCGAAGTGGTCGCGGTGGTGGAAAAACAATCGGCCAAGCCAGTTACAATCGAGGCCGCGATCCTGCAGAGGGTGCTGGAAACCCATGTCAGAGCGCAACTCGAAGCCCTCGCCGATCTCAGGGTTTCGCTGGGATGAAGATGAGGGGGGGGTAAGAAAACCCAAAGACGATAAGATCAGCACATCGACTGGATAGCCTTCGCAATTTTATAGACGCCACCTCATTCTTGAGGTCGATCTGGACAAAGTTGCGGGCGTGACTGACCTCCTCAGGCGTTGTGTCCGACAGCGGCGAATTGTCGCAGCAGGTTTTCATAGCGGGAAGGTCGGCACTCATGCTCCGATGCGACCGGTCGGGTTTCAGGCGGGAAATGGACACTTTTGCATATGCCAATTGTAGCCCGACATGGCAGAAAGCTGTACCTGAGCCACAGCGCCTGCCTGGCAGACCGTGAAGATGCCTGAACATCCCCATTCTGCGCAAAACACCTTTCGAGGTGCTCGGGTGCGATGCTCTTAAGCGGCATTTAAGGGAAGGGGATCAGACAGGGTTCAGCGCGTCCAAAGAGATGCCGAAACGATCCTTGAAGGAGATCCAAATGCTGACTGTAAAATATATTGCCCCCGCCTTATTCGGGATTGCTCTTTCGCTGACCCCTGTGTCCGGGTTCGCACAAAGCACATCTCATGACGGGCATGCCGCAAGCGAGCTCGCCCTGACACTAAACGCTGGCGCCAAATGGCAGGGTGACGACAACATGCACAAGGGAATGGACGCCATCCGGACGGCCTTCGCCGCCGATCTCGACGCGATTCACGAAGATCGCCTGCCCGCTGAAGACTACAAGACGCTAGCGGCTGAGGTGATGGCGCAGACAGATTTCATGATCGAGAACTGTGTGTTGGAGCCAGCTGTTGATGAGCAACTTCACAGCGTCCTCGGTCAGGTCATCGAAGGTGCATCCGACATGGAGGCAGGCAGCGAGCCCCGCGCCGGTGCGGTGCTGGTCGTTGAGGCCCTCAATGCCTATGGCGAGCATTTCGAGCATCCAGGCTGGCAGCCGCTGGACTGATCCAGCCGATCACAGACACAAGTCGCACGGGCCGCAAGCGATCGTGGCCCGTGCTTGCTTCGCCACCGGTTCTGACGTTCAGTGTTCGGGCGGCAGAAAATCGGGGAAACAGGAGTTCATTCGGGCCATGCGCATTCTGCTGGTTGAAGACGACAGCCTTCTGGGCAAGGGCGTGGCCGCAGGTCTTGTCCAGGCTGGCTGGGCAGTCGACTGGGTCGTCGACGGCCTTGATGCCGAAGCGGCTTTGCGCACCAATTCCTATGACAGTATCGTCCTCGACCTCGGCCTGCCGGGCATCGACGGGCTCACCCTGCTCGGACGGCTGCGTGCGACGAAGGACAGCACCCCGGTTCTCGTGCTGACGGCGCGCGACACCCTTGCGGATCGCATTGCCGGACTTGATGCAGGGGGCGACGACTACCTGGTAAAACCGTTCGAGCTGACCGAACTGCAGGCCCGGCTGCGCGCACTTCTGCGCCGGTCAAAAGGTGCGTCAGGCCCGCTTTTGCAGCGCGGCAGGGTCGTGCTTGATCCCGCCAGCCACGCCGTGCTTCTGGATGGCGAACCGGTGGAGGTATCAGCACGCGAATTCGCAACCTTGCAAGCACTGATGATGAATGCAGGAAGGGTGCGCACCCGCAGCCAGTTGGAGGACAGCCTATATGGCTGGGGCGAAGAGATCGGCAGCAACACGGTCGAAGTCTATATCCACAACTTGCGGCGCAAGCTTTATGCCGACCTCATCCGCACGGTCCGCGGCGTGGGCTATATCATTGCGGCAGATGACAAATGATCCGCTCGCTGCGCCAACGGCTGCTGGTGATTCTTGGCAGTAGTATTGTCGCGGCCTGGCTGGCCACAGCACTTTTCTCATATCTCGACACAAGACAGCTGATTGATGAGATGCTGGACACCCAGCTGATGCAATCAGCCGATCTGCTTATTATCTTGCTCGACCGCCTGCCGCAGGGCGATCTTGCGGAACCTATGCTGCAACAACCGGACGCGGATGCAAATCAGATGATTGCTTTTCGTGTGCAGGATGGCCCAGTTGGCACGACAGGCGGAACCGTGGGTTCATCGAATTTTCCAACGGGCCGTTGGCAACCAGGGCTTCGCGATGCAGCCAATGATGGTCAGATGTGGCGCGTGTTCGGTACATCGGACGGTGCGGGGCGACGTATCCAAGTGGCGCTGCGCCAAGATGTAAAAGGAAAATTCGCCGACCTCGTGGCCGTTCATATCCTGCATCCGCTGTGGATTGCGATTCCGCTTCTTGCAGGTTTGATCTGGCTGTCTGTAGGATGGGGGCTGCGCCCGTTGCAGGACATCACCTCCGCCGTGGAGCGACGCAGCCCCGATGACATGCAGCCACTCGGCGTTGGTGCCGCGCCCGATGAAATCCGGCCGCTGCTTGAAGCACTTAACCAGCTGTTTGGCCGTATCGCCCTGCTTCTTGATCGCGAGCGCCGCTTTGCCGCTGATGCGGCGCATGAGTTGCGCACGCCGCTCGCAGCCATCAAAACGCATGCTCAGGTCGCCCGGCAAGAACGAGACCCCGGAAAGTGCGCATTGGCGATCGACGGGGTGATCGAAGGTGCCGACCGGGGCACCCGCCTGGTGGAACAGCTGCTTGTGCTGTCACGGCTGGAGCAGGAAGCGGTCATCGGCCCCTGCGAGACCGTGAACATATCAGATTTGGTGATCGAATGCGTTGCATCAATAGCGCCGGAAGCCGCAACCGATGGTATCGATCTGGGGGCCGCTGACATGCTTTGTGGTCGGGCGGTTGTGAACGGGAACGCTGATCTTCTTCGGATCATGCTGCGCAATCTGCTTGATAATGCGGTTCGCTATACCCTTGAGGGTGGCGAGGTAACGGCCTCCGTCGAAACCGTCAATCAGGCTGTCATTCTTCGGATCACCGACGGCGGGCCGGGTATTTCCTCGGACTTGCAGCAGCGGGTGTTTGATCGATTTTACCGTGTGGCGGGGAGCGGGCAGCAAGGGTGTGGCCTGGGCCTTTCGATTGTTTTGCGCATTGCCGAACTGCATGGCGGAACTGTCAACTTTGAGGGCGGAGCAGGCGAAGGCACGTTTGCCGTTATCGTTACTCTGCCTATCGTCGACCGGATGAAATTGTCGAGCTGAGGGCCCTACACGCATCTCCTGCCGCTTTGAGACTGCGTATCCCAGAATGGGGATGCACTCCCAGTCCGCAGCGTGCGCTGCGGCCCAGTGTCGTATATCCGGGCCGATGAAACGTTCGGATCAGATTTCCGGCCCTTTGGTACATTTTTTTAGGCTTTCCGCCAGTGCCGGTGTCAGGAATTCCAGCACGGCGCGGATGCGGGCGGTGTGGCGCAGATCTTCGTGGGTCAGCAGCCACAGATCAAGGCCGAAGGACTCAGGCAGTTCTGCGACGCGGATCAGGTCGGGTTTTTGTTCGGCAATGGCACAGGGCAGAACCGCGAGGCCAAGGCCCGCCTTGGCCAGTTGCACGGTGCAGGCGACCGAGTTTGAGCGGATGGCAGGCCGCACTCCGGGCAAGAGTTGCGCGAAAGGCCGGGTCAGGGCTGCGTGGCCGCCATCAAGGCCGATCCAGCTATGCGTTGCCAGATCGGGGTCGGTATGGGCGGCACAATAATCCGGTGCGCCATAGACGGCAAACTTCAACTGGCCAACGCGGCGCCCCACCAAAGTCTCGGGCGGGGTGTTGCCGATGCGCAGGGCAATGTCGGTTTCACGCCGCGACAGGTCCAGCGTCTGGTTGCCAACGGCGATGCCGACCTCAATCTTGGGATAGGCCGCGCGGAACTTTGCCAGATGGTCCGGCAAGAGCCAGAGCGCAAGCATATCGGTCGCGGTGATCCGCACGGTACCACTAAGCCGCAAATCTTGCCCCGTCACGGTGCGGTCAAGCGTGGCGACGTCTTCCTCGATCCGTTCCACAATGCCCAGCGTCTCCACGCCTGCCGGGGTCAGCGCATAGCCGGTCGGCATCCTCTCAAACAGCCGCACGCCCAGCATCTCCTCAAGCCCGGCGATACGGCGAAAGACGGTCGAATGATTGACCCCAAGGCTGCGCGCGGCCGCTGACAGGCCGCCCTTGCGCGCGACCGCAAGAAACACCCGCAAGTCATCCCAATTCGCAAGCTGTGTATTCATGCAAAGACGCCTTTCATTTTTAGCCAGTTCCTGTGCGCTGATTGTGTAGCCATATCATAAGCAGACGCAACCACGATCCCTTGAAAGGAACCAACCATGGCCGATACAAAAATCCACACAAAACTGCGCAGCGACGAGCTTTCCTGCCCATCTTGCGTGCCGAAAATTGAAAAGGCGCTGCTGGCCTTGCCGGGGGTGACAAAGGCTGAGGTGAAATTTGCCACTGGCCGCATTGAGGTCGAACATGACCCCGCGCAAAGCGATGTGGCCGCCCTCATCAACTCCATCGCCAAGACCGGCTACACCGCCAAAGCGTCGGCATTCTGACCCATAAATCACGCCGCCCCCACCCACCGCACACATGCGGTGGGTTTTTCTTGAAAGGAGAGAGCACATGTTTTCCGGGCTCATGGATATCTACCGACACCCCGCTGATCGGCGCAAATGGCTGACCATCGCCAGCGGCGTGTTCATCACCGCAGCACTGACCGCCTGGTACGGCTTCGGGATCGCCGCCCCCTGGGCACCGCTGATGACGATTGCCGCCGTGCTGGCCGGCTATGACATTGCCCTGCGGGCCTGGGCGTCACTGAAGCTGCGCCATCTCAGCATCGAGTTGCTGGTGATCGTAGCGGCCACCGGTGCGCTGTTCATCAACAACCACTGGGAATCCGCCGCCGTCACCTTCCTGTTCATGCTGGGCGCCTGGCTTGAGACCCGCACCATGAGCCGCACCCGTGGCGCGCTGAAGGCGCTGATCGACGCGGCACCGGCGACCGCAACAGTCCTGCGAAATGGCGAGACGGTTCAAGTGCCCGCCCATGAGGTGCAACTTGGCGAAACCGTTCTGGTCAGGGCCGGAGAGCGGCTGCCGGTCGACGGCGAGGTGGTTGAGGGCACCGCCGCGGTCAATGAGGCCTCGATCACCGGCGAGCCGATCCCGGCCGAAAAATCTCCCGGCTCAAAGGTCTTCGCCGGAACTCTGGCCGAAAACGGTCTGCTGCACCTGCGTGCCACCGGCGTTGGCGCCGATACCACGCTGGCCCGCATCATCACCCGTGTTGAGGAGGCGCAAGAGGCCAAGGCCCCGGCGCAGCGGATGATAGAATCCTTTGGGCGCTGGTACACGCCCGGCGTGTTCGTGATGGCGGTGGTCAGCTATATCGTCACGCGCAACGTCGAACTGGCACTGACGCTGCTGGTGGTTAGTTGCCCCGGCGCGCTGGTCATCTCGACCCCGGTTTCGGTGGTCGCAGGGATCGGCCGTGCCGCCCGCGCCGGTATTCTGATCAAGGGCGGCGAGCATCTGGAGAACGCCGGGCGCATCACCGCACTGGCGCTGGATAAAACCGGCACGCTGACCGAAGGCCAGCCGCGTCTGGCCGAAGTCATCGCGCTGGCAGGCCAAAACAAGGCCGATGTCCTGCTCTGGGCGGGTATCGCCGAGACTGGATCGAACCACCCGCTGGGCCGTCCGATCATCGAGGCCGCGCGCAAGCAGGGCCCGCTGCCCACTGCCGCGTCACTTGAGGAAATCGCCGGCATGGGGCTGATTGCGCGCCATGACGGTCACGACATCGCCGTCGGCAGCCACCGCCTGTTCGATCACCTCAAGATCGCCTTCAACGCCGAGGCGAAAGACGGCATCGCCCGCCTGCACGGGCTGGGCCATACGGTGGTGATCGTCGCGCGCAATGGCGAAGTGGTGGGTCTGCTTGGTCTGGCCGATATGGCGCGCGCCAGTGCCAAGCCGATGATCGACCGGTTGCACGCCCTTGGGGTGCACCGCGTGGTGATGCTGACCGGCGATCAGCGCCCGGCAGCCGAGGCGATTGCAGCGGCGGTCGGCGTCGACGAAGTGCATGCCGGGATGATGCCCGACGACAAGCTGGAGCGCATTCAGGCAATGCGCGCCGAAGGCCTGCACGTGGCGATGGTCGGCGACGGTATCAACGACGCTCCGGCGCTGGCGGCGGCTGATATCAGCATCGCCATGGGTGCGTCGGGCAGCGACATCGCCATCGAGACGGCGGATATCGCGCTGATGACCGACGATCTGGGCAAGATCGCCGAGGCGATGGAAATCGCCCGCGCCACCTTGGCCAACATGCGCCAGAACCTTGTGATCGCGGTGCTGACGGTCGTGGGGCTGCTGTTTGGGGTCTATACCGGCTCGATCCACATGGCGGGCGGTATGCTGGTGCACCAGCTCTCAGTGCTGATCGTCATCCTGAACGCCATGCGCCTGCTGCGGGTGCCAGCCGCTACGAAAGCACACAGGGCTGAAGCCAAGGCCAAAACAGCCGTGGCATAGCGACACCACCATCAAGACCCGAAAGCCCGCGCCAGATTGGTGCGGGCTTTTCGACTCGTAGCGCGGCGTGTCCGGTCCATAAATGTTTGATGATATTCCAGCCTGCAATGATCTGTCGCAATGACATGAAAATTTCTTCCGATCACCCTTCTTGAAAACAAAATGCCCATAAAGTGGCTTTCCCAGGGGGGGATCAATATGCATTGGATAACCAAAACACTCGCGCCTAGCATCATCTTATGCGGCCTGATCGCCGTTGGCTTTTCGGCCACGGCACAGGAACAGAGAAAGCCCGATCTGGGGAAGATCACCGAGGCGTGGCTCTCCTCGCCCCATGCCGACCGAAGCGCGGAAGCCTTCAAGCACTGGAATGATGAGGACATCCGGATGGTGCCAAAGGAATGTTCGACCTGCCATACCAGTCGCGGGATCATCGACTATCTGGGCACGGATCTGCGCGCGGTGAATGTGATTGAGCAGCCGCAGCCGCTGGGCTCGACCGTGGATTGCGTGACCTGCCACAACCCGAAATCAATGGCGCTGCAAAGCGTGGTGTTCCCCTCCGGCGCGCGTGTTGATGGGCTGGGCAAAGAGGCGATCTGCGCCACCTGCCATCAGGGTCGCGCCTCGGGTACGGATGTAACGGCAGCGGTTGCGGGGCGCGAGGATGATGTGGTCGCGGGCGATCTGACCTTCATCAACGTCCATTACAAAGCGGCGGCGGCAACCCAGATGGGCAGCGTGGCGGCGGGCGGCTATCAGTATGAGGGCCAGACCTATGCCGGCATTTTCATCCATGTGAAAGAGGAACCATCGACCTGCCTGTCGTGCCACAACCAGCACAGCCTGAAGGTAAAACCGATTGACACCTGCGTGACCTGCCACAAGGGGGCGACCAAATATTCCGATATTCGCAGCACAGAAATGGACGTGACCGGAACAGGCGACACGGCGCAGGGTATTGCCCATTCGATCACAACATTGCACGCCATGCTGGGGGCCGCGATCCAGAAATACGCCGCCGAAGTTGCGGGGACGCCGGTTGTCTATGACCCGCACGCCTTCCCGTATTTCTTCATCGACACGGATGGAAATGGCGCAATCACCCCCGGCGAGGCGATCTTTCCGAACCGCTATCAAAGCTGGACACCGCGCCTGCTGAAAGCGGCCTATAACTATCAGTTCATCGCCAAAGACCCCGGCGCCTACACCCATAACCCGCATTACGCGATCCAACTGCTGCAAGACAGCATGGCCGATCTGGGCAAGGCGGTAGAGGTTGATATGGCCGGGATGGTCCGGCCGTAACCTGCGCTACCGTTGATGCTTGCGGCAAGGCTGCCAATCCCCGCCCCGGTTTACTTATCTGACCGGCGTGGGGTCTTCAGCGCCTTACAACAGTCCGTGTTCGCCAGCTTCTGACCATTCACCCTCTTTTGCCAAGCCCTCCGCCGCTTGACCAAACACGCGCCCAACAGGCATACTTCGAATGCTATCCGTATTGTCACGCAGCAAAAACAACGCGTCGAGCCTAAATTGTCGGGCAAGCGTCGCACCATCGTCCAAGCCCATAACCATCAGCGCGGTCGCCCAGGCATCGGCCTCGGCACAGGTCTGGGCAATGACGGTGACCGAGACAGGCGGGGCCAGCAATGGCGCGCCTTTGGTTGGGTCCATGGTATGCGACAGGCGGCGTCCCTGCACATTGACCCAGTGACGGTAATCGCCCGAGGTCGCAACGGCGGCGTCTTGCAGCGCCAAGATGGAATGCGGAGTGCGGCGCGTCATGTCGGGGGCCTCTACCGCGATCGTCCAGGGGGTGCCGTCCGGCCTTAACCCAAGCGCGCGCATCTCGCCGTCGATGCCGACAAGGGCGGAGGTAATCCCAAAACCGGTCAGCACCTCAGTCAGCCGGTCGACACCGTACCCCTTGGCAATCCCGTTCAGGTCTAGCGTGATCGGGGCACGCTTGCGCGCGCGCCCCGCTGCATCAAGGTCTAACACCTCATACGCAGGCAAGCGCGGCGCGCTCATCGCGGCGCGGATGTCTTCGGGTGTTGCGCATTGCGGACCAAAGCCCCACGCTGCCACGGCGTCGCCCATGCCAATATCAAACGCCCCATCTGTCGCCCGCCCAATTTTCAAGCCAAGGCGCAAAACCGTCATCAGCCGCGCCGGAACTGCCACCCATTCATCGACAGGTGCCGCGTTCAGACGCGTCAGATCGCTGGTGGGGTTCCATGTGGACATCTGATCATCCACCTCTCCTACCGCTGCTTGAAGTGCGGCCTGCACGGGTGCGGGGTCAAACCCCTCTGCCCTATAAAACAGCGCAGACCAGCGCGTGCCCATGGTGGGGCCGTTCAGCGCATGGCGCTGCAAGTCAGTAAACATCTTCGACATAACGCCCCTCTGCTTTCAGTGCGATTGGCGTCAGCCCAACGGGGGCGAGAATATCCGCCAGCGCATCGGCGACCCCGACGGCCATCTCTCGGCCGCCGCACACCATCACCCGCGCGCCATCTCGGATCAGTCGGGCAACCTCCGCCCCCTCAGCGCGCAACGCGTCCTGAACATAATGCGGCTTGGCCCCGCGTGATATGGCTGTGACCAGTCGGGTCAGGTGACCCTGCGCCTGCCAGACCCCGAAATCTTCGCCGTAAAGAAAGTCACTGTCGGGGTGGCGCATGCCAAAGAACAGGTGAATCGGGCGGTTGCGGGCATTGGCACGGGTGAAGCCTGCAAGCGGGCCGATGCCGGTGCCCGCCCCGATCAGAATCAGCGGTGCAGCGCTGCGGTCCGCGTGGAACCTGGGGTTGGGGCGCAGGAAGGCGGCCACGCTGTCACCGGGTTCCAACGCCATAAGCTGGCCGGAGCAAAGACCGCCGGGCAGTTTTCGGACCACAACCTCAACAAAACCATCCCGACGTCCCGAGGCCAGCGAATAGAAGCGGGGCAACGTCGCACCCTCGGGCAGGATGCCCAAAAGGTCGCCCGCCTGAAACCGACCAAAGCCACGGCCCGTCAAACGTCGCCAAAGCGAAATCTTCGGCAGGGCAAAGCGCAGGATTGCGGTCTGGGCCTGCACCTCGGCCCCGTAATCGCGGCGGGACATCAGCGTCAAAGGCTGCGATTGCGGCACAACCGGTAGGTGGGTGAGGGCAAGGGTGATGCCCATAGCGGCCCCAAGCGCCTGGCCCCAGCGGGCAAAATCCTGCGGCGATTGGCGGTCGACGGTATCAAAAGCAAGCAGCTCCTGCCAGCCTTTGGCCTCGGCGGCAGTAGATACCGCTTTGGCAAAGGTGCAGTATTGCGGAAAACTGCGATCCCCAAAGCCAAGCACCGCGAGCGGGATTGCGGGGGCGGCGTCACCCTGCTCAAGCCGGTCAAGAAAACCTCTGGCCGAGGCAGGTGCAGCCCCATCGCCATAGGTCGCGGCAAGCACAATAATACGGTCCGCACGCGCATAGCGTTTTGGATCAAAAGCCGACATCGGTGCGGCATGAACAGTTTGCCCGGCCTCGGTCAGCGCGCGGTGCAGCGTTGCCGCAAAGCCCCAGGTGCTGCCGCCCTCGCTACCAACCAGCAGAATCGTTTGCGCCTGCTCGGCGGGTTGATTGCCCCGGATCTGCGGCCTGCCGCGTCGCGCCGCCAGCCAGATCACAACACCCGTCACGCCCATCACCGGCACGCCAAGCGCCATCATCCCCAGCACCAACCCCAAAACTGCCGCCCCCTGCCCGGTATGCAGCATCACGATGGTTTCCGATGCCCGTTCCCACCCGGTCAGATCGGCCCAGCCAAGCAACGCGCCGGTGCCTTGGTCAAGGTATCCGGTGCCGCTGTCAGTCTTCAGCGTAAAAACATCAGTGGCGTCATCCAGATAGGGAAAGCTCAACTCGCGCAGCGCTGACGCTGGGGTCTGCCCGAGCAGATCAATTGCACCCGGTATCATACCCGTCTGACCACTTGGCGCTGCATAGCTCAGCGTAGTGCCGCCATCGGGGAGAAAATCAAAGGTGGAGGCGGTCATCCACAGCGCCGTAAGCGAGGACAGCACAAGGCCGACAATGGCGACGCGCGCGATTTCCACATGCAGCCGCCCCGATAGCGGTCCGCGCAAGGGTGCGAACCAGCGCCGCCAGCCGCCGGCACGCCGCACCACAAGCACCGCGCCAGACAGCGCCAGCACCAGCATTGCCGCCGCCCCTGCTGCCATAGCAATGCGCCCGCCATCCCCCAAGAACAGTGAGCGGTGCAGGTTGGTCAGCCAGCGTTCAAATCGATTGGGGTCGGCTGATGCGACGCCCTGGCCGGTTGCAGGGTCGATGACCGCCGCGCCTGGTGTGCCGCCATCGAACCAATAAGCGGTGATCCGGCCAGACGGCGCGCGCCGGATTTGTTCAACCCCCGGATAGGCAGTCTGGATGCGCGCTGCGAGGTCGGCCACGCTCAGTCCGGCCTCGACCTGCGGCGCAGTCAAACGCTCGGCAGCTGGAAACACCGACAGCACAGCGCCGCTCAGCGCCAGAACGGTTATCAGGGCAAGGGCCAACAGACCCGGCCAACGGTGAAGGATGCGGATCATGGCCCTGCCTTTCTTACATGTCGTAGGTGAAGCTGGCGACGTAGCGACGCCCTTTCACGGCTGTTCCGGCACCAGTCGTGGTCAACGGCACCGCAACCTCATTCGGGCTGTTGCGCATCTCCTCAACCGCGGCGTCGATATGCAGGGTATAGCCCGCGTCAAACAGCGCATCGGCCAGATCCAGCGTAATCTCCAGTGTCCGGCCTGCGCCAACACTGGCCCCGGTGATACCGTTGATCTGGCCCAAATCGCCGCCAGTGGCACGATACCAATCGCTCAGGCTATCGTAATATTTCGACTTGCCACCCGCCATCCAAAGCGTGCCTGCATAGGCCCCCGAAGGATCAGTGACATAAAGCGCAAGATAGGCACCGTCGCCGCCGTAATTGCTCAGTTGCGTGGTCAGCGTGACCGGCCGTGCAATAGCAAGGCCGGGAAGCGTCAGCGCCGTTGTCAGCGCCAGAGTTGCGAGAAGGGATTTCATCGGGATTTTCCTTTTTAGTCTGGGAAGGAGCGGGCGTGCGGGATCATTTCACCAGAACCTTTGGTGGCGCGCCGTTGCCAAAGAGGGGGTTTGGAGGTGCCATGCTGGGTGCTGTGGGGTTTACTGCGTCCTTGCGATCACGACGCGGACGATCCTTGTCATCGTCATCATCGTCATCATCGTCGTCATCCCCGTCATCACTCTTGTATTTCATCTTGATTATCCGAAGCGTCGCGGGGTCGATCTTGGCCTTGATTTCCCGCCCAGTGGCATCGCGGCCTTTGATCTCATAGCAACCGTCATCGATCTTGATGCGGCGCAGGGTCCAGCCGTTGTCTTGCGCCAAGCGCTCCACCGCCTCGCGCGGCTGCCAATTGGCCAGCGGCACAGAGCAATCATCATCGGCAAACGCCATGCCCGCCGGGAGGGTGGCAAGCAAAGCGAGGACTGTCAGAGTCCTTTTTATGGGGGTCTTTTTCATTGGGGGTCTCCTTCCACCTGATAAGATCACCCTAGAGGGGGCACCTGAGGGGGGGCTGACGGTCTGGCCGTTTTTGCTTCAGCTTGGCGTCAGGAACGCGACAAAAAAGAAGGCCGACTGCGACAGTCGGCCTTTCATTGAAGTGTGCCCATGTGGCGCGACCCTTGGTTCAGTTCCGCTTGTCGGTTTCATGCGGATTGCCAACGCCCATCATCGGGAAGGGGCTTGAACCATTAAGCGGGCCGGGATCTATTTGAAATCCGGCGGGGCGTGGGATGCTCAGCTGCGCTTGCAACGATGCGCCGACAAGCAGTGCCGCGGGGTAAAGCACCTGAACATCGCTCACCTCATGCCAGATCATCCGCTCGGCAAGACGCACGGTTTCGGGTTGCCCGGCCTCATCCGCTGCGGCGTAGAGATCAACAAGGGCGATAACGAGGTCCACATCGCTGTCGTGTATCTGCGCCAGCTCTGCCTCCAGCACCTGCAACCGTTCAGGCATTTGCGGGTCCTTCGGCATCTGCCCACCGGCGGCGACATCGGTAAAGCCAAGGATCGGCAAGATGAGCCTTTCCTACGCTGCGTTATGCGGCCCCATAAGGTCGGCCGCGACGCGAGCTGTGCTGCCAACCGCGCCGGACTTGTCCGCGACCTGTTCAAGCTGTGACTGGAAATCCGCGTGAACGGCGCTCAGGGAATATGGCGCCTCAAAGGGGGCGGCCAATACTGTCGTGGCCAGTGCGGACAGGACTGCGGATACAACAAGGTTCGTATGCATGATATTCTCCTTTCATCTGATGTACTCAATCTGCGCTCACCAACTGATCCGCACCTGACGAAGCCGCAATTATTGCTTCAGCTTGCTGTCAGAAATGACAAAGCCCCGCCGGGAACCTGCGGGGCTTACGGGCACTGTTTTGCGGCCTATCGATCTGATGAACTGCATCTCATGCGAATTCAAAATGCTCAAACCGCACCCGTCGCGGCGTCTGGCCGCGGGTTTTCAGATCCTTGAGGATTCCATCCTTCAAGCCCTTCGGCCCGCAGAACCAAAGTTCGGCCTCCCCAACCGGGAAGCGGACCGACCCGATCACATGGTCCCCTGTCAAGCGCCCATCGCGCGCAGTCGCAACCACCTCATAGCTGAAGCGCGGATTGCGCCCGACCGCAGCCTGCAGGATTTCCAGACCGATTGCGTCTTCCGGCGTGCGGACACAGTAAAGGAGGTGGATTTCACGCCGCTCCGTCTCCGCGAGGCTCTCTGCCCAGGCGAGAAACGGCGTGATGCCAATACCGCCAGCCAGCCAGATCTGCCGCGTGCCGCCCTTGCGGAAATTGAACCGTCCGTAGGGGCCTTCGACCTGCACGCTCATGCCCGCTCGCAGGGCGTCGGGCAGTCGTCTTGTCCAACCGCCGAGCGCCCGTATATACAGTGTCAGCGTACCATCAGGGCGCGCGGCGCTGGCAATTGTGAAGGGATGCGGCTCTGACAACCCAGCCTCAGGCGCGCGGACAAAGGCAAACTGCCCCGGCCGCCAGCGCATGGCCCGCCCCTTGGGTGTCAGGGTCAGTGCTGTAATCTCCCCTTGCCGGCTGACCCGACTGACTGTGAACGCCCGGCGGCGCAGATGCGGGGCTATGAACTCGGTATGGACCCATGAGATCAGCCCGGCGATTCCAAACAGGTTCAGAAGCACTGATAGCGACGGATCAACCCCGGTTGGCAGGTCGACGAAAAATTGGTGAAACACGACGATAGCGAAAAGAACGCCCATGAAGCGATGGCTGAAACGCCAGAGCGGATAAGGAATCTCCAGCCTGACAAACGGAAGCCGTCGGAACCAACTGATCGCGATCAACGCAAGCAGCGCATTGAAAGCGAACTCGCCTGCGTCGCTGGCGAAATCGCCCAACCCGGTCTCCCGGACCGTGCGCTCAAAGTCGGGTTCAAACTGGTCATGCAGGATCATCAGGACCAGCGCCGATATGCCAAGCCATTTGTGAACCCGGTACATGCGGTCGAGCCCGCCAAAGGCAGGCTCCAGCAGGCGCGGGCGCGCCGCAAGGATCAGGGTCTGGCTCATGGCGACGACGGCAGCGGCCCCAACAGCGATTCCGATGGCCACATCAAATCCATAGGGCGCATAAGTGACGAAGCCGAGGACGCCCGCCAGAATGCACGGCAGCCCGACCATCAAGAGCCCGGTCACATTCAGGGCGCTGCTCGCGGCAGGAACCCCGGGGATGGATCGAAGGTTTGACGCCAGGCGGGTATTGCTGGCGCGTTCTGCTACATCCGACATTGCCTCGCTACTCCCTGTCCTGCCGCGCATCGGCCTCACGCAGGGGCCGATGCGCCAAAGCCACCCCAGCCGGAAAGACCATCAGAAGGTCGAGAATTGTTAATGTCTTCTTCATAGGTCAAACTCCTTGCAGGGTTCATCGTGCTACAACTCATGCGCGGTGAAACTGACAGCATCCTGAAGCGTTTGCCCTGGCCGCATCAGCGTTGCGTCAGGTAGACCGATCATTAAGGGTCATAGTGAAAGGAACCAACCGGCCATGCGCATCCTGCTGATTGAGGACGACACCGTCTTGGGCTCTGCCGTGCGCGACCAGATCGCTGGCGACGGCCAGTCGGTGGATTGGGTCACGCGACTTGATGCGGCGGGCGATGCGATTGCAGGGGCGGCCTATGATCTGCTCTTGCTTGACCTGATGCTTCCGGATGGGCGCGGCATTGGGTTTTTGAAAACCTTGCGCGCGCGGGGCGATGTGACGCCGGTGATTATCCTGACCGCGCTGGACCAGATTTCCGACCGGATTGAGGGGCTGAATGCGGGTGCGGATGACTACCTTGTGAAACCCTTTGATCTATCGGAACTTTCCGCACGGATCGGGTCCGTCGCGCGCCGCTATTCCGGCAACCCCAACCCGATCATCAGCCACGGCGCGCTGACCATCGACATCGCGTCGCGCACCATCCGCAGCGAAGGCAAGCCGATCCTGCTGACCGCCCGCGAATGGGCGTTGTTTGAGGCGTTTCTAGCCCGCCCCGGTCAATTGTTGTCCAAACCGCAGCTTGAAGAAAAGCTTTATACTTTTGACGCGGAAGTGGAGAGCAACACCATCGAAGTTCATGTCAGCCGCCTGCGCAAAAAGCTTGGTGCAAGCGTGATCGAGACTGAGCGCGGCATGGGTTATCGTCTGGGCACACCATGAGGTGGCCGCGCAGCCTGCAATCGCGTCTGGCCCTGTCGCTGGGTGTTCTGCTGACGCTTCTGTGGGTGGCAGCGGCTTGGGGGACCAGTGTCGCACTTCGGCATGAAATGGATGAGGCCTTCGATTCCGCCCTGCAAGAAACCGCACAACGCCTGCTGCCGCTTGCGGTTCTGGACGTGCTTGGGCGCGACGAGGATGATACCCCGCAACGTCTGGCCACTATCCGCGACCACGATGAATTCTTCACGTATATTGTCCGCGACGCACGGGGCCAGATGCTGTTGCAATCCCACGCGGCAGAGGCTGCGGTCTTTCCCCCTTATGATGGGGTGGGGTATCACCAGACTGCAACCCACAGGCTCTATACCGAGGCCGCCTTGCAAGGCAGCATCCGGATTACCGTGGCGGAGCCCGTGGAGCACCGCAGCACGGTTGCACGCAACATCCAGATCGGTCTTGCACTGCCGCTGCTTGTCGTAATTCCCGCAGCCCTGCTCGCCATTCTTCTGGCGGTTCGGACAAGCCTGCGCCCGCTGAGAGAGTTCCGCAAAACTCTTGGCGGACGCGATGCGCATGACCTGTCGCCGGTCCCGACCAAAGGCCTGCCTTGGGAAATCGCCCCGGTAGCGGCCACACTGAACGACGTCTTTGAGCGCTTGAAAGCCAGTTTTGATGCCGAGCGCAGCTTTGCCGCCAATGCCGGGCATGAATTGCGCACCCCGCTTGCGGGGGCCATCGCACAGGCACAACGCCTTCGGTCCGAAACCAGTGAGCCTGGCACCGTGCAAAGGGCCACTGACATTGAGGCCACACTGAAGCGGCTAACACGCGTGGCCGAACGCCTGATGCAACTGGCCCGCGCCGAAGGCGGGCAGCTTCGCCTGGATCACGCTTCGGACCTGCGCCTGGTGGCACGTCTTGTCGTTGCGGATATTGACCGCACGGCTGCGCCTGATCGCATTAGACTGACGCTGCCGGAACAGCCCGTGATGTCAGACCTCGATCCCGATGCATTCGGCATCCTTTGCCGGAACCTGATTGAAAATGCCCTGCGTCACGGACAGGAAGGCAGCGCGGTCGAGGTTGAGTTGACGGCAGACGGCACTTTGATCATTGCAAACGCGGGGCCGGTTGTTCCTGCGCAAACGCTGGCCCGCCTTACTGCCCGGTTTGAGCGCGCGGGGGCAAGTGCCGAGGGAAGCGGTCTTGGCCTTGCGATTGTCGCAGCGATTGCGGACCGGTTGGGAAGCGAGTTGATCCTCAAATCACCCCGGACCGGCCAAGCATCGGGTTTTGAAGCTCGTCTGAAACTATCGGTTTAGGCTCGGCGTCAAAATCATTCCGCCCGGCTTTGGGATTGCCTCACTGACGCTGATCCACATTACACCCGCGCCTGCATCTCATTTGACAAAAAATCGATGCCCGCGATGAAAATCGGCTCTCGCATCCCTATGTTGGTACGAGAATTCACAGTTTTCAAAGGGGAAAAGCCATGGATCTGCGGTTTGACGGCAAAACGATTATTGTGACAGGCGGGGGGTCGGGCATTGGTGCTGCCACAGCCGAGGAACTCGCGACGAGTGGTGCCACCGTGATTGTCGCGGACCTTGACCGGGCCAATGCCGACAGCATTGTCAAAAACATCGCGAGCAAGGGCGGCAAGGCCCATGCCTGTACCGTGGATGTGGCGAAGGCCGCTGAGGTCGAAGCGATGGTGAAATTTGCGGTCAAGACGACCGGCGCGTTGCACGGGATTGTCAATAACGCGGGCATCGGGGGCCCCTCGGCGCCAACTGGCAGCTATGATGTCGAGGCGTGGCAAAAGGTGATCAACATCAACCTGTCCGGCGTTTTCTATGGGATGCGTTTTGCCATCCCTGAGATTGAAAAAGCGGGTGGCGGCGCGGTGGTCAATGTGGCCTCGATCCTCGGCTCGGTCGGTTTTGCGGGGTCCTCGCCCTATGTCAGCGCCAAGCATGGCGTTCTGGGGGCGACAAAAAATGCGGCGCTTGAGCATGCAGCGACCGGCGTGCGGGTCAATTCCGTGGGGCCGGGGTTTATTCTGACGCCGCTAGTAAGCAACGCGCTGGACGCCGTAGCGCTGAAGCAGCTTGAGCGTGAGCACGCCCTGAACCGGCTTGGCACGCCCGAAGAGGTCGCGGCGCTGATCGTGTTTTTGCTGTCGGATCGTGCCAGCTTTATCACCGGGTCGTATCACTTGGTCGATGGTGGCTATACGGCGCGCTAACCTTGCGGGCCCGCTCTTGCCGGGCGGGCCACGGGGTCAAAGGCTGATCGCGATTGGGAACTGACGATCTGTTTAGCTGGGCTGCAAAGCAGCACATCAAAGCCCTGACATCTGGCGGCATTTATCGGTATTTTACCGAAACGCTTTCATATGGGGAACTGGCCTTTAGCGAGATAGGCCTCCTCCACGGCAGTCGATTTGCGGTTCAGCACGCCATTACGATGCGGATGCCGACCAAAGGCCGCGATGATTTTTCGAACGTCGCGGGCTTGACTGACCAAGCCGGAATAGATTGGCTGCAAAGGGGCCGGGGCTGTGATGGCAATCCCTTCGCGTAGGGTGATCAACTGGTCGAGACGCTGCAAATGGTCCGGCCCCTCGCAATGGCCCAAGGGCAGGCCAAAGACGATCTGGGACCACGGCGTTTCCAGCCGGGCATAATCACCGTTTGATATTCCGCTCATTGACAGCGATAGCGCGTAAGGATCTTGCGCAAAGGCGCGGGCATCATCGCGCCAGACCGAGCGGGAAAACTGATCCAGCACGGTGATCAGCGCCAGCCTGCCATGTGGGTCCTGCGCCCAAGCGTCAAGCCGCCCCTGTGCCGCGCTTTCGGTAAGATCCGCAAACCGCGCCATGATTTCAGCATCCGCACCGCCCTGCATCCGCCAGCGCCAATGCGCATGGTGCGCCTGTGGGTCCACATCCAAAGCGCGCCCTTCAGGAAACCAGAAATCGAGAACCTCGTCCCAGTCCTCACGGGGCTTTTCAGGCATCATAACAAAGCTCCCTTCGCAAAGCGGGCAAGGGCCACCACCCTCATGCAGCAGCCTCTTTCGGCCCGCGGATTGGCGCATTCCGCTTTGCCCTGCGCGCGGGGTTCGACAGCAGTCGCAACCCGTTCAGCACCACAAGCACCGTGCCGCCTTCATGACCGACGACCGCAAGCGGCAACGGCAGGTCAAAGAACAGCCCGGCGATGACCAAAATCACCATGACTCCGATGGCAAAGATCAGGTTCTGGCGGATGATCCGTGCGGCGCGGCGGGCAAGGCGGTGGGCATCGGCAAGCTGGCGCATATCCTCCGACAAGAGCGCCACATCGGCGGCTTGCAAGGCCACCTCGGACCCCGCGGCCCCCATCGCAATGCCGATATCAGCGCGCGCAAGGGCTGCGGCATCATTCACCCCATCGCCGACAAAGGCCACCTTGCCGCGTTCGGCCAGTCTGGCCACGGCCTTTACCTTATCCTCAGGCAGCATTTCGGCGTGGATTTCCCCCTCGGCAAGGCCGAGTTCCAACCCGATCCGCAGCGCCACGGCGCGCCTGTCACCTGTCATCATCACGATCCGGCGCACACCGCTGGCCCGCAGCGCGGCAATCGCGGGGGCAGAGCTGGGCCGTGCCTCATCCGCTACACTGACCGCGCCCAGCACCTCTGCCCCGCGCCCCAGATAAATCACCGTATCACTGCCGCCGGCCATTGCCTGCAAGTGCGGGGCATCAATCGACGCGCCCATATTTTCCGCCAGATAGGGGTTTCCGGCCCAAACCGGACCCAGATCATCCTGCCCGGCAATCCCGATCCCCGGCTGGGCGCTGACCTCGCGCACCTCAATCGAATCAAGCCCGCGCTCGGTAGCGGCGCGCCGGATTGCAGCGGCGACATGGTGTTCGGAATGCGCCTCCAGCCCGGCGAGAAGCGACAAAAACCCCGCCTCATCGCCGTTCAATGCCACGATTTGCGTCACCGCGGCCTGCCCTTTGGTCAGGGTGCCGGTCTTGTCAAAGGCAAAGGTGTCAACGGCAGCAAGGGTTTCCAGCGCGGCGCCGCCTTTGAACAACACGCCCATACGCGCGGCGGCGGACAGCGCCGACAGGATCGCGGCGGGGACCGAGATGACAATCGCGCAGGGACTAGCCGCAACCAGCAGCGTCGCCGCCTTGTAAAGTGCAGGCCGCCAATCGCCGCCCAGCCCGTAGAACGCCACGAAAGCCAGCACGGCCCCAATCAGCACCGCGATGGTATAGCGCTGGCCGAACCACGCGCTGAACCGTTCCGACGGGGCCTTGGCGGCCTGTGCCTCGGTCACCAGCCGGATCATGCGGGCGATGGTGCTTTCGCCGACCGTGCGAGTGATCGTGACCTCCAGCACGCCATCAAGGTTTACCGTCGCCTCAAACACCGGCTGGCCGACGGTTTTAGAAACAGGCATGGATTCGCCGGTGATATTGGCCTCATCAAGCCCGCCCCGCCCCAGGCTGATGGTTCCATCGCTCGGCACCCGCGCACCGGGACGCAGCACCACGATATCACCAACCTCCAGCGTCGCTGCCGAAACCTCCTCAACCCCGCCCGACGCGGTTTTGCGCAAAGCGGTTTCAGGGCGCAGCGCCATTAGCGCCTCGATTGCACTGCGCGCACGACCAAGCGCGCGCTCCTCCAGCGTGCCCGCCACGCTGAACAGCGTCAACAAAACCGCGCCTTCAAGCGGTGCGCCGACAGCCGCGGCTGCCACGGCGGCAACCACCATCAGCAGGTCAATATCCAGAACATGATCGTTCCAAAGCGCCGAGAGCGCCCGCCACGCCGCAGGAAGCCCCCCCGCAAGGTAAACAGTTGCCAGCGAAGGAAGGGTGACCATTGCAAGCCCGTCAACCGGCAGCCACGCCCCGGCCATACCCAAAAGCATGCCCAGAACCGTCAGCAACGACAGAATGAAAGCGGGGTCGCGCAGCAGCGCTTTGGTGGGGATTCGTTTGGCCAGCTCGGTCACATCTGCACCCCGCAGATGACCATATTCTGATCACCAGAGTCGAACGGTGCCAGCGCAAGCGCCATCATATATACGATCGCATTCATAACACTTCTCTTTGCCCTCTGAATTTTCCACGATAGAACTTCAAGCCGCCTTGGGCATTGGGGATTTCGACACATGGCTTGCATGGTGGTCGAAACCGGGATGCTTCACAAGGTGCCGGGTCAGCCGGGGTCAGTACCATCGGATCGTAGCGACCCATCACCCACGCCCGTGTCCTTTTGCACAAGCTGGCGACGATCAGCGAAAGCTCTGCGCCGTTGGGCGCGGAGTGGGGACGGTGGTGCCCCTCAAGATGGTTTGAATTGTCTTTTGCTGGCCTGCGGTCATGATCACTTCACGTCGTTGGTCGCTGCTGGCGTGGCTATATAGCGAAACGCTACGACCGAAATGACGGCCCAGACTTTCTTGCGCAGGAACATTGCGCCGACGATGCGCGACTCGAACGCGCCGCCTTGCAGCATATGAACACCGAAAACGATCCCGACCAGCGCTGTGCTGGTCGGAATGCCAAGGGAGATCCACACGGCGGGACGGTGCTGCAAGAATAGCCCGACGCTAGCCAGCATATAGGCAAACCCGGCCAGAAAGTTGAACCACAGCACAAAACCCACGGCATTGCCGACGGCCGCTTGGTCCTCGGCTGCTTGCGGCCGCACTTTACGGAATGGGCGACGGGATCAAAACCATCGCGCGCGGTACCCTGCCTTTGGCGCTATTCGGTACCAAAGGTTACGGTGCACGACTGGGGTGGATCTCCTTCGTGCAAATGGGGATCAACGCCTCCGCCCCTTTTGCTTTTGCATGGACCACACAAACCTACGGCGGCTGGTGGTCTTTTGCTGTCATGGCCCTGTGTCTTTGCTGTGCCATCGCTACCTATATGTTTATTCCCGACCCAAGGACCCACAGACATGACCCCGCTCAAAATAGGCGCCTGCCTGAAAACATCTGAGATTGCAGACCACCGCGATTGGCTGTTTGATGCCGCCCGCGATATCGAACTACAGGATTTCATGTCCCATGTCGCGCTAACCACCGGATTCGACGATCGCATTGCCGCCGCCAAGACGGCGCTTGATGGGCATACTGGACGCCTTGGCATTCATGGGCCTTTTGAAGGTCTGGATATCGACAACAAAGACTCGGAACTGCGCCCGATCATTACTGCGCGGTTCCTCAAAGCTCTCGAGGCCGCGGATCGGATCGGCGCGCGCCAGATGGTCCTGCATTCCCCTTACACGGCTTGGTATCAGAACAACTTCTTCAGCTTTCCGGGCTACGCCGAAAGCAAGATTGGCCGCATCCATCAAATTCTAGACCCCGTCGTGCGCGCAGCCGAAAACATGGGCATCACTCTTGTGATCGAAAACATTCAGGACGTTCGCCCAGAAACACGTCGCGCGATGGTGGATGGCTTTGGCTCACAAGCAATCGCACTTTCCATCGACACCGGGCACGCTCAGTTAGCCCGTCGCATGTCTGGCGCCCCACCCGTCGCTGACTTTATCACTGATGCCGGTGCGCAGCTTGCCCATGTCCACCTGCAAGACGTCGATGGCCATGCCGACCGCCACTGGGCCCCGGGGGAAGGGGAAATCGAATGGACAGCTGTCTTCCGTGCCTTGGCTGCTTGCGAAAGCGACCCGCACCTCGTGCTGGAACTGCGTGATAATGCGGACATTCCGAAGGGATTTCGCGCGCTGAGTGATCTTGGTGTGGTGATTTGACAGCTTGTTGCATGGGTCGCGGATTTTGGCGAAGACGCCGGTTCTGATATCCTCAAGGTAGCGCCCTATGCCGCATATATTCAACGCTGGTCGACGCGATAAGTTTTCCAAGGCGAAATACACGGTGACGAATTGGTCGGATTTCAACGAGGCTCTGCGCCGTCGCGGAGACGTTACGATCTGGCTTGAGGCCGGGGCTGCCGGGCGATGGTCAGCGCCGAAGCGAAAGGGTCGCGGTGGTCAGCCAAAATATTCGGACTTCGCGATTGAGACGTGTCTGACGCGGGGGCTGATCTTTCACCAGCCGTTGCATCAGACCCAAGAGTTCGTCCGGTCGCTACTTGGACTGATGGGCGTGGAGTTGCCGGTTCCAGACTTCTCGACCTTATCGCGGCGGGCGATTGACCTCTCGGTCGTGGACGAAAGGCCACAATCCAGTGGCCCCACCACGCTGATCGTGGATAGCACAGGCCTGAAGATCCATCGCGGTTCGGGCTGGCAGGACGAAAAGCATAGCACGTGAAAGACCCGCAAATCCTGGCGTCAACTGCACATCGGGTATGACCCGGACAGCGGTGAGATCGTCGCCTCACTGTTGACCACAGACCAGATCGGCGACGAAACCGCCTTGCCCGACCTCATCGTGGGGATCGCAAGCCAGGTGACCCGCGTTCTGGCGGACGCCGCTTATGATGGCACCGTAGTTTCCGATTGCTTGACCCAAAAGTTCTGACCCGATGTCGAGATCACCATCCCGCCACTAATTACCGCTGTTCCCGGCCTACGCGATGGGCGCAACGCTCACATAGAGCATATCGCCGAGCATGGCCGAATGGCAGGGTAGTCAGCAACGGGATACAATCGCAGAGCCCTCGTCGAAGCCCAGATCGGGCGCCACAAAGACCCTCAACCGCATGACCCGCCTCGGTCATGCGGTCTTCAAACGTGCCGCATAGTCGTTCGGGGAAAGGGGCGCCTGCACCCATATTTTGACCCATGCAACAAGCTGGCATGAAAGAAAACTGAACCGTTGAGGTGATGGCTCATTGTTCGAGCAAATCACCTTGGCATCTGCTTAAATCACCGGAACTTCGCACGGAGCATATTGCTGAGTATATCCACAACGGTCACACAGGCGAGGATGACCAGCAAAACCGCTGACACCTGTGGGTAGTCCAGAAGGCGGAGCGAGCCGACGAGCTCAGTGCCGATACCGCCTGCACCAACCATACCCATGACGGTCGAGGCTCGAAAATTATATTCCCAGCGATACATGCTCACATCTGCGAATTGCGGAAAGACTTGAGGCAGGACGCCATGCAGGATGACTTGCATTGACGTGGCTCCTGACGCCTCGGTCGCTTCAATCGGTGCAGGATGCGCGTGCTCGATGGCCTCCGCAAAGAATTTTCCGACCATTCCAACCGAATGGAGGCCAAGGGCCAAAACACCAGGCAACATGCCAAACCCTACAGCTGCAACGAAAATTATACCCATGATCAATTCTGGGATCGAGCGAAGCGTATTCAGGACGACCCGCGAGACTTGGTAGATAACCTTGTTGGGCGATGTGTTCCGTGCGGCCAAGAAGCCCAGTGGCAAAGAGAGAGCGACCGCCAGCGCCGTGCCGGCGATAGACATAGCCAGCGTCTCGACAAGGGGTCCTACCCAGTCGCGCCAACGGCCGAAATCCGGCGGGAACATCTCAGTGCCGAGGATACCGATAGCCGGCAAGCCGCTGGTCAACCGGCTCCGATCTAGCATCCCGGTCATCCATAGCGATACAATGACGATCGCGGCGACTACGGCGATTTGAAGGAGCAGCTTTCGCCGCCCCTTGCTGTCCTCGGCCAGCACATCTTCAGCGTTGGTCAGCGCAGGCTGGGCAGTCAAGAGGCGGGTCATGGCGGTCTCCTAGTTCGGGCATTCTCAGTCGGCTTGCAGGTTCTTGCGGATGTCACGGATGATGTCGTAGTCGGCATCCGTGATTGCTGCGAACCCGTCGGCCTTGAACGGCGTCAGGACTGCATCGCCCGCGTCGGTCCCTGGCTCCAGCGTCAGGAAGGCGTCCTTGATTGAGTCTTCAAGCGCCTCGGTCATGTCGGTGCGCATAACCCAAGGATATTGTGGGATATCGGCGGAGTAACCGATGACAATCAGCT
Source organism: Pseudotabrizicola sp. (assembly GCF_030684215.1). Lineage (GTDB taxonomy): Bacteria > Pseudomonadota > Alphaproteobacteria > Rhodobacterales > Rhodobacteraceae > Pseudotabrizicola. The sequence goes on from NZ_JAUXOV010000066.1 coordinate 26,731, forward strand.
TCGATGCATCAACCGACCCCTTGGCCAGCAGGCTCTCGTAGATCGGACGGCTCAGACCGCCGACAGCGGCATTGCCCAGCTCGACGTTGCGCGCCACCGCGTCGTGCGCGCCCGTGAAGTTCTGGGTATAGTCATCGCCCTCCGTCACGCCTTCGAGCATCATCGTGTATTTCGGCGCGAAGTGGCTCGAGGTGGATGCCTGATCGCCAAAAGCCACATCGATGCCCGACCCTTCGATATCGTCGATCGAGTCGATACCGCTTTCGACATTGGCAATGAGGACAGACTGGTAGGTGGTGCTTCCATCCGTCACGCGCGCGGCGAACGGCTCGATGTCCAGATCGCCATCCGCCATCTTGGCCTTGGCGATGGTGTAGGAGGCCGGCCCAAAATACGCGACATCCACGCGGCCAAAGCGCATCGCCTCGATCATCGAAGAGTAATCGGTCGTGACGATCAGTTCGATATCCTTGCCGAGCTTCTCTTCAAGATACGCGGCCAGCGGCTTGTTATCCTGGATCACGGTCGAGGCGTTTTCATCAGGAAGCAGCGCGACGCGCAAAGTGTCCGGATCATAATCGCCTGCTGCGAATGCGGCTGTTGAGGCCAGCAGCATGGCGGTGAGAGTTGCGATATTCTTCATGGCAGTCTCCAAGAGTTGAAAGATCAGTTGGTCGTATCGGCCGGCGCGCCGTAGATGCGCGACAGCGCGGCGTTATCCAGTGCCGAGGGCGGTCCGTCAAAAACGATGTCACCATCACAGAGGCCGATGATGCGATCGGCATAGGCCTTGGCAAAATCGAGTTGGTGAAGGCTGACAATGACGGGAATTCGGTCTTCGCGGCATACGTCGCGGAGGATTTTCATCACCCGGTCCGAAGATGCTGGATCGAGCGATGCGATAGGCTCGTCCGCGAGGATCAGCTTTGGCTCCTGCGTGAGCGCGCGCGCAATGCCGACGCGCTGCTGCTGGCCACCCGAAAGGCTGTCACAGCGTGTCAGCGCCTTGTCAAAGAGGCCCACGCGGCTGAGAGATTCCAGCGCAAGGTGTTTCTCGGCGCGCGAAAAGCCTGCCAAACTGCTCCAGACAGAATGGCGACCGAGACGCGCCATGAGGACATTGCGCAGAGCGCTCAGGCGGCCGATCAGTTGGTGCTGCTGAAAGATCATGGCGGTGTCGCGCCGATGAAACCGGATATCGCGGCGCGACTTCAACTGCTGGCCCGCCGATGTCACGATATGTCCTGCGCTTGGCTGGGTCAGCAGGTTGAGAGTGCGAAGAAGCGTAGACTTACCGGCGCCCGACGGACCAAGAAGGACGGTCACTTCCCCGTCCATGAATTGGCAGGTGGTCTTATTGAGTGCGCGTGTGCCGTTCGGGTACACGACTTCGACATCGTCGACGCTCAGAATATCACGTCCCATAATACTCATTGACCCATCCATCGCACCGATTCTCCTTCTGTTAGTTCTTTGATACGCAATATATATGACAGTTTTATTACATATTGCGATATATGTTCCTTGCTGTTAGTGATTGGAAAATCGCAGCTAAGGATGTTGGATAATGGTCAAAATTGTAGTGCCCAACTGGATCGAAGATGAGACGCTGGCACGCCTTTCAGCGCACGGGGATGTCGTGACCAGCGAGGGGCGCGATCCACTCGCCGACGACGAATTGCGTGCGGCTTGCGCGGATGCATCGGCGTTGATGGCCTTCATGACCGAGTGCGTCGACCGCCCATTTCTGGACGCCTGCCCCAAATTGAAGATTATTGCCGGCGCATTGAAAGGCTTCGATAATCTTGATCAGCGGGCCTGCACAGATGCCAGGGTGCTGTTGACCTATGTTCCGAACCTTTTGACCGAGCCGACGGCCGAGTTGGCCATTGGCCTCAGCATTGCGCTCGCACGGAACATGCGTGCGGGAGACGCGCATCTACGGTCAGGAACGTTCGCCGGGTGGCGGCCCAATTTTTATGGTGGCAGCCTGCAAGGCGCGACCGTGGGCATCATCGGCGGCGGTGCAGTGGGCCGCGAGACAATGCGGCTCCTTTCGGGTTTTCGAGGCCGGCGCATCTACTTCGACGAAAATCGCCTCGACCCCACGACGGAAAAAGCTCTCGATGCGCAGTACGCTCCGCTCGATGATCTCACCCGCCTGTCTGACTTCATCATCCTTGCGCTGCCATTGACGGACCAGACCAAGCACATCGTGAATGTATCTTTTCTAGCAGCGATGAAACAAGGGACTTATCTGGTCAATCCCGCGCGCGGATCGTTGGTGGATGAGGCCGCCGTCGTGGAGGCGCTGAACACAGGCCGCCTTGCCGGCTATGCCGCGGACACGTTCGAGATGGAGGATTGGCATCGCCCGGATCGGCCAAGGCAAGTTCATCCAGCGCTCCTCGCCTGTGACCAAACGGTTCTGACACCGCATATCGGATCGGCAGTCAGCGAGGTGCGCCGCCAGATTGCAGCCGAGGCCGCCGATGAGATCATCGCCTTTCTTTCTGGCAAGCGGCCGCGCCACGCCGTCAATCCCGAGGTGCTCGAGACGTGAACCCGACTGTTCTCAAAAGCTTCGTCGCGCTGGCCGAACTCGGCAGCTTCCAGACTGCCGCCGTCCGGATCGGCATCGCGCAGCCTACCCTGTCGCAACATATCAAGAAATTGGAGGAGGACTTAGGCGCGCCCTTGATCCAGCGCAGCCATAGCGGCAGCCGCCTGACCGACGCCGGGCTGCGACTCCTGCCACATGCACAGCAGATTCTTACATCCACTCAAAGGGCACAGGCCGCCGTTTTATCCGAGTCGCTCAAGATCGGGTGCAGCGGCAACATCGCATCATACTTCATGCCGGATGCGCTGGCATCCTTTCTCAAACAGACATCATCGCAGATGCGATGGGAGGTCATCTCAGCCCCAAACCCTCGCGTTGCGCAGATGTTGCTGGCCGAAGAGATCGACATCGCCGCGATGGAGTGGCCAATTTCCCACCCCGCCGTAACGGTGGCTCCTTGGCTCAGCGATGAAATGATCGTCATCCTGCCAAGCGATCATCCACTTGCCACGCGCGAAGAGATCAGCTTTGCCGAACTCAAGACGCTCAAGATGCTGGGCGGCGAGCGCGGCAGCGGGACCGGCACCCTTCTGACAGAAGCACTAGGGCCCCAAGCAGAAGATGTCGACACCATCGGCAATGTGGGCTCGACCGAGGCAGTTAAGCGCAGCGTGGCCGCCGGTCTGGGCGCGTCCATCGTGCTGGAGACGGCGGTGCGAGGCGAAATTGCTTCGGGCTCGCTGGCACGAGCAAGGCTCGAAGGAATGCCTTTGAGAAAGCAGTTTTTCATCGCGCAAATCACATCAAGCGCCGAGACCGGCCCAGCGGCCCGGCTTTTCAAGTTTCTACTTGAGTCCGACTGACGACCCTACCCGGATAGATTGGATCGACGCGCTAGTCACAGAGGGGGTTCCGTCGCAAAGTTCAGTGTGGCCAAGAAAGACGCTTCCTCGGTTGCGCGTCACGCGGCAAGACTGGCATAGATCTCGAAGGGGCAACCACTTCCCAACTCTCCTTTCCTGATCATGTGTGCCGTTTCTATACCGTCCAAAGTTGCAGTTGCTGATCTGAATGACTTGAAGCCCAACATCGGCCTGATCCGCCGTTTTACGCCTCGGTGATCCTGCTCAACGATGTTGTTATCCGGCATGAATGATCTCGGCACCCCAATCGGAGGTTTATAATACCTCGATGTGGGTTAGAATTGACCCACCGGGATTGGGGTGTTGGGAGCACGAATGGCGGGCAGGCCGAAGTATCTCATGAGCTGAGAGCTCGAGTTGTTATCTGGCCGCCCCTTCGACTTGCCCGGTTGCGCTGCGAGCGCGGATCCGTAGTTGTCGTGTGGCCCGCTGGCTCCCTTGTTTTTGAACATTGAAAGGAGCCAATCATGAAGATCATTGCCCTCGATGTGCATCGTACCTTCGCACAAGTGGCGATCCTGGAGAACGGCAAGATCAGGGATGCCGGTCGCCTGGAGCTTGAGCGCGAGCATATCCTGAAATTTGCAAAGCGGCTAAATGTGGAGGACGAGATCGTTCTGGAAGCGACGGTCAACACAAAAGCCATCGTGCGACTGCTGTCGCCCCATGTGAACCGGGTTGTCATCTCCAACCCTCTTTTGGTGCGCGCTATTGCCTGGGCCAAAGTCAAGACCGACAAGATCGACGCGTCGGTTCTGGCGAAACTACACGCCAGTGGGTTTCTGCCTGAGGTTTGGATGCCAGATGAGGAAACAGAACGGCTTCGTCGCGTCGTGGCTGAGCGGGTGCAACTGGTCTCCCAGATGACCCGTCTCAAAAACCGGATCCATTCGGTTTTGCATGCCAATCTGATCCCGCCCTTTTCCGGCTCTCTGTTCTCAAAGCGCGGAAGGGCCTGGCTTGAGGCGCTACCTGTTGCCGAAGATCAGCAGCGCGTCATCCTCCGCCATGCCAGCGAACTTGATCGGCTCGGTCACGACCTCAAGCAGATCGATGAGGATCTTGCACAGGCAGCACTCCAGGAACCGCGGGTGAAGCAACTGATGACTATCACCGGCGTCAACATGATCGTCGCATTGAGTGTCCTGGCTGCCGTTGGCGATATCGGACGGTTTTCATCGCCAGAGAAGCTTGTCAGCTATTTCGGCCTCAATCCCCGGGTACGGCAATCTGGTGACAAGCCTGCCTATCACGGGCGCATCACCAAGCAGGGTCGATCACATGCGCGAGCGATGCTGGTGGAGGCAGCCTGGTCGGTGTCTCGAACACCTGGCCCGCTGCGAGCCTTCTTTCAACGGATCAAAGAAAAGCGCGGGAACCAAGTCGCAGCAGTCGCGACAGCGCGTAAGCTGACGGTGGTCATCTGGCACATGCTATCGAAGGGCGAAGAGTACATCTGGAGCCGTCCTGCTCTCCTGGACTGGAAGCTGAGAAAACTGGAATTGGCCGCAGGGTACCCTTCTAAACGGGGTGGCAGGACAAAAGGGTCAGCAGCCGACTACAGCCTCAAATCGGTGCGCGATCGGGAAAGAGAAGCTGTCGGCCACGCGGAGGAAGTATACCGCCGCTTCGTCACAAAATGGAAGCAGAGGTCGCCAATGGCCAATCCGGTTTCACATCAGTAGGTCGACCAAAAAAAAGGAGCTCCGTACTTCAAAAACTTCTTGTCAAATACATCCGTGAGATATTTGAAACGATAGACCCTTATTCAGCGATCGGAACCGACCTTTCGAAGCGCGGCGTTCATCCCCTTCAGGCCGGCAGTGTTCGCCCCGCTCTTGTCGATCGCACAGGCCCGGGGGAGCCCGTTCGACGAAATCGTTTGCGCCAGAAAACTCAGCGCCGCCGCCTCATCGCGATGCTCAGAGAGCATGAAGTCAAGGGTTTGGCCGTTTCGATCGACCGCACGATAGAGGTAACACCACTCGCCGCGGACCTTCACATAGGTCTCGTCTAGGCACCACGACAGAGCCGTCGCGGCTTTCCTGCGTTGCGCCACCGTGGCCAAACCCGAGGCGTATCTGACCACCCAACAGTTCAGAGTAGCGTGGTCGACCACCACGCCGCGCTCCGCCAGGATTTCTTCGAGATCACGGTATGACACACCGTACCGCACGTAGAAGAAAACGGCATGCAGGATCACGTCCTGCGGAAACTGAGCACCTTTGAACGACACCATCTGACGGACCTCATCGACAAATCACGCTGCCTGATAGACCATCACGCCAAAGTTTGCGACAGAACCTCCTGCCTTTGCCTGACGGCTGACACTGCGCTCAGGGCCTTCAGTTCAGGGCGCGCCACATCCTGAACCGCCCCTGCCCGGTCAGCTCACGGATCAGGCCCTTCTGTTCCATCCAGGTGAGATTGCGCTGAACCGCTGCTCTGCTGGCGCCTGTCAGCTTTTCAGCCATCGGGGCCGATACCAGTGGCCATTCCGTCAGCACTGCGCGCAAGGCCGGTGGTGTTTTGCCTGACAGCGACATCATTATCGTTTCAGACCGCGCGGACCATGCCTCGATGTCGTCAAGGTGGCGCATTGCTGTGAGAGCTGCGGCCTCCATGCCATCCAGCCAACGGCGCAATCGCATGGCAGGTGGGCCACTGGCACGTATCCCCCCTGCCCCGCCCATGGCCAATGGTGCAAAGACTACCCCTTTTCCTTCGCTTGCCGCAATCCGTGCCGCAGTTACTGCGGCTTCCATTTGATCGCCTTGATGACCGAGACCTGCCGAGCTCCACAGATGAAAGCCCATGCAGGCCCGCGCAATTGGATGCAGATCATCCGCAGCCTGCATCAAGTCGGACCATCCAGCAGCGCGACCGGCAAAAGGTTCAGCGTCATCCGTTATGTTTTCAGGGTCACGACGGTCAAGAAACGCACCAAGACTATCCTGCGGTCCCGGCCCGCCCGTGAGGCGACGGACGGCCCAACCAACGCGCGCGAGTGCAGCCATGTCATCGTCTGCGCCTGACAGGCGTAAAGACATCCACAAGGCAAGGCGATCCAAACCAACTCTGTCGCCGACCAACCAGCTGAGATCAGCAGCCTCGATTTGCGCAAGCCGGTGACGCCACCCCTCAGGACCGCGGCGAAGACGATCGTCAAGGGAGCCGAGCCGGCCAGCCACTCGAGCAAGACGCGCCGCATCTGATGCTTGTGCTGCGAGCCAATCATTGATGACGGATGTTTCAGCAACCTGTGCCCTTGGTACTGGGGCAAGGTAATCCGGCTCCTCGCCCATGGGACCCGGCAGAAACCACAAGTGTCGCATTTTCTTCACCATTTCAGCACATGATTATTACGTGATTTCTGGATGATACGGGGTAAGCACACATCATTTTTCAGCTTAAGGCTTCAATTTTGGCTACGTATTTCAGCAAGTGGCCGCCCTGTTGGCGCATGACCCAGCCGGTCTCGGAAGTTTCATATCGATGACGTCCGGCGAAGCGCATGCCTCGGATGAAGCGTGGGCCAAGGCGACGCGTACCGCGCGCGAGTTGGACCGGATTCTTGACGGAGCGGCGCCGGTGCGTGAGGCCGTGATGCGCGCGGCATCCGAGCTGCGGCTCTCGACACGCCAAGTCTACAACTATCTGGCGCGGTATCGGGAAGAGCGCAGGGTATCGTCCCTTCTGCCGCGAAGGAGTGGAACAAGACAACCAAGGATCAACCCCGCAGTCGAGAACATCATCGCGGTGACCCTGCGGGAGATGTGGTTGCGCCCGGAGCAGCCGGACCTTGCACCGATCGTTGAAGAGATCCGCACCCGCTGCGCAGAGGAAGGGCACACTCCACCCGCCTATGTCACTGTCGCCCGGCGGATCCCCATTCTGTTCGCCCCGGAAGAAATTGCCCGCCGCCGCCTGTCGGATGGTAAACACCTGCACCGGCTGAAGGCGCGACCGGGCTACATCCGGGCTAACCACGCGCTCGACGTTGTCCAGATCGATCACACGCCGGCAGACATCCAATTTGTTGAGGTGATTGATGACCACGGTGTCTTCGTTGGTCGTCCCTATCTGACCATCGCTGCAGATGTGGCCACGAGCGCGATCATCGGCTTCTGCCTGACCCTCGAGCGGCCGTCACGACTGTCTGTCGCGCTTTGTCTGGCGCACGCGATGTGCTGCAAGATTGACTGGCTGGCAGAACGCGGTATCGATCATGCTTGGCCGATGCACGGTCGCCCGAAGCAAATCGTCGTCGATTCCGCCAAGGAGTTCCAGAGCAGCACCTTCAGCAGAGGATGCGCGGACTATGGCATCGCCATACGCATGCGGAACAAGGGCACCGTGCATCGGGGCGGAGTCGTGGAACGCCTGCTTGGGAAAGTGAACACCGCGCTACGCGCCTTGCCCGGCAAGACGGGGCGTTCCATCGCGGATCGGGGCGACTATGCCTCGGAAGCGCGGGCACGGCTCAGCTTCGCGGATCTTGAACGCTGCATCGCGCTCGCGATCATCGACCACAACCTGAGCCAGAATGCGCGCAGGCTGACCGTTCCGGCGAAAGAGTGGGAAGATCGGTTCCAGCCGAAGGACCGGCCTATCGATGCGCCTGTCGATGTGCTGCTGAATTTCCTGCCACGCAAGACGCGGAAAATTTCACCTCAGGGCATCAGTCTCTTCGCCATCGACTATTTCGAGCCCTGGCTTGGCCCGCTGGTTGCGCGTCGTGACCGGCTGGAGCCGCTCGATCTGTGCTATGATCCTCGCGACATCAGCCATGTCTACGTCAAGGATCCGGATACGCAGGCCTGGCGGCCGGTCAGGCGACGGGACGGACTGGCCGAGCCGATCACGCTTTGGCAGCACCAGGCGGATCGACAGCAGCGGCGTGAAATCCAGCGGCGCCCTGTGCAGGAGGCATCAGCCATCCGACGCGAAATCGCAGCCACTGCTGCCGCCGCCAAAACCCCCAAAAGCCGGTTGAAGGAGATGACCCGCGCCCGGCATGCCACCGAGGCAAAGAAGCCTTATGCCGACTTCGCCGCGCCTTCCGTCCCGACCCAAGAAAAGCTCGATCCGGATCGCCCTCGGCGGGTCTTCCCTGTCGAGGATTGGTAGGGTGCCGGATCACCTCATGCCCGCCATAATCCCGCTCTTGCAGGCCGATGACGCAGTGCGGATCGCCCATGTTCGCGCGCCGCGCTGGATCAGCCATCCGGCCGCCGGCGCGGCGCATGACGCGATGCGACTGCTGCTCGAGCGACCGCCATCGCTGCGCCCACGCGGTTTGCTGCTTGCCGGTCCCTACCACAACGGCAAGACCATGATCGCCGAACGCTTCGCCATCGAACATCTGCGTACCGCCGACCAGCAAAAGGTGTGGGTGATCCAGACCCGGGAAGGTGCAGGCCTGTCGCATTTCTATGCCAGCATCCTGTCCGGATTGCGCGCGCCACAAGCCGCGGGCTGGCGCAGCCTGTCCCGCGCCGGCGATCAGGTCGATCATCTTCTGGAGCGCCTGAAGCCGCGCCTTTTGATCTTCGACGAGTTCCACAGCGCATTGCGCGGGCGGCGCCAGGATGTGAAGGCCATCTTCTCGTTCTTGCGGCGGATCGCACGGGTGCATGACATCTCACCCGTCCTTGTCGGCGAAATCGCGATCTACGATGCGGTGCATGACACCGACGAAATGGGCTCACGTTTCGATACGATCCCCATTCCACGATGGGCGTATGACGAGGAATTCGCGACGCTTCTCGACAGCCTGGAAGCCAGTCTGCCGCTCGCCGACACCTCCGATCTGTCGCGCGAACCCTTGGCGAAGATCATCCATGATCTGTCAGAGGGGCTGATCGGCGAGGTTGTCGAGATCGTCACCCGTGCCGCAGTGGCGGCAATCTCGCGCGGTGAGGGCCGGATCACGGGCGCAACCCTGTGGGACCTCGGCTATGTGCCTCTCTCGAGGCGCCGTAATTCCGCTTTGCGTCACGATATGACATGAGGTTTGGGCCGACCGAGATATCCGTCACATCTGCAGAGCGGTATGAAAGTGTGGCGGGAAGCCGTTGGCCAGTGAGCATTATGCCCGCACCAGGTGAACTTCTGTCGAGTTGGCTGCACCGCCTCGCCTACGCGAACGGCATACCTCCGCACTATTTTGGCACGCTTCTCGGAGCGCCGGGTGAGAACTGGTCGGCGCGGCTTGATCGGGCGTTGCCCGATCGCATCCTGCAGTTTCTGCGAGAGCATACCCACATACCCTTGGAAGACATCGCGGCTCTGACCATTGCTCCTGACCCCTTGGCCCGGTTGCGTTTGCCCCTGCGGGCATCGCCTCAGCAGAGTTGCGCACCAAAGACGCAGGCGACCTGGCTGCAATTCTGCCCGGCCTGTCTGGCGGAAGACGAAACGCCCTATTTTCGCCGAGACTGGCGCCTCGCGACACGCGTTTCTTGCTTTCGCCACAGCTGCCGACTTCGGGACAGGTGCCCATCCTGCGGACAAGGATTGGCTCCGTTCAGCCAGAAGCGTCTTGTGCCGCATCAGATCTGCGCCTGGTGCGGCGCGGCCCTCTGCAAACGCATCCGTCCTGCCACCAATGGGGTTCGGCGTCTTGAGCGTCTGATCGACGATCTGCTTCGTCTGCAGGCATCAGGGCATCGAATGGCAGAGGGGCGATCACTCCCGGACCTTCTTGGATCAGCCTGCTTTCAATTTAGTCGACGGCCAATGTCCATCGCGCGCCTCTCTCATCGGGATCGCTATCAGCTGTTTCAGAAATTGGCGGAAGGGCGGTCGACGCCGTTCGAAAAGAGAAGAAGTTCCGCGATTATCTATTGGAAACGCGTCGTTCAGGCTGCGCCAGCTTGGAGCGGACTGGTCACATCTTTCAGCGATGCCGTCCTGCCTCGGCCCAAAGCTGGGCCTTGCTCTACCACCGCTGGCCCGCATTTGGCGGATCTCGTTCAGGCGGCCGCGCGGCTCGATCAGCAGCGGCAAGCGCTGTAAAAATTCCCGGTGAGTTTCAGGCGCGCGCGGCCAGCCCGGCATCATTCAGCTGTTCAGGATCCGGCAGGTCCCGCAAGCTCTCCAACCCGAAGGCCGCGAGGAACGCGTCTGTGGTGACGAAGGTATAGGGGGCACCACGACGCGGCGCGCGCGGCCCAGTTCCAATCAGACCGTGTGCATGGAGCCGCCCGATCAGGTCCCGACCGATCTCCTTGCCGAAGATGTCCTTCAGCCCATCGCGCGTGATTGGCTGATGGTAGGCGATGGCCGCCAAAATCGCGACGTCGAACTCGTTCAGGTCCAGCAACTGGTCCCCGACATCCGCTGCGGAGCGGATCGCAGGCGCGTAAACAGACCGCGTCCGGAACATCCACCCCCCTGCGACCATGGCAATCTCGAACGCCCGCCCTTCTAGATCGGCGGCAAGATCCTCGATCAGCAGATCAACCGAGGTCGCCTGCCCCACTATGCGCGCCAGATCCTCGCGCGGTACAGGCGAGGCAGAGGCAAACAGTACCGCCTCGATCCGCCGCATCCATTCGCGCCAGCGCAGCTCCGGCGGCAGGTCGGACAACTCGCGGTCAAATTCAGGCTCGGAGCGATCCTTGGCCATCGTTACACCCCGTAGAGCCGGAAGGTGTCGCGGCCAGTCAGTTCGCGCACAGCGCCGAGATCGACCAGCCGGTCGCAGAGCCGCCGCGCCGCGCGGTCCGGCAAAGGCAAGACTGAGGGAGCGACCGCGTCCTGTTTCAGGAATATCTCGACGGCGTCGGCCGCCCCCTTGGCCCGAAGCTTTGGTGCGACCGCCTTCAGATGCGCCGCCCGGCGCGCGAGGTTGGTGGAGAGACGCACGGCCTCGGCCGCCGATGACACGAGCGCCCGATGACAGGCGAGCTTCAATTCGTCGCCTTGCTTGCGCAGGTCGGCACGTTTCAGGCCAGCCGCCAGCAGCGGCACGACATGATCCCAACCAAGCGCCTGGGCGAGTGCAGCATCCGCGAGGATCAGCGCAGCTTCGTCAGCACGTGGCGCCTCGCGCAGAACAGCTTCCAGCACCAGTGCTGCTCGTTTGACCGGCGCCCCCACCCCCGCATCGAGCCACGTCGCGATCTGGCCCGGCTCGAAGGCCGACAAGGCTCGGCCCAGAGCCTTGACCGCCACCGGCCGCTCCACCGCGCGCCGCCAGATCAGATAGGTTTCACCTGCCGGTCCGGGTAGATCGCCGGGACGCAGAAGGTGCGCTGCATCGCGCAGTTCCCCTGCCCGCTCCCGTCGGCCAGAAAACGCAACACAAGCCTCAGCTGCGCACAGCGCGAGCCGCTCCCGCAACAAGGCTTGGGGCACCTCCGCGCATCCCAGCACAACATGCAAGTGGTTCAACGCAGCGCCCGACAAAAACGCCACATCTTCAAGGGTTTCAACCCGTGCCGAGGTGACCCAGGCGGGCATCCGGGGTAGAGTGTCTGTGTCGATGGAGTGTTCCGGTCGGGCAAATGTCATGACTGAAGCCTAAACCATCGCGGCGCTTTTCTCCAGAAAATAGCACAGAAAACGCCTCACTCTATCTTTTGCCATAATGTCCGATAACCTTGCGTTATCGGACGTAAAAATGATATGCTCAAAAACATGGGTAGTCTCACAACTAGCAGCACCAAAATCGAGGGTTTGGGCGGGTCGGAGTCCGAGATTTCGAGCTCAGCGTCCTATGACTCGTTGAACGGTGACGAACACGACGAGAGAACCTCTCGGGATCGAGCCTCAATCGCCCTGCCCGCCAATGTGGCCGGCTCCGGCGCGCTCGACCGGCTGATCGATACCGCCCGGGACTACGCTGAGGCCTCGACTGCTGGGAACACGAACAAGGCCTACGCCGCCGACTGGAAACACTTCACCCGCTGGTGCCGACTGAAAGGCACAGAACCTCTGCCCCCCTCACCCGAGATGATTGGACTTTATGTGGCTGATCTGGCTGCACCAACCGGGAAGACCCCTGCCCTTTCGGTCTCCACGATCGAGCGTCGTCTCTCGGGGCTTTCCTGGAACTATAGGCAGCGCGGCTTCACTCTTGATCGCAAGAATCGCCACATCGCCACTGTTCTGGCTGGGATCAAACGCAAGCATGCGCGCCCGCCGGTTCAGAAGGAAGCTATCCTGCCTGAGGATATCCAGGCCATGGTGGCCACCCTGCCCTACGATCTCCGCGGGCTCCGAGATCGGGCGATCTTGCTTCTGGGTTATGCAGGCGGCCTGCGCAGGTCGGAGGTGGTCAACCTCGACATACACAAGGATGATACACCGGACTCCGGCGGCTGGCTGGAGATCTTCGACAAAGGCGCGCTGCTCACGCTTAACGCCAAGACCGGGTGGCGCGAGGTCGAGGTCGGGCGCGGCTCAAGCGACCAGACCTGTCCCGTCCACGCGCTGGAGCAATGGCTACACTTTGCCAAGATCGGCTTTGGCCCAGTCTTCGTGCGCACCTCGCGGGACGGCAAAAGCGCCCTCGAGGCGCGCCTTTCCGACAAGCACGTCGCAAGACTGATCAAGGCAACCGTTCTTAAGAGTGGTGTCAGATCCGATTTGCCGGAAGCCAAACGGTTGGCAATGTTCTCAGGGCATTCCTTGCGTGCCGGGCTCGCCTCGTCGGCAGAGGTTGATGAGCGCTATGTTCAAAAGCACCTAGGACATGCGTCGGCCGAGATGACCCGGCGCTACCAGCGCAGGCGCGACAGGTTCCGGGTGAACCTGACCAAAGCGGCAGGGCTGTGAAGACCAGGAATCTTGAGGCGTTGGTGAAGCGCTAAGGTGAAATTCCAGCGCTTCAGTTTCAGCTTACTGCTTCAATTGAAATCGGGAGCTAAACGCGACAACCAAAGATCATCCTCGGACGACTGTTCCGCCTCCTCAGCATCGAGGAAGAGAGCGTCAGAATCATCATGGAAGTCAGGTGCTTGAGGCTTCATATATGCAAAATAATACTATTTTGCAGATTACCCAAGGGTTTTTTCAGAGTGTGCCCACGCTCCCTATATAGCACGCGCGGGCGATGGTCGGCGAGGGCTCTCTGATCGCGCTCATTGTATGGAAACCAAGAGCTTTCCGGTAAGCAGCGCCAGAGATCGCGCCCTTGCATTCGTTTACAAACGGTCGTTTATTAGTGGTATCTGAAACTGCAAACGGCCTGTTTTGATGCCCCTGATCGGCTATGCGCGCGTCTCAACCGAGGATCAGACCCCCCTGCCCCAGTCGCAGGCCCTGAAATCCGCAGGCTGCGTCGAGATCCACGAGGAGCAGGCCTCGGGCGGGAACCGCGCACGACCGGTGCTGGCGCGGGTGCTGGAGCGGATCGGCAAGGGCGACACGCTGGTGGTGGTGCGCATCGACCGTCTGGCGCGGTCACTCTCCCACCTCCTCGAGGTGATCGAACGGCTGGAGGCCAAGAGCGCCTTCTTCCGCTCGCTGACCGATCCCATCGACACGTCGTCTCCGCAGGGCAAGTTCACTTTGCAGGTCTTGGGCGCCGCGGCCGAGTTCGAGCGCGCCCTGATCCGCGAACGCACCAAGGCCGGGCTGGCCAGCGCACGAACCAAAGGCCGGGTTGGCGGCAATCCGGGCCTGCGTGCCCGGGATCCAGCGGCTCTGCGCAAGGTGAGGCTGGCGCGGCAGGACGGCTACATGAAACGCTTGAACGAGACGGCACAGGACTGGGTTCCCCATGTCCGTCGCCTGCGCCCCGACTTGGCCTGGGAAGACGTGGTACGCATCATCAACGGCCCCCTGCCCCGCGATCGCCAGTGGACGCAAAGCCGCCTTTTGCGCGCCGTGAATGCCTATGTCGGCGATGGCTTTCTGCTCGAGACTGTGCTCGCCCGCGCCGGCCGCCGCGAGACCGACGACCGCCTGCCCGCCATCGTCGCCGCTATCAAGGGCGCGGACCCCGACATCACGCTTCAGGCGATTTGCACCCGGCTGGAGGCGATGCGCGAGCGCACGCCCCGCGGGCGGACAAGCTGGCAGCCGTCATCCGTGAAGATGCTGCTGGAGCGGGCGGAGAGGCTGGGCTTACTGCTCCAGAGGTAGTCAGCAAAAGTGTTCCGTAAGCGTCCGGTCTGACCGCCCTGCTGCGATTTAAGAGTGTGAGAAAGTGTCCGCGATGGATAGAGGTACTTCCGTGATGGCGTGGCGCGGCGGACGAAGCGGCTCTGGACGGATGACGAGAGCGGTCGATCTGTTTCCAGACGACTGCACCGGGTGTTTCGGTTGCGTAGGTTGCGCTGCGCTATGCGGTGAATGCCAATCTGATCTTCACATGGTTGCGTGATGCTCGCTATGCGCCGGAACAGGCACTGACAGTGTCCTCACCGTCGGAGTAACTGTTTCTGCCAGTACAGAGCGTCGCGGATGCGGGGCCAGCACCGGCAGCGCATGTCGTTTGGAACCTCATCGAGATCAAATTGGCGGACGGGCACCGCCTGCGGTCAGCGACAGTTGTGTGTTCTCCCTCATCTGAACCCTGACTGGGTTTGTTCTTGTCGAAGACTCCGCCGAATCGTCTACGCTTCAACAAAGGGGCTCGAACCCCGCATATTGATCGCGCATATGCTGTGGCGATGGGCGACGTTGCCTCTAGGCCAAAAGTGCCCAGCATGATAATTTATTGTTTGAATTCATATTATTACGTTATTTTCTCGAGTCTTTGGATTAAGTCGCACCACCACATCCTGTAGCAGCTCGTCACGAAGGAACGACATGTCGGGCAGAATTTTCTTGATTGAGGGCAATGTTTGGTGCCATTCATAGGAAAAGAACGCTGCGCATGGTTTTTCAGGGTGCAGAGCGTTCAAAACGAAAAGCTGCGGTAGCGCGGCAAAGTGCGCTCCGTGAGGCCGGAGCAACGGGGGCAGTATGGCTGGCGTTCGCCGGATTGACGAGATCATTCAAGAGAATGCCGACCGCCTTGCCGTCGCGCTTGAAAATCACATGCGTACAAGCTTCATGCCTGACGCACGAAAGGAACTGAGGGCATTTTCGGCTGGTGAAGCGGCTGAATTGTTGGGAATCGACCCTGCCCGCCTGCGCAAGCTCCATTTCGATGACAAGATCCCCGTTGTAGAAGCTGATGCTCGCGGCCGCCGTATGTACACCGCCGCCGACCTGATTGGCATTAGGCGGTCTCTCGAAGAGCAGTCGCGAAAACGGGGGACCTTTTTGCCGGGGCGCCGTGAGGGTGACCGCGTCCAGGTTATTGCTGTAGCCAACTACAAAGGTGGGTCGTCCAAGACCACCACGTCCATCCATTTGGCACAGCGCCTTGCCCTTCGCGGCTATCGCGTCTTGGCGATCGACATCGATCCTCAGGGCAGTTTGACGACGATGTTCGGGTATACTCCCGAAACGGAATTTCAAGGTGGCGGAAACATCTACGATGCGATCCGTTACGAGGATCCCGTTCCCATGAGGGAGGTCATCCGCAAGACCTACTTCCCGAATCTGGATCTCGCGGCGGCCGGGCTTGTATTGGCCGAGTTCGAACACGAAACGCCCAGAGCTCTCCACGAACGTCGAGAGCCTATGTTTTTCAAACGCTTGGGGCTCGCCATTGATCAAGTGGAAGCGGATTATGACATCGTCGTGATCGACTGTCCGCCGCAACTTGGGTTCTTGACTATGAGCGCCCTGATTGCTGCGACGACAGTGTTGATCACCGTCATTCCGTCGATGCTGGATATCGCCTCGATGAACCAGTTTCTGCAAATGACCGCTGGGCTACTGAATGTTGTCGCCAGCTATGGGGCGTCTCTTGAGTACGACAACCTGAAGTTTCTGATCACCCGGTTTGAACCGTCTGACGGGCCTCAAGCGCAGATGGCTGGATTTCTGCGTGCGCTTTTCGCCGAGCAGGTCATGACCAACACCTTCTTGAAATCCACAGCGGTTTCGGACGCAGGCCTTACCCAACAAACACTATATGAAGTAGATCGGAGTGAGTTCAACCGCAACACCTATGACCGCGCGGTGGAGTCGATCAATCAGGTGACAAGCGAATTGGAAGGCCTGGTTCAGGCTGCATGGGGGCGCAACTGATGGCACGTAAAGATGTCTTCAAGGGCACCCTGGAGGCCCTGATCAACCCCCCTGCCCGTCCGCATTCGAAAAGCATCCTGCAATCAGCCGCGCTTGGGGCCGTAGAGAGCGGCCTCGCTCGGGGGCTTCAACTCACCGAACTCGAACCGGATCAGATCATCCAATCCGAGTTCGAAGACCGCCTACCTTACGATGATGCGTCATTGGCCGATCTGGTCGAAAGCATCAAAGCGCACGGCCAGCAGATCCCTATTCTCGTGCAACGCGCTGAAGATGGGTATTTCCGTATCATCTACGGTCGGCGCCGTCTCGCGGCAGTCCGAGCTTTGGGTCTTAAGGTCCGCGCACTGGTCACGCAAATGGATGACGAGCAACGGATCATCGCTCAGGGCATCGAGAACTCGGTCCGGCAGGACCTTTCCTTTATCGAGAAAGCGATGTTTGCCCACCGGCTTAGAGAGTCGGGCGTTGAAGACGGTACAATCCGATCCGCTCTGAACATCGATTTGGGTTCCCCGAAGGCAACGACTATTTCGACGATGAAGATGGTCGTCGAGACTCTGGGCGAAGACATCATACTCGCCATCGGTCGTGCTCCTGGCATTGGCCGCCCACGTTGGCGTGCTCTCGCGGACGCAATTCGCGGGCGTACGGCAAGCTTTGCCCCGGAAGATCGTCAGGCTATCATCTCAGCGATCATGAGTGGGCCCGAGTTTGCAGCTGCAAACCAGGAAGAGGGGCCCGATCCGTCAGATATGCGCTTCGCTCGCGCGGTCTCAATTCTGAGTTCCAAGCCGTCGCATACGAGCCCGCAACTGACTGACGTGGCTAACTCGGTTGGCCGGGTCAAAGCATCGCGGTCTGCATTCGCAGTCACGGTGCGAGCCAAAGACAATCCCGAATTCCATTCATGGCTTGTCGCCAAAGGCGACCGCCTTCTGCAGGCATGGCATGATGAATGGCAATCTGAAGTGAACAGCAACCCCAACAAGGAGGCACGCTAGAAACAGAACGGCCCCCCGAGTTATCCCGAGAGGCCGATTTGCCGATCAAACAGAGTTGGCGCTCTGATCTGACCACGTTCTGCACGGGAAGAATCGCGCAAATCGCCTAGCAAGTCAACGCCGCGTCAGCGGTGAACGAAGGTATTTTGCCCTTTGCCGACCTTCGTTGCGTTCGGAAACCGTCAGGTACAGCCTGATCGGTACGGGAAGTCGCATGTTTGCGTGAAAACCAATGCGCAAAGCCCCCTACCCCACTTTCCTTACCCCTCCCAAAGTCGACACACACAACGAAAGATCGAGTGCGACATCAGCGTCGTGGGAAGTCCTGGATGCTCTGGCTGCATGTCGGGAGAAGTTTGGCCTGACATCCACAAGTATCACCGTTCTTCGCGCTCTTCTAAGCTTTCTCCCGAAGACGCAGGACCAACGGTCTGATCCATTTCTCGTTTGGCCATCCAACGAGGCGCTCGCGAAACGTGCTGATGGTATGGATGAACGAACTCTCCGTCGCCACCTGGCCCGCCTATGCGATGCCAGCCTGATCGAAAGGCGCGGAAGTCCAAACGGGAAGCGATTTGCACTTCGGTACAAGAGCACAGTCGTCGCGGCATACGGTTTCACGTTGTCGCCTCTCTTTGCACGCAAGTCCGAAATCCTGGAAACCGCAGAGACCATGCGTCTTGAATCGGAGATGAGAGACATAGAACGGGCTCGTATCCTCGATCTTCTGCATCAGTTGGGAACTCAGAGGTTCCACAGCGGAGAACCGAAGCTTTCAGACGAGAGTGATCGCGAGATCCGGAGACAGCTTCGTCGCTCAATTCAGGCAAATGAACTGGTAAACATAAAGAAATCTTTGGCTGAACTAGTTGAGCCTTACGCACCCGATATCGTGGTTGTGTCCGCCAGCAACAGCCAAAATGACCGCCACCATCAGAAGACAGATAAAGAATCCTTAGAATCTGTAGGCGAACGTCAAAAAGAGCCTTCAGTCATTTCAAACAGCAACCCCGAGGCGCCTCCCAAACCTTGCGTTGACGAACTGACGTTTGAAGATTGCTTAGAAGCAGCCAGTGAAAGCCTCGCGTTTTCACCTGAACCAGTCCGCAGTTGGCGAGACCTGATCAAACTTGGGGAAACGCTTGCGCCAATGATCGGCATTGGTTTGGAATTGATGGATCATGTCAGACGAGCGATGGGACCACTTGCGGCGTCCCTGAGTGTGCTCTGCTTGGTCCAACGCTCAGACAAGATCAACCGTCCAGGTGCATACCTTAGGGCACTCGCCCTCAAGGCTGATGCGGGGGAATTCTCGTTAAACTCGCTTGTAAGATCCGCAAAGAGGTCAAGGTTTGCAGCTGTAAACTGACTTTCGAGGTTTGGCGCACCTACCATTCCGGGTGCAGCCTGTCGGGTAGATCTGGTCTGTTTCCGAAAGGTGCTAAGATTGCGGCAAGGGCACGAGAGTTCGAGGCAGGCTGGGGGTCTGATGACGGGCCAAGGCCGGGAGAGAGGCTTCCGGCGCCCGTCACGGAGAGACTGCTATGAACAATATGGAAATCCTGCAACCCGCGCGGCCGGTGACAACCGGCGGCTACAAGGTGGATGTGAGCCGGGGTGAGCGGAACGGGCGGGTGTCGTCTGAATGGTTCAACCGTCCCGATGACGAGCGGTATCTGTCACTCGATGATCTTTGGGCATCGGTGAAGGGCCGGTCCGAGCGCAGCCGCAGCCGGGTGGTCCAAACGGCCGACATCCGGGTCGAGGCCACGCGCGACAGCGCTGAGCGGTTGCACCTGGTACTGCCGAAAGCGCACGAGCCGGTGGCGCCCACGCACTGGGCCTTTGGTCAGCTCGCCAGCATCGTCGGCGCTCCGGCGTCCTACCTCCGACAGCTGCCCGCGCCGCTGGCAGGGATCAACCTGCAATACGGTCTGACCAACCATCGCGCCGAACAGGTGAAAACCTTTGAGACCGAGGATGGCCGCACAGAACTGCGCGCCGTGACCGGCCCCGACTATGGCCGCATCCATGACCATGAACTGGTCGAGGCGGTGCAGCGCATCGCGGGCAATGGCACCGGCGACACGCGCTGGAAAGTGCCGGGCGTGCTCGATTGGTCGACCGGGGTCTACAACCCCGATGTCGAGATCAGCCGCGACACGACCACGCTCTATGCCTCGGACCGCGATGTGTTCCTGTTCCTGGTCGACGATCACAACCCGATCGAAGCGGGCCGTCTGCCGGACGGCTCCCCCGATCTCTACTTCCGGGGCTTCTACTGCTGGAACTCTGAGGTGGGAGCCAAGACCCTCGGCATAGCGAGCTTTTATCTGCGGGCTGTCTGCCAGAACCGCAACCTCTGGGGTGTCGAGGATTTTCAGGAGATCACCATCCGCCACTCGAAGTATGCCGCCTCGCGCTTTGCCCATGAGGCGGCCCCGGCGCTGACGCGGTTCGCCAACTCCTCGCCGCAGGGCTTTGTGAATGGCATCAAGGCGGCACGGCAGCAGATCGTGGCGCGCAACGATGAGGACCGGGATGATTTCCTGAAGAAACGGGGCTTCTCGAAGGCCGAATCCGGCAAGATTATCGAGAAGGTGCTGATGGAAGAGGGCCGACCTCCGGAGAGTATTTTTGATTTTATTCAAGGGATTACGAGACTTGCACGCGATAAAACGCAGCAGGATGCGCGTCTCGACATGGAAAGCCGGGCCAAGAGGCTGCTCGATCGCGTCAGCTGAGGTGAGGAGCGGGGCAGGGGGCTCGGATATCGCCTGCCCCCTGTCATCAGAACGTCCCCTCTTTCCCCTTCCCGGCCAAGTTCGCCGGCGCAGCGCGTTGCCGTTGGGCTGATGCTGGTCGGACTCAACACATGAGGTCTACATGTCCCGATTTTCAGAACACCCCACTGCCTTCCTAAACCGGCGCACCGGCAGCTTCGAGCTGAGCGCGCAGGAACAGGCCACGATCTTCGCCGCCCGCGAAATCCTGGCCCGCCATATCAACCGCAACCCGGTCCTTTCGTCATGGCAGGCCGTGATGGACTATTGCGCCTTCTCGGTGCGCGGTGAAGTCGAGCGGTTTCACGTCCTGTACCTGGACCGCAAGAACCGGCTTATTTCCGACGAACGCCTTGGCGTCGGGACTGTCGATCATGTGCCGGTCTATCCGCGCGAGGTCGTCCGGCGTGCCTTGGACCTCAATGCTTCGGCCCTGATCCTCGTCCACAATCACCCATCCGGCGACC
The DNA here is from genome assembly GCF_030684215.1 of Pseudotabrizicola sp. Classification (GTDB taxonomy): domain Bacteria; phylum Pseudomonadota; class Alphaproteobacteria; order Rhodobacterales; family Rhodobacteraceae; genus Pseudotabrizicola. The sequence continues at coordinate 47,572 of NZ_JAUXOV010000066.1, forward strand.
CAGAACCATCGGAGGCGGACATAGCTATGACGAAGGAGGTGGAGAAGGCTTGTGGCGTGCTTGGGTTGGCCCTGCACGACCACATCATCGTCGGCGCGGGCCGGGAAGTCAGTTTGCGCGGGCTTGGTCATCTCTGAAGCCTGGCCGTGGGAGAAAGGAAGGGGAGGGCAGGGGGTTTTCGACAGGTTGGAAGTCGAGAGAGAGGCTCTCGGCGCCTGTCGCGGAGATTGGTCCGATGACCAACATGCAGAAAATCACCCTCGCCTCGTCGCGGGATATTCCCTTCAACAACCTGGTCCTGAGCCAGTCCAACGTCCGGCGCGTGAAGGCCGGCATCTCGGTCGATGAACTGGCCGAATCCATCGCCCGTCGGGGCCTGATCCAGAGCCTGCATGTGCGCCCGGTGATCGGCGAGGACGGGGCCGATATCGGCAAGTTCGAAGTGCCCGCGGGCGGGCGGCGTTTCCGGGCTCTGGAGCTGCTGGTGAAGCAGAAGCGTCTTGCCAAGACCGCACCGGTTCCCTGCATCGTCAGCGCGGCCGATGACGGCGTGCTGATCGACGAGGTCTCGCTGGCCGAGAACATTGAACGGGCACCGCTTCATCCGCTGGACCAGTTCCGCGCCTTCCAGGTCCTGCGCAAGAAGGGCATGACCGAAGAGGCCATCGCGGCCGCCTTCTTCGTCGATGTGAAGGTCGTCAAGCAGCGCTTGCGCCTCGTCTCGGTCGCCCCCGCGCTGTTGGAGGTCTACGCCGAAGATGGCATGACCCTGGAACAGCTGATGGCCTTCACGATCTCGGGTGATCACGCTCGGCAGGCGCAGGTCTGGGATGCCGTCAAGAACTCCTGGTCGAAGGAGCCCTACCAGATCCGTCGCATGCTAACGGAAACAGCCGTGCGGGCATCGGACAAGCGCGCCCGCTTCCTGGGGCTCGACGCTTATGAGGTTGCGGGTGGCTTCGTCCTGCGTGACCTCTTCCAGCAAGATGATGGCGGTTGGCTGCAGGACCCGGTCCTGTTGGAACGGCTGGTCAGCGAGAAGTTGAAAGCGGAAGCCGAGGCCATCGCTGCCGAGGGTTGGAAGTGGATCGAGGTCGCCGTGGGCTTCCCCTACGGTCACACGATGGGCCTGCGCGAGCTTTTGGGCACCACGGTCGATCTGACCGATGAGGAGCGGGCCACGCGCGAGGCGCTGCGCGTTGAATACGATCGTCTGGAGGCTGAATATGCTGAGGCCGATGATCTGCCCGAAGAAGTCGATGCGCGACTTGGCGAAATCGAGCGCATCCTTGGCGTCTTCGACAGCCGCCCGATGGCCTTCGATCCGGAACAGGTTTGCAGGGCAGGGGCCTTCGTCAGCATCGACAGCGACGGCACCTTGTTGATCGAACGCGGATTTGTCCGGCCCGAGGATGAACTGCGCGAAGTCCCTGCGGGTGATGCGACTGAAGACGGTCCCCATGAAAACGCGCCAATGGATGCGGATCATGGCGCAAGCCATTCCACAGTGATCAACATGGGCGGTGAGACCCGACCGACCGAGGACGAAGAGGACGAAGGCGACGCAATCAAGCCGCTGCCCGAACGGCTCGTCATCGAGCTGACGGCACATCGCACACTGGCGCTGCGGGACGCAGTGGCCAACAACCCGCGCATTGCGATGACGGCACTCCTGCACAAGCTTGTCATCGACTGCTTCGTCTCCCGCGCCTCTGGTGCGGCCATCGAGGCGACTGTGCGCGAAATCCATCTGCCGGTGCAGTCCGCCGATCTCGCCGACAGTTTCCCGGCGCAGAACATCGACGCGCGCCACGCTGGCTGGCGTTCTGACTTACCGCTGGGGCAGGGGGATGACGTGCTCTGGGACTGGCTCCACGCCCTGGACGAGGCAAGCCGGCAGGCGCTCCTCGCCCATTGCCTCAGCTTCGGGGTGAACGCCCTCTATGAGCGTCCGAACCCCTACAGCGGCATGGGGATCAGCCAGCACGGCCTCGACCGTCGTCTCCGCGAAGCAGACCGCCTGGCACGCACCACCCAGCTCGATCTGGTCGAGGCGGGTTGGAAACCCACCGTTGCCAACTATCTCGGCCGCGTCACCAAGAGCCGCATCCTGGAAGCCGTGCGCGAAGGGGCAGGGGCGCAGGCCGTTGAGTTGATCGCCCACCTGAAGAAGGGCGACATGGCGCGCGAAGCGGAACGCCTCCTCGATGGCTCAGGCTGGCTGCCGGAGCCGCTGCGCCTGGATGATCTCGATGTTGGCACGCAAGCCGTGACTGAGGACGTCAGCGTTGAACTGCCCGCCTTCCTCGCCGAGGATGACGAAGTCCAGCCCGACGACGAAGAGGAGCGCCAGCACCTGATCGCCGCTGAATGACTTTCAACGGGGCGGCTTCGGTCGCCCCGTTTTTTCATGCGGAGGTATGGAGAGGTGATGCCTTCAGGCAAGCCGCTCGGAATACCGCTTCTTCACTGCCCGGTTGATGAATTGGTTCAACCCATCCCCCGCCCGTGCCAGCACGATCATCCGGTCGAGATTAGCCTGCCCGGCCGAAACCGAGGTGTAGCGGTAGATCGCGCCGTCTTTGAATGCGACATCCATATATGACGAGCCAAGCTCATAAGCCCTGATGCCAGAATCCTGGTCCCAATCACGATATGGAGTCATGCTGCATCTCCGTTCACAAAATGTAGCTATAGCATAAGGCCTGTTCGTGTTTCGTTCAAGCGTGGGTGCGGTGTCATGGCCTCGGGTTTCGACGGACCTTTGCCAATCGATCATTGAAACGGCAGGTATTGGGGCGGGAAGCGAGGGCAGGGGCCCCGCCGTCAGATCATTATCGAGTTGCGCCGGTTGCGGTAGGGTCTCAGCTTGGATTTACCTGCATCTTGCCCGCCCGCAGCACTCGTTCGGATGTCGTCCTTTATCTTCCATCTTTCTGGCTGACCTGAACCAAATGGAGTGGCGGGTGCCGCGAGGCCGCAAGTCAGGTGGGAGGCGCAAGCTGGCCAGACTTCTGGCAGAGGTGGTTTTATCGCCGGTGGTGCCTGTCCTGTCTCTCTTGACGGGCCTTCAGGTTCGCCTTGATCTCCGTTGTCTCTCTGTCCCAGCCCGCGTCCAGTGGCCTCTGTTGATGGGCTGATCTGCCCGAAGGACGTCTTCGCTTCGACCGCTTCGGCGCAACAGCGTCGTCACAACTTTCTTCCCCTGCCGGTGCGGGCACCGTCATTCCTCGCGAAGCAAGAAAGTTCCTCCTGTGCTGTCTGGCCCCCGCGAGGGGGGTGCGCCACCGGTCGCCTTCGGGCTGTCGATCGCCATCGAGGCCGCAAGGACGCGGGCCCGAAACAGAGCAAAACGGAGAAAGAACATGGCGACCATCGGTACCTTCAAGAAGACCGGCACTGAATACACCGGCGAAATCTTCACCCTCAGCCTGCAGGCCAAGGGTGTGCGCCTCGTCCCCGATCTGCGGGCCTCGGGCGAGAACGCCCCCTCCCACCGGGTCCTGGTCGGCCGCGCCGAGATCGGCGCCGCCTGGACGAAGAAATCGAACGAGGGCCGCGAATACCTGGGCCTGAAGCTGGACGACCCGAGCTTCGCCGCCCCGATCTACGCCAACCTCTTTGATGACGAAGAGGGCGAGGGTTCGAGCCTCATCTGGTCCCGCCCCAACACCCGCCGCGGAGACTGATCGCCAAGGCAAAGGCCCCGGTCGAATGACCGGGGCCGAAGGCGTTCTTGCTTTAGAGATTAACGGCTGCCACGCCGCATTGGCTTCAGCCGTTCACCAAGTCTTGGAGGTGCCCGATCCTCGCAATGATTTCGTCGAAAGCCGGTGGCTTCGCGTCGAACATCATCGGGGCCATGGCCCGATAGTCGGCTCGCAGATCCTTGATGCGTGCCTCACTTGGCAGAAGGCGTAGGGTGCCCGGGCGGGCAGTTGCATAGCTCGCCCATGCCGAACGGAAAAACACAGCCTTGTGCTTGGCCACCTGCATCAAGAGTTCGTAGTCGCTGCAGACTGCCTTGCCATCGTCGGTGTCGAGCAGCATCGCGAGATCATAGAAATGCCGTGAGAAGTACTGCGGCGTTGGCGATTCCGGTGGGCGATGAGCTTCTGCATGGAGCGCCGTCGCCTTCTCCCAGAAGGTACGTCGTGCTGAAAGCACGCGGACTGTGGTATCTGCATCCTCAAAAAAGGCCGGGTAGTCCTCGGCCGCGTACGGTCGGATGACCTTTTCCTCGGTTGGCCAAGGATCACCGCGCGCCCCGAGTTCTAGTTTCACGCGAGGGGTGATGTAGGACATGCCTGCATATTCGGTGGTCGCAAATGCTGCCGGGTAGTGAAAGTTCACAGTTTGGGCGTCGTTGGGGTCTATGTCCAACGACCACCCACCTTCGCTTGGTTCGCCCAGTTCCTTGGCGAATGCTGACTGCAAGGCTGGGAGCAGCTGGTTGGCGATGTGAGTCTCGACGTCGCGTACCAGATTGTCGATCAGCTTGGCGGCCTTGTTCTTTCCGAGACCTTCTTGCTCTGGGTCGCGATCCCCGGCGTAGCCAAGCTCGGCACGATCAAAAGAAAGGTCGATGTCTTCGGAAAACCGCCGGATCGCGTTGAAGGCTTTCGAAAGTGAAGTTCCACCTTTGAATACTAGCGAAGCCGTCGGGCCTTTCGGCAAGTTGAAAATGCGCCGCAGGGTCCAGCAGATCCAGAAGTCCTTTTCGATGATGGTGTTCGCCACGCCCCGACCGGCACCGGTTTCCCCGAAGAGGGCGGCGCGGTCCGCGGCGGAAAGGCGGGCGACCTTATCCAAGGAGGTCGCCCGTCCCGAGATCGGCAATCGACAGCAAGGTGGCACGCATCCAGGCGGGCGCTTGGGCGGCGCTTTTGGCGAGGGTCCTCTTGTCGCTGTCGGTGAGGCTTCGGGCAGCGACTTGTAGCACATCTGCTGCACGGGAAGCGCCCACATGGCGCAGCGCCTGAACTACGGTTCCTGCCGGGCTGCCAGGCGCGATCAGATGCTTGGGTGAGGCATGACGGAGATCGACCACGCGCTTACCCAGAACCACGCGCCGGGACGGCCCATCCGTCAGCCAGGAGCTTTGGGCTGCGACCTGAGTCGAGAGGCCAAGTGCATTCGCTGCACGCGCGCCATCGATCTGCAAGTGCGATCCGGTTTCCCGGGCGAGAGCCTGTGCCACATCATCAGGTGCAGGGGTAAGGGCCCCAAGCTTGGGGTGCAACTTGGGGAAGTCGTAGAGCCCCCGGGCAAGCCGTCTGAGATGGCCTGCCCTGGCCAGGCGTGACAGCGCCTGATCAACCGCAGCACGTGCGGCCATATCGAGGAAGTCGCGCGGCGTGAACACGCTGCCGCGTCCGCTTGCGCGGACACGCTTCATGACTCGATCGGGAACGGAGGCGGACGTCGTCATCATATGTCAGAAAATAGGCTATGTTTTTCTGACAATCAAGTGCGGAGATTTCAAGATAGGTTTCGCATTGACCGACTGCAGAACTTCGGCAGGGAAGACTATAGCACATCCCGGCAGAGCCGGGACCGGGTGAGAACGGCAGTGCAAAAGTTTGCCACGGAAGTGGCGGGATAGTCCTGCTGCGGGCAGAGTAAAACTTTGCCACTTTGGCCCTTTCTGGCGACAGGGAGGGCGGGGGTATTTTAATCGTGGAACTCTATCGGAAGGTCC
>NZ_JAUXOV010000056.1 GCF_030684215.1 Pseudotabrizicola sp.
AACCGTGACCAGCGGGTCGTCCAGCGTGATCCCCGTCAGCGTCACATTGCCCGTGTTCGTCACCGTGAAGCCATAGGTGATCACATCGCCAACCGCCACCGGGCTGGACAGGCCGCTGATATCCGCCGTCTTGACCAGCGCAATGCTTGGGTCTTGCACTGCATTGATAGATTCCTGCACATTGCCGGACATCACGGGCGCGCCATCGAAGCTGCCTACGGCGCTGGCGGTATTGACGACTACACCTTCATCCACATCTGCCTGAATGGTTGTATCGATCGCTTCGCAGATAATCGATGCGCCGGGCGCAAGTGTCCCCGGATCAGCGTTACCGCAAACGAATGGTCCGATGCGGTCGTCGGTAATCGTAACCGGTGTGGTAATTGTGACGTTTCCGCTGTTCACCACCTCGAAGGCATAGTTCAGGATTTGGTTTGGTGCATCGAATGACGCGGTAAGCGCGGATTTAAAGAGCATCAGCTCCGGGAGACGAGCAGGACCATTGCGGCTCAAATCGTCGGAATCATCGATTTGGATTGCGCCGGGGTTTTGCGGCACTGCGACGACTGTCGCGGTGTTTAAGATACTGCCCGCGTCGATATCTGCCTGCGTAGTAGTCAGGCTGAAAATGCAGGCATTATTGCTTTGGCCCGGCGCAAGGTCCGGAACCGGGCAGGAATAGGCCGGATCGAGGCTATCCGTGACAACGATGTCACTGAGTGTGATGTTGCCGGTATTGGTGACGCGGAAGCGGTAACCCAATGTCTGACCTGTCGCCGTATAGGCGGGGTTAGCGCCAGGGGCAGGGTTGGCCAGTTTTTCAATCAAAATAGCTGCCGCAGGCGCTTGTGGAACGTGTTGGGCCGTATCTGTTGCAGACACATCCGCACCCTGGGGCGATACGGCAGTCGCGCCCGCCGTGTTATTGATTTCCTGTGCATCCACATCAGATTGCGTGACTGTGTAGCTTCCCGTGCAGGTCAACGCGGCATTCGGGGCCAGCGTGACAGGCGCAGGCAGATCGCAACTAAGGGTCGGCAACATCGGGTCGGCTATGCTGACATTGCTGAGCGTCTGATTTCCGGAGTTGGTCGCAACCAAAGTATAGGTAATGGTATCTCCAGCCGCTGCACCATTGGCAGGGGCGGCGGTTTTGGCGAGGGTAAGAGCAGGATCAGTGCCCGCATTGGCCGTTTCGGTATCGGTCGGGGATTGGACCGCAATCGGATTAGGGCTTAGGTTTTGATAGGTTGTGAAGGCATAGGCTTCATTGGTGACAAAGCCACGGTCAAGATCCGCCTGCGTCACGAAATAGGTCGCCTGACACTCCACGACACCGGCAAGCGGATCAGCGGCGACAGGCGGAAAGTTCACGGTGCCGCCCTGGCTGTCAAAACACAGCGTGTCCCCGTCGATCGGGCTGATCACGTTGTCAAAAACCCGGACGTCCTGAATGAATGCGGCGTTGCCCGAATTGGTCACGCGGAAGTTATAGACGATCGGATCGTTCAGTTCCGCAAACGGTGCACCTGACACGATGCTCTTTTCGATCGACAACGCAGGCATTGCACCCGCAGGAATGGTGACATCGTCGCTGGGGGATACAGTTGTTCCCGAGGTCGCAAGGGCATTGTTCGTCGTCGATCCAAGACCCAGATCATCAGCGGTCAGTTCGTAACTTGCCGTGCAGGTAATCTGCGCGGCAGGCAGCAAGCCGCCGACAGGCAAAGCGGGGCAAGACACGGGTGTCAGGTTATCTGAAACCGTGACCGGGTCTGTCAAGGTCACATTACCCGTATTTTCAACCACATAGGTATAAGTGACCGTGTTTCCGACCAAAAAGTTCAGCGGGTCGAGCGATGCAGCATCTGCCGATTTAGAAATGCTCAGCGCCGGTGTGCGGATCGCCGGAACTGTTACGCTGTCTTGCGCAGAGGTGACCGTGGCTCCATCCGGGTCTTGTGCAGCGGCATCCGCCGTATTTGTCACGCCGCCGGCATCCACATCGGCCTGCGTGGTGGTGTAACTGGCTGTACAGATGGTGGTCGCATTCGGGGAGAGGCTGGCGGGGGCCGTCGTACAATCGACAGAGGCCAGCGCATCATCCACCGTGAATGGCGCGAACAGGGTAACATTGCCCGTATTTCGCAGAACGAATTCATAGGAGATCAAAACACCGGGGGCAGTGAAACTGCTAGGTGCGCCCGTTGCCCGACGCTTGTCCAGCGCAAGGGCGGCGGTCTGGGCGGCGGTGACTGTCACATCATCCGTCAAGGACTGCACCGGCACGCCCTGATCAACGGTTTCTGTAAAGGCTGTATTGGTGACAGACCCGGCATCAAGATCGGCTTGGGTGATGGCATAGTTGCCCGAACAGTCAAGCGTGGCATTCGGTGCAAGCCCACCTGCGGGAACGCCAGCGCACTGCACATCGGCGATCCGGTCATCATCAACCGTGATCGGCCCGGCCAAAGTGACATTGCCAGTATTGGTGACGGTATAGCTGTAAGGGATGACCTCACCGACGGTGGTGTATGGTCCGACAAAGCTGGTGGCCTTGGCAATCGCCAGTGACGGCGCGCGCTCAGGGCCAGTCAGCGTCAGATCACCGGTGGCAGTGACTGCGGTACCGCGCGTTGTCGCACCCGTTGCCGTAGCAGTATTGGTGATCGACCCGGCGTCTACATCCGCCTGCGTCAATGTGTAACTGCCGCTCAGCGCGCTGCTGTCGGCGCATTGGGTTGTTGACTGGCCGGGCGCAAGGTCTGGCAGGGTGCAAGACAAGCCAATCATCGGGTCAGACAGTTGCAGCCCAACAAGCGTGACATTGCCGCTGTTTGTCACTTCGAACGTGAAGGTTTCGGACGTGGGCAGGTTGTCAAAACCGCCCGTCCCATCAGCCTCAGTCTTGGTGACGGTGATTGCGGGGGCTTCGTTTGGCCCTGTCAGCACCACAAAATCTTCGCCAGTGACGACAGTGCCATTCGGATCTTCGACCACTATACTGGCGGCGTTCTGAAAACTGCCACTGTCCACATCGGCTTGGGTGACGGTATAGTTAACCTGGCAGGCCGTGTTCACTTGCCCCGGCGAAAGGTCGGGCACGTTGCAGGTATATGCCGGGCTAAAGAAAGTGTCGGTGACCACAACATCTGACAGCGTGACATTGCCTATGTTGCGCACGCTGAAGGTAAAGGTGACGGTGTTTCCAGCCGCAGTGTATTGCGAAACACTGGCAAGCTTGTCGAATTCGATGGCTGGCGCAGCGATGGGGCCAGACAGAGTGGTGCCACCTGTATCAGAGGCCCCTGCCCCGTCATCTGCCGCGGCGGTATTGGTCAAACTGCCTGCGTCAATATCCGCTTGGGTGATAAAATAGGTCAGGCTGCAACTTGTATCGGTCAGTCCCGGAGCAAGCGAGGCAATCGTGCAGCTATAGCTTGCGTCGATTGGGTCTGTGACCACGATATTGGTCAGGGTCAGAGTGCCCGTGTTTTCTACAGCGAAGGCAAAGGTGATTTCATCGTTCACATTAGTGAACGTGGTCGGCGTTGATGACTTGTTCAGCGACAAGGCGCGGATTTGTGCGCCAGCGGCGACCAGCACGATGGCATCATCGGTATCGGTCGCGGTCACACCCAAGTTGGTGGAACCCGAAGCTGTGGCCGTGTTGGTAATCTGGCCCGAATCCATATCGGCCTGCGTCACGGTATAGCTGGCCGTACAGGTCACATCGGCGCCCGGCGCAACCGAACCTGCAGGGCAAGATACCGCCCCACCCGCTGCTACAATCATCGGATCCGCGACAGAAATGCTGGATAGCGTTTGCGGGCCGGTATTGGTGACACGGAAATCAAAGTTCAGCACCTGCCCAACCGCATTGAAACTGGCAGGGCCCGTTTTTTCAAGGCTGAGCGCCGGGGTAACGTTTGCTGGCACTGTGGCACTGGACGATGGAGAGGTGATCGTGCCCCCCGGCAGAACAACGCTTGCGGTCGCCGTGTTGACGACTTCTCCCGCATCCATTTCGGCTTGCGAAATCGGGCTGTAGCTACCAGTGCAGGTGAAACTCTCACCCGGGTTAAGTACCGCGGGCTGGCTACAGCTGATACCGGTAATTTTAGGGTCGCTGATGGTGATCGGCGTCAGATCTACAAGCACCGTCTCGCCGCTATTGGTAACGGTAAATGTGTAGGTCAAGGTGTCGCTCAGTGCCGAGAAGGTCACGTTGTCAGCGACTTTGCTCAGCGTCAACCCAGGCGAGCCCGATTGGGGGATCGTTTCGGTATCGGTATTCGAAGTGGTTGTGCCATCGGTGGCAGAGGCGATGTTGCTGACAAACCCTGCCGCAACATCTGCCGCTGTCACCGTGTAACTTGCCGTACAGGTGATGATCGCCGTCGGCGCAAGCGGAACCGGCCCGCAGGCAAAGGGTGTGCCAGCGTTGATCCGGTCGTCACTGACGGTGATCGGATCCGTGATGGTTACATTGCCGGTATTCGTGATCTGGTAAGAATAAACCACCTCTAACCCCGGCGCGAAATCTGCCGGATCGACTGGCGGCGCGGTCTTGACCATGGTCATCGCAGGTTGCTGGTTGGCGTTGACTGTCACTGTATCAGTCGGGCTGGTAACCGCTTCACCGCCACCGGCTGCCGTTGTGCTGGCCGAAGCGATGTTGGTGACGCTTCCATCATCCAGATCGCTTTGCGCAATGACATAGGCCGCTGAGGTGCAGGTGATGCTGGCACCGGGTGCAAGATTGCCCGCTGGGCAAGTGACCGAGACCTTGTCGTCAGCCACGCTGATCGGATCAAGTAGTGTAATATTGCCGGAGTTTGTGAGCACATACTCATAGATCAGTTGCTCACCGACAGCCGAATAGGGCGAAGGCGAGCCAGCTTGCAGCCGCTTGTCGATCGACAATGCAAGATTAAGCGCAACCGGAACCGTCACTTGGTTTGAGGTCGCGGCCGCTTCACGATCGCCAAGTGTGATCGCTGCCGTCGCAGTGTTCTGAACCTGTCTGTTGTCCAGATCAGATTGATCAACCGTGTAGCTGGCGGTGCAGGTCCGGCTGGCGCCAATTGCAATCGGGCCGGATGGGCAGGAAATGCTGCCGCCCGCGTTCTGGATCAAAGGGTCACTTATGGTGGGCGGCGCAGGAAAGGCCACATTGCCCGTGTTGGTGATGACAAACTGATAGCTGATAGTGTTTCCCGATGCGGCGTAGCTTGCAGTCGGGCTGGATTTGGTCAGGGTGAATGCAGGTTGCGCAATCGGCAGGATTTGCGTCACCTCGTTGTTGCCAGCCGCCCCATCGTCGCCGCCGTTGCGGTCGTTGAACGCGCCCGTCTGGCCAGTCAGGATGATCTCGTTTTCCGTCGCGCCAAGCGGGAATTGGTAATCATAGGTACACACAGTCGTATTGTTCGGCGAAACGGCTGAAACGGAACCCGGCATCGCAGGAGTGCACGACAGGTTCGAGATAAGGCCAACATTTACAGTAGGTTCGCAGAATGCACCGCGCGCCGTATTGGGACCGTTGTTGGTGCAGGTCAGTGTCAGACCGGTGTATGTCTGACCGGGGATCAAGGCCGTAGTTGGCAGGTTGCTGAACGAAGGCTGCATGTCCGACACTTCGGCAGACACGCCAACCAGATAGGCATCCGCACCGCTCGTCGTGGTGGGCCAGACAGTCGTGCTGTCGCTTCTTGTGTAGATGCGCAAAGTGATCTCGGTCACGGCATTGCCGAGGACATGCACCGAACCGCAAGCACCCGAACTGAGTGTCGTACAAGATGCTCCGGGGTTCACCGTCAGGTTGTTGACCTGATTGCCTGCCACCCCGAAACTGGCCGTGCCAGATAGCCGGCTCAACCCGGTTGCCCCACCACCGGGCAGCAGATCAAACGCCGCGGAAAAACCCTTTGACCCCACCGAACCGCCCAAGCCTGTCAAATTCAAAACAGGGTTGGAGACTGGCGTGCTAAAGGTGATACGCATGTCCGCCATGTGGTAACGGCCAACTGCGGGCCGGCCTCTCAAGCCCTCCACCCAATTGAACAACATAACACCGTAGTTGGTTCCTGTTGCGATCCCGGTTCCGGGCGTGTTGCCGGGCAGGGATGTCACCTGATTATTGGCCCCGCCCCCAAAAGCGTTCAACCGCCCATAAGCGGGGTTTCCCTCGCCGCCAAAACCAACGCCAACGCCACCAACTGTCGGCGAGGCAAGACCTGAAAACTGATGATTGAACAGTTCATACGTCGCCGTGATAGGGGGCGCAACACCGGCAAAGATGTTGTCGTTCGGGTTGTTTGGGTTGTTAACCATGGTAACGGTTTGCGCGTTCAGGCCAACGGCCAAGGCTGCGGTATTCGCGCCAGACACATCCATTTCAACCGCTGGCAGAACCTGCGCCTGAGCGGCTGCAGTGAAAAACACACCAAAAACAGTGACTACTGAGTAAAACAGAGCCGCGCGCACCGAACAAATACACATAATTTGACCATTTTTGTTGCAAAATAATTATTAACTAAAAAGCCTTACATTGCAAAGAGAACGGCGGCGGCGCGCTCCCACCCTTACGGTTGGAGTGGCGTTGTTGCAACATGTGTAACTACCGCCACAGGTGATTCGCGTTGGGCCAAATCGCACGTAAATGATCAAAGAGTGCGAGTTCGACCACCCTTTCAGCCAGCCAGCCCTTCGAACAAAAACGCCCCTAGGTTGTAAAAGGCTTTACCGCAGCCCTGGATTGGTTCGGGGTCTTGGCATGTTGATTTTCACCCAGAATTGAGGCGACTTTTTCACCGAGAAGTGAGCCGCCGCCTTTCCGATCGCCGGAGAAGCGATACCGGTGGGCAGGGGGCGCGGTGCCGCCCCACGGTCGTTCGTCACGCGCGTAAGTCCAGAACCGGGCTATCTGTGTCTTGCCGGTGCCGGACGCCAGCATGTTGAGCGGCGTATCATCAGCAAAGATCGCATCGGCCGACAGGACATGGCGGCTGAGCTGCCCCCGGTCGTCCCTCAGTCATAACGAGAGTCGTTAACGGGGACATAACGCATGAGTCTGGCGATCGTTCCGACCGGGTTACGCCGCCGCCGAAAGCGGCTGACATGGCTTGGTCTCTGGTCTGCGGATCGCCTCAGCCGTTTCGCGTGCATTTAGTGTTGGCAAATGTAGCTGAAAATGGCTCTGGTATAGCCACAAAAATGGAGCGAATGGCAGCTATCACAAGATGCTGCGAGTGCAATGCTGCAACCTCACAGTCGGCAATCCGCCCCTTGCGAAGTTGACGGCAGAATCGACGTGCCCGGCCCACAGGGGCCCACGGTCGCTCGGTGGCGAACGGTGGGTTCAGCGCGAAGCGACGGCAGAAATCACGTCATCCAGACGCGCCCCCGCGACATAGCCCTCCAGTCCCGTCATGAGGGGCTGTGCCGGGTTGTTCGGGCAGGGTTGCGCTTTCCCGATCAAGGTTGCGACCGGGATCACACCCGCCCAGCTGGGGTTGTCCATATCCTCGGGCTCATCGAGGTTCCCCGCGGCGCGGATCTTGGCCGAGGCTTCCTCGATCTCCATCCCGATGACAGTCGTGGCCTTGATGTCCTGCGTCGAGAAGGGTCGCAGCCCGGCGTCCCGACCGGGAAAAAAGCGCTCGATCATCGCGTGGAGCGCGGCAACCTTCGCCTCGCCCTCGATCAGATTGGCTTGGCCGAAGCACATGACCGACCGGTAGTTGGCCGAGTGGTTGAACCCCGTCCGCGCCATCACCAGCCCGTCGAGATGCGCCATCGTCAGGCAGACCGGCACGCCGCCTTCCTGCGCACGCAGCATCCGACTGGCGGACGACCCGTGCCAGTAAAGCCGTGTGCCCTCGCGCCAGTAGAGGGTCGGCGTGCAATAGGGTTGGGCGTCGATGACATAGGACACATGGCACAGCATCCCTGAATCCAGGATGGCATGAACGCTGGCATGGTCGTAGCGGCCCCGGTCATGACGGCGCTTGAGGCGGTTGCGGGCGGTGAGGGGATAGGTCGGGGTGGCGGCGTCGCTCATGAAGGGTCTCCTCTTGTTGCCGACGGAGTAGCAGGCAATATTGGAACCCAAAAGGACCACTCATTTGCAGAAACATCGAACCAATTTACCCGACTGGTCCGCGCTGATCCCGGTGCTCCCTGCCGCAGGGCCGCGCCGCGATGCGCTGCAGGCCGAGTTGCGACGTCTGATCGTGACGCGGGTCCTGCTGCCCGGGCAAAAGCTTCCGCCCAGCCGAGAGCTGGCGCAGCGGCTGAAACTGGCGCGCGGTGCCGTGGTCGCAGCCTATGAACAGCTGGCCGCCGATGGCTTTGTCGAGGCGCGGCTTGGCGCGGGAACCTTTGTGGCGGCGCAGGTTCCCGAGCATGCAGCCCACGGCACCGCATTGCAGGCGCCCGTGCCGACCGGCCCCACGCCCCTGGCCCCGGCCCCGGGCAAGCTGGGCGGCGGCACGGTCGACGACAGGACTCTGCGCGATCTGCGCGGCCTGTTCCGCGAGGCGCTGCTGCGCCCGCCGCCGGAGTTCCTGCACTACGGCGATCCCTTCGGTGACCTGTCCTTGCGCCGGGAAATCGTGGATTACCTGCGGGTCACGCGCGGCATCCGGGCCGGGATCGATCAGGTGATGATCACATCGGGCACGCAATCAGCCCTGTCGCTGATTGCCCGGGCGTTTCTGCCGTCTGACAGCCGGATCTGGGTCGAGGACCCTTGCTATCCGCAGGCGCTGAACCTGTTTCGAAGCCTTGGGCTGACAATCATCCCGGTGCCGGTGGACGGGGATGGCCTTGACCCCGCCGCAGGTATGCTCGCCGCGCCCGAGGCCGAGGCGGTCTATCTGACACCGTCCCACCAGTTCCCGCTTGGCGCGACGCTCTCCATGCCGCGCCGTCTGGCGCTGCTGGACTGGGCACAGGGGGCTGGCGCGTGGATCATCGAGGATGATTACGACAGCGAATTCCGCTTCACCGGTCCGCCTCTGGCCGCACTTCACGGTATCGACCGGGCCGGGCGCGTGATCTATCTCGGCACCTTCTCCAAGGCGCTGGCACCCGGCTTGCGGCTCGGCTATGCGGTGCTGCCGGCCGAGGTTGTCGAAACGGTCCGCAGACTGCGCGACCTGACCGACCGCTATCCCAACCCTCTGATCGAGACGGTGCTGGCCCGATTCATGGCCGATGGGCATTACGCCGCGCACCTGCGCCGCGCCCGCAAGCGCTGCCGGATGGCGCGGGACGCGCTGGTCGAGGGGCTGTCTGCGGCACCGCTGGATGTGATGAACCCCGATCAGGGGTTGCATCTGATTGCCTTTGCCCGCGGCGACGAAGCGGATGCCGAACTGCAGCGCCTGGCGGAGGCGGGCGGTCTTTGCAGCCGCCGCCTATCGCAGATGTTCCTCAAGGCCCCAGCACGACAGGGGCTTGTGATCGGCTACTCTGGCTTCGAGACCGCCGAAATCCGGGCTGCCGCTCATGGAGCGACACGGGCCATCACTTCGGGAAGAAGAGGATAATTCGCGCAGGCTTCTGCATGCATCAGGTCACGCGTTCACGATACGGTCAAGCGCTGGAACCCTGAACGACCGCTTCCCGCCCATACTGCCTCACAGTCGCCCTCACCTTCGCTGCTTCGTGATCAGATTCATTGCAAACCTCAGCGCCGCTCTGTGTTCCTGAGTCAATCCTTCGGTCAATCGATCTTCCACTGCCGTCATGGCTTTCCTGGCGGGCAGCAACCGGTCTAGGCCATCTGGGCAGAGTGAAATCAGAATACTGCGTGCGTCCGTGGGGTCCGGCACACGAGAAACAAGGCCATCGCGTTCTGCCCGTTTCAGGCTCAGCGTAATTGTCGACGTCTCGACGTCCAGTGCCCGAGCTATAACCGCCGGACGAAGATCACCTGTTCGGTCCAGAAGGTCGATGATCGCAAACTGGGCAGGTGCGAGGCTAAAGGGTGCCAAGGCTTCTGCGAACTCGCGCTCCACAATGCGTGCCGCCAGGATCAGAAGGCTGATGAGAGGCGCTTGAACCTCTTCTTGTTCCTGCATGCCGCTACCTCTGCCCCCCATGATTCCACGTAGTTCCCTCCTTATGCACTAATGCGCACAAAATCGCTAGCATGCTATTGACAAGACGGCATCTTGCATCCATATTGCTAGCATACTAGCGTTTCTTTTGGAGCATCCTGGATGGACCCCTGCAAACTATCGACCCAGACAAGCGAGGATCAGGCATCATGTTGAGACACCCTTGCGAAATGTCACGATCCATTACTCTGGTACGGGCGATGGTGAATGGCGACACCGCACCGAAATCCGTTGCTGGCATCCTGAACAGCGCTTCTGCCGAGGCCCTCGCCCTGATGCGTTTTTTGCCTCATTCTTGCGGCCATTGCGGCGGGCGGGTGAACCTCCGCGTCCAATCTGTCGGAACTTCCGGCACGACCGGCGGTCTACGTGCATACTTCGCACATGCCGTGGATGAAGGTGTCGGGTGCCCCGCAGTCACACAGGATGCCTGTCGGGCCGACGAGATCGGCGCGACCATGTTTGGTGGAAAACAGGAAGGCCCGCGCCATCGGCAAATGAAAGATATGATGTTGGCGGCAGCTGCGGCTGATGCGGCCGTGACCTTCGCACAAGCTGAGGTGTATCTGACATACGGCAATGCTGGCCGACGTCCCGACGTCGTCGTCGGGATCAACGATCAGCTTGTATGCTGTGACATTCAACTTGCGCCGCCGCCTCGCATCACGATCAGCGGGAGGACAGCCTTCTATGAACCGGCATGCTTTAGGCATGCCTGGGTTCTTGACGGAGCTGCCTTGGATCGCGTCAATCTACAGCCGTTCCAGGATCTGCTCTGGCGGCAAGGCGGTCGCACCTTAGCATTTGACGAGGAATGCTTGGAGAAATCCGTGTCTTCCAAAGCGCTCACGTTCAAGCTTGTCACCATCACGGATGAAGGGAACCTGATCACGACGGCATGGCATTGGGTCCAGGGGGACGACCTCCTGGCGTGCCTTGGCATGTCGCCCACCGACACAGGCACAGCCAAGGACTTTCTCTCACAGGCGTTTCTTGCTGCCCTCGCATCGACCGATCGTGCTGACCTGCAACGCTGGTACGAAGCAGTGGGGCCGGACCTCGGACTCTCCGACTGGAATGCGTTCAGGGTAGATGGCCTGCGCCCGCTGCTCGGCGCTCTTGCATCGGTCCTGGCAAGCGAAGTGCGGGATGGCTCTGCGCGCCGCCCGTCTGAAGTCACCGCCGTAGTTCACAATGCTCTGACGACAGGCCTGTCCGACGGCCGACATCTGTGGGCGCCTATTATCACCATGGCCATGAAGCGGCGGGCCGAGCTGCCCAACGCAGTGGGATTCGGCCTCAAGACCGCGGCCATGATCGACCGCGCCAGCCGATGCCATGATCCCGCAGAGTTCAACCGCAGGATCGACGTGTGGCGTCCCTTGCTGTTGCGCCTCGTCCCGGCGCTTGCGTTGCCGTAACACCAAGCCACTCCCAAACAAACACGTCAACCTCAACCCGGTCTCACGGGCCGAACTCTCACACCTAAAATTCAAGGAAAACATCATGTTTCAAGCTGATCCTCACCCCCGCCTGACGCCCCAAAATGACCGTCGCGATGCTGCCCGCGCGGATGCACAGTTCTCGTTTAATGTGGACGCGATGCTTTCACGCCGCCCACGCCGCCCGATTTCTCTGCCCCGCCCGCCCGCAACCCGCGGCCGCTGAACAGGATCCCAAATGAAGGATATCAAGATGAGACCATACAATACCTCCAAGATCCCGGCGTGGCACGGCTTCGCAAATTCGATGCTGGAGGCCATTTCAGACGGCAGAAAGCCTCCGCTGGATCCAGAGACAGAAGCCCAGATCGCGGCTGAAGTTGCTGGCTTGTGGGCGATGACCCCGGCTGAGGCGTCTGTATCGCCAGAGGAAGCCGAGGCCATGGCTGCCGCCAATGAAGACCTGTTGGCCGCGGACTCCAATGGCAACACCTTGCCTGATTTGCCGGTCGATATTCCACTGACGCTGATGTGCGCACGGGTTGCGCAAGCCATTGGCAGTTCGCGCTCCGTGAGCGATCTGACCCGCCCCGGGGCGGTGACCGTGTTACAGATTGCTGACAGCGCTGATCTACCCATGTTGAGCGATGTGGTGCGAAACGGCATGATTTCGAAACGTATTCGTGTGTCGCAAACCCTGCAGCGGGCCCTTCGAGAGAAGGCCGTGCATTGCATTTCGCTGTTCCGGGGCGAGAGTGTTGATACTTCGCCAAAGGCGGCCATTGCGCGGATCGAAGACGCCTTGGCGCTGCGCCCTGCCCTCATCGTGCTGTTGTCAGATCCGATGCTGTTGCCCAAACACTTGCGCGAGGTTCTCCCCGAACCGATCCGCCTGCCCTCCTTGACCCAGGAAGCGGTACTTTTTGCGCTGTCGAAAAGCCACTCCCGGACCGGTCGCGTCGATCGCAAAAAGATTCTGGCGCTGCTGCCCGAGGGTCAGATCCTTGCACAGCTGTCGAAGGTGCAGCTGTTCCGTGCGTTTCGCGAGCCTACGACCCTTCGGGTGGCTCAGGACCTGTCGAAGGGTACGGTTATCACCGCGACGGATCGACTTTTGGAACTTGAGGGTTCTGGAGCCCTCTACACGGTCGCCCGGCAAATCGTTGCGGATATGACGGCCTTTAAAAATGGCACGCTTCCCTGGTCCGAGGTGCCACATTGATTGCTGCTGAACGGCGCACCAGGAACGGGAAAAACCTATGCGGCTCAGTGCATCGCCGCTGCAACCGGATTGCCCTTTGTCGCGGCGACAGTCGGGGAATGGCAAAGCAAAGGACATTTGGGAGATATGTTGAGGGCCATGACCGCAACATTCGATGAAGCACGCCTCAAGGCTCCGTGCATCTTGTTTATCGACGAACTGGATGGCATCGGGGACCGGAAGGATACCGATAACCACGCCCGATCTTACCGCCGCCAGGTGGTCAACGAACTGCTGGCACAGATCGATGGGGTTGTCGGGTGCGAAGGGATCATGCTGGTGGGCGCAACAAACCACGCGGAAGACATCGACGCCGCTGTCTTGCGCGCAGGTCGGCTGGACATGCATGTGACCGTGCCGCTGCCCGACGCCAAAGGCATCGAGCGCATTTTCCGTCACCATCTCGGCTCCGACACCTTTGTGGACCTTTCGCCGGTCGTGACGGCGGCACGCGGGAAAACTCCGTCTGACATCGCAGGATCCATTCGCATCGCCCGCGCCACGGCACGGGCAAGCGGCGTCCCTCTGACCCTTGGCCACATCACCGCAGCCCTGCCGCACCGTGCGGTGACCGATTCACCACTGGCACGGCGGATCGCTGTCCACGAAGCGGGACACGCACTGATCGCGCACATCCTGAAGATCGGCGACATCCACGAGCTTTCGCTCAAGGGCAATGGCGGCGAAATCCTGATCTACCGCGCGGCCTGGGAGGGCACGATCAAGACTTTCGACGACCAGATCGCATACTGCTTGGCGGGACGTGCAGCGGAAATCATCATGCTGGGGGATGCATCCGGCGGAGCTGGCGGCAGCGAAAACTCCGACCTCGCATTGGCAACCTCCTTCGCATTGCAAATGGAACGGACGATGGGCCTCGGCCTGAACGGCCTGCTCTGGGAACCCATCGGCGCTGCTGGCCGACCGATGACCGAGGGCGAGCGGTGGAACGTGGGCCAACGACTGGAATTGCAATCAAAGCGTGCAGTTGCGCTTCTTTCCCCCCATCTTCCGATCCTGGCAGAAATCGCGAAGCGGCTCGCTGTGTCAGGTTATCTGACCGCCAATGATATCTCTGCTTTGCTGCCAGAAATTGAGCAAACCCTCAAAGATGCGTCGGTGGATGGGTAGAAATTCTAGTTGATGGGCCGATCCGGCCGATGTACCAACTGTGGCATCAGAGTGTGGCATCACAGACTGGACCTGCGGAATTTCTTGCTTTGAAATCAAACCATTTGAAGATGGCTCCGTTCACTACCGCCGGAGCCAAAAATCTCAAGAAAAGCAGAATGTTGCAAGCAATCCCTTAGGGGTGGCACTTGGGGCTTTTGGGGTTTTCTTGCTGGCTGCCTTGGTTTTCCATACCCGGGCAGAAAATGTGGGCTGCCTCGTTCAGCACAATGCGCATGGATTGGCCTGACAAACCTGCCAGAGATATCCTTGACGCCGCCGCTGTCTTACGATCCTTTTGCGCTTGGCGGGAGGCGCGGGATCAGCCGCTATCATTTGCGCTTCATGGGCCAGTTGTTTGAACATCCGCATACAGACCCGCGGGTTGTCTGTCCGACCAGACTAAAGGGATCCCATGAAAACGATCACGGCAGATATTGCGATCATCGGATCGGGTGTGGGCGGCAGCTCGGTTGCGCATCAGCTGGCGGGCAGTGGCGCAAAAATCCTGATTTTGGAGCGTGGCGATTTTCTGCCCAACGAGCCGCAAAACAGCGATGCCGAGGCGGTTTTTGTTCAGTCCCGCTACAAGACCCGCGAAGAATGGCAAGATGCCAAGGGCGCGCTTTATCGGCCGGGGCAGTATTATTATGTTGGCGGGCACACTAAATTCTACGGCACGGCAATGTTCCGCTTTCGCCCGCGTGATTTTGTCTCAACGATGATTGATGGCGCAGCCTCGCCGTCCTGGCCGATCAGCTACGATGACCTTGCGCCACATTATGCAAAGGCCGAGCGGCTTTACGGGGTGCGCGGGCACTCCGGGCTGGATCCGACCGAGCCGCCGCGTGCCGGTTTCCCACACGCCGCCATTCCGCACGAGCCGGTGATTGCCGCCCTTGCCGACCGGCTGCGCGGTCTGGGCCTGCATCCGTTTCCGATGCCATCTGCGGTGGATTACGGGCCGGGCGGGGCCTGCCAGCGTTGCGGCACCTGCGACGCGTTTGCCTGCCGCTATGATGCCAAGGGCGACGCAGATACCCGCGTTCTGCGCCCTTTGCTTACGCATCCCGATGTGCGGCTGGAGCGCAACGCCGAAGTAACCCGGCTGATTGTCGATGACCGGGGCCAGCGCATCATTGCGGCTGAGGTGCAGCGCGGGGGCGCAATGTTCCGCGTTGAGGCACCATTGTTTGTGCTGAGCGCGGGGGCGATCAATTCGGCCCTGATCCTGCTGCGCTCGGCCTGTGAGGCGGCTCCTGAGGGGCTGGCGAACCGGTCAGGCGTTGTCGGGCGGTATCTGATGAACCACCATCTGACCGGGATGATGGGTATCAGTCCGTTTGCGACCAATGACACGAAGTTTCCCAAAACACTGTCCGTGAACGATTTTTACCACGGGCTGCCGGGGGATGCTGACGCGCGCGGCAATGTGCAGATGCTGGGCAATATTCAGGGCCCCATGATCCGGTCAACCTATCCGGCGATGCCACGGGCTTTGGCGAACTGGCTGGGGCGGCATTCTGTGGATGTGCTGGCGATGTCAGAAGACCTGCCAAATCCCGACAGCCGCGTGCGCCTGACCAGTGGCGGGCAGGTGGTGGTTGACTACCGCCCCGGCGGCACTGCGGCGCATGACCGCTTTGTGCGCCATGTCAGAGGCATTTTGCGCCGGGCGGGGTTTGCCGCCGTACTGCGCCATAGCTTTGGCATTCAGGCCCCATCGCACCAATGCGGCACAGTTCGAATGGGCAATGATCCGGCGTCTTCGGCGCTGGACGGGATGTGCCGCGCCCATGATCACCCCAATCTTTATGTGGTGGATGCCGGGTTCTTCCCATCCTCTGCAGCACTGAACCCTGCGTTGACCATCGCGGCCCAAGCGCTTCGGGTCGGGGCGCATTTGCACAACACGCGCGGGCAGGATGCCGGGGCTGCGGTCTGACCATGCTGAAAAGCCCGGAAAGGCAGCCCGGTCTCTGTCAGCGGTGAAGCGGCGTAGCTTCCACAAGGCGCACGGCCGATTGTCAGTGGCGCATTCACATTGCGCCAGACCTCACAAATCGGCGTTGTGCCGGCGTGTCACTGTACAAGAGCCAGACCGATAGAGCTGGCCGCAACAAAACCACTGCACCGCGTTGGCAAGGCGACTCCCAAGCCTTACCGTGCGGATGCAGGGCCAAAAGCGCCGGGGGAGGCAGATGCAGGGAAGCGAGTCGTTTGACGAGTTTGTGCTTTTCGGAAGCCGGGGGCACAGTCAGATGTTTGTCATCGTGTTGGAAGGGGTCTGGCAAGGTCGGGTCCGCCTGCGTGCCGTGGTCGATGATCTGAACAACGGATATCTGCATCCATCGCTTGGTGTTAAGGTGATTTCCGGGGCAGAGCGGGCCGCGCACCACGCTAATCTGCCGGTCCTGCTGACGATCGGCAATGGTGAAACACGCGCCAAAATCGCCGCACGACTGGCAGAGGAAGGCGCGGTTCTGGCCACCTTCATCAACCGGGTGCCGGAAAGGGTCGCGGCAGATGCAAAAATCGGGGCGGGCACGATTGTGGATCCGTTAACCCGGATCAGCCCCAATGTGGTGATTGGCGCCGGGGCGCAGATTTTGGCCTTGGCCATCGGGCATGACGTGACCATCGGCGATTTCGCCACTTTGGCGGCTGGCTGCATCATCAACGGCAATGTCCAGATCGGAGCCGGGGTCAACATCGGCTCTGGCGCGGTGATCTGCAACGGAACGCCCGGCAACCCGCTGCGCATCGGTGACGGCGCAACAATCGCAATGGGGGCTGTCATCATGCGCGATGTGCCGCCGGGGGCGCGGATGATGGGCAATCCGGCCATGACGGTGCGCGAATGGATGCGCTTGCAGGCTCTGGTCAGGCGACCGGGCTAAGCAACCCGTCGCAATATGCGCCAAAACCCAGATGGGGGCGCAGCGTTGCGCGCCGTTGGTGCCGATCCGCCGCAGTTTGGGTCCGGGTAAACGCAAGGGCTGCGGCCACAAAACCGGCCCTGTCGCCCGCATCGACAAACTGCCCCAGCGGATCGGCAATGCCCCACAGGCCGATATCGGCGGCGTAGCCCACAAAGGGTGTTCCGGTTGCCGCCGCGTGGATCACCGTCGTCGGGCCGGGATCTTCGCGTGAGGTCAGAAGATAGACCGACGATGCCGCGTACCAAGGCAGTGAACCGGCGACAAATCCGGGTAGTACCAAGGGCAGACCATGCGCCCGTGCGGTGTCAGCCAAGCCTTGCGCCCACGGGTCAAGCCCGCCCAGCCAGACAAACCCCGCATTCGGCAAAGCCGCGTGCAGATCCTGTGCCGCATCCAGAAACAGATCAAAACCCTTGCGCCTGTCCGCATAGCCCGCCCCGATGAATAGCGTTTTGCCTTTGCTCGCACGGCGGCAGGCCCTGAAATCAGCGAGTGGCGCGGGCGGCAGCCCCACGCCGGGCCGCAGCACCTGCAAAGAGCCCAGATCCGGCATCAGGGCCGCCGCCATCCGGGGAAAAGACGCGACCACCCGAGCGCCAGCCGCTTGGGCGGCGATCAGATCGGGCAACAGGTCCCGCGCCGCAAGATAGCCACGCAATTCATGGATCAGCAGGGTTGTCGCCAGCCCGGCCTGTGCTGCGGCAGTGGCGATGCGGGCCATCTCTGCGCTGTGCAGGATGGCCGGAACATCCTGCCCGAACCCGGCAAAAATCCCCGGAGCGTCCCAGCCTTCGGACAGCACAAAAACCGGACCAAGGCGCTGAAAGTCAGCAACAAGCGGGCCACCCTCGCGCAGGACAAAGGCAACGGAATGGCCGCGCGCCACACAGTGACGGGCGATATCCAGCGTCAGAATCGGAGTGCCGGCTTGTTGCGCATCATGAACGCCCAACAGGACCGGGCGGCGCAAAGTGGCCCGCGCCTGACCAGAGGCCGCCGCTGATTGTGCGGCACTGCGCGGCTGCGGCTTGGGCATATGGCCCGCCTTTTGCCCGACATTCCGGTAATGCGCAAAGGCAAGGGTCTGTGCCAACCGCAAATACCGGCGCTGGTAAAAGCCTGCATCAAACGCATCCGACGGGCTACGCCCTTCAAGATCGCCGTGCCGGGCAAAATGCCCCGCAGCAGACATCCCCGACTCCGCCACATCTGGGTGGCGCCGCACATAGGCCACAGGGTCAATCAGCGGATGCGGAGAGCGCCGCGCCCCCAGTGCCTCTTGCGCAAGAAAATCATCCAGCGCAGTCGGCTTCCCACCGTCTGCCCAGTCGGGATACAGGCGCTTGTAATGCAGGGTTGAGAAGTAGGGCGATGGATCAAGGCCCAGCTGATCCCCCTGCCCGCGAAAATGGGTCAGCGGATCGGTGACATCTGTGGGAATCTGACGCCTGTAAAAGTCTGCGTCGAAAAACCCTTCGCAAGGCAGGTCTGTGGCCGGGGTCAGGGTCAGCGTCGTCGTCATTGGCCAAATACTCCGTCTTGCAGGAAACGGCGCACATCTTCGTTCCGCTTGGCCACGATCTGTCGCGCCTTATGCTGGTGACTGCCTGCCGGGGCCACCCGTATCATGTGATACCCGCCCGCCTGACAGATCACGCCAAACAGCCGCTCTATCGCATGGGCGGGGGTCGCATCGAGCTGACCGGTTTCTGGTGGAAAATGCGCGGCGGTCAGGCACAGGTCCAACAGGGGTTGCATGGCCTTGCGCCGCGCCCAGAACATCGACCCCACCGGAAAATCCAGACCCGCATCGTCAGGCAGCGCAATTCCATGCGGCATCCGCGCCACCAATTCCCGCGCGATATCAAAGTTATCACCCCAATGGGCCGCCGCCAGCACCGATTTGAATGTCAGTGGTGCCACGATCCCCAAATCGGGAACGGATTGAAACAGCGACACGATCCGCAACACCTCATCCCGGCTGGGCAACAGGCATTGCAGGCAAAGGTCAAGCCATCGGTCCAGACCACTGGCATGCAAAGACTTTTTGCCATGCAGATGCAGCACGATCTCATGATCGGCATGGGCATCGGCAAAGCCATAAACCTTGCCAAACACATCCCGCCCCCGGTTCGGCACCACACGCACCACCGCCAGGGGAATCTGCGCCTGTATTGAGTTGGCCTTTTCCTGCGTGTCGGTCGAGACATACAGCCGATGCGGTAGATCCAAAACGGCCAGACGATCCCGAAACAGCGCCGCAAGATCGGCATGGTAAAGATGCACGAACACCCCGACCGGGACATCCAGCCGCCCAAGCGCGTTGCGCGGCCACAAAAGCAGGTGGCGCTTTTGACGATCCCGCGAAAAGCCCACCGGGCTATGGGCGTAAAGGGGTCTGTTGGCCAATTGGCGAATCTGGGCCTGCACCGGATCTATGCGCTGGTCCAACTCGGCAAGCGCCATCACCTCACCCACCGGACCTTCCAAAACCCGCCGCGCGCGGGTGCAGACCCGGTCCAGCGCGGCAAGAGCATCGGCACTGCCGTGATCACAGGCCGCAGCTTGTGCCGCGCGGTGATCCGGCATCATCGCATGAACAAGCCCCTTACATGCCAGTGTGGCCGGGGCGATCACCGTAAGCCGCGCAAAGGATGCCTTGCGCGCAATGACGGCCCCGATCCGCCCCACCGCCGCAGCAGCCCGAAGCATCGCCTCTTCCACACTTAACCCATTGGGCGTTGTGCTGGGGTCTGACAACGCCAGCGTGACATCAAGCTGTGACTTTGCCATCAAAGCATCCAGCCAATCACCAAGCGCAACCGACAGAGCTTCGCCGGGCTTGGGATAATCCGACAGGGTAATCGCCACAATGTCACCCTGTGCCGCCCGTGCCGGCATCAGGGAAAAAGCCGGTTGCGCGCGCTGATCAAGCTCCAGCAAACGCGCAGCCTCGGTGGCCAGAACCTTGGCGCGGGCGGCGAAGCTGTAATGCTCCAGTGTGGTGGCAGAGCTTGCAGCCCTTGCCGCGATATCCTGCCCGGCACAGACCAGACGCGCCAGTGTTTCGGCCATCGCGTGATCTGTCCCGATCTGATGCAACGCGCCAAGCGCCGGATCGGAAAAGCCCTGCACAGGGTCTGACACCACCTGCGCGCCACAGGCCATGGCGTCAAAGCTGCGATTGCTCATGAAACCGACCTCGGCCATGTAGGGCATGTGGCTGTTGAGCACCACGCGTGAGCGGGCATAGACCTGAGCCAGTTCGGCGATATCCAGCCTTGTGTCGCAGATGTGGCGGGGCGGCACGACGCCCTCCCACCCCTGCCCCCAGATTTTCACATCAAAGCCCAGCCTGACCGCCTCCAGCACATTGGCACGCGGGGCGCGCGGGGCAAAATTGCCGACGAAGCTGATGTCCAGATCAATCGGGTCATCGCCCCGTGCTGCCGGGCTGAACACGCTGCCATCGGTTGCCTGAGGCAGATAGCTGGCGTGCAGCCCATGGGCCAGACACCTCTCGACCAGCGGCATCGAGGCATGGAACAAACCCTGATAGCGGGCCAGAGTGGCAAAGGGAGCCTGATTTGGCGGGCTGATCACCCACAACAAATTCGGCACCCCCGGCACAGGTTCGTCCAGATGCGGGCCAATGATCCGCAACACCACATCATCGCGCCCGGTCAGATCGGGCGTCTCGTCGCGGAAGAACACCGTGCTGTGGTGGCCAAGCTGGGTGAACGCAGCGCGCAGGCAGTGAGCAAAGGCCAGATCGCCCCAACCGTCGGCATTGGTGCGCCGGGCGTTCAGGCCGATATGCAGGGTCATCACCATGCCTCAGGCGCCTTGGGTCCGCAGGTCGGCGAAGACGGAGTAAAGGTGCAGCGCAAGTTTGCGCGGCAGGGGCGTGGAATCGGCCGCATGCAGGCAATCGCAATACAGCCGATAGCCCTCCTCGGTGCGGATCAGCTGGGCCGCGCGGGTGCGATGCCAGTCACAGGCTTGCTGGTGCAACGCCTCTATCCCCGGCAAAGCGCGCAGGGTGGCAATTTCCGCATCCAACGCGGACGACATTGCAGTGATGGCCTTGTTTTCAACCGTGTTGAAATTGCGCTCGACCCAATAGCTGAGGTCGATGCGCTTGACCCGGCGGTTGGCCAGCCCGCGCGCAGTTTTCACGATGAAACTTTCAACCGACCGCAGCGAATAATGGTTCAGCTCGATGATGTCGCGTCCCGGCGTCAGCGTTGGCAAGGCGATCTGGCTTTCGCGCTGTGAAAAATCAGGGTGCAAGGGCAGCCCTGATCCGTCTGCCCAGATCGGCAATGTGCCTTTTGAAAGCCGTTTTGGCCGATGCACGCCCGCTTTTTGAAAACGGGCGGGGCGATACAGCGTCTTGATGTAGCGCCCGGCAATCGGGTGATACAGCTCTGGCGGGGCCGAGGACAGGAATTGCGCCGTGACCGGCATGTCTGCAAACTGAACCCGCCCATTGGCCCCGAACAGCCGCCATGGCATTGCAATTGCATCGGTTTCTGCAGGCACCTGCGCGATGGCATCACCCAAGCGATGCGCGCCTGCGTGGATCATGGGAAATTCATCGACATCGGTGAACATCGCCCAATCGAACCCGGCAGTCATCCGTTCCTTGGCCACCTTTTGCAGCGCCATCCATTGCACGCTTTTTCCCGGCTCTGCGCTATGCTTGATGTGGCGCACCACACCATGCTGGGCCAGACAGGACAGCATATGATCTGTTCCATCCTCGCAATCATTGGAAAAGAAAAGAAAATCCGAAACACCAATCAGCCGGTGATAGGCGATCCATTCCAGCAGGAACGGACCCTCGTTGCGAACGCAGGTGAAGGCCAGGATTTTCAAGAACCGTCTCCGCCAACAAACCAAAGGCCACGCCACGCGCAGGACTGCATCACCCATTGGACCATAGTCACGCGACGCCCGACAGAGAAAAATGCACAAGATATCGCGGTCAGCGGATGGAAAGCACACAAGCGCGGGGATGCGATGGCCCTGCCCCGGCGGCTGTTCGCAAAAACACACAACGCGCGGGGTGCGTGACGCGGCTCACGACGCTGTGATTCGCAAGATCCTGCGCCTGTCGCCCCCTCTTTTTTTCACCGAAACACGGATCAGGACAGGTGGAGGTTTGGGCAGGCCAAAGAAAGGAGAGACGCGGCAACGGGCCATTTGGCATCCTTGGGTGCCGCAAGGCGGGCCATTCTTGCGCGACCGAGCCAGCAGCCTGAATACATCATGTTATCATAGAATTACTGGCGTATTCTAATGCGAAAAATGCCATCTGTTCTTTCCATATCCAGCCCAAAAATCTGGATCTGGACGCAAACTCTACCTGCATCGCACATTGGATTTTACATATAGTATTACTTTTGCTAGCCTTCTCCAAGGTCGACGGGAGGAGACGTCTGCCTCACAATCCTAGGGAGGGATTCATGTTCACAATAAAGAAACTCGCGCTGGCCGCGGGTATAGGCGCACTGCTGTCAACGGCGGCCTATGCAGACGGGCTGTCCGGCAAAGTCATCGGTTTTTCGCAGATCGGATCTGAATCCGGCTGGCGTGCGGCAGAAACATCGGTGACACGCGCCGAAGCCGAACGTCTGGGCGTTGATCTCAAATTTGCAGACGCACAGCAAAAGCAGGAAAACCAGATCAAAGCGCTGCGTGGATTTATCGCACAAGGGGTTGAGGCCATTCTGATCGCTCCTGTCGTATCGACCGGATGGGAAGAAGTGCTGACCGAAGCAAAAGACGCAGGCATTCCGGTCGTTCTGCTGGACCGCGGCATTGATGCGCCAGAAGACCTGTATCTGACCTCGGTGGCGTCGGATCAGGTGAAAGAAGGCCGCGTGGCCGGCGAATGGCTGGTCGGCACCGTGGGCGACAAAGAGTGCAAGGTGGTCGAACTGCAAGGCACCGTGGGGTCATCTCCCGCGATCAACCGCAAGCAAGGCTTTGAAGAAGGCATTGCTGCGGCCACCAATGTGTCGATCATCCGCAGCCAGACCGGCGATTTCACCAGATCAAAAGGTAAGGAAGTGATGGAAGGCTTCCTGAAAGCCGAAGGCGGTGGTGCAGGTATCTGCGCGGTTTACGCCCACAACGACGACATGGCCGTGGGTGCCATTCAGGCGATCAAGGATGCGGGTCTGAAACCGGGCAGCGATATTCTGGTGGTGTCGATCGACGCCGTGCCAGATATCTTTGCCGCCATGGTTGCAGGTGAGGCCAATGCAACGGTGGAGCTGACGCCAAACATGGCCGGCCCTGCGTTTGAGGCGCTGGACGCATTCCTGAACGCAGGCACCCTACCGGAAAAGTTCATCATCACTGAATCCAAACTTTATACCCCCAGCGATGATCCACAGGGCGAATACGACCGCCGCAAGGGTCTGGGCTACTGATCTTTCCCGATTGGGCAGCCGTCGGCGGGGGAAATCCCGCCGACGGAATTGCTTTGTGCGGGCAAAAGCAGAACTGTGGCAGGCAGGAACAAGGGGGCAGGATATGGCGGATGAGGCAAATCCGGTGCTGGAGGCACGGGGGATCGTAAAGATTTTCGGTCAGCACAGGGCACTGGATGGTGTCGATTTCGCGGTGCGCCCCGGCGAGGTGCATGCACTTCTGGGCGAAAATGGTGCGGGCAAATCAACGCTGATCAAGATTTTGACCGGGGCCTATCAGCCCGATGGCGGTGAGATCATGCTGGACGGTGCGCCGGTACGCTTCACCGACCCCTTGAACGCGCAGGGCGCAGGCATCGGCACCGTGTATCAGGAGGTGAACCTGCTTCCCAACCGCTCTGTGGCGGAAAACCTGTTTCTGGGCCGCCAGCCCACCCGGTTTGGCCTTGTGCAGCGCAAGGCCATCGTAAGCCAGGCCGCCGCGCTGATGGCGACTTATGGGCTGGATATCGACGTGCGGGCCGAACTTGGCAGCTATTCCGTCGCCGTGCAGCAGATCGTGGCCATTGCCCGCGCAGTGGAATTGTCGGGCAAGGTGCTGGTGCTGGATGAACCCACCGCCAGCCTTGACCGCAACGAGGTGGACAAGCTGTTTGACGTGGTGGCAAAGCTGAAGGCGCGCGGGCTTGGCATCATCTTCATCACGCATTTTCTGGATCAGGTCTTTGCGCTGGCCGACCGGGTAACGATCCTGCGCAATGGCCAGCTGATCGGCACCCGTGACCTGAGCCAGCTTACCGCGACAGAAGTGGTGCGCATGATGCTTGGCAAGGATCTTGCTTACGGCCACAGCGCCCTTCCCGTGGCCGAGGCCGCGAAAGGCCCGGTCAAGGTCACCTTTTCAGGGCTTGGCCACGCGGGTCGGATGGCCCCTTTCACGCTGTCATTGCATGAGGGTGAGGTGGTTGGCGTGGCGGGCCTGCTGGGGTCTGGCCGGACGGAGATGGCACGGCTGATGTTCGGGGTGGATACAGCCGATGAGGGGGAGATCACCGTCTCGGGCAAACCCGTGAAAATCCGCAACCCCGCGCAGGCGGTGATGGCAGGATTTGGCTTTTGCCCCGAAGACCGCAAGCTGGACGGTATTTTCGGTGAACTGTCTGTGCGCGAAAACATCATCATCGCGTTACAGGCAAAGCTGGGCTGGTTCCGTGCCCTGCACCGCGATGAACAGGACGAAATCGCCGGGCGCTATGCCGACGATCTGGATATCCGCGCCGCCAACCATGATATGCCTGTGAAGCTGCTATCGGGGGGCAATCAGCAAAAGGTGATCCTTGCCCGCTGGCTGGCCAATGACCCGACCTTCCTGATCCTGGACGAGCCGACACGGGGCATCGATGTCGGCGCGCATGCCGAAATCGTTCGCACTATCAACCGCTTGCGCGAGGACGGGCTGGCGCTGCTGGTTATCTCGTCCGAGCTGGATGAGGTGGTGGCCTATTCCAACCGGGTCGTGGTGATGCGCGACCGTCAGATGGTGGCAGAGCTTCACGGCGCCGATATCACCCCGGCGGTGATTGTGGGCGCAATCGCTGACAACAGCATCCCGACAGAGGCACAAGTATGAAACGGCAAACACTGACATCCACGCTGCTGCGCCCGCAATTTGCCGCCCTTGCCGCTGTCATGTTTATCAACTGGCTGCTGTTTCCGGGCTTCTTCACCATTACATGGCAGGATGGCCGGTTCTTTGGCAGCCTGATCGACGTTCTGAACCGAGGTGCCCCGGTGGCCATTCTGGCCATCGGCGTAACAGCGGTGATCGCGACCAAGGGCGTTGACCTTTCCGTTGGCGCGGTGATGGCGATTTCGGGCGCGGTGGCCGCCGTTATGGTGTCCACCGGAACACCCGCCACAATCGCGATCCCGATCGCGTTGCTGGCCGGGCTGGTCTGCGGGTTCTGGAATGGCGTGCTGGTGACATATCTTGACATTCAGCCGATCATTGCCACGCTGGTCCTGATGGTCGCCGGGCGCGGCTTGGCGCAGTTGATCACCGAAGGGTCGATCGTCACCTTTTCAGATCCGCTTCTCAGCTATATCGGCACTGGCGCACTGCTAGGTCTGCCGATGCCAGTGGTGATCGCGTTGGTGCTGATGATCGTGACCACGCTGGCCGTCCGCCGAACCGCCCTTGGCCTGCTGATCGAGGCGGTCGGCGTCAACCGGTCTGCCGCTCGTTTCGCTGGCATCTCCAGCCGCTTGCTGCTTCTGCTGGTCTACAGCTTTGCAGGGTTCTGCGCCGCCATCGCCGGGCTGATCGTGGCGGGCGACATTCGCGGCGCGGATGCCAATAACGCGGGCCTTTGGCTGGAGCTGGATGCCATTCTGGCCGTGGTTCTGGGCGGCACCTCGCTGCTCGGCGGGCGGTTTTCCATCCCGATGTCGGTGGTGGGCGCGCTGATCATTCAGGCGATGAACACCGGCATCCTGATTTCCGGCTTCTCGCCGCAGTTCAACCTTGTTGTCAAATCGGGGGTGATCATCCTGATCCTTGTGCTTCAATCACCGCAGGCCGGGCAATGGATCAGCCGCCGCTTTGTCCCGACCACCCCGCCCGCAAAAAGGAGCGCCGAATGAACCGTGCCTTCCGGCCGCTTCTTGCGACCACAGCCATCTTTGTGCTGGCCTATATCGCCGCCGTTCTGCAATACCCGTCGATGCTGTCGACCCGCGTGCTGGGCAACTTTCTGACCGACAATGCGTTTCTGGGCATCGCCGCTGTGGGGATGACCTTTGTCATCATCTCGGGCGGCATTGATCTGTCGGTGGGTGCGGTGATCGGATTTTCCACCGTGATGATCGCCACGCTGATCATGTGGGCGGGGCTTCACCCTTTTGTTGCCTTTGCCATCACGCTGGTCGTATCGGCGGGTTTTGGCGCTGTGATGGGGGCGGCCATACATTACCTGAAGGTGCCTTCTTTCATCGTCACGCTGGCGGGCATGTTTCTGGCCCGAGGCGGTGCATCGGTTCTGTCACCCGACAGCATTGGCATCAAGCATGAGGTCTACACCACCATCTCGCGCAGCTATATCCTGCTGCCGGGTGGCGGGCGGTTGACCGTGATTGCGATGATCATGCTGACGGTCTTCGTGGTGGGGATCGTGCTGGCCCACCGCACGCGCTTTGGCTCTTATGTCTACGCGCTTGGCGGCAATGAAACCTCTGCCGCGCTAATGGGGGTGCCGGTCGCGCGCACCACAATTCTGGTCTATACCTTGTCGTCCACGCTTGCCGGGATCGCCGGCATCGTGTTTTCACTATATACCTCGGCGGGGTATTCGCTGTCGGCCTTGGGGGTCGAGCTTGACGCAATCGCCGCCGTGGTGATCGGCGGCACGCTTCTGACCGGGGGATATGGCTTTGTCGCGGGCACCTTTATCGGGGTCATGCTGCAAGGATTGGTGCAAACCTACATCGTCTTTGACGGCACCTTGTCCAGTTGGTGGACAAAGATTGTGATTGGCGGGCTTCTCTTTATGTTCATTCTGTTGCAAAGGCTGGTGTTCTCAGCCTCCACCCCACGCAAAAAGGCGTTCAGGAAATCATAACATGAGCGAACCGGGGAGCCTGGTGCGCGCACTCTCCGGGCGGCAGACGGCGCGGAACTATCATTCCTATGTGATTGCCGAGGTGGGCCTTGGCATCGCCTCAGGGCGCTTTGCCGTGGGCAGCATCCTGCCAAATGACGCCGAGATGATGGGATCATACGGCGTGTCGCGCACTGTCCTGCGCGAGGCGTTGAAGACATTGGAAGCCAAAGGGCTTGTCGAGGCGCGCGCCAAGGTCGGAACCCGAGTGCTGTCACGCAGCCGCTGGAACCTGTTTGACCGGCAGGTGCTGGCGTGGATTCAAGAAGCCGGGCCGGATGCAGCGTTTCTGGCCAGTTTTGTCGAGTTGCGCGAACAGATCGAGATGCAGACCGCCACCCTTGCCGCCGCCCGCCGCACCGCTGAACAGGTCAGGATGATGCATTACTGGCTGAACCAGCGCAGCGCGATGGCCACGCTGTGCGAACCCTTTGCCTTGGCAGAGTTCGAGATTCACCGCACCCTGTGCGAAGCCAGCCATAACCCGTTCTTGCGCGCAACATCCGGTCTGGTCGAATTTGGCGTGGTGCAGGCCACGCTGGCCCGCATCAAAGCGGGCGTGTCAGATTTTGCTGCCGAAAAATCGGCGCATTACAAAGACCTGACAGATGGCATCACCACAGGCGATGTCGCCAGCGTCACCAGCGCGATGACTGCCATTCTGGCCCAAGACAGCCACTGGACCCTGCCAAACAGGCCAGCCTGACCCGACATCTGACAGATAAGGACGTTGGGGCCTCGCGGCAGATCGGGATTTTCGCAAACATTTCCCGTGCCCCGGATCGCATGGGGAAAATTCCCACGAGCTTCGCCGCCACGTTCTGGGTACCGGCACATTCGAAAAACAAAGTGGAGATCCCCTGTGATGCCGATAAATTGCTGGAAGTTATGTAACTACCATGCAATCTGTTCTTAGCTTGAGCAGCAGACCTACACATTCTGGGGACGATGTAATGAGAGAATTACAGCGGATTCTGCACGTTGATGACGCCGAAGACATTCGAGTTATAGCCGACATAGCGCTCAAGTTGATTGGTCAATTTGAGCTTCTGCAATGTGATTCCGGCAAACAGGCCCTTGAACAAGCAGAAGCCTTTCGTCCGGATCTTTTCCTTTTGGACTACATGATGCCTGACATGGATGGCAAAGAGACACTTCTCGAGCTTCGCAAGCTGCCCGGCTTAAGTGATGTGCCCGTTGTTTTCATGACGGCACGGGTCAACGGGGATTTTGCAGACAGCCTCCGCAGCGATGGTGCTTTGGCTGTGATAGCAAAGCCCTTCGATCCGATGGACCTCGCCGATCAACTCCGCGCCCTCTGGCAGACCCACACTGGCCTGTAATCTACAAGAGTGACATCGGCCCACTATCTGGACCTGTCATGATCTGGAGCCGGCTGAAGCAATCAACTCTCTCACCTTTCGGGCTAAGAACTCCGGGCCATTGTCTGATTGAATGTGTTCCGGCGGGCCACATCAGCGACCATTTCGGGGCGGGAGCTTCTCTTGATTTTGTCTGTCAGGCGGTCGAACTCTATACAAAAAGTTGAGCCGACACCCAGTTCGCTGACGTAATCGATGGTGCCGCTGTGTCGCTCGACGATTTGCTTGGTGATGTTGAGGCCAAGGCCTGTCCCGCCGACCTTGCGCACATCGGAGGAGTCCACCTGACTGAACTTGCCAAACACGCGGTCTTTGGCGCCTTTTGGAATGCCCACTCCTTCGTCCTGCACCAAAATGCGGATATGGGCGTCACTGGTCTCCACCCGCACCTTTACCGTGCCTCCCTGGCCTGAAAACTTAAGGGCGTTTGACAGCAGGTTGTTCATCACTTGGATCAGGCGGCCATGGTCGCCCATGAAGCGGCAATCCTCTACGCAGGGAACGGTCATCACTTTGATCCCGAGCTTTTCGGCATACCCTGTGGTAGATTCCACTGCCTCGTTCACCACGTCATTCGCGTCGAGCGGTTTGAAATGGAACGCTATCTCACCGGCTTCGATCTTTTGCAGGTCGAGCAGATCGTCGATCAGATTGGCAAGCCGATGCCCGTTCTTGGCCGAGATGCCAATAATGGGCTTGAGGTATTCGGGCACCTCGCCGAGTACACCGTTGTTGACGAGGTCAAGCCCACCGATGATTGAAGTCAGCGGCGTGCGCAACTCATGGCTGACCGTGGACAAGAACTGCGACTTGATCTCCAAGGCGGCCTTGGTGCGCTCGTTCTCCTCCTTGATCAGTTTCATCTGGTTAAGCTGGTTGTGATAGCTGAAGTAAAACTTCACCGATATGTCGATGATGAAGTAGAGCACGAAAATGATCGTGAAAAACTCCAACCAGATGTAGGAACTGAGCGGTGGAGAATAGCGAACCACGTCCAGAAACGCGATGTAGAGAAACGCGAAACCGTAGATCGAAAGCCGCAAAAGCAGTATGCCAATCATTTGGCTATTGTACATCGCAGCAAAGAGCGACGCTGAGAACAGAAAAAAGAGCGGTGTGAAGTGCCCGCCCGATGTCTGCTGAACCGCAATGTTAATGATAAAGACGCTGATCGCCATCGCGCTGATCGTCGTATTTAAGACGATGCTTTTGAGAATCTGACGGCCCACGACCGGGTCTTGCCCATCCCAAGCCTTGGACTTGCGTCCAAGGATCATGTCGAGCATTTCGGTCAGGACCACCACACCGTAGGTTGCGAAGGTCGAGATCGGGTCAAAATAAAGCGCCGCAAGAACGGCCGCAGCAAAAAAGCTCGCCTGCCGCTGCCAGACTAGCTGGTTGGCAAGGACCAAATAATCTTTGATCGGTTTTTCGCGGCCGTCCGAGTTGAACCAGTTCATCCAGGCCGCCCAAGACGCGTTCAGGTCCTTCATGCATGCCTCTGCAGCTAAATTGAGTTCGAACGTTACTGCGGCAATGTGTCTAAAATCCGTCATAAGCTAGGCAAGACGAGGCCTTTGCATTTCACAATCTTCGGTAAGGCGCCAAGAGCCAGCTTCAAACCTTTCGGTCCACGCCATAATTCGCGTTGGATGCCAAATGCCCTTTGCGGATTGGCGAAAGCCACGCCAGCCTGCTGTCAGGCCGCCTTGGAACGGCCCTCCTTGGACGCCTCGTAAACCCCCAAAAGCGCCGGAAACGCAATGTCGGACTGCGAGTATTCATCCATCGGACCAAAAACCGGTGTGCGGGCTAGAACCGCGTCACGCTGTTCCCGAACCTTGGCGGTCAAAAGCTGAATCGGCTTTTTCAACCCCGGGTAGCTGCGTGGTTGCATCGCAAGTTCATAGCCAAGGTAGCGGCGGTAAAACGCTGTATGCTCAGCCCTCACAGGTGCAAGAGCCAAGTCTATGTCGTAGAACATCGCGGCCAGAAACGGGATACGCAGTGCCAGAAAATGCAATGGCACACGCATCTTTCTGGCCGAAGGATCGATCACGAAGCGGGTTGGATCCAGAACCGTCTGTCCCTGTTTGAGATAGTCCAAAATCTCGGGAAACACCTCCAGCGTTGGTGATGTAAGCGACAGCTTGGACAACAGGTGCAACCGCATCGCCGCCAGAATCTTCCCATCCATTTCAACCGCGACATGGACGCAGTTCGCGGTCTCATCGAATGCGTCAGTCATGATCCCCTGCTCGTTTTCGACAATCGACCCTTCGGCGCGATAGCATCTGTAGCGCAGGCGATATATCTCCTCGAGGTCCTGCCTGTTGGTCAGAACCTTGTAGCGGGATTGTTTAAGTGTTTCGACAACTTGCGGGTTCATGATTTACTTCTCTGGCCCTGCGCCACTACGGCTGTGCACGACAAACGAGGAGATCACTGTAACCACGATAAACTGATTGCTGACGTACGATCTCGAAACCCGCTGCGATGACAGCCGATGCAATTTCTGCCTCGGTGTGAGTCCAGTAGACGCCTTTCTTTTGTGCCTTGAATATTGCCTTGTTTTGCTTTGCGATTTCCCGGCCCTGCCAGAAGATCCGGAGCGCGCCGGCCACCCCGTGTTCCTTTTTCAGATTTGAAAACAGGTAGCTGCGCCAGTCGCCTACGTTCATGTAACGACCAAGATCGACGAGGTAGAGCCAGCCGCCCGGACGGAGCAACCGACGCAGGTCGGCGAGCCGCTGCTCCTGTGCGGGCATGGCGTAGAGCGCATGGACGCAGATGACGAGATCGGCCGTGCCGGGGGCGTCGATACCTTCAATCGCAAGAGTGTCGAACCTGACATTTCTGTGGGCTGCCAATTTGGCCTTGGCCAAACCGATCATGCCTGCGTCGGGTTCAACCAAGCGGATCTGACTGTCGGGGCAGACGCGAGCCGCAATCTCTGTATAGTTTCCTGTCCCGCCACCAATGTCATAGATCAACTGCGGCTTTTCTATCGTGCCAAGAAACGCCTCAAAATCATGCAAAATCGCTTGGTACTCAGGGTTGTGCTCTGAAAGCAGATCGTAGGACGTTGCATAGCTGCTCCAATCGACCTGGGCCGACCGATCGACCGATTCAGGTCTATGGAGACCCACGGAAGAGGATCCCTCAGCACTAACGTGTGACGGCATGGGAGAAAAACTCCAAGGTTCAATGGGGAAAGGGCCTGTGGCGCGACCTCTTTAGTTAACAATAGGTTACGCCGCGAAGCTAACATTGCAAGAAGTTTTATCCACAGTGTGGCGATCTGGCACCTAATGTTTCGAATTTCGCAACTATCTGACAAGCTTCCTGCCTATCGCGGCA
The DNA here is from genome assembly GCF_030684215.1 of Pseudotabrizicola sp. Taxonomy (GTDB): domain Bacteria; phylum Pseudomonadota; class Alphaproteobacteria; order Rhodobacterales; family Rhodobacteraceae; genus Pseudotabrizicola. Next base: position 31,787 of record NZ_JAUXOV010000056.1, read on the forward strand.
TGCGAACGTGACGATGTTCAGGCAAGACATCTGCTACATCCCCGCTGGGCATCTCTACAAAATGTGCTTCCCGATCAAGGCACAACCTCTAATTGTAGTGCTGCTCGAATGGCTTTCAGAGCCGTCCGGGACGCAAGAGCCCTGCCCAGTTCGACCTCGTGTGACAGCCCGATCCTCCCGCAGAGTCGGCGGAAAGCAGCTACAAAATGTGACCAAATAAAGGCGCGGATGCCAGATTCCGGGGCCAAATTTCGCCGATCCGACAAAATGCAACCCCAATTCTGAGCGACAAAGGAGCGAATCGATTGGGCGCAAGGTCTCTGGAGACGTGATGAAAGTTTTAATGATTGATGACGACCAAGCAACGCTGGATCTGGTCGCGCATTTTCTCGGGATAGCAACGCACCACAACATCAATGCAGCCCCCTCGGGAACGGCGACGCCCAAGACCACCGTCGGAAAAACCCTGCTGAGTTCAGGGATCGACCAACTCGCCCAAAGGCGCCGCGAGATCAAAGCCCGCTCAACAGTTCTACATCAAGCGTAAAGATATCGGGTGACGACATCGGTCTGGCCCCTGCCCGTCTGACGGGCTCTGACGGCTTTCCGCGCAACTTCCGCTCGGGGGTGCAGGTGCATTATACCCTTGTTTTATAACGCATCTCTGAACCGATCAGAGCCAGCGCACAGACAGTTGATGAATAAGGCGTTTTGACAAGGTAACCGGGCGGAGTCCTGAACCTGGCGCGAACTGCCAAGCCAAACACAAGTGATTCCTGTATTAGCCAAGGCAATTCATATGGCTGCCAGATCACCAAGCCACTAGTGCTCTACCAACTATCAAAACGCGCCTCTATGAGAGTGCATTTCTTAGCTTAACCCATTGATTTATATGGTGCCCCCACCAGGACTCGAACCCGGGACCCCCTGATTACAAATCAGGTGCTCTACCAGCTGAGCTATAGAGGCATAAGTGTGAAATAACCGCGCAAGCGGCTCTGCGCAAGCCCCTCAGCGGTTGGTTCGGGCCAATAATGCAACGGCCAGCAATCCAACGGCCATCACCATCAGGGCGGCGGGGGCGGCTTCTTCCAACCGCTCCAGCGAGGCCAGCTCAAAAACCCGCGTGGCCAGTGTGTTATAGTTGAACGGGCGCAAGAGCAGGGTGGCAGGCAATTCCTTGACGCAATCGACAAACACCACCAGCAGCGCCGTGGCCACCGAGCCGCGCATCAAGGGCAGATGCACCGCCCGCAGCGCGCCCCCCGGCGAGCGGCCCAAAGACCGCGCAGCCATCGGCAGCGAGGGCGATATCCGGCCAAAGGCTGCATCCACCGCCCCCTGCGCCACACCAAAGAACCGCACCGAATAGGCCAGCACCAGCGCCGCCGCCGTCCCGGTAAACATCAGCCCCGGATCCCAGCCCGTGACCGCCAGCACGCCATCAGCCAGCTTGTGATCCAGTGCGGCCAGCGGAATCAGGATGCCGACCGCCAGCACGGCACCCGGCGCCGCATAGCCCAGCGTGGTTATCGGCAAGACCCAGCGCGCCGCAGAGCGGTTGATCATGCGCAACCCATACACCAGAAAGATCGCCGCCCCCACTGTCAGACCCGCAGCGAGGCCACCGGTGACCAGCGTATTGACAAACGCCTTGGCGAGGCCCGGCGACAGCCAGACCTCGGGCCTGCGCAGGGCATGCCAGCCCATCACAGCCACGGGCAGGATGAATCCGACGGCGATAGGAACCATACACAGGGCAAAGGCGATCCATCCCGCGCCGCGCGACAACGTGGCAGGCTCGACCGGGCGGGCCGATCCGCCCACACGGTGAAACCGCGCGTTGCGGCGGCTGATCCGCTCTAGCCCCAGAAGCAGAAAGATCAGCGTCAGCACCACAAGGGCGATCTGCGCAGCCCCACCCGCATTGTTGCCGTTCAGCCATGTCGAGAAGATGCCGGTGGTCAGCGTCTGCACCCCGAAATGCTGCACCGTGCCGTAATCCGCCACCGTTTCCATCAGCGCCAGCGCCACTCCGGTTGCAATCGCGGGCCTCGCCAGAGGCAGGCCAACCCGGCCAAACAGCCGCCACGGACCACAACCCAGCGCGCGCGCCACTTCATACGAGCCGCCAGATTGTTCACGAAACGCCGCGCGGGCTAGCAGATAAACGTAAGGATACAGCGCCGCCGACAGCACGATCACCGCCATCCCGCGTGATCGGACCTGCGGAAACCAGTAATCGCGCGCCGTCTCGAACCCCATCAGCGCACGCAGATTGGTCTGCACCGGCCCCGCGTATTGCAGGAAATCAACAAGCGCATAGGCCCCGACATAGGCCGGGATCGCCAGCGGAAACAGTAGCACATAATCCAGCCAGGCCCGTCCCGGAAACCGATACATTGTGGTCAGCCATGCAGCGCCCGTGCCCACCATCGCCGTCAGGACCGCCACGCCAACCATCAGAACCAGCGTATTGCCCAGATAGCGCGGCAAAACCGTGGCCGACAGATGCGGCCAGATATTTTCGGTCGGGTGAAAGGCGATCCACAGAACCGAGGCCATCGGTGCCAACACCACCACGGCGATCAGCAATGCACCCAAAGACCACAGGTCAAGATGCGGCAGGCGCGAGGCAGAGCGGTGAACTTGAGCGTTTTGCTTGGTCATCTTGCGCCACAGGTAGCACTGCGCGCCCTGCCCTGTCCAGATCACTGGTGCCGGACATGCAATGCGCCAAGCGTGGCTTGACGGACTCTGTCGGTATTTCTTGTGATCTCCCCCGTGTTATCCGTCCGCAAAGCGCCTATAGTCCTCCGCAATAAGAACCGGCACAGGTCCAGAGCAGGATGCGTATTGTCTATCACCTAGGCGCCCATTGCACAGATGACGAACGTCTGATGCGATGCTTGTTGAAAAACCGGGATGTCCTTGGCGCACAAGGCATCGTGGTGCCCGGCCCTGCCCGGTATCGCTCTTTGTTGCGCGACACGGCGATCACGCTCAAAGGTCAGCCCGCCAGCCGCGACACTCAGGCATTGGTGCTGGAACAGATCATGGAAGAAGACAGGGCCGAGCGCCTGATCCTATCATGGGATAACTTCCTCTCCTTTCCGCAATGGGTGCTGAAAGAGCGGCTCTATCCCGCCGCCGCCGAACGGGTCCGTGCCTTCACCCAGATATTCCCCGAAATCGAGGCCGAGTTTCATCTGGCCATCCGCAACCCCGCCACCTTTCTGCCAGAGCTTTTCGCCAAGCAGCGCGACAAAAGCTTTGATCAGTTCATGGACGGAATAGACCCGATGGATCTGCATTGGTCCGAGGTGATCGAGGATGTGCTCAGCAACAACCCCGATGTGCCCTTTACGGTCTGGTGCGATGAAGACACGCCGCTGATCTGGCCCGAGGTGTTGCAAGCCGTATCTGGCCATGCCGAAGCCACCCCACTGATCGACACGGACGAATTGCTGGCGATGATCATGTCGCCCGAAGGTCTGGTGCGGATGAACGCCTATATCGACAGCCATCCGGTTGCCACGGCCACTCAGCGCCGGCGGATCGTGTCGGCGTTTCTGGACAAATTCGCCCTGCCCGAGCGGGTAGAGCTGGAACTGGATGTGCCGGGCTGGACCGAAGACACCGTGACCAGCCTGACCCACGCTTACCAGCAAGACATTGCGCGGATCCGGGCGATGCCGGGCGTGACCTTCATTTCGGCATGAGCCCATGAAAAAGGGGCGCGAGCACCCCTTTTTCTTTAATCGCGTGTCAGGCCATGCCCAGAGCGGTCTTGTACATTTCCAGCACAGCTTCTTCTTCGGCAATCTCATCGGGCTTGCGCTTGCGCAGCGCGATCACCTTGCGCATCACCTTGGTATCATAACCGCGGCCCTTGGCCTCGGCGAACAGCTCTTTTTCCTGTTCGGCGATATCTTTCTTTTCAGACGCCAACTGTTCGGCCCGCTCTATAAACTGGCGCAGCTCGTCCGCTGTCACGGAATAATTGTCAATCGGATCGCTCATCTCGGCCTCATGCTCCGCTGGTTTGATCCCATCCCTACCTTGGCCCCGTCAGGGGTTCAAGGCTTGCGCCGCGTCCAAGCTTAGGCTAGGCGGCGCGAAACCAAAGCCAAAGGATGGGAAGCCATGGAAATGCTGATCTGGGGCGGTGCTGCGCTGACCATGGCGGGTGTGCTGACGCTGCTGTGGTGCATCATCCTTGCCATGCGCGCCCGCAAATCCGGCCTGCCCGATGCTGAGATCAAAGCCCAGCTTCAAAGCGTGGTGGTGCTGAACCTTGGGGCCTTGGCAGTATCAGGTCTGGGGCTGATCGTCGTGGTGGTGGGCGTTATCCTCGGCTGACACGGGACCGAAAGCCGCGCCCGGTAGATACCAGCGCATCCAGTGCGGGAACCGGCTTCCACACTTCAGCCTCTTCGGCCCACAGCCGCAGATCGCGGCGCAGGATCATCAGCCCGCGCTGTTCGGCCTGATACAAGGGGCCACCACTTTCGGCAGGCAAGCCAAGTCCGTGAATGGCCACGAGGTCCACGTCATGGGGCGAAAGCGCCAGCCCCGCCGACAGCAGCCGCGCCCCCTCATTGGCAAGCGCCGCCAGCCAACGGCTGACAATCTCATCAGCTGACATCAGGCGCAGCATGGGGCCGGGTTCGGCCTTTGGCACCATTGGTGCGGCCAGCCCGAAATTGGTCAGCGCCGACACAATCGCGTCTGGCGCAACCCCTGACGCGATCAGCGCGCGCAAAGCAGCCCCCCCCGCGCCCGCAAGCCTGCCAGAAATGCCCACGGGCGATTGCACCCCGGTCAACACCACCATCTGCCCGATCCGGCGTAGAAACGCCAAGGCCTGCGCCGCCGCGGCCGCTGGACAATTCGCGGGCAGGCCCAGTTCGGCCACCCGCCCTGACAGCACCAGCCGGAACGCAGCCGGTGGCAGATCGGTCCGCCCCATCACCAACAGCGGGACCGACGCAGGCAAAGATGGAACGGCGGTATCCGCTGCCACGATCACCAGATCGCATTGCACCAGCTCCGCCGCATCAACAACGGGGCGCAACCGCGCCCAATCGGCGTCGCGCTGCGCCGCAGACAGCGCACCAGCCTGCACAGCCGCCTCTTGCCGCGAGGCGATGCTTTGCAACATTGGCACCAGACGCGCGCGTTCTGGCTCCAGCAGCGTGACACGCACCCCCCGCGCCAGCGCCATCAGAGACAGGGCGGCAAGCTGCGGCGATGCGCCCACCAGTGCCGGGCGGGCCACTTGGGCCACCTTGACCGCCCTGAGCGGTTCCGGCGTCACGGCCGCCGCACGCTCGGCGCGGATCAGATGCGCCAGGGCTGACGTTTGTGGCAAAGCATCACGTTCCGCTGCAAGCATCGCCTCAAACGCAAAACCCTGCTCTGGGGGCAGCAAGAGCGCGGCTTCGGTGCAATCAGCCAGTGCCATGGCAAGACTGCCGGGTGCAGCCTCGGCCCGTATGGCCTTGACCGCCGCCAGATAGGCCCGGCCATCGGCAAAGGCAGCTGTGCTGCGCGGCAGGGCTGCGTGGGTCTTTGCCCACGCCCGCGCCGCGTCTAGAACCTCGACGGGGGTTTCGCCCTCAACCACCTGATCCACCAGACCAATGGCCAAAGCCTCGGGCGCCGCGACCGCCTTGCCTGCCGTCAACAGCCGCAAGCTTTGCTCGGCCCCGATCAGACGCGGCAAACGCTGTGTGCCGCCCGCGCCGCTGATCCGACCCAGACGCGCTGCCGGAAAAGCGATCCGCGCGCCCGGCGTGGCCACACGTGCCCGCGCCGCCAAAGCCATCTCTGCCGAGGCGCCCGCAACCGGCCCCTCCAGCAGCATCACGACCGGCACCGGGCTTGCTTCAATCGCAAGGCACAAACTGGCGAGCGTGGGCGCTGCTGTGTCATCCCCCCCCGGCAGATCAGGTCCGCCATCAGGATGGGACGCCAGACTGCGATCGGCAGAGCGCAGCACGATTGCCACCACCCCACGACCCACAGACCCAAGTGCGGCCAGCAATTGCGCGCGCTGCGCTGCATCCAGCCAATGGCCGTCAGACCGACGCAACAGACAGACATCGACCAATCCGTCCGTGGTGGTCACATCTATGCCGATGCTCACTGCCATGTCCTTGTGACTGCCCTACCACTTGCCCCGCAATCTCCACAGTGCAGCGCAACGGGACGCGCGGTCAAGGCGCTGTGATCACTCCGTCACATGACCAAGTGGCGGTCAGACCGGCATATTATCGAAACTGGCCTCGATCTCGGCGTCGATGGCCGTATTGCGCACGCGCGGGCTGACCACAGTCCGGGCAGACCCCAAACCCGGCAACACATCCTCCAGCGCCTGCATTTCGATCAGCAAGGCCCCAAGCGCAGGGTCGTCCTGCTTTGCCACCCGGTCAGCGGCTTCGGATGCCAGTTCTGCAATCCGGCGCAGATCCTGTTCGGTTCCCATCATACTTCCCCCCTTCTTATCCATTCCATATCATCGCAAAGATCTTCAATCCCCGCGCGGAACCCCGCCTTGACTCAGGTCAACAACATCACACATTCAATTCTTGCAATATATATCTTTCCCCCCTATATCACCCTCAGACAGCAACGGGAGACAACCATGACACCCACCGTTCAGGCTTTCTTTGATGAAGCCACCAACACGATCACCTATGTCGTGACCGAACCTGCGGGATCGGCCTGCGCGGTGATCGATTCCGTTCTCGATTTCGATTATGCCTCGGGCCACACCGATACGCGCTCAGCTGATGAGGTGATCGCCTATATTCAGGACAAGGGCCTTGATCTGCAATGGATTCTGGAAACCCATGTCCATGCCGATCACCTGTCCGCAGCCCCCTATATTCAGGAACGTCTGGGCGGCAAGATCGGGATTGGCGACCGGATCACCGTTGTGCAGAACACCTTTGGCAAGATCTTCAATGAGGGCACCCGGTTTCAGCGCGACGGATCGCAGTTTGACCAGCTGTTCCAGGAAGGCGACAGCTTTCACATCGGCCAGATGCGTGGCGATGTGCTGCACACGCCCGGCCACACGCCTGCTTGTCTGACCTATGTGATCGGCGATGCGGCCTTTGTTGGCGATACGCTGTTCATGCCCGATTTCGGCACGGCGCGCTGTGACTTCCCCGGCGGCTCTGCCGAAACGCTGTTTGACTCGGTACAAAAGATCACGGCCCTGCCGGATCAGACACGCATCTTTGTCGGCCACGACTACAAGGCACCGGGCCGCGATGACTATGCATGGGAAACCACGGTCGGCGCTCAAAAGGCGCTGAACATCCATATCGGCGCCGGCAAAACCCGCGCAGAGTTTGTCGCCATGCGCGAAGACCGGGACGCGACCCTTGCCATGCCCCGCTTGATCATCCCATCCTTGCAGGTGAACATGCGGGCAGGACAGATGCCCGAGCCCGAGGACAACGGCCAAGTCTATCTGAAAGTCCCGATCAACGGGCTGTAACCTTTGACGGCCATGCGGCAGGCGCGTCCGCTGCATGGCCCTGAACTTTGAACAACACGGGATAGCACAATGCTGGAACAAGACTGGATCTGGGGCTTTGTCGGGGGTCTGATGATCGGTGGCGCAGGCGCGCTTTTTCTTTTGATGAACGGTCGCATCATGGGTGCGTCGGGGATCATCGGCGGCCTAGTTGACGGATCCGGACGCAGCAACTGGGGCGAGCGACTGGCCTTTCTGGCAGGATTGGTGCTGTTTCCGCCCGTGCTGGCCTTACTTTACGGCACGGTTGACACCAGACTGACCGACAATGTCTGGCTGCTGATCGCAGCGGGTCTGCTGGTGGGGTTTGGCACACGGATCGCCAATGGCTGCACCTCTGGTCACGGGGTCTGCGGCATTTCGCGGCTGTCGTGGCGCGGTCTGGCCGCAACCATTGTCTATATCGTAGCAGGCGGGGTGGCCGTGGTCGCCTTCCGTCATTTGTTCGGGGTGATCTGATATGATGCGTGCAGTGTTTTCCGCCCTGTCGGGGGCGTTGTTCGGGGCCGGACTTTTGGTGTCTGGCATGGTGGATACGGTCAAGGTGCAGGGTTGGCTGGATGTGTTCGGCGCATGGGATCCGACGCTGGCCTTCGTGATGGGCGGTGCGATCCTGCCAATGGCAATTGCATGGATCGTGGCAGAACGGCGCAAAACCTCGGTGCTGGGCACGCCGATTCCGGCGAAACCAAACCAAAAGCTGGACACCAACCTGATCCTTGGGTCGGCGATGTTCGGGGCCGGATGGGGGCTTGTTGGCCTGTGCCCCGGCCCTGCGCTTGCGGCGTCTTTCCTGAACGGGGTAAGCGGTCTGGTCTTCCTTGTTGCGATGGTCGCAGCTATGGTCGCCACGCCCGCGCTGCGCCGCGCCCTGACCGCCATAGGAGATACCGCATGGACATCCGCCCGCTGACGCCCAACTACGCCGTCGCCCCCCAGATCGACCCCGAAGATTTCGTGGCGATCAAGGTGGCGGGCTATACGCGGGTCATCAACAACCGCCCCGATGCCGAAATCCCTGCCTCGCACCGTGCGGCGGTCATGCAGGCCGCGGCCGAAGCGGCGGGGCTGGAGTTTGTGATCAACCCGGTGATCGGCGGTGCGCTGACCATGGCCAATGTTACGGCACAGGCAGAGGCCATCGGAACGGCAAGCGGCCCAGTTCTGGCCTATTGCGCCAGCGGCAACCGGTCTTCGATCTGTTGGGCTTTGGCAAATGCAGGCGAGATGCCCGCCGATGATCTGATCGGCATTCCCGCCCGTCATGGCTACAATCTGGAGGCCCTACGGCCCCAGATCGAGATTTTGGCCAAGCGCTGACCATTTGGTGGCAAGCCCGCTAATCGGTTCCGGTGGCAGAGAACTGTTCAAAATCAAAAGACTGGGGCAGATCTGCCCCGGACTCACCTTCGCCCCACACCGACAGGCTTGACGGCTGCACTGCAGTCTGTGCCCGTTTCGCTGTGATGGCCTGACCGGTCAGGCGGATGGCGCGCATGCCGCGGTTCTGCCCCAGCTTGCCCTCTGCCACACAACGCCCGTCCAGACCCCGAATGCTGATCCTGTCCAACGCCGCAGATGGCAGGGCAAGGGCCATGCCAACGTGCAGGCCCATCACCTCGGTCAAAGACAGGGTCAGCTGCGTCAGCACTGCGTCGATCTGGGACGGGGCGGCATCCACCCGCACGGCAAGAGCGGCGGCGAATGCAGGGCGCGCCACCGAATCCGGCACGGCATCCGCCTTGAGCCGTGGCTTGCGCCCCTTTCCTTCGGCGGGCAGCACCAGAATCATATCCCCGACACGGGCGCCATGGGACAAAGACAGCCGCGCCGTCAGCGTGCGGTACGTCACATCTTCCAGCAGCAACCCCAAGGGGCGCGCTTCTTCGATAAAGGACGCGTAGTGAAAGCCGCTGGTCCAGACCAGATCGCTTTCTTCGGCCAGCGCTTCTTCCAGATGCGACAACGCCAGATCGGCCAAGGGCGAGACCATGGCCGCATCGGTGCGGGTGGGTTTGCGCGGATCGGGGGCTTGTGTGCCACATTTGCCCAGCGTCATCACCTCTATCAGGGCGGTCAGCAGATCGGGAGACAGGATCAGCAGGCCCAAGCCTTCCTCTGGCCCCTCCAGCATCAGAATAAGCGCCCGCTCTGGTGGCAGGTCCAGCAATTCGGCCAAAGACAGCCGGGCCGTGGTCAGGCTGACAAAATCAACCGGCAAATCCATCATGTCACGCGCCGCGCGCGCGAATCCCAGACGCCACGCCCGATCCGCACCTGGCCCGCCTTCAAAGGCGGAATGCTGCCCGAACCGCAGCTTTTTGCGCATCACCTCACCCGGCACGGCGACCCCAATTCTTGCTCGCTTTATGCCAGTTTTGCGCAGCGGCGTTACCAAAGGGTTGACGGCGGGTGTTTTAGTCTACTTTTCGTTCCAGCCGCAGCGGCACGGCCACCCGGAAGGCTGCCCCGCCCTGCCCAGGCAGATAGGTGATCGTGCCGCCCAGATTGGCCATCACCTCGCGGCAGATCGCAAGGCCAAGCCCCGCCCCGCCCGCACGGGTCTGGTCGGTCAGCCGCGCGAACTTCTCAAAAATCAGTGCCTGACTTTCCTTGGGAATGCCCGACCCGTTGTCGGCGAAATCGACCGTGACCCGGCCACCGCGCTGCCGCACCGAGATCCGCAGCTCGGGTGCCGTCGCATCGCAATATTTGCGCGCGTTCGAGATCAGGTTGATGAACACCTGCACCAGACGATCAGCATCGGTGCGGATAAAGATATTCTCCATCGGCAGGTCGCGGAAGATCACAAAGCTGCGCTCGGGCTTGGTATGGCTGGCCGATGCGAGGGCGCGGTCGATCATCTGGCTCAGGTTCGCAAGCCCAAGGTTCAGCTGCACAGTGCCGTTTTCCAGCACCGACAGATCCAGCAGATCATCCAGCAACCGGGTCAGGCGCTTGGCCTCGTCATGGATGATGCGTCCGTAATTGGCCACTTGTTCAGGCGGCAGATCGCCTTCGGTCAGGATCTCGGAAAACGCGCGGATGGACGTCATTGGCGTGCGCAGCTCGTGGCTGATCTGCGAAAGGAACGCATCTTTCTGGATCGACAGTTGCATCAGCTTTTCATTGGCCTCGCGCAGCGCACGCGCCGTGCGGGTCACTTCCTCTTGCTGGCTTTCCAGCCGGGCGGAATATTCCATGATCTGCGCCGACTCGCTGGCCACCGCCATCAGGTCTTCGACCGTCACCGTGGCGCGACCTGCAAGCTGGCTCATCATCGCATGCGCGGTCGCCGCCCCCACCGATCCCGCCAGCCGCCGTTCCAGCCTGGCCATGAAATCGGATGTGGGATCAGGCAGATAGCCCGCCTTGCCCTGCCCCTTCGCCTCGGCCTCGAAAAAAATCAGCGCGTCGTCATCGCCCATGATCCGCTGCGACATGACCAACAGGTCTTCGGGTTCGGCCACGCCCCGCTCCCACCCGCGCGGGCTGCCCGATGCAGTGTCAAACACACGCACGAAAGCAGCACCCTGCATCCGCTCTACCGGACCGGGAAAGGTGAACAATGATCCGGCGAGAAACGCCGCAGTGTTCAGAGTCATCGACCAGAACAGCGCGTGCAGCAGCGGGTCCATCGTGGACACGCCAAACAGCGCACGCGGGCGCAGCCAGTCTATTCCGAACGGACCCTCCACAAACACCATCGCCGGGATCACCGCATCGGGACCAAAAGACGGCAAAAACAGTGTATAGGCCCAGACCACAAAGCCCACCGACATGCCAAGCGCCGCACCGATCCGGGTAGCGCCGCGCCAAAAAATGCCAAAGATCATCGCGGGCAAAAACTGCGCCACTCCGACAAAAGCGATCAGCCCGATAGCAGCAAGGGCCGCAGAGCCGCCCGACATCCGGTAATAGGCATAGCCCAAGCCCAGCACCACGCCGATAGAGATACGCCGCGACAGCAAAACCAGCCGCCGCACATCACCCGACACCGCTTTTGCCGGACGCAGCCGCAGCCAGACAGGCATGACGATATGGTTGGAAACCATGGTGGCAAGGGCGATGGATTCCACAATGACCATCGACGTGGCCGAAGAAAACCCGCCCAGAAACGCGAGCATCGCCAGCGCGCCTTGTCCTTCGGACAGGGGAAGGGTGAGCACGAACATATCAGGATTGGCAGAGGATGGCAGACGTTCAAGCCCCATCACCGCAATCGGCACGATGAACATGCTCATCGCAAACAGATACAGCGGAAAGGCCCACGATGCAGTGGCCAGATGCCGCTCGTCAGCGTTTTCCACCACCATCACCTGAAACATGCGCGGCAGGCAGATCACTGCCGCCCCTGCCGCAAACAACAGCCCCGCCCAGCGGCCCGGTTGCAGGTTCCAGTCGGCAATGTCTGACGCATCAATGCGCGCGATCATATCGGCAGGGCCATCGGCCATGAACCAGACCACAAACACCCCCACGGCGATAAGGGCGACCAGCTTGACCACCGCCTCAACCGCGATGGCAGTGACAATGCCGTGGTGCTGTTCCTTGGCGTCCAGATTGCGAGTGCCGAACAGGATGGTGAACAGCGCCAGCCCCGCCGCCACCCAGACCGCCGTTGCCTCGGTCCCCGGCGGGGCAAAGCCGTCGTCGGTCGGGCTGGCGAAGACGCTGAACGACAGCGTCACCGATTGCAGTTGCAGCGCGATATAGGGCGTCGCCGCCACCACCGCGATCACCGTCACGATCACGCCCAGCAGGTTCGACTTGCCAAAGCGGCTGGAGATCAGGTCGGCGATTGACGTCACGCGCTGTTGCCGCCCGATCCGCACCAGCTTGCGCAGCACCCACCACCAGCCGACAAACACCAGCGTCGGGCCAAGATAGATCGTCAGAAATTCAAGCCCCGACCGCGCCGCATAGCCGACCGCGCCGTAAAACGTCCAGGCGGTGCAATAAATTGACAAGGACAACGTGTAGATCAGTGGCGATTGCAGCCAGCCAAGCTGGCCACGATCCGCCCGCCGCTCTGCCGCCCATGCGACGGCAAACAGAAAGATCACATAGGCCAGACAGGACAGGACCAGAATGTTAAAGGGCATCTTGCTTGGCCCCTATGTCCCTTGGCCCGGATCGGGGCTGGCATCGGCATCATCGGCTTCGTCCGCCGTGTTCAGGCTGCGCGACACAAGCATCGCAAGAGCAATCAGCACGGCCCAGATCACAAACAGATAAATGCCATCCGGCGCAGTATCCCGGCGGAAAGTGTCTTGCGGGGCCCAAAGCACCGGCAGAAGCATCAGGAAAAGACCAACGACCGGCAACAACCGCGCAGCATCGCGCCGCCTGCGTTGCCGGTAACTGGCGCGGCGCAGAAACAGCGGCGGGGTGCGTGGGGATTGCGACATCGGCTCAGCCGCTGATCAGCGCGCGAACGGCGGCGCGCATGTCATCGTTGGAAAACGGCTTAGTCATGAAATGGTTGGCCCCTGCCCGTTCCGCCGCCTCGCGGTCACGGCCCTGGCCCTTTGCCGTCAGCATCATCACAGGCAGGCCTTGCGTCGCCGGGTCCGCCCGTAATTCCGCCAGAATTTCCAGACCGCTGACACCGGGCAACATCAGATCAAGGATGACCAGATCCGGCATCACCGCCCGCACCGCCGCAACCGCGCCCACCCCATCGGCAAGCGTGGTCACTTCGCAGCCGTCACGCGACAGGATGAACCGAATAGCCTCGGTTATGTTCGGCTCATCCTCGATGAGCAGCACACGCGCCGTCATATGTCTTGTGTCCCCCCTCCGGTCAGCAACCGGGTTGCTGCAAACTATCCGGCGAATGTGTGGGTATGTCAAAGACCTATTGCACGCCAGCCTCGGTCAGTATCGACGGCTCGCGCCGGGCAGGACAGGCCGCACGCGGGCAGATGCGACAAGAGGAACCAAGCGCCAGCACTGGCCCTGCCGCGCGCAACGGGGCGTCGTCGGGCAGGATCAGCATGGCGGCTTCACGCAGGTCCGGGCCACTGAACCCTTGCGGCAGGCGCGTTTCGCAAATTGACAGCGTGCGAAACACCCGCGCCGCCCGCCCCGCAGGTTCCACCCGCGCGACCATAGGCATCATCGGCCGCGCAAGCGCCGCAAACAGCGGCCACAACGGGCAGGCCGCGCCAAAGCGGGGCAAGGCGAAACCATCAACCGGCTTGCGAAACAACAAGGTGCCAGAGGCGTCGCAGATCACCAGCCCGGCGACAGACCCCGGCAAAAGCGCGATTCGCCGCATCACCGCCAGCACCGGCAAACCGCTACGCTGCGCCAGAACCGACGGGTCGGCCTCGCCGCCCTCCAGCGCGGCGCGCAGTACGGCATCAGGCAAAAGCCGCGCCTCATCAGCGGACTGACGCAGGAATTCTTGCGCCAGACTGCGCGCAGCTACCGCAGCAAGCCCCGCCACCTCGGCCATCAGCCTTTCAAACCCGCCCGGCTCTGCCAATTCCGCCAGATGCCATCCACGCGCGGCAAGCCAGCCCTCTACCTCTTCTTGCGGCGCGGCAAGACCGGCATCAACCGCTGTGTCCGGGCCATCCAGATAAGCAACCAACGCCTCGGCCCCATGGGCCAGCCGTTCACTGTCCTGATGCAGATTCTGATGGAAACGCGCACGCCAGTCCGGGTCGATGTCTTCGGTATCCGCCAGAATGGCCGCTGTTGAGCGCACCGAGGCCAGAGCCGACAACACCTCATGCAACGACGCCGACAAATGCGGATCATGGGTCAAACGGTCATTCAAAGCACCAACTGCACGCTCCAGCTGCGCGGCGCGGTGGTGCTGCGCGGCCAGTACCGCCGCCCAGCCCGGAAAGCGGCCTGCAAAATCTTCAATCCGGTCCAGTTCGGGCTGCACCCCCGGCACGGTTGACGCCGCCGCGCGCAGATCGTCGATCAGCGCGCCGCCCGCGCCCTCTGACAAGATCGCAACCTCAGTCCCCAGCGCTGCGGCCAGACGCTCCAACACCTCGGCCCCGACACGCCTGCGGTTGTGTTCAATCAGGTTCAGATAACTGGCCGATACCCCGGCCGATTGCGCCACCTCGCCCTGACGCAGACCCAAGGCAAGCCGCCGCTCACGGATCAGGCTTCCGGTCAGACTGGCAGGGGCAGAGGATGGGCTGTTGGACATGGCAAACCACTAAGGACTACCTGACTTTACAAGCCCTGCCAAAATTTACAACGGCTTGTCAAACTAGTCTATGGTGCGAGCAAACGGGCGTAGAGCGTTTCCAGAAACGCCCCTGCTTCGGCATAGGGGTCGTGGCCTTCACCAAGTACCGTGCGGACCTGCACATCGAAATCGGCGTAATGCTGGGTCAGCGCCCAGATCGAAAACACCAAATGCACCGGGTCCAGCCGGGCGATGCGGCCCTCATCCATCCAGCGCTGCAGCACCAGCGCCTTTTCCGCCACCAACTCGGTCAACTCGCCCTCTATCGCCGCACGCATCCGAGGCGCACCTTGCAGGATTTCGATGGCAAACAGCCGGCTTTCACGCGGGAAGTTGCGGCTTAGTTCCAGCTTACGCCGGACATAACCCATGATTTCCGCCACCGGATCGCCGTTGGGGTCCATTTCGCGCAACGGATCAAGCCATGTGTGCAAAAGGCGCGTCAGCAGGGTCTGGTGGATCGCCTCTTTTGACGGAAAATAATACAGCAGGTTGGGCTTTGACAGGCCGGCAACCTCTGCAATCTGGTCCAGCGTAGCTCCGCGAAAACCTTGCGAAGAAAACACATCAAGCGCAGCCTCAAGGATGGTTTCAGAATTCCTGAGCTGAATACGGGTCTTGGGTCTTGGCATTGGTGTCGTTTTTCCTGCGTCCGGTGTGTCAGGTTGGCGCAGAACGCGCCATCATGCAATTGGCAGAACGAAGGCTGACTATGCTAAGATCATCGCGATCAGGGCGAGGGCTTGACTGGCCTGCCCTTGGTGATAGCAACATCTGACCATCCGGTCAAAACCCATTCGCGCGCCGCAAGGCCGCCCCAACAGGAACCCCACTCGCCATGGCGCTGGATCGCAAAGCCCCGAACGACCTGAATGCTTTTTGGATGCCCTTCACCGCAAACCGCCAGTTCAAGAAAAACCCGCGGATGCTCGTTGCGGCAAAGGACATGCATTACACCACCTCTGATGGCCGTCAGGTGCTGGACGGAACGGCGGGTCTGTGGTGCTGCAACGCGGGCCATTGCCGCCCCAAAATCACCGAGGCGATCCAACGGCAAGCGGCAGAGCTGGACTATGCCCCGGCCTTCCAGATGGGCCACCCGGTTGCGTTCGAACTGGCCAACCGCATCATCGAGATTGCGCCCAAGGGCATTGAGCATGTATTTTACACGAACTCTGGCTCGGAAAGCGTTGAAACTGCGTTGAAATTGGCAATCGCCTACCACCGCGCCAAGGGTCAGGCCACCCGCACCCGTTTGATTGGGCGGGAACGTGGGTATCATGGGGTAAACTTTGGCGGCATCTCGGTTGGCGGCATCGTCAACAACCGTCGGCATTTTGGAAGCCTTCTCAATGGGGTGGACCATCTTCCTCATACGCATCTGCCGGATAACAACCGCTGGTCGCGCGGTCAGCCGGAACATGGCGCGTATCTTGCAGATGATCTGGAAAAGCTGGTGGCGCTGCACGGCGCGGAAACCATCGCGGCGGTCATCGTGGAGCCCGTTGCAGGGTCAACAGGGGTGATACTGCCGCCTAAAGGGTATCTGGAAAAGCTGCGCGCGATCACCAAAAAGCACGGTATCTTGCTGATTTTTGATGAGGTCATCACCGGATTTGGCCGTCTTGGCGCGCCCTTTGCCTCGCAGTATTTCGACGTGTTGCCCGACATGATGACCACCGCCAAGGGCCTGACCAACGGGGTGATCCCCATGGGGGCTGTGCTGACCACGGCAGAACTGCACGACGCCTTTATGGACGGGCCCGAGAACATGATCGAGCTGTTCCATGGCTATACGTATTCCGGCAACCCCATTGCATCGGCCGCCGGAATAGCCACGCTGGAGACCTACAAGGAAGAAGCGCTGTTTGAACGTGCCGCCGAAATCGCGCCCTATTGGGAAGATGCACTGCACAGCTTGCGCGACTCACGTCATGTTATCGACGTGCGCAACATGGGTCTGATCGGCGCGGTCGAGTTGGATCCGATTGCAGGCGAGCCTACAAAACGGGCGTTCAGCGCGTTTTTGGCGGCTTACGACAAAAACATCCTGATCCGCACAACAGGCGATATCATCGCCATGTCACCGCCGCTGATGATCACACGCGACCAGATTGACACGCTGATCGGCACGCTGGCCGATGTGCTGAAATCGCTGGACTAAGCGTGCGCGATCACCCGGTTAAATATCTGTGACTGGCCACAGCGTTTCGGGGGCAGGATCGCCCTCGAAAAACGCCTCGTGCTCGGCACGGATGCGGCGGATCTGCACTTTGATCCGTGACAGATGTGCGTGCATCGCCGCCATCGCACGCAAGGCGTCCCGGTCACGCAGCGCCGCCATGACTTTCAGATGGTCGCCGTAGGCATCCTTTGAGGCGAAGGACAGCGACAAAAACCGTACCCTGTCCATATGCGCCTTGTTCTCGCGGATGATGTCCCAGGCAAAGCCGTGGCCGCTACGCTCGCAAATCTCACGGTGGAACAGATCGTCCAGAGCGTGAAAGGCAACCGGATCACGCGCATCAGCCGCCAGGCGCTGCTGTTCAAGCACATCGTCCAGCGCGGTCAGGTCATCATCTCTCAGACGCTCGCAAGCCATCCGCACCGTTTCCGCCTCGATGGCCGAGCGGATGAACCGCGCCTGCATCACCGCCGCCTCGGAAATGGCAGAAATGACGGTGGCGCGTTGCGGGCGGATGGTCAGAAAGCCCAGCGTTGACAGCCGGTAGAACGCATCGCGCACCGGCTGGCGTGACACGCCCATGCCCTTTGCCACATCCACCTCTGACATCTTGGTGCCGGGGGGCAGGTCAAGGGCAAGAATCTGGCGGTGCAGTTCTTCAAACACCGTATCCGTCACAGAAGGCCGCTGAACCGGCTCCAGAAGTTTTAGAAGCGTGCTTTCGGCCATCTCTCGCTCCGTTGACAGGTTTCGCATACTAGCATATTAGTTTGCATGTGACTTGAAAAGCGTCTTTCGCCCACCAAGCACGAGGGGGAGGAAAAAATACGTGACATTGCTGGACAAAGATCGGCTTTTCCCCATCGAATCAGGCGCTCGTGGACTTGCAAGCGCGCTCTACGACACGGTCGCCGACCTGCCGATCATCAGCCCGCACGGCCATACTGACCCTGCGTGGTATGCCACCGATGACGCCTTTCCCGACCCGGCGCAACTTTTTGTCACGCCCGACCACTACGTGTTCCGGATGCTGTGTTCGCAGGGCATCGCGCTGACCGATCTGGGGGTTCCGCGCGCCGATGGTGGCCCGGTCGAAACGGATGGCCGCAAGATCTGGCACCTGTTTGCGCAGAATTATCATGTGTTCCGGGGCACGCCGTCTCGCATGTGGCTGGATCACGCGTTCGAGACCGTGTTCGGCTTTGATGTGCCGCTGTCTGCAACCACAGCAGATGATTATTACGACCGGATAGACGCCGCCCTTGCCACCCCCGCCTTTCGCCCCCGCGCGCTGTATGAGCGGTTCAATATCGAGGTGATCTCTACCACCGATGGCGCGCTGGACGATCTGTTTTGGCACCAACAGATCCGCGACAGCGGCTGGCAGGGCCGTGTTGTTCCCGCCTACCGCCCCGATGCCGTGGTGGACCCGGAATTTCCGGGCTTTGCCCAGAATGTGGCCCTGTTGGGCGAAATGACCGGCGAAGATACCGCAACATGGGCGGGCTATCTGACCGCGCACCGCATCCGGCGGGCG
This sequence comes from Pseudotabrizicola sp., assembly GCF_030684215.1. Lineage (GTDB taxonomy): Bacteria > Pseudomonadota > Alphaproteobacteria > Rhodobacterales > Rhodobacteraceae > Pseudotabrizicola. Next base: position 50,283 of record NZ_JAUXOV010000056.1, read on the forward strand.
TTTTTCAAAAGCTACGGCTGCACGTCATCTGACCACGGCCACGCCACCGCCCGCACCGAAGATATGGCCCCGGATCAGGCGGCGCAATTGTTCGCGCACGCCCTGCGCGGCGCATGTTCCGCCGACGAGGCCGATGCATTTCGCGGCCAGATGTTGACCGAAATGGCGCGGATGAGCCTTGATGACGGGTTGGTGCTGCAAATCCACCCCGGATCACGGCGCAACCATTCCAACACGGTGCAGGCGATGTTTGGCCGCGACAAGGGGTTCGATATACCGGGCCGCACCGATTACGTGACCGCCCTGCGCCCGCTGCTGAACGCAGTGGGCATGGATACGCGCCTGTCAGTGATTGTGTTTACGCTGGACGAGTCGTCTTACGCCCGTGAACTGGCGCCGCTGGCCGGGGTCTATCCGGCGCTGAAGCTGGGGCCGGCATGGTGGTTCCACGACAGCCCCGAAGGCATGCGTCGCTTTCGCGAGATGACCACCGAAACGGCGGGCTTTTACAACACAGTGGGCTTCAACGACGACACCCGCGCCTATCTTTCGATTCCCGCGCGCCATGATGTGGCCCGCCGCGTGGATTGCGCCTTTCTCGCCACGCTTGTCCGCACCGGCAGGCTGGCTGAGGGCGATGCATACGAGGTCGCACACGACCTTGCATACCGGCTTGCAAAACAAGCCTACCGGCTGTGAAGCCATTCAACGGGAGGAGACTACAATGAAAAAATTCAACACCTTGGCCGCTGCCCTGCTGGCATCTGTGGCTTTTGCAGGGGCAGCTTTTGCCGAATGCGAAGTGACCCTGAAATCGTCGGACACGCACCCCGACGGGTATCCGACCGTGGACGCGGTCAAGCATATGGGCGAATTGCTCAAAGAGCGCAGTGCGGGCCGCATTTGCGTGGAAGTGTTCCATTCGGCCCAGTTGGGCGAGGAGAAGGACACAATCGAGCAGACCAAGTTCGGCGTGATCGACTTTAACCGTGTGTCGATGGGTCCGTTCAACAACATCATTGAAGAAACCAAGGTCGTCTCGCTGCCCTTTATCTTCCGCGGCACCGACCACATGCACCGCGTGATGGATGGTCCGATCGGCGACGAGATTCTGGCCGCGTTTGAGCCGCATGGCTTTGTTGGTCTGGCCTATTTTGACGGTGGTTCACGGTCGTTTTACAACAAGCAAAAGCCGATCACCTCGGTTGACGACCTGAAGGGCATGAAAATCCGCGTGATGCAGTCAGATGTGTTTGTGGACATGATGACCGCCCTTGGCGCCAATGCGACCCCGATGCCGTATGGCGAGGTCTATTCCGGCATTCAGACCGGGGTGATTGATGGGGCTGAAAACAACTGGCCATCGTTCGAGTCGTCGGGCCACTATGAAGTTGCGGGCTATTACACCCTGAACCAGCACCTGATCGTGCCAGAGGTACTGGTGATGTCAAAGGCCAGCTACGACAAGCTGAGCGCCGAGGATCAGGCGCTGGTCAAGCAAGCCGCCAAGGATTCCATCCCCGTCAACCGCGAGCTTTGGGCTGCGCGTGAAAAGGTGTCGGAAGAAAAAGTCCGCGCGGCGGGGGTCGAGGTGATCTCGGATATCGACAAGACCCCGTTCATCGAGGCGATGGTGCCGGTGTATGAAAAGCACGCCAACACGCCAAAGCTGCAGGATCTGGTTCAGCGCATTCAAGCGACCGAGTGATCTGACCCAGCCACAGGACCGGGGGATTCACTCCCCCCGGCCCCCCTGTGGAGTATTTTGACCAAGATGAATGAGCGTCGCACGCAGCAGGAGGCCATTGATGCAACCGGGTTTGAAGACGCTTGCCGTCTGGCTGGGCTATGTCGCGAAAGCTGCCCTTTGGGTGGCGGGGGCCGGGTTGGTTGCCATGACGGCTATCATCGGGGCACAGGTATTTTTCCGCTATTTGTTGAATGATTCCATCATCTGGAGCGAGCCGGCTGCGGTGATCCTGATGGGATGGTTCATCTTTCTGGGGGCTGCTGTTGGCATCCGCGAAGGCTATCACCTATCATTCGACATCCTGCTGTATCTGGTGTCGCACCGGGTAAAGATGGTGCTGTTTTCGCTGTCAGACCTTGTGGTTACCGGTTTTGGGGTCGGCATGGTCTGGTTTGGCGGGCAGTTGATGGTGTCGGCTTACGGTATCACCCTGCCCTCGCTTGGCATCACCGGGGCGGTGGATTTCATCCCGCTGGTGGTGGGCGGCGTGCTGATGGTGATTTTTTCACTGGAACGTCTGGCGCGGCGGGCGGCGGGATTGCCGACGGCGCGCTTTGGCGAAACTGAACTCGAAGAGGTGGCGTGATGGAGCTTTGGGTTCTTTTTGGCACCTTCGCGCTGCTGTTGGCGATCGGGACACCTGTGGCGTTCTGTCTGGGCGTGTCCAGCTTCGCCACGGTGCTGTATCTGGGCCTGCCGCCGGTGGTGGTGTTCCAGCGGCTGAATTCCGGCGTGTCAGTGTTTGCGCTGATGGCGATTCCGTTTTTCATCTTTGCCGGTGAGGTGATGGTGCGCGGCGACATTGCCCGGCGGCTGATTGCGGTGGCAGGGGCTGCGGTGGGGCACTTCCGGGGCGGTTTGGGGCAGGTCAACATTGCCTCATCCGTGCTGTTCGGCGGCATTTCGGGATCAGCCGCGGCAGATGCCTCGGCCATCGGCGGGCTGATGGTGCCGCAGATGAAGGAACGCGGCTATGACGTTGATTATGCAGTCAATATCACCGTGGTCAGCTCTATCATCGCGCTGATGCTGCCGCCAAGCCACAACATGATCATCTATTCGATCTCGGCCGGCGGTCGCCTGTCGATTGCCGATCTGTTCACCGCAGGGATCATTCCGGGCATCTTGCTTGCGCTGGCACTGGCGGCGGCGGCATGGTGGGTGGCGCGCAAGAAGGGTTATCCGACAGAGGCGTTTCCGGGCTGGGTTGTGCTGGGCCACCTGTTGATCGCTGCCATTCCGGGGCTGATGCTGATTGTGATTATCTTTGGCGGAGTGCGGTCTGGGGTGTTCACCGCGTCAGAATCGTCGTGCATCGCGGCGATTTACGCGCTGGGAGTGACAACACTGGCCTATCGCACCATGGGCTGGAACGATTTCGTGGGCGCGGTCAAGGCGGCGGTGCGCACCACGGCGATGGTATTGCTAGTGATCGGATGCGCGGCATCTTTTGGTTGGCTTCTGGCATATCTGAAGGTTCCAACGGCAATGATTGCGCTGATGCAAAGCGTCAGCAACAATCCGATCGTGATCCTGCTGTTGATGAACGTCATCCTGCTGATCCTTGGCACCTTCATGGACATGTCGCCGCTGATCGTGATCACCACGCCGATTTTCCTGCCTGTAGCCGTGGCCTTTGGGGTGGACCCGGTGCATTTCGGGGTGATCCTTGTGCTGAACCTTGGAATCGGGCTTTGCACGCCACCTGTCGGCGCGGTGCTGTTTGTCGGCTGTGCGGTTGGCAAGATTTCCGTCTGGCAGGCGGTACGCACGATCTGGCCGTTCTATGGCGCGGCCTTTGGAACCCTGATGCTTGTCACATACATCCCGGCACTGTCCTTGTGGCTGCCAGCCCTGTTCCGTTGAGGCCCCTATGACCTATGCTATTGTTGAAACCGGTGAGAACGTGACGCGGCAGGTGTTGGCCGATGCGCCTGAGCTGATGACCGTGGCCTTCCGCTTTGCCGCCGCTGGGGCTGTGGGCGCGCTGCACCATCACCCCCATGTGCAATCGACTTTTGTGCAATCGGGGCGGTTCCGGTTCACGGTTGAAGCGCGCGATTTCGAAGTGGGGCCGGGTGATGCTTTTGTCATCCCCTCCAACGCCGTTCATGGCTGCGTCTGCCTTGAGCCCGGCACACTGATCGACGGGTTCACCCCCCGTCGGAATGATTTTCTCTGAAAGGATACCCTATGCTGACTGTTGAAACCCGTCAGGCAATTTCCGCCAATGAGGCCAAGGGCATGGACACCACCGCCCTGCGTGCCAATTTTCATGGCGAGGGGTTGTTTCAGGACGGCCAGGTCCGGCTTTTGTATACGCATTACGACCGGATGATTGTTGGCGGCGCGGTGCCGGCAGGCAAGGATCTGGTGTTGGATCAGGTCAAGGAAGCGGGCACTGCCAGCATTTTGGACCGTCGTGAAATGGGCATCGTCAACATCGGCGGCGATGGCACTGTAACGGCGGGCGGTGAGACTCATGCGCTGTCCAAGGGCGATGTGCTTTACTTGCCGATGGGCGCGGGGGCTGTCACCTTTGCGGGTCAGGGCCGATTCTACATCAACTCTTGCCCGGCGCATCACGCCTATCCGGCGCGCCTGATAAAGCTGGAGGATGCCAAAAAAGTCACGCTGGGCGCGGCCGAAACCGTGAACCACCGCACCATCAACCAGTTCATCCACCCCGAGGTGATGACCTCGTGCCAGTTGGTGCTGGGATATACCCAGTTCCATGGTGGCTCGGTCTGGAACACGATGCCAGCCCACCTGCACGACCGCCGGATGGAGGCGTATCTGTATTTCGACATTCCCGAGGGCCAGCGGGTGTTTCACTTCATGGGCGACCCGGCCGAGACCCGGCATCTGGTGATTGCGAATGAAGAGGCCGCGATTTCGCCGCCATGGTCGATCCACTGTGGCGCGGGCACGGCCAGCTATACCTTTGTCTGGGCGATGGCGGGCGACAATGTGGATTACCGCGATGTGGAAATGGTGAAGATGGAGGATTTGCGGTGAACCCGTTTTCTTTGTCCGGCCAGACAGCGCTTGTCACCGGGGCCAATACCGGCATCGGTCAGGCCATAGCCGCCGCCATGGCGCGGGCTGGTGCGCATGTGATTGCAGCGGGGCGGTCGTCTTGCGCCGAGACCGTGGCGATCACGGGCGGTGAGGCGTTGCAGCTGGACTTTGCCGATCCGATGGCCGCGCGTGACGTGTTCGCCAGCCGCCCCATCGACATTCTGGTGAACAATGCGGGCATCATTCGCCGCGCGGACTCGGTGGAGTTCACCGAAGAAGACTGGGATGCGGTGATGGATGTGAACCTTAAGGCGGTGTTCTTCACCTGTCAGGCTTTTGCACGCGCGGCACTGACGCGGGGCGGTGGGCGGATTGTGAACATCGCATCCTTGCTGTCGTTTCAGGGTGGCATCCGGGTGCCTTCCTATACCGCGTCCAAGCATGGTGTGGCGGGGATCACCAAACTGCTGGCCAATGAATGGGCAGCAAAGGGGATCAATGTGAATGCCATCGCGCCCGGCTATATCGAGACCAACAACACGCAAGCCCTGCGTGCAGACCCCGCGCGCAACGCGGCCATTCTGGACCGAATTCCCGCCGGACGCTGGGGCCGCGCGGATGATATCGGTGAGGCCGCCGTGTTCCTGTCCTCTCCTGCCGCCGCCTATATTCACGGAGCGGTTCTGAACGTTGATGGAGGCTGGCTTGCCCGCTGATCGCCTGACCCGAAGTGCCCCTGCCGTTCCGGTGGGCATCGTTCACCTTGGCCTTGGCGCGTTTTTCCGTGCCCATGGCGCTGTGTACATCGAGGAAGCCATGTCGGCCTCGGGTGGCGACTGGGGCATCCTTGGCGTGTCGCTGCAATCAACCACGATGCGCGATCAGCTGACCCCGCAGGGCGGCACCTATACGGCACTGGAGCTGGGGCCGGATGGCGAGACCCTGCGCCATGTGCAATCGGTGCAGGGCGTGCTTGTCGCGCGTGAAGACCCCGGCGCGGTGCTGGAGGCGATGGCCGATCCGGGGGTAAAGATTGTCAGCCTGACGGTCACCGAAAAGGGGTATTGCCACGAGCCCTCAACGGGGCGGCTGAATCTCCGGCACCCCGATATCCTGCATGACCTGGCCACCGCCCTGCCCGTTTCGGCCCCCGGTTTTCTGGTGCGCGCTTTGGCCTTGCGACATGCGCGCGGGCTTGCTGCCTTTACCGTGCTGACCTGCGACAACCTGCCCAACAACGGCCAAGTCGTGCGCGGCGTGGTGCTGGACCTTGCGCGCGCCATTGATCCTGCACTGGCCGATTGGATACAGGCAGAGTGCCGCTTTCCCTCCACCATGGTTGACCGCATCGTGCCTGCCACCAAGCCCGAAGACATCGCGCGGGTGGCGGCGCTGATCGGCGCGCAGGATGCGGCCCCGGTCCTGCACGAACCGTTCCGGCAATGGGTGGTAGAGGATGATTTCATCGGCGGGTTGCGCCCCGATCTGGGCGCGGTGGGTGTGCAAATGGTGGCGGATGTCACCGAATATGAGCACATGAAGCTGCGCATGTTGAATGGCACCCATTCGTCGCTGGCCTATCTGGGGTATCTGTCGGGCCATGAAACCATTGCCGATTGCATGGCTGACCCTGTGCTGGACCGTTTCGTGCAATCGTTGTGGTCGCGTGAGATTATCCCGGCGCTGACCCCGCCCGAAGGTGTCAGTCTTGCGGATTATGCGGGCGCCTTGCACGCGCGTTATGCCAATCCGTCGATCCGCCACCGCACCTGGCAGATCGCGATGGATGGCAGCCAGAAACTGCCGCAGCGAATCCTTGGCACGTTGGAGACGAACCTTGAGGCAGGCCGCCCCTGCCCCGGCCTGATGCTGGCGGTGGCGGCATGGATGATCTATGTGCGCGGCACCGATCTGACCGGGGCCCCGATTGAGGTCAAAGATCCACTCGCCCCCCGTCTGCGCGAGGCTGCAACCTCAGCCGATCCGGTCGGCGCGCTGCTTGGCTTGCGCGCGGTGTTCCCCGAAGCATTGGCAAACAGGCTAGAGCAGCCCCTGCGCAACGCTTATGCAACCTTGGTGAACCAAGGGGCCAAGGCGGCGATGGAGACGCTGGCCTGACGCATTGGGGCGATGACATGGCCGATGGGCCTGTCATCGCCCCTTTTGCCACCCTGTCCGTGAACCGGGCCAAACCCTTTCAGTGAAATGATGGATTTTCGTCATTCCATGCGCGCTATTTCGTCAGAAATGATGGATAGCGCCTGCTGACCCGTTGACCAAAGACACCGTCTGACGCACCTTTCGCGCAACTCGCAGCTAGGGGAGGCGCTGCGTTCTACATCATTCACGCTTTGACTGGCCTTCACTGGCTATCGGCATTTTATGCCTGTCATTCAGTGGGTTATGTCCAATGACAGCGCCACCCGACATCACGTCGCCCCGTGCAGATACGCCGGGCAGAAAAGGACCACCATGACCGTCAGATTCGCAATCCTTGGCGCAGGCCGCATCGGCAAGGTTCACGCAGGCGCAGTGGCCGCCGTTCCCGGTGCCAGCCTTGTGGCCATCGCCGACCCGGTTCCTGCCGCCGCGCAGGCGATCAGAGATGCCTATGGCTGCGATGTCCGCACAATTGACGCGATCCTTGCCAGCCCCGATGTCGATGCCGTGGTGATCTGCACCCCAACCGACACCCATGCCGACCTGATCGAGCGTTTTACCGCCGCCGGAAAGGCCGTTTTCTGCGAAAAGCCGGTCGATCTGTCGCTGGCCCGCGTCAAGGATTGCATCAAGGCGGTGGCGAATGCCAAAGGCACGCTGATGGTCGGCTTCAACCGTCGCTTTGACCCTGATTTCATGGCCGTAAAAGCCGCAATTGATGCGGGCAAGGTTGGCCGCGTGGAAATGGTCACAATCACCAGCCGCGACCCTGGCGCGCCGCCCCCCGAATACATCACCCGCTCTGGTGGCATGTTCCGCGACATGACGATCCATGATTTCGACATCGCCCGCTGGCTGTTGGGCGAGGAAGTGACCGAAGTTTTCGCCTCGGCTTCCGTTCTGGTCGACAAGCGAATTGGTGAGTTGGGCGATTTTGACAGCGCAAACGTGATCCTGCGGACGGCCTCTGGCACGCAAGCGATCATCACCAACACCCGCCGCGCGGTCTATGGCTATGATCAGCGGATAGAGGTGCTGGGGTCCACGGGCATGGTGGCCGCCGAAAACCACGGCGAAAACCGCATTACGCTGGCCGATAAGGACGGGTTCCATGCGGCCCCGCTGCTGAACTTCTTTATGTCGCGCTATACCGCCGCCTATGCCAACGAAATCGCGGCTTTTGTGGCATCAGTGGCATCAGGCGCGCCAACGCCCACCACCGGGCATGATGGCCTGATGGCGCTTGCCTTGGCCGAGGCCGCGCTGAAATCGGTCGCCGAGGGGCGCATGGTCAAATTGGCAGAGGTTCTGTGATGCGGGATCTGGACCTTATCACCATCGGCCGCAGTTCGGTTGACCTTTACGGCGCGCAAGTCGGCGGGCGGCTGGAGGATATGGCCAGTTTCCAGAAATACGTTGGCGGCAGCCCCACCAATATGTCGGTGGGAACCGCACGGCTGGGGTTGAAATCGGCCCTGCTGACGCGGGTGGGCGATGAACACATGGGCCGCTTTATCCGCGAACAGCTTGCGCGCGAAGGCGTCTGCGTGGATGGCGTCAAGACCGACCCAGAGCGGTTGACGGCACTTGTGCTGCTGGGCATCCGCGACGAGCATCGCTTTCCGCTGATCTTTTACCGCGAAAACTGCGCCGACATGGCACTGTGTGAAGATGACATCGACCCCGGTTTTATCGCCCGTGCGCGGGCGGTGGTGGCGACGGGCACCCATCTTTCGCACCCCCGGACTGAAGCTGCGGTGATGAAAGCGCTGCACCTCGCGCGCGATAATGGCGCGCAGACCGCGCTGGATATCGACTATCGGCCCAACCTTTGGGGGCTTGCCGGGCATGGCGATGGCGAAAGCCGGTTCATCGAATCCGCTGCTGTTACCGCCAAGCTGCAATCCACGCTGCACCTGTTCGATCTGATCGTCGGCACGGAAGAAGAGTTCCACATCGCAGGCGGCACCACCGATACCATCGCTGCGTTGCGCGCGGTGCGGGCGGTGTCTGGTGCCACGCTGGTGTGCAAACGCGGACCGATGGGGGCTGTTGCCTTTACCGCCGATATTCCGGGCAGCCTTGATGACGGCGAGGCCGGACCCGGCTTTCCCATCGAGGTGTTCAACGTGCTGGGCGCGGGTGACGGGTTCATGTCGGGCCTGCTCAAGGGCTGGCTGGATGGTGAGGCGTGGCCGGTGGCGCTGAAATATGCCAATGCTTGCGGTGCCTTTGCCGTATCACGCCATGGTTGCGCGCCCGCCTATCCGTCCTGGGAGGAGCTGCAGTTCTTCTTTGCCCGCGGCGTGGTCAACCCGGCCCTGCGCCATGACGTTGCCCTAGAGCAAATCCACTGGTCCACCAACCGGACCGGCGATTGGCCCGATATGCGCGTCTTCGCCTTTGACCATCGGATGCAGCTGGAAAATCTGCCGGGTGCGAATATCAAAAAAATAGGCGTTTTCAAAGAATTGTGTCTGAAATCTGCGCATTTGGTTCAACAGGGCCGCCCCGGTTACGGCATCCTGTGCGACAACCGTTTGGGGCGCGATGCGCTGCATGCTGCGGCGGAATCCGGTCTTTGGATTGGCCGTCCGGTGGAATGGCCAGGTTCGCGTCCACTGACGCTGGAGCCAGAGCTTGGGCCTGATTTCGGCGGGCTGTCCGAATGGCCGCTGGCGCATGTGGTCAAGGTTTTGTGCTTTTACCACCCCGACGACAGCGCTACGATGAAGGCCGACCAAGAGACCACAGTCACCCGTTTGTTCCACGCCGCACGCCGCAACCGGCTGGAGTTTTTGCTGGAGGTGATCCCGTCGAAAGCCGGGGCCGTCACCGATCAGACAACCGCAGACGTGATCCAGCGGTTCTATGACATCGGCGTCTTCCCGGACTGGTGGAAGCTGGAGCCGATGCAATCGGACGCCGCATGGCAGGCCGCCTGCGATGCTATTACCTGCAACGACCCGCACACGCGCGGCATAGTGGTGCTGGGCCTTGGAGAGTCGGAGGACAGGCTTGCCGCCAGCTTCGCCGCTGCCGCCCGCTTCGATCTGGTCAAAGGTTTTGCCGTTGGCCGCACTATCTTTGCCGACGCGGCGGCGGGCTTTATGGCCGGAACCACGCCCCCCGAACAGGCGGTCACCATGATGGCCGATACCTACACCCGGCTATGCGCCCTTTGGGATGCCAGCCGGGCAGCGAAAGGATAGACAATGGCCACGATCCGACTGACCGCCGCGCAGGCGATGATGCGCTATCTGTCCGCGCAACTGAATGAGGATGGCGAGACCTATCTTGCGGGCGTGTGGGCGATTTTTGGCCATGGCAATGTGGCTGGGATCGGCGAGGCTCTGCACGGGCTGAAGGACACATGGCCCACATGGCGCGGCCAGAATGAGCAATCAATGGCCCATGCGGCGATTGCCTATGCAAAGCAGATGCGGCGCACCCGCGCGATGGCGGTCACCTCGTCTATCGGGCCGGGGGCACTGAACATGATCACGGCGGCTGGGTTGGCCCATGTCAACCGCCTGCCGGTGCTGTTCGTTCCGGGGGATGTCTTTGCCGGGCGTGGCCCTGACCCGGTGCTGCAACAGCTTGAGGATGCCACCGATGGCAGCCTGTCGGTCAATGATTGTTTCAGGCCGGTCAGCCGCTATTTCGACCGCATTACAAGGCCGGAGCAGTTGCTGACAGCCCTGCCCCGCGCGCTGCGCACCATGACCGACCCGGCTGAGTGTGGCCCTGTCACCCTGTCCTTTTGTCAGGATGTGCAGGCGGAGGCATATGATTGGCCTGAAGCCTTTTTCACGCCGAACGTCTGGCGCACCCGCCGCCCGCATCCCGACCCGGTCGAGTTGGACCGTGTGGCCGCCCTGATCCGTGCGGCCAAGCGCCCGGTGATCATCGCCGGGGGTGGGGTGCATTTCTCGGGCGCGGATGCGGCATTGGCCGCGTTTGCACAGCGCTTTGATATTCCGGTGGTCGAGACGCAGGCCGGAAAATCGGCGCTGCCGTGGGACCATGCGCTGAACCTTGGCCCTGTTGGTGTGACCGGGGCCAGCAGCGCCAATGCGGTGTGCGAAAGTGCAGATCTGATCCTTGGCGTCGGCACACGCTTTCAGGATTTCACCACAGGGTCGTGGGCCTTGTTCAAGCACAAGGACCGCAAACTGGTGTCGATCAACGTCGCCGCCTATGATGCGATGAAACATGGGGCCGAACCGCTGTGCGCCGATGCGCGTGTCGCGTTGGAATTGCTGCAAACCGCGCTTGGCGACCACCGCTGCCAGCCCCCGCCAAAGGGGCTGAAAGCAGCGTGGTTTGCCGCCGTTGACCCGCTGACCGACGCACCGGGCGATGCAAACTCCCTGCCAACCGACCAGCAGGTGATCGGTGCCGTGCAACGCGCAAGCCACATGGAAACCGTGGTGATGTGCGCGGCTGGCACCATGCCGGGTGAGTTGCACAAGCTGTGGAAAGCACCACGCGCCGGAGCCTATCACATGGAATACGGCTTTTCCTGCATGGGCTATGAGATTGCCGGGGCCATGGGTATCAAGATGGCGCAACCGGGCCGCGATGTGATCTGCATGGTGGGCGATGGCAGTTATATGATGATGAACTCGGAAATGGCGACTGCTGCGATGATGGGGATAAGCTTTGCCGTCGTCATCACCGACAACCGGGGCTACGGCTGCATCAACCGGCTGCAAATGGGCACGGGCGGGGCAGAGTTTAACAACCTCTATGCTCATGCCAACATAGAGACCCAGCCCCGGATCGACTTTGCCGCACATGCGAACGCGATGGGGGCCACGGCGGTCAAGGTCACGTCGATTGCCGGGCTGGAGGCCGCACTTGCCAAGCGCGATGCGGTCAAAGGCCCCTATGTAATTGTGATAGACACCGACCCCTACCCCAGTACACCGCATGGCGGGAACTGGTGGGATGTGGCGGTGCCCGAAATCAGCCCCCGCCCCGGTATGGCCGAGGTGCGCGCGCAGTATGAAACCCAACGGAAAGACCAAGCATGATCCGCTTTGGAACCAACCCCATCGCCTGGGCCAATGATGATGACCAGACCATCGGGGCCAATATCGCCACCAGCCGCATTCTGGATGAAGCGGGCCGCCAGATCGGCTTTGACGGGATCGAGAACGGCCACCGCTGGCCCGATGAGCCAGAGGCCCTGCGCGCGCTGTTGGCCGACTATGGGCTGGTGTTTATCTCGGGCTGGTATTCCACCAACCTGCTGGTGCGATCGGTCGAGGATGAGATTGCCGCCTGTCAGGCGCATCTGGCCAAGCTCAAGCACAATGATTGCACCGTAATGATCGTGTGCGAGACGTCAAACGCCATTCTTGGGGCGCCCTGCCCGGTAAATGACCGCCCGCGCCTGTCGGATGCGGAAATGGTGGAGTTTGGCGTGAAGCTGGAGGCGTTTGCCGCCTATCTGACGGGGCAAGGCATCACGCTGGTCTATCATCACCACATGGGCACGATCGTTGAATCTCCCGAAGATATCGACGCGCTGATGGATGCGACCGGGCCGCACACGCATTTGTTGTTCGATGCGGGGCACTGCGCCTTTGGCGGCGGTGATCCGGTGGCGGTGCTGACCCGCCATGCCGCGCGTGTGCGCCATTTCCACGCCAAGAACATCCGCCCCACCATCACCGCGCGGGTGCGGGCCGAGGGATTGTCGTTTTTGCAAGGCGTGGTGGCCGGGGCCTTTACCGTGCCCGGCGATCAGGACGGTGGCATTGATTTCGCTCCGCTTTTGCAGGTGTTGGCCAACGTGGGCTATGATGGCTGGATCGTGATCGAAGCCGAGCAAGACCCCGATGCACGCAACCCGCTGCTGTATCAGACGCTGGGTCTGGCGACACTGAAACGGTTGTCTGCGCAGGCCGGGTTGATCTGAGCCAGACAATATAAGGGGGCAGCCCCCACCGACGTTTTTGGGAAGGTGCACGATGAGTAATCTCTTGATAAAGCCGCAGGGCCTTGTGGGTAAGGTGCATGACATCACCCCCGAAAGCGCAGGCTGGGGGTATGTAGGGTTTCAGCTTTACCGGCTGGAGACGGGCGATACCGCCAGCGGCGCGCTGGAGGATCGTGAGGCAATCTTCGTCTTTGTTGAAGGCAAGGGCCAGTTTTCCGGTGGCGGGCACGATTGGGGCGTGCGCGGGGATCGCCTGAGCGTGTTTGAGAAAACGCCGCCCCATGCGGTCTTCCTGCCCGAAGGGTCAGACTGGGCGGTGACGGCCACGACACCGCTGACGCTGGCGCTTTGCACGGCGCCGGGGGCTGGCAAACATGCGGCGGCCGTGATCGGGCCAGAAGGTGTGCCGCAGCTTGTACGCGGCAAGGGCACCAACACCCGGCATATCAATGCCATCGCGATGGAAGAACGCGATGTGGCGGGCAGTTTGTTGGTGACAGAAGTGTTCACCCCGCCCGGCCACTGGTCCAGCTATCCGCCGCACCGGCATGACGAAGACAACTTCCCCCACATGACCTATCTGGAGGAAACCTATTACCACCGTCTGAACCCATCCGTGGGTTTTGGCATCCAGCGCGTGTTCACCGAAGATGGCAGTCTGGATGAAACGATGGCGGTGGCGGATGGCGATGTGGTGCTGGTGCCGCGTGGCCACCACCCCTGCGGGTCACCCTATGGCTATGAGATGTATTATCTCAACGTGATGGCCGGGCCGCTGCGCAACTGGCGGTTCCAGAACCACCCTGACCACGACTGGATCGCTAAGCGCGACGCCTGATTTCAGATTATTTACAAGAGTTTGGGGCAGCTTTGCCCATTTGGCCCGGTCCCAGGACCGGGCTTTTTCATGGCGTGCGTGATCCGGTCCAAGCAGGTTTCAGGTGCTGCGGCGAGTGTCATCAAGCTTTCACATAACTGTTTTATGAGCGTCATCGACACGCTTTAGGCAAGGCGCAGGCCGAGTCGTCGGTCACCAGACATTCAGGAGAGTTCCATGAAATCACTTCACATCACGGCGTCAGTTCTGGCGATGGTCGCCGTTTCGGCAACCGCTGCCGCAGCACGCGATCAGGTTCGGGTTGTCGGCTCGTCGACCGTGTTCCCTTACAGCCAGGCCGCTGCCGAAAACTTTGCCAATGCCACCGGTATGTCAGCACCTGTTGTCGAATCGACCGGCACCGGCGGCGGCATGAAGATTTTCTGTGAAGGCATCGGCGAAGGCTTCCCCGACATGACCGGCGCTTCACGCGCCATGAAGAAATCGGAATATGACCTGTGCGTGCAGAACGGCGTGACCGATGTAACAGAAGTCCTGATCGGATATGACGGTCTTTCCATCGCCGTATCGCGCGCCACCACCCATGACTGGGCTTTGACCGAAGAGCAGATCTATCTGGCATTGGCCGCTCAGGTTCCGGTTGATGGCGAGTGGAAAGACAACCCATACAAGACATGGTCCGATATCGACGCAGCCCTGCCAGCCACCCCTATCCTGGCTTACGGCCCACCACCCACATCCGGCACCCGTGACGCCTTTGTTGAACTGACGATGCATGACGGCTGCAAAGCCCTGCCATTCGTCAAGGATGGCGGCTTTGATGGCGCTTGGGTTACCGAAAACTGCTCGCGTATGCGCCAGGATGGTCCTTTTGTTGAAGCCGGCGAAAACGACAACCTGATCGTTCAGCGTCTGGAAGCTGACCCGAACGCCGTCGGCATCTTCGGCTATTCGTTCCTGTATGAGAACCTCGACAAGCTGCAGGGCATCGCCATCAACGGCGTCGAGCCAAATCCGGAAACCATCGCCAGCTTTGAATACGGTGTTGCGCGCCCGATCTTTGTCTACATCAAGAACGCACATCGCGGCGTGATCCCCGGCTTTAACGAGTTCATTCAGGAATTCGTGTCCGACACCGCTCTGGCAGCTGGTGGTTATCAGCAAGAGCGCGGTCTGACCGTTCTGGCCGCCGACAAACTGGTAGAAGTTCAAAAGAACACCGCCGACGCAGTAAAGTTCGAAGCGATTGAATAAGGCTTCGATGCCGCCCGCGCCCAACGCGCGGGCGGCATTCTTTTAATTTCCCTTTGGGTGCAGCATGACGCTTTTCGCCTTCGGCCTTTTACTCGCTGTCTCGTTGTTCGGGTTTCTTCTGAACCGGCAGGCCGCGCTTTCGATCAGAGCGGGCGGTCAAGCCCTGCATTCCCTGCCCCAGTTCCATGGCGGATTTTCCGCCTTGTTGATTTTTGTACCTGCATTTGTCGTGCTGATCCTGTGGTTGACGCTTCAGGGCAATGTCATCAACGCGATGATCTTGTCCGGCCTGCCGGCTGACGCGATGACCGGGCTTGAAAGTGGCCAACGTCAGTTGGTGATGGCCGAGATCGCCCAATTGTCGCGCGGTCTGACCTTTGGCACGCCCGAAGACTGGAAAATCGCCGCGTCCGAGCGCCTGATTACCCTGCGCGCGACCTCAAGCTGGCTGATGCTGGCGGTTCTGGCTGCCATTACGGCGGCAATGCTGGTCTTTGCGCGCAAGCGTGTGGCGTCTGAATTCCGTGCCCGCCAAGGGGTTGAGGGCATCATCAACGGGTTGATGATCGCGTGTTCGGTTGTTGCCATCCTTACCACCGCCGGGATCGTCCTGTCGCTGGTGTTTGAGAGCGCGCGCTTCTTTTCCATGGTGCCGCTGAGCGAATTTCTGTTTGGCACCAACTGGGAGCCGCAAATCCCGATGCGCGCCGATCAGGTTGCCGGTGCCGGGGCGTTTGGCTGGTTGCCGGTGATCCTTGGCACCATGGTTATTACCACAATCGCGATGTTGGTCGCGGTGCCGATCGGCCTGTTTTCAGCAATTTACCTGAACGAGTTTGCCTCGGCTGGTGTGCGCAAGGTGGCAAAGCCGCTGCTGGAAATTCTCGCCGGGGTGCCGACGGTTGTGTATGGCTTCTTCGCCGTGCTGACCGTGGCGCCTGCTTTGCGCGAATCTGCATCGGCCTGGGGCATTGTGATGTCGCCCAACACCGCGCTTGCTGCGGGTGGGGTCATGGCGATCATGCTGATCCCGTTTATCTCGTCCTTTGCCGATGACGCGCTGTCCGCCGTGCCGCAATCGCTGCGCGACGGCTCGCTTGCCCTTGGGGCCACACGGTCTGAGACCGTGCTGAAGGTGCTGTTTCCGGCCGCCATTCCCGGCATTGTAGGTGGTATCCTGCTGGCGATGAGCCGCGCGATTGGGGAAACCATGATTGTGGTGATGGCGGCGGGTCTGATTGCTACCATGACGATCAACCCGCTGGACAGCGTGACCACAGTAACCGTGCAGATCGTCACCCTGCTGATCGGCGATACATCCTTTGACAACCCCAAAACACTGGCCGCTTTTGCCTTGGGTCTGATGCTGTTCATCGTGACCCTCGTGATTAACGTCTTCGCTTTGCGGATCGTCCGCAAATACCGCGAAGTCTACGATTAAGGACCGCCCCAAATGACCGATATTTCAAACCACAACACCCGGTGGGGCTCGACCAAGGCCAAGGCCAACCTTGCACGACGCAAGCGGTCGCAGTGGGTTCTTCAGGGCCTTGGCATCGGCGCACTCTCGATTGCCTTTCTGATGCTCTTTCTGCTGGTCAGCTCGCTTGTGTCCACCGGTTGGCAGGCGTTCACCCAAACCCATATCAAAATGCAGTTTGCCGTCTCGGCAGAAAAGGTGAACCCCGACAACATCGCCGCCGCCAACTGGCGCGGTCTGGTGCAGGATGCAATGGTGGTGGCTCTGCCGGGGATGGAACCCGACGAGGCCCGCAAAATGGCCGGTATCCTGTCCAACGCGGCCCAGTTCCGGCTGCGCGACATGGTGGTGGCCAACCCGTCCCTGATCGGCCAGACGGTTGAGATGACGGTGCCCACCAGCGACCCCTATGACCAGCTGAACAAGGGGCTGATCGACCGCAACACGCCCGAGGTGAACCGCCGTCTGAAAGACCCCGAAATCGCGGCCTTTGACACTCTGACAGCCGACGGCCGCATCACGAAACCGCTCAACACCGCCCTGATCACCAACGCCGATTCCCGCTTTCCCGAACTGGCAGGGCTGAAAGGCGCGCTGATGGGCAGCTTTTACGCGCTGCTGACCTGCTTTCTGCTGGCCTTTCCCATCGGCATTGGCGCCGCGATCTATCTTGAGGAATTTGCCCCCAAGAACAAGATCAGCGACTTTATCGAGATCAACATCAACAACCTTGCCGCTGTGCCGTCGGTTGTGTTCGGTCTGCTGGGTCTGGCGGTGTTTCTGAACTGGTTTGGCATGCCGCGATCCGCCCCGTTTGTCGGTGGTCTGGTGCTGGCGCTGATGACCCTGCCCACCATCATCATCGCCACCCGCGCGGCACTCAAAGCGGTGCCGCCCTCGATCCGTGAGGCCGCCCTTGGGTTGGGCGCCAGCCGTCAGCAGGTGGTGTTCCACCATGTCCTGCCCTTGGCGATGCCCGGTATCCTGACCGGCACGATCATCGGTCTGGCACAGGCGCTGGGGGAAACCGCACCGCTGCTGCTGATCGGGATGAACGCCTTTATCACCGCCGCCCCCGGCAGCCCGTTTGACAGCTCTACCGCCCTGCCCACCCAGATCTTTATCTGGGCCGACAGCCCCGAGCGTGGGTTTGTCAGCCGGACCTCGGCGGCCATTCTGGTGCTGTTGGGCTTTCTGGTAACGATGAACGCTGTCGCCATCTACCTGCGCTCGCGGTTCGAGCGGAAGTGGTAGCAGCCCCCCGCTGCGCGTCAGGCGGCACAACGACAAAAGCGGCGGGTCATGATGACCCGCCGCTTTTTTGAGGGTGTAGGAGCTTGCCCCTGTAGGGACAGACGACTTGCGCAGGATGCATGGTGGGCGGGTAGGAGCCACCAATCCTTTCAACCTCAAAAAATTGCTTTGACCCTGCCGTTTGAGGTATAACTTCGGAGCGAGCTGTTCGATTGAAGATCGAAGCTTCACGCTGTCCTAGTTAAGTCCTAAAACACAAGACTTCTTTTATCTCTCGACTGAAATCTGGATCAAAGCTTTCCATCAAGAATTCACTCAAAGAAAAATTCTGAGCGATGGCCTCATAGGAGGAAGAACAGGTGTACTTATTCACTATGTTGTCTCTTGATGTTTTGTCTGACCAGTGCATTCTATCCAGTAGAAGCAAATGATCTGCGCGACTTAATTCAATAGCCTCTTCTACCATGGCCTCGCTAAGCACAAACGGGGCCTTTCGCCCTCTGAATTTAAGCTTAGAATTAAGGGCGAATTCGACTGTTGCGTCGTGTGTCGTGCGTCCAAATATTTCTCTATTCAACAATAAAAATCTCAGCAGATCAGCGCTTGAACCAATATTGGTACTGTCATTTGGATCAAAATCAAACCCTTCAATTTTTGCAAACTTTAGAAACAAGGACAGCGGGCCTTGTGAGATATCTGCAACGAAGAGATCGGAAAGATTGTTAACTTTCGCCCATTGTTCATAACCAGTGTTAAAATTCATGGTCTTCCGAACTCTGTTAAACCAATCTTTCACATCATTGGTTTCCCAACAGCCCCACTGCCACCAGCTAGCGTTAATCCAATCCACTGGGGGTCTTGTTAACATGAAAACACGAATCGGTATGCCCAAATCGTCTAGCCGGGCGGCCCAGTCTTCGTAGACCCAAGCATCGCCTAATCCTTCGTTGCTGATCACAACTGATTCGTTCGGACCAGATTGAAGTTGAATACTTTTTATGCCCTGAAAGAAGTCAGCTGGATCAGTAAAGTTAATACTACTCACAGCATAGCCATGTGCGCTTTTAATAGCAGAGGATCTAATTGCATCACCTGACAAGATGCCGCCATCTCTAGCTATGCAATAATACGATAGTTCAAAACCTTTTTGTTTTATTATGGGATTATTGCTCAAAAACTTCTGAATTGTGCTACTGGCGCATTTGCTACGACCGACGTGAAGAATAAGCTCCTTCATTGCATATCAACCTTAATCTTCTTAACGATTTTGTTTGCCTTGACGGTATATCCGACATTCCCCAAGTGGTGTGCCGGTTGGCGAATGTCGGCTTGAAGCGCGGACGGCTTGTGAAAACATTTATGAATGTGATTCCTTCCCGCAAGTTCAGACTCCGACAACACACAGCTCACAGTCGATCCAGATGTCTTCGGAACATGAATAAAAACAAGAAGGGGATTGGAGTCCTCGACAACGGGCATGAGATTTATCATTATATCAATCCCTTCATGAACGCTGAACGCTTCCAACCAATAAGCATTTGCCCCCCGAAAGGACGGTCCAAAAGCAGCGCACTGAGTTCACGAGCCTCAGTCTCCTGCAACTTATTCTGCAATCTTAGAATGTCATAGTTGTTGAACATACCACGATAAAGCCCATCCAGCTTGATGATGGGCAGGCCAATTTCCAGAAGCACCGCAGCGTTTTGATGTATCTGGCTGCCGAGCATAAAGGTTTCAGACGCAACAGCGGCAAAGGTTTCGTTTAGAATGTCATCAAATGCAGCGGATTTGTTTTTTACGTTTCGTAGCAAATAGTTGGCGAAGTCATCACGCCCAGCTATGAGGATATCCTCATTGAGATCTTTAATGTCTGCCTCAACGGAAACATCTAATTCATCATCAAGTATGTAGCGGCGAGTAATAAAACGATCAGCAAGTAGCTTGTTAATTGCCTTCACTCCAAACCGCGGCCAGTCAACAAGCGTGCTGGTGCGGCTGTCTATTATCATGGTATTCTGAAGTTCTGGACACTCTTTGATCATTTCCAAAAAGCGCACAGAACTATACAGAGCCTTGAACTGCGATGGCGTCGATACACAACGCTTAAGGACTCTGGAAAGCTTCATTTCCCCACGGATAATCACCAATGGCCGCACATCTGTCAGGCGATACGATTTCCAATATTTACGGAACCGTTCTGATTTCAGAACCGATTGCGCCATTGCAATGGCGAATGACCCAAGGTGATATTCAATCTCGTAATTCTCGGTGCTGCCCAAAACTTCCGTCTCTGACGTGATCATATCGGTCAGAAATTTATCCAGCCCGCGGGTAGAATAATACACGCTGTCATTCAGCATCAGCAAACGCGGGCAGGTCTGTTCCCATTTGCGCGCGAAAAAGTGCAGGAACCCGGTCTTGTAGCTGCCGAAGTCGCGGCCAAAATTCGGACGCTCAATATAGCAGTCAAACACCCCCTCCAGCTCTTCAGGTGCCTTCACCTTAAGCGTGTTGACCCCAAGAACATAGATGCCCTGCTGCCGCGCTGCCTGCACCAGACGAATCAAATCAGGCCGCAAACGCCCCTTTTGATAAAGAGCCAACAACATGATCGGCTGCCCGGCATAGGGGGCCTCAAAGATGACTTTGTGCTTTTTGTTCATCGTCTTGATGCGCTGAACGTTGGACTGCGCTCCAACGATCACGCGCGCAAAAGGGTAAAGCAGAGCTGAGTTGATACGGGCAAGCACATTCATAATGAGTAACACTTTCTTGGCGGGGCAGGTTTCGGCTGTTCTATGACTTGAAACACCATGATGTTCAACCAGTGCGGTACTCTTGGCGAGCAACTCCGCCGACCTGATCTGCACAGGACCAATCCGCCCCCCAAAAGCAGCGCACTTGCATAAAGATGTGGCGCTGATAGAGTAACGTCCCGGCCAATACATCCTGCCCGCCAGCGCCAAAGCTGCTCCGGGTCGGGAAGTTTGGATGGCGGTACGGATACAACTGTGAGGGTTAGGGCCATCGTTGACAGTGCAAACGCCGCGCTGCCCAAAGTGAGCGTTCTGCTGGCCCTGTACCAAGGCGAGCGCTTCTTGCAGCAACAGCTTGACAGCATCGCCGCGCAGACTGACGTGAGCTGGGATCTGGTTGTCAGTGATGACGGGTCAGTTGATTGCGGGCCGCAGATCATCCGCAATTTTGCCAATGCCTTCCCCGGACGGGTGGCCCTGCAGACTGGCCCAGGCCAAGGCGCGGTTGCCAATTTCTGCGCGCTGCTGACGTCGGTTGAGACGCAAGGCTATGTCGCGCTTGCAGATCAGGATGATGTTTGGTTCAGCAACAAGCTGGCGCGCGCCGTGACAACCCTTGCCACCGTCCCCGCCCAGACTCCCGCCTTGTATTGCAGCCGGGTAGAAATCTGTGACGCGCAATTGAAGCCGGCGGGGATGTCACGCAGGCCGAAACGCCCTGCGTCCTTCCGCCACGCGCTGGTGCAAAACCTTGTGCAGGGCAATACAATTGTCATGAACCAAACCGCAAAGCATCTGATGCAATCCGCCCTCAGGACAAGCGGGCAGATCGTTATGCACGACTGGTTCATCTATCAGATCGTGTCTGGTGCCGGCGGACGCGTGATCTACGACAAAGACCCCACACTCAGGTATCGCCAACACGACAGCAATGTGGTAGGTGCAAATGAAGGAATGCGTGCACGGCTTGCAAGTATCAAGCGCATGCTACAAGGGCAACAAAGCACATGGAGCCGCCAGAACATTGCGGCGCTCTCAAACTGCACGAGCCTGCTGACCGTAGAAAATCGCGTTCATCTGGAGACATTCCGACAGCTGGTCGAGGGCAGCGTTGTGCATCGGCTGCAGGCGATGTGGGGGGGGCAGTTCTACCGGCAAGGCTGCTTTTCTCAGGCCGCACTATGGCTGGCCGCAGCAATCGGTAGGGTTTAAAGGAGAGGCTTTGGTTAAGTTACCCCTCAACAAAGAAAGCAGTTCCGGTAAGATGCCTCCCCCAAAGACCTGTTATGTGTACTCCACAACACAAACTGTTTTAGGGCCAATGCCATATACGGAAGATACCTGGGAAACTTCTACGGAATATAATCCGACAACTCCGGCTTCCAGCCGCCGATCAAGAGTGAAGGTGAATTCTTGTTTTTCCAAAAACTCCCTCAAGAGAACATCACCATCCAAAGACCGTACGACCAACAAGTAGATTTCACGATCTTCGTTCAGAGGGACCTCAAATCCGTCCCAAGAGTCTCCCCCGAATCTAGGCTCCAGACCCATTGATTTCAGGTTGTTGGCGTGATTCAGGCTCCGCAAGGAGACCGATCCATGAGCAACCTCTACTGGCTGACTGACGAGCAGATGGCTCGGCTTAAACCCTTTTTCCCCAAGAGCCACGGGGTGC
>NZ_JAUXOV010000074.1 GCF_030684215.1 Pseudotabrizicola sp.
ACGGCGTCAGCGAGGCGAAACAACTTAAAGGCCTTTAGGACGAGAACGCCCGTCTGAAACGGCTTCTTGCTGATGCCATGCTCGATAATGCCGCGCTGAAAGACCTCTTAGGAAAAATGTATGGTCCGCCCCGCTATTGCAAGGTTTTCGTGGATGACGCACCGGCTTGCGTAAATGTATCCGGCCTCTGATCAGTCAGCCGCTTTTGGCGACAAGGCCTTGATGAGATCCGCCCCTCGGGTTCCAGATTAGTGGCGCGGGATCGTGTCCCGTTTTTTTGCGCGTGGCTTACCCGTGGTCGATCAACCGTTTGGTCATCACGTCCCCTGCAATCGGTTTTGCGGTGAAGGGGTCAGCTTGTCGCTGTGCCTTTCGACTGCAAATAGACAGTGCCGGGCCTGGTCAGGATGGCCCAGACGATCCGGGTCAGCTTGTTGGCCAAGGCGACCACGGCCTTGTTGCGGTGCGTTCGCGCCTCAAGCGCCGAGAGCCAGCCGCCGAGGGCATGGTTAGCCCGGTTTAGATGCAAAAGGCATGATCTCGCGCCGTGAATGATGAGCCGCCGCACATAACGATTGCCGCGTTTGCTGATGCCCAGAAGGGTCTGCTTGCCCCCGGTCGAATGCTCTGCAGGCACCAGCCCCAACCACGCGGCCAGATCACGAGCCTTGCGGAACTGTTGTCCGTCGCCCGCTGCGGCAACAAGCGCGGTAGCGCCGAGCGCCCCGATGCCCGGAATTGTGACGAGGCGGCTGACGGTATCGTTCTCGCGGGCATAGGCTTCGACCTTGCCATTCACGACCTTGATACGGCCCTCAATGTAGCCGAGGTCATCCAGCAACTCACCGAGCAGCACCCGCATGCTGGATGTCAGATCGTTCTCCTTGTTGACCAGATGCTTCTGGATATCGGCGTGGAAGCCGCCTGCACCGACCCGCATCGCCAACCCGTATTCAAGGCAGAACGCGCGCGCCTGGTTCATCAGCGCTGTTCTTTGCCCGACAAGCTGGTCGCGAATACGGTGCAGCGCCTGCAGATCGACCTGTTCGGGCGTCCGCACCTCCACAAATCGCATGGTTGGCCGCGTCACGGCTTCGGCGATGGCTGCTGCATCGACGGTATCGGTCTTGTTGGATTTGACATAGGGCTTCACAAAGCGTGCGGGGATGATCCGGGCGTCATGGCCCATCGCCGCCAGCCTGCGCGCTAACCATTGTGAGCCCGGACAGGCCTCCATTCCGACCACCGCGCTTGGTGCTATCTCGAAGAAGCCAATCAGCGTGTCACGTGAGAACTTGGCGCGCTGGATAATGGCCCCAGCGGCATTCAAGGCCACAACGTGGAAGACCTTCTTGCCGATATCAATGCCGAAGGCGACAGTCTCAGGGATTGGTTTGGTTCGCATCCTTTCTCTCCTTCTGCTTTGCGATGCCGCAATACTGACGCTTGGGTGCGGGGCGGACCATCCCATTAGTGGTGACGCCCGCTGCGAAGCGACAAGCGGTCGCCCATCTGGTGGCAAGTCACGAGATGAGTGAACGGCGGGCGTGCCGAGTTATCGGCTGTTGCCAGATGACCGTGCGATATGAGGTCGTCCGCTAAGAGGATCCTGTGTTGAGGGAACGGCTGAAAGAACTGGTCAAAGCCCGACGGCGTTTCGGCTATCGGCGGCTGCATGTGTTTCTTCGGCGTGAAGGCCATGAGGTCAATCATAAGCGCCTGTTCCGCGTTTATCGCGAGGAACGGTTGCACGTGCGCCGCCGCGGTGGACGCAAGCGGGCAATGGGCACACGGGCACC
Source organism: Pseudotabrizicola sp. (assembly GCF_030684215.1). Lineage (GTDB taxonomy): Bacteria > Pseudomonadota > Alphaproteobacteria > Rhodobacterales > Rhodobacteraceae > Pseudotabrizicola. The sequence continues at coordinate 1,800 of NZ_JAUXOV010000074.1, forward strand.
GATGGTGCTGCCGCTGATGCCGAACCAACGATGGTCGCTGGACTTCGTGTCCGACCAGCTGACGGATGGTCGCCGCTTCCGGATCTTGACGGTGGTCGAAGACTGCACTCGGGAATGCCTCGCCTTGATCGCCGACACCTCGCTATCGGGTGCACGGGTGGCGCGGGAACTAGCCGCGCTGTTCGACGCCCGCGGCAAGCCTCAGACGATTGTCAGTGATCGACGAAGATCAGAAAACGATCCAGGGGATCGTTTTCCTGAGGAGGGGGACCGAGTTCACCTCGAACGCGATCCTGAAGTTCGTGGATGATCGCAAGTTTGACTGGCACTATATCGCGCCCGGAAAGCCGACCCAGAATGCCTTTATCGAGAGCTTCAATGGCCGTCTGCGGGACGAACTCTTGAACGAGACCCTGTTCCCGTCCCTGCATCATGCCCGCGCCACGCTCGCCGCCTGGCGCACGGACTACAACACCGAACGGCCCCACTCCCGCCTCGGCTGGCAGACCCCAGCCGAGTTTGCCCGAACCTTCGCCCCGCAACGGGGCCTGACGCTGCGCAATCCGAAAGGCTCCGCGCCAGCCCCCGTTGCCCAACCCGCCCAATTGGGCAAAACTCAAACCCGGAGTCTCGCTCACGCTGGATAAAAGTTGGGGGCAACGTCAATAAGGGCAGGTTACAATGCACCTTTCAGCATTTCAAGCCCGACGGACATGGCTCAGTCTAAGCCGGGCGCCATCAAAAGGCTCAGACGCTCGCCACTTTCAGCATTTACTTTTTCAGCTCGGAACCGCACCAAACGCAACTTTCACAACCTGCGCAGCTGCACCGGCTACATACCCCGACCATCGCGCCATCAGAACCCGCCGCTTTTCCAGCAAATCCGAGCGTGCATAGGCCCGCTCGACATCGTTGCCGACCTTGTGCGCCAAGCTCATTTCCGCAACCTCGCGCGGTGGGTTCGCCGCCTCGGAAGCCCAATCACGGAAAGCCGATCGGAAACCATGCACCGTGATGCCCTCTACTTGCATCCGGCGCAACAGCATCAACATGGCCATGTTCGACAATGGCCGATGCCGCTTTTGGCCTTCAAACACATAGTCGGACTGCAACGCGCGCAGGGGTTCGATGATCGCCAGCATTTCATCGGTCAGCGGAACGCGATGTAAAATCCCGCCCTTCATCCGTTCCGCCGGGCAAGTCCACAACCGAGCGACAAAATCAAACTCCCCCCATTGTGCGTTCAACACCTCACTCGTGCGTGATCCCGTCAGGCAGGTGAACATCAGCGCTTTTGCCGCCATGGCATCGCGTGTCTGCAAGTCGGCATAGAAGGCTGGCACCGCTTGCCACGCCATCGCATTATGATGCTTGGGTTTGGCCTTCACCTTTGGCAAAACTTGCCCATCATGGATCGCGGTCACGGGATTTTCACCCGACCGAAAGCCTTTTGACTTGGCCACGTCCAGAACGATTTTGATCCGCTGCGCCAATCGCCGTGCCGTTTCGTGCTTATCGGTCCAAATCGGGGCCAGACACATCATCACCTCTGGCTGGCCAATGCTGTCAATCGGCATCCGCCCGATTTTGGGAAAGGCATAGTCACGCAAGGTGTTGATCCACTGCGCGCCGTGCTTGGCGTTCTTCCACGTTGGCATCCGGTCAATATGGACCTGACCTGCGATTTCCTCAAAGCTGGGGATTTCGCGGCGGGCGTTAAAGCGGGGGTTCAGACCCGCTTTTGCCATACGCCGATACTCCAGCGCCCGCTCCCGCGCCGTGTTCAAGGTAATAACATCAGCCCCGCCCAAACCGAAGTCCGTCCGAAGGGGCGCACCTTTGAGATTGCGCTGACCTTTGACCACCACCCGCACGATCCAGCGGCGAGCGCCAGAGGGATCAACCACCAGGTAAAGCCCGCCACCATCGCCATGCCGCCCAGCACCCAAGCTCTCCACTAGCTTCTTGGTCAGCTTACCGGTCAGGGCCATCGGTCATACCACAATTCATACCACTCAAGAAAACGATATGGGCATAATCGAAAGAAATCCAGAAGAAACAGAAGCGGCAGAAAATACCAATGAAATAAAGAAATAAAGCCACTTAAAGCGACCCGTTCAAACTGGTGGAAATGGTGTGTTGGCGGACAGTGAGGGATTCGAACCCTCGAGACGGTTCCCCGCCTACACACTTTCCAGGCGTGCGCCTTCGACCACTCGGCCAACTGTCCGTGGACGCCTCTTAATCGCGACTGGAGCAAAGATGCAAGAGGGGAATTCTGGAAACCGGCGGGGTCTGTGCTTTCGCCAACACGGTTGCTGGCAGGCTTGGCGCGACCTGGGTTTCGACGACGTGCAGATCACGGCACAGGCGATCACTGCCACGCATTTCTGCGCGAAAGCCGACGATATCACCGACCTCGACAGCCACCATCGGATTGCGCCAAGCAGTCGGGCCGCTGGCGATACCAAGTTCTTTGGAGTCTTCGCACCATACAATGGCGCGAAAGTCCTGTCTGGAGTACCAGATCACCACTCCATGCATGCTCATAAAACCAACTCCTTCGATCAGGGCGCGCCCCCAAAGCGCGTACTGTCAAATTTTAGGCGGCAGGACCAGTTTCAAACAGCCTGTGTTATGTGTCAGGCGTGACGTTGATAAGCGTCAGCTTGGTCGGCGCTTGACGCTGTTTAGCATCAGGTGATAGGGCCTGCCATACGAGTACGCAGGCAAGAGAAGCGCGATTCTGGGCAACACGATGACAAGACGCACTTCGCCGAATCCGGCAGATCTTAGGATGATCCTTGGCGATAACCTGCGCCAACTGTGTCGCGATACGCAGTCAATCAGCGAGATGTGCCGCACGATCGGGGTCAATCGGACACAATTCAACCGCTACCTTAGCGGCACTGCGTTTCCACGCCCTGATGTTCTGTTCCGCATTTGTCGCCATTTCGAAGTGGATGCGAATATCCTGCTGCACCCGCTTGCCGATCCGGTAGCCTCGCAGCCCATCCTGCCCCCGTCGACGGGTAGGCTGGTGATTGATACCCAACGACCATTTGATCACTATCTCTTGCCAGACGGCGTCTATTGCTATTGGCGCAAGTCTTTTCGGCAGCCCGAGCGCGCCTATTTAGGCATGTCGCTGATCTATAGTAAAGGCGGCGAAAAACTGTGGAAAGGTTATGATATTCATGATGTTGCTATCCGTACAGGAACCAAACGGCATGCAAGGTCTACCTGCTATGATGGAAAGCTGATCCAGCAATTTGACGGGTTCGCACTGATGTCGCGCACCCCCCACAACGATCAGATGAATGTCACTTATTTCGAGTACGGTCTGGATGCTATGCCCGACTATTACAGCGGTATTTCTTTTGTTACCCGCCGCCGCCTGTCCGAAGCAAACCGCCTGACCGCCATTGTGATGCAAAGGCTGCCTGATAAATGCAGTGCATGGCTGGCCGCGGCGCGGACATCTGGAACTCTTGCGATGGAGACTTTGCCCACCCATATCCACGCGGCACTTGACCGGGTGCCAGACCGGCTTTGACGGCCCGCGTTACGCGCTGAATGACAAGCTGACACGCCGGTTCTGACGGCCCTTGTTTTCGATCTTGATGATCTCAACCCGGCCGACCTCGCCGGTGCGGGCCACATGGGTACCCCCACAGGGCTGCAAGTCGATCGGGGCTTCCCCCTGTCCGATCCGCACCAGCCGCACCCTACCCTGCCCCATCGGTGGCATCACCGACATGGTTTTGACCAGCCCCGGATTGGCCAGCAGCGCCTCATCCGTGATCCACTCATCCCACACCGGCACATCACGATCAACAAGCGCATGAAGCGCCGCATTCAGCCGTTCTACATCGGCGGGCGGCTCTGGCATTGCAAAATCCAACCTGCCCCGCTCTGCCCCGATCTGACCGCCGGTAACGGGCAAGGGAATGACAACGGACAGCAGGTGCAGCGCGGTGTGCATCCGCATATGCCGGTGCCTTCGCGTCCAGTCCAGCCGCTGCGCAAGCACAGCACCCACGGGTGGCAGGGCCAGAGGTTCTGACGGAACAAGCGCAACCTGCCCGCCCTCAACCTTGACCGCAGTTGCGATGGTCAGGCGGCCACCCGCCCATTCCACCCAGCCACAATCACCCGGCTGACCGCCTCCGGTGGGGTAAAACACCGTCTGGTCAATCAAAATCCCGCCTTCTGGTGTATGGCCGGTCACGCGCGAGTCGACCTGCTGAAGATAGGCATCTTCGCGAAACAATAGCTGGGTCATTGGTCAGTCCCCTCCCCTTTCCGGGCCAGGCTCTATGCCAGTCAGCCCTTCACCGGGGAACTGGTCCTTTGGCAGGGTGCCGGGCGGCTTTTCTTCGGGCGGGGGTGTGTTGGCCTTGGTCGCGGCCGCTGCCATCGCGCCCGGGATAGAGCGCAATATCTCGGCAATCTCGGCCGCATTGCGCAGTGTAACATCTGACTGCGCAAAGGGAATTTCGATCCCTTCTTCGGCGAAGCGTTTGGCGATCTGGTGGTTGATTTCGCTGCGCACTGAAAGTGAAAAGTTCACATCGCGCAAAATCACCCTGATTTCGAAATCCATAGAATCCGCACCAAACGCCATGAACGCGACCATGGGCGGTGGGTTCAGAATGGCCAGAGGCTGCGCCTCGGCAATTTCCTGCAATATCCGTGTCACCTTGCGGGTGTCTGACCCGTAGGCCACCCCCACCGGCACAATCAACCGCCCCGACAGGTTGAACCGGGTCCAGTTTGTCACCCGCCCCGCCACCAGATCGGTGTTGGGCACGATGACATCGGTCCGGTCAAAAGTCTCGATCCGGGTGGAGCGCACCGAGATCGACTTGACCTTGCCCTGCACGCCGCCCACCTCGATCCAGTCGCCTTCACTCACCGGGCGTTCGATCAGCAGGATGATGCCCGACACAAAGTTCGACACGATGTTTTGCAAACCAAAACCGATACCGACCGACAAGGCCCCAGCGACGATGGCCAGACCCGACAGGTCAATCCCGGCAGAGTTGATGGCGATCAACCCTGCCAGAAAAATCCCGACATAGCCCACACCCGACACCAGCGCGTTGCGCGCGCCCTGATCCAGACTGGTGCGCGGCAGGATAGACCCGCGCAACGCGCCCTGAAACAGCCGGGTGACCATGATGCCGACGCCGAACAACACCGCAAAAAACAGGAAATCCGTGGGTGAAATCCGCGTCTCGCCCAGTGTGAAGCCTTCGCGCATCCGCGTCCAAAGCTCGGTGATATCCGCCAGCCGCGCGCCCCAGATCAGCGCGAACACCGGCAGGGCCGCCAACACCAGACCAAAGCCCACCAAAACCGGCACCAGCGCATTGCGCGCGCCATCTTCATTGCGCGTGATCACCGCATAGATGTCAGTGACCACGACCTGAAGAATGTACAGCAGCCCCATCAGCCCCAGCGACGTCGCGGCCGGAAACACCATTGCACTTGCGGCGGGAACATAGCCGATCGCTGCCAGAATGGGGGCCACAATGCCGATCAGCCCAGCCCCACGCCCCAACAGCGACACGATGCGGTTGCGAAAGCCAACCTCGTCATCGGCTGCACTGTCGGCGGCCACAGTCAGTCGGATCAGACGACCGACCCGCACCAGCAAAAACGCCGCAACAATGATCGTCGGAAAGGCCAGAACGCCGCGTGTGGCCTCGGACAGGGCCTGATGATCCATCACCGCCAGCCGCAACGCATCAACAGCCAGCAAAGCACCGTAGAGTGCGGTCAGGAAGCGACCCTCGGCCCTGAGTTCATTGCTCAGGCGCACCGGCAGAAAGTCGTGAGTCCTTGGAAAAAGCTGCATCCCAAGCCAGATCGCCGAAAACAGCAAAAAGCCGGCAACAGGGAGTGTTTCCAGCAACAAATTGCCGACAATACCAAAGACGCCTGACAAACGCAGCGCATGTGACAGGGCCATCACCCCAAGAGTTGGCACCGCGATCTGGCCCAAAGACAGCACAAGTGTTGCCACCCGCACCCCGCGCGCCGACCAACGTGTGTTGATCCGAACCACCAAACCCTCAATCAACGAGCGGCCGCGCCAGATCAGGCCAAGGCTGATCAACAGAAAAAACAAGACAGCCGGCAGGTTGTCAGCCAGCATCCCACGGGCAGCATCAGTCACCCAACGCTGCCGGACCTCGGCCCAGATGCCCGCCACAACCACCGACACGTCGCGAATGGCTCCGGGCCAGTTGGTCGGGTTCAGGGGAGACGGATAGAGTTTGAGCAGCTCATCCGCCTGCCGCTCGCGCAGGGTCCGGTCAATCTCGGCGATCAGACCGTCCGCTCTGCGATAGGCTTCCTCTGCCGCAATACCCGGCGCCTGAAGCCGGACCAATTGGTCGGTCAGTGCCGCGCGCCGCGCTGCGATTTCATCCGCTTCGGTCTGCCCGTCCGTAGGGGCTGCCCCCAAGGCGGCAATCTGCTGGCGCAAGGTCGCGATGCGCGAAGAATTGGTGCTTTGGGCAACCAGAAGCGCCTCGCGCCAATCCACCAGTTGGGCCCGCTGAACATCCAAGGTCAACGCTGTTGAATTTGAATTCTCCAAGGCATCTTCAGCCCGCTCGGCCACGGTTTCCCATGCGGCATAGTCCAGATCAGTCGCAGGTACCGCGATCTGAGCCACCGGCGCGCCCACGCCATTGGCCACCACATCGCCACCGGCAGATTGCTCCGGCGCAAGCATCGGCTGAACGCCCTGCACTGCGCCACCTTGCTGCGCCAATGCCACAGCGGGCAACAGGCCCAGAACAAGTGCTGCAACAAGCGCCCGAAGGAAAACCAGACCGCGACAGGGGATCATGCGTCCTCGAACACGCTTGGCAAGGCCTTGGGTGCAGAATCCAGCCACGCAGGCACCGGCAATCCCTTTTCCTTCAGGAAGGCGGGATTATACAGCTTGGACTGATAGCGGTTGCCGTAGTCGCACAGGATGGTGACGATGGTATGCCCCGGCCCCATGTCTTGCGCCATGCGGATAGCCCCGGCAATATTGATGCCCGACGAGCCGCCAAGACAGATGCCCTCATCTTCCAGCATGTCAAACACTAACGGCAGCGCCTCTGCATCCGGGATGCGGTAGCTGAAATCCGGAGTGAAGCCTTCAAGGTTGGCGGTGATCCGACCCTGACCGATGCCTTCGGTGATGCTGGAGCCGGGGCTTTCCAGTTTTCCGGTCGTGTAGAACGCATGCAGCGCCGCACCCTCCGGGTCTGCCAGCCCGATTTTCACGCCTTTCGGCTGCAAGGCGATGCCGACGCCCGCAAGCGTGCCGCCCGAGCCGACCGCACAGATAAAGCCATCAACATTGCCGCCGGTCTGGTCCCAGATTTCCGGCCCGGTGGTTTCAACATGAGCCAGACGGTTGGCCACGTTGTCAAACTGGTTGGCCCAGATCGCACCATTTGGTTCGGTGCGTGCCAAAGCTTCGGCCAGACGCCCGGAATAGCGCACATAATTGTTGGGGTTGCGGTAAGGCGCGGCTGGCACTTGCACCAACTCGGCACCTGCAAGCCGCAACATGTCTTTCTTTTCCTGGCTTTGGGTTTCAGGAATGACGATCACGGTCTTGAACCCCATCGACGCCCCCACCAGCGCAAGGCCGATACCGGTGTTGCCCGCCGTGCCCTCGACAATGGTGCCACCCGGTTTCAGATCACCGCGCGCCACCGCATCGCGGATGATATACAGCGCCGCGCGGTCTTTGACCGACTGGCCGGGATTGAGAAACTCGCATTTGCCAAGAATGGTGCAGCCCGTCATCTCGGACGCGCGCTTGAGCTTGAGAAGCGGGGTGTTGCCAATGGTATCGGCAAGATCGGAATGAATGCGCATGATCGACCCTCTTGTCCTTTGCCTTATCTGTAGGCAAGTCAGACGCCAACCTCAAGCAGTGCCCGCATCTGTAAGTGCGAAAGAGAACAGCGCGCAACCTGCAAAGGCTGCGCGCTGACCGTGCCGGGGTTGCGCTCCGCGCGGGAGTATTTCAAAAGCAGCAATGCCAAAGGCGCCGCGCTTTGGGAAGGTCAGGCAGAAACCAACAGACCGTCAGCCTTCAGGCCCGCGTAGCATTCATCCAGACTGGTCTTTGCGCGGTCCATCAGAATGTCGATTTCAGTGGTCGTGATGACCAGAGGTGGCGAGATGATCATCCGGTCACCGACATGGCGCATGATCAGATTGTTGGCAAAGCAACGCTCGCGGCAGCGCAAGCCCACGGTGCCCTGCTCTCCGGCAAATTTGGCGCGCTTGGCCTTGTCCGGTGTCAGCGCGATGGACCCCATCAGGCCGACCAGTTTCGCCTCACCCACCAGCGGGTGATCGGCCAGCGCGTCCCAGCGTGCCTTGAGATAAGGATGCGCCACGTTGCGGACGTGATCGACGACATGTTCCTCTTGCAGGATGCGCAGGTTCTCCAACGCCACCGCCGCCGCGACCGGGTGGCCGCTATAGGTGTAGCCGTGGAAAAACTCGCCACCCTCGGCAATAGTGGCCGCCACTTCGTCGCAGACAACGGACCCGCCGATCGGCTGGTATCCCGAGGACAGACCCTTGGCGATGGTCATGATATGCGGCTTGATCCCATAGGTCTGCGACCCGAACCAGTTGCCGGTGCGGCCAAAGCCGGTGATGACCTCATCAGCGATCAGCAAAATGCCGTATTTGTCGCAGATGCGCTGGATTTCCGGCCAATAGGTGGCGGGCGGAATGATGACACCACCCGCACCCTGCACCGGCTCGCCGATGAAAGCTGCGACCTTGTCAGCGCCAAGCTCCAGTATCTTGTCCTCAAGCTGACGCGCACGCTCCAGCCCGAAGTCACCCTCATTCATATCGCCGCCATCGCCCCACCAATAGGGTTGGTCGATGTGCACGATGCCGTCAATCATCCCGCCATGGGCATGAATCGGGGCCATACCGCCCAAAGACCCGCCACCCATAGTCGAACCGTGATAGCCATTCTTGCGACTGATGATGATGCGCCGCTCCGGCTGGCCCTTCACATCCCAATAGCGCCGCACAAGGCGGATGTTGGTGTCATTCGCCTCGGACCCCGAGCCTGCAAAGAACACATGGTTCAGATCGCCGGGCGCCAGTTCCGCAATTTTGGCGGCCAAAGCGATGGCGGGGACATGGGTGGTCTGGAAAAACGTGTTGTAATAGGCCAGCTCTTCCATCTGCCGTGCGGCCACCTCGGCCATGGACTTGCGCCCGTAGCCGATGTTCACGCACCACAGCCCCGCCATCCCGTCGATAATCTGATTGCCCTCGGAATCGGTCAGCCACACGCCTTTGCCACGCGTGATAATCCGCGCGCCTTTGGCCGCCAGACCATTGGCATCGGTAAATGGATGCATGTGATGCGCCGCATCCAAGGCTTGAAGCTCGGCGGTCGGCAGGTGGTTTGTGATCATATTCATGGCCATGCCCTTTCGGTTGAGGCAGGGCATCTGGCCCCGGCTTGGCCGCAGGATAGAACCAAATTCAGCCCGGTTCAAGAAATTTGATCAAATTATTTAAGCCTGCCTTGCCAGCTTCATCTTGGCTCGAATTCCCACGGCGCAACGGCCCCGCCAGCGCAACAGCGGCAAGGCCGGCGCAGCCGTCAGATCCCACCTTGGGCGAGAGCCAGTCTGACCTGTTCGACGCCCTGCGCGATGTCGCGCTCGATGGCCTCGCGCAGGCCAATGGCATCACCCGCCCGCATCGCAGCCAGCGCTTCGGAATGTCGGTCTGGCAATGCGGTGCTGCCAAAGCGGGCGCAGACCACCCGCAATGAGGGGCCAAAGCGCAGCCACATCGACCGCGCCATATCCACAAGAATTGGCGCCCCCGAGGCTTCATACAAGCAAAAATGGAACGCATGGTTTGATTGCAGATAGCCCGGAATATCGCCCGCACGGATCGCTCGGTCCACGGTGTTATCGATGGCCTGCAACTGTCCAATCAGCGCCGGGGTCAGGTGGGCTGCGGCCATCTCGGCCAGTTTCGGCTCTAGTGTCGTCCTAGCAAAGGCCACCTGATCCAGCATCGCCTCAGTCATGCCGGGCACGGCCACCCGCCGGTTGCCCTGCGGCTCCAGCGCGCCTTCGGCAGTCAGACGGCGGATCGCCTCACGCACCGGGGTCATGCCTGCTCCCAGATCGGCGATAAGACCCTGAATGGTCACCGCCGCCCCCGGCTCCAGATGCCCGAACAGGATCATGTCGCGCAACTGAGCATATGTCAGCTCATGGGTCGGAATCTTCCGGCTGTCCGCGTCCATAAGGCCTCCCCGCTTTTATAACTGTTATGACGGGTTCGGCGCAGCAATCAAGATGTGATCAAATCCGGTCGTCATATTCAAAGCGCAGGACATCAGCTTGCCAGCCCTGCCCGGTCAGGTCATGCGCCACCACCCCGACAAAAGCGCCAGTAAAGCTGGCATGCTCTCCCTTGCCACCCTCGTCCGAGATCAGGGACGCGTCCAGTTCAGGCCCGATGGGGGTGCCGTTCAGGCTAAACCGCTGCGTCGCGCCCGCCACTTTCACCCCAAGCGTGATGTCACCCTCCGGGCAGGGATGCACCCCATGAAAGGTCAGCGCCTCGCCCTGCCAGTCCCCCAGACAGGAGACCAAGCTGATAACCCGCGCCCCGCCGTCTCGTGTGATCAGGGCGGCGTGGAATTTGTGCCGATTGTAATAGGTTGTCAGCCCGACAGCCTGCTGCCATGTCGGCGGGTCGGCGTGAAAAATGGCGCTCGCGGTATAGCTGGCCTCTTCCTGCCGCCGCGCGATCAGGCTTTGCTCAAACCACGACCCAAGGCTTTCGCGCGCGGTCAACCGCAGGCAGGTGCCGGTCATGGTGAACAGACGCGCACCATCGGGTGTGCGCAGCCATTGAAATTCTGGCGGAAGGTCTGGTCCGCTGAAATCATGGCAGATCGCCGCGCGCGGGGCTTGCGACAGCTCCAGCGGCAGATGGGTCGGGGCAACCTGACCGTCGCCCTTCAGCCAAAGCCAACCATCCCGCCATTCCACCTCTGCCAGCCCGGTCTCACGGCCCGTGGCGCAAAACGGGCCACGCGGCCCCTGCACCGGACGCCCGCATAGAAAGCTGTGCCAGTGCCGACCATCATGGCCTTCCACATATTGCCCGTGCCCCATGCGCTGCATCGGGTTGCCCGGCGCAAAACGCGCCGTGATCACATGCTTTTCAGGGTGCGTCTCATATGGTCCCTCGATGGCGCGCGACCGCGCCAGCGTCACCGCATGATCGTATCCGGTGCCGCCCTCGGCGGTGGTCAGATAATACCAGCCGTCGCGCCGGAACAGATGCGGCGCTTCGGTCAGGCCCAGATCAGTGCCGGCATAAATGTCATGCTTTGGCCCGAACAGCCCGCGCTCTGGCGACCATTCCTGCAATTCGATCCCGTCAAAACGGTCGTTCGCCGGGTTCGCGCCGGTGCCCTGCCACCGATGGTTCCAGCGCATGTTCACGAACCATTTGCGCCCATCATCATGAAACAACGATGGATCAAAGCCGGACGCACTGACATACCATGGGTCGGACCAATCCCCGTCAATCGTCTCACAAGTGGTGATGTAGTTGTGCGCGTCCTTGAAATTTCCGTCCAGCCGTTTGACATCGGTATAGACCAGCCAGAACCGCCCGTCGGCATGGCTCAGACACGGTGCCCAGACCCCGCAACTGTCAGGGTTACCCCGCATATCCAGCAAGACCGCCCGGTTCAAAGGGCGCGCCACAAGCCGCCAGTTCACCAGATCGCGGCTGCGGTGGATCTGCACCCCCGGATACCATTCAAAGGTTGAGGTCGCGATATAGTAGTCCTCTCCCACTCGGCAAAAACTTGGGTCGGGATTGAAGCCGCGAAGAATGGGGTTCTGGGGCATGGGTCTCACAGTGACAAAAGGTTGGCTATGCGAATTTCAGCAAGTTTCAGGTCTGACCTGCCGCTTTTACGAACTTTGAATTGCCGACTTCATTTTCTGTTCACAAATATCCCGCGGGGGGAAAGGCCGCCGCAAAGCGGTGGACTTGGGGGGCGCGAAGCCCCCCTTGCCAACCCTAACGCAAAAGCGCCCGTGCCTCGGTAATGCCCAAAGCCTCGGGCCGGGTGCAGGTGGTGGTCAATGTCACGAACTCCCCGCTTTCTCCCGATGCCAGACAGGCCGTCATCACCTCCACCCCATGCAACGTGCGGTCAAGCGAGCAGCGCGCGTCGCGACCGGCCATCAGCGCCTGCACCATATCAGCCAGACCGGCGGTGCGGTAATTGGCCAGGGGCCCGTGCTTTGGGTGATCCTGGTTCGGAACGCCAAAGGGGTGATCCCATGGCGCCAACGTCTCCAGGCTGCCGTCTTTGTGGCCAATCTCGACCTCGCCACCAAAGAAATTCGGGTCGGGCACATAGAGCGTGCCTTCAGAGCCATAGAGTTCAAAATGGTTGCGTTTGTGGTGCCAAACATCCCAACTTGTGGACAGATTGACGGTCGCACCGTTGTGAAAGTGCAAGAGTGCGTGGATGTTGGTCGGCGTCTTGACCGGCACGGTTTCGCCGTTGCGTGGCCCGTTTGAGATGGTGCGCGCAGACTGCGCCGAACTGGTCAACGCAGCGACCCGTTTGACCGGGCCAAGAAGGTTGATCAAGTTGGCCACGTAATAAGGGCCAAGGTCCAGCATTGGCCCCGCGCCGGGCAGGAAGAAGAAATCAGGATTGGGGTGCCAGTGCTCCATCCCGTGGTTTAACACCGCCGCGCAACCGGCTGTAATCTCGCCGATTTTGCCTTCATCCAAAATCGCCCGCGCCTGCTGATGTGCGCCACCAAGGAACGTATCGGGCGCACAACCCACGGCCAGCCCCTTGCTTGCCGCCAGCGCGCGCAGGGTCTCGCCCTCCTCCAGCGTCAGAACCAGCGGCTTTTCGGAATACGCGTGCTTACCCGCCTCCAGTATCCGCTTGGTGACCGCGAAATGCGCATCGGGAATGGTCAGGTTGATCACCACATCCACATCCGGGTTCGCCAGCAGGTCATCGACCGATTGGGCTTTCACGTTGAACTCTGCCGCGCGCGCCTGTGCGGTTTGCATGTTCATATCGGCCACCGCGCGCACTTCCAGCCCATTGAACAGGGGCGCAAGCCGCAGATAACTGGTCGAGATATTGCCGCAGCCGATGATGCCAAGTCCCATATTTGCCATTCTCAAAACTCCTTGGCAGCTGCGATGGCGCGGGTTGCGAACCGCGTGTGGTCAGAGGGGTTGTCATGCTCCATCACGAAATGCTTGACCCCAATGGCACGCAACGCAGCCATGATCGAGGGCCAGTCCACAGTGCCGTGCCCCACATCTGCCCAGCCGTCCTCATCCGCGTTCTCACCGGCCGGAGCGATATCTTTGACATGTGCTGCGGTGATCCGGTCTTTGTACCGCTCGATCCATGCCAGCGGATCAGCGCCGCCCCGGATCACCCAAGCCACGTCCATTTCCCATTCCAGATGCGGGCCGCCATCAAAGATTTCCTCTTGTGGGATCGCGCCATCAGCGGTGGGGCGGAATTCGAAATCGTGGTTGTGCCAGCCAAAACCATAGCCCTCGGCCCGGTAGACATGGGCCGTCTTTTCCAGCCGCGCACCAAAGTCATGCCAGCCCTTGCCATCGGTCGGGCGGTCGGCGGGCATGATATGAGGGCAGTAAAGTTTCTGCATCTTCAGCGACTTGGCAATCGAAAGCACCTTTGCCACCTCGGTTTCCAACATCGCAAGACTGAAATGCCCGGTTGGCATGGTCAGCCCCGTGGCGGCAAGACCCGCCGTTGTCGCCTCGACCGCCGCATCATCGGCGTAAAGCGCGCCGTAGCCTTCTACAGCGGTATAGCCCGCGTCAGCCAGCATCTGGAACGTGGCAGACATGGGGGGGAAGTTGCGCGATGAGTAGAGTTGATAGGAAAACATCGGATCGGTCCTTTCAGGTGCCATAAGTGGCGGCATGCAGGTGGCGCAGCGTGAAGCGTGGCGTGCCTTCGGTGGAGGGGGTAAAGCGGATCATCCGGTCCTGACCGGGGATCAGGGCAAAGGCGTTGTCGGAAAACCGGCCCGGCAAGTCAGCCTCCAGCGCGGTGAAGGGCGCAAGGGCGTGCGATTTCAGCGTGATCAGCCAGTCGTCGCCATCTCTTGCAACGCTTTGGCTGATCTTGGGATCAACCAGATCAAAGGTCTTCCACGCACGTGGGGAAAAGATGTCTGCGCCTGACGCTCTGGCCCCGTCTGACCAGTGCCAATGCAGCACCTCGTCCGGTTGCAGTTGCGCCCGGTCTATCACGGTGCAGGGCGTGGCGCCTTTGGTGCAAAGAGTGGTGTCCGTTTCCACCAGCGGGCGGATCTGGCCTGCCATATTGACCGCCTGCACATGAAGCGTGATATACGCCTCATCGGGCAAGTCGTTCACCGCCTTTAGCGTGATCGTGTCAGCCTGAGGAACGGCGATGACCGTGATCGGCGCAAAGAAGCGCCACGCCATGTGGTGCAGCAGCTTCCAGTTGCCGCCATGGTCAAGGCTGGACCAACTGCACACCGGCCATGTGTCGTTCAGCTGCCAGTATAGCGCGCCCATGCAATGCGGCTTGAGCGCCCGCCAAGCGGTAACAGCTGTGTGGATGGCCACGCCCTGCTGCACCTGCGACAAATAAACAAAGCTGGGGAAATCGACGGGGAAGCGAAAGGTGCGGAACATGGTCTCCGCAATCCGCGCGTTGCCACCGGCATTTTTCTGGTGGCTCTCCATCACCGGGGCGGCGATGTTCCAGTCGCTCCGGTCTGCGAATGTTGCGATTGCAGATAGCGAAGGGTAGGACTGAAAGCCAAATTCGCTGCAAAAACGGGGCTTTACGTCGCGGTAGTGATCGAAATCGCGTCCCTCGTGCCAGACGGACCAGAAATGCATGTCCCCTGACGAGTCATCGTGCCACGCGTCCCCAAACGCCAAAGGGCCGGGGCTGGGGCTGGAGGGCCACCAGTTGGCACCGGGCAGAGACTCGAACAAGGCGGACTCGATCGTGCGGTTCAGGCGGTCGTAGTTGACCAGATATCGGTCGCGGTCGCGACGCGACTCCTCGAACCAACCAAGCGCGCCGATCAATTCGTTGTCACCGCACCACAGCGCGATGCAGGCGTGGTGGTTCAGGCGACCCACCACATCACGGATTTCCTCGGCCACTTCGGTCAGGAAGTCGGGGGTTGACGGGTAAAGGTGGCAAGCGAACATGAAATCCTGCCAGACCATCAGGCCCAGTTCGTCGCACAGATCATAGAACCAGTCCGGCTCATACCGCCCGCCGCCCCAGACGCGGATCATGTTCATGTGGGCGTCGAGTGCCGATTGCAGCAGATCACGCACAGCGCCTTGGGTGATGCGGCCATGCAGCGCGTCGGCGGGAATCCAATTGGCCCCTTTGGCGAAAACCGGGCGACCATTTACGGCAAAGCCGAAGCTGCGGCCAGCGGCGTCCGGTTCCGACACAAGGCGGATATCACGCAAGCCGATGCGGCGCGTGGCAGTCGCCGTGCCAGCGGTGACCACCAGATCATGCAGCACCTGTGCGCCCTGCCCTGCTGGCCACCAAAGCTGCGGCTTGGGAATCCGCAAGGTCAGCGTGGCGGTGCCATTTACGGCGGGCGCGGTGGCGGTCACGCCGCACAGGGTGGCCGTGGCATCTGCGGCAGTGGTTTCCACCCGCAAACTGACTTCGGCCAGACCCGCATCATGGCGTTGGGCGACGATGATATCGCCGACGCGCTCGGCCACAGGGTCCAGCGCCACCTTGCCCCAAAGGCCAAAAGTGGGCAGCGCGATGTTCCAGTCCCAGCCAAAATCACATTGCGGCTTGCGCAGCATGTTGCCGTTTGGGATCGGGCAGTTCGGCTGGTGATAGGGAATGGGGAACGGTTGTGCCGCCTGCCTTGCGGCCCCTTCGCGCACCACCGAACGGAAGGTGATGTCGATGCGGTTGTCCCCTGCACGCAACAACCCCGCCACCGGCACCCGCCAGCGGCGGTGCGCGTTGGCAGCGCGCAGCACACACATGCCGTTCAGTCGCACCTCGGCCACGGTGTCCAGCCCGTCGATCACCAGTTCGCAATCACCGCCATCATGGTCAAAGTTGCGGCTGGCGGTCCAGTCGCGGTCGGCGATCCAGCGGAGCCCGTATTCATTCAGGCCCCAATACGGATCAGGGATCACGCCTGCCGCATGCAGCGCCGTGACCCCGTCGCCCGGCAAGGCAAAGGGCACGTCATACTCCCCCACCTCATCGCTAAGGCGCCATGAGCCGGCCAGATCCATCGCCGTCAGATCCTTACTTCGCTGCCTGCATCGAACAGGCTGGCCTTTGACATATCCACTTTCAAATGCACCTTGGTTCCCGGTGCCATGCGCCGTTCCACCGGCACGCGGACCGACATTTGCGTGCCCGCCGCCTGCAACCAGACAAGGCTATCAGCCCCCATAGGTTCATCCAGCTCTACCATCGCCGGGATCGTCACCCCCGGCTCTGCGCCATCCTGCACCACCAGATGTTCGGGGCGCAGGCCAAGGATAACCTTGTCGCGCGCGCCCACGATGCCACCCTCATATCCCGCCAATGCGAGCTTCAGATCGCCAAGCTGAAACGCCTGCCCACCATCGATCGTGGCCCCATGCAGGAAATTCATCGACGGGCTGCCGATGAAGCCTGCCACAAACAGATTGGCCGGACGGTTGTAGATTTCCTGCGGGGCGGCAAGCTGCTGGATGATGCCACCGCGCATCACGGCGATGCGGTCTGCCAGTGTCAGCGCCTCTATCTGGTCATGCGTCACATAGACCATGGTGTTCTTAAGTTGTGCGTGCAGGCGTTTGATTTCCACACGCAATTCGCTGCGCAGCTTGGCGTCAAGGTTCGACAACGGCTCGTCAAACAGGAAAACATCAACATCGCGCACCAACGCGCGGCCGATGGCTACCCGCTGGCGCTGTCCGCCTGACAGGGCGGCAGGCTTACGGTCCAGCAGCGGGCCGATCTGCAGGATTTCGGCCGCGCGGGCGACCTTTTTCTCAATCTCGTCGCGCGGCACCTTGGCATTTTTCAGCCCGAAGCTCAGGTTCCCGCGCACCGTCATCTGCGGATAAAGCGCATAGGACTGAAACACCATGCCGATGCCACGCTCATTCGGTTCGGCCCAGGTGACGTTCTTGCCCTTGATGAAAATCTGTCCGTCGGTGATCTCCAAAAGCCCCGCCAGACAGTTCAGCAAAGTGGATTTGCCACAGCCCGACGGCCCCAGCAGCACCACGAATTCCCCCTCGGCCACGTTCAGGTTCATGTTCTTCAGAACCGAAACGGAACCGAAGTTCAGCGTCAGGTCCTTGACTTCGATCGAATTGGTCATGCGTGGTCAGCCTTTCACAGCACCGGCGGCGATGCCGCGAACGAACAGTTTGCCGGAGACAAAGTAGATGAACAGCGGCACCAGCCCGGTCAGCAGGGTGGCAGCCATGTTGACGTTGTATTCCTTGACCCCCTGCACCGAGTTGACGATGTTGTTAAGCTGCACCGTCATCGGGTAGAGATCAGGCTTGGTGTAGACCACGCCGAACAGGAAATCGTTCCAGATACCAGTGACTTGCAGGATGATCGCTACCACGAAGATCGGCAGGCTCATCGGCATCAGGATCTTGGCATAGATCGACCAGAACCCGGCTCCATCAACACGGGCGGCCTTGAACAGTTCCTCGGGGATGGTGGAGAAATAGTTACGGAACAGCAGCGTCAGGATCGGCATGCCAAAGATGGTGTGCACCAGAACCAGACCCCAGAGCGAGCCATAGAGGCCCATTTCGCGCAAGAGGATGACGATGGGATACAACATCACCTGATAGGGGATAAATGCCCCGAAAATCAGAATGGTGAAGAAGATGTCTGACCCTTTGAACTTCCAGAAAGTCAGCGCATAACCGTTCACCGATGCCACCACGATAGACAGGATCACCGACGGGATCAGAATACGGACCGAATTCCAGAAGCCGCGCGACAGGCCATCGCAATTCAGCCCGGTGCAGGCTTGCGACCATGCCTTTACCCACGGCTCGAACGTGATCTCGACCGGGGGGGCAAAGATATTGCCCATGCGGATTTCGGGCATGCCTTTCAGGCTGGTCATCACCATGACCCACAGGGGCAAAAGATAATACAGGCTGAACACGAACAATGTGCCGTAAATCATGATGTTGCGGCCCGACAGCGCGCGTTTGGGTTTTGTGCCGCGCGGCTCGGCGTCGGTACGGGTCAGGACGGCGGTTGCGTCAACCATGTTTTTTGCCTCCGAATTCCAGATAGGCCCATGGGATCAGGACGATCAGCACGGTCAGCAGCATCATGGTCGATGCGGCAAAGCCCTGGCCAAGGTTTTGCGCCTGAAACATGTAGTCATAGACATACATCGCGGGCACCTGACTGGCCGTTCCCGGCCCGCCAGAGGTTTGCGCAACCACCAGATCATACAGCTTGATGATGCCCGCAGCGACGATGACCAGCGTGGTGATGAACACCGGGCGCATCATCGGCAGGATGATCAGCAGATAGGTTTTCCATGTCGGAATGCCGTCCACGCGGGCGGCTTTCCAGATATCTTCGTCAATCCCGCGCAGACCGGCCAGCATCAGGCACATCACAAACCCCGTGCCCTGCCACAGCCCGGCGATCAGCAGGCCGTACAGTACAAGCTTGGGGTCGTTCAGCGGGTTAAAGGTGAACGTCTCCCACCCCAGCGACCGAACAATGGACTGGATGCCGAATTCTGGGTTCAGGATCCATTGCCAGACAAGACCTGTTACAATGAAGGACAGCGCAAACGGATACAGCATGATGGTGCGGAATGTATCCTCATACCGGATCTTCTGATCCATCGCGACGGCAAGCAGAAAGCCGATACTGATGGTGAAAACCAGCGACAACACCCCGTAAATCATCAGATTTTCAATCGAGGTCAGCCAGCGCGAGTTGGACCAAAGCCGCTCATACTGATCAAAGCCGATAAAGCGTTCGCGCGGCAACAGCTTGGAGTCGGTGAAGGAATACAGCACCGTCCAGAACGTGCCGCCCACAAACACCACCAATGTTGTCAAAACCATCGGAATCGCCGCGATTTTCGCGTTCATATTCCGCCACATGCGGTTGACCCGCCGTGCTTCGGCCATTGGCCTGCCCTCCCCTTGCCGTGCGTTTTCAGATGGCAAGAGCCGCCCAATCCCGGGCGGCTCCGCCGTCAGTCCGGGATCAGAGACCCGATTTCAGGTTTGATACCCACTGCGCATGAGCCGCTTCCGGGGCCATGTCGGTTTTCCAGAACTCGACCAGCAGGTCTTCGTTCTGCTTTTGCACGTCCGGCGACCATGCCATGTCACCCGATGGCACAAGGTTGCCTTGCGCCAGCAGTTCGAGACCTTTTTTCATACAGTCGTTAGCAGCGGCCAGATCGACATCGCCCCGGATCGGCAAGGAGCCTTTCTTGAGGTTGAAGGCAACCTGCGCTTCAGGGCTGACCAGCAGTGCGGCAAGGCGTTTTTGCGCGGCCTCAATATCGGCACTCTTGTTTTTCGGGAAGTAGAAGGCATCCCCCCCCGTTGACAGGTAGGCATTCAGCCCCAGTCCCGGCAGGCAGGTGTAGTCGGTGCCGGCCACTTGCCCCGCAACCTGAAACTCACCCTGCGCCCAGTCACCCATGATCTGCCCGCCCGCTTCACCGGTGATCACAAGGTTGGTGGCCTGGTTCCAGTCTTGGACTGTGGATTTGGCAGCAAGGCTGCGTGCATCGGCCACTGCCTGAAACACGGCAGCGTATTCGGCGCCAGCGGCCATATCCATGTTCTTCTCGACATTGACCTCTTTCCAGACATCAAGCCCGGCCACGGCGATCGAGATTGCGCCAAACGCAAGGTTGGACTGCCAGGGCTGGTTGCCAAGCGCCAGCGGGATTTTCCCTGCAGCTTCCAGTTGTGGGGCGCTCTCGACAAATTCGTTCCAGTTAGCCGGAACAGGCAAGCCTGCATCGGCATAGGCCTTATTCGACAGCCACAGCCATTCGGGCGAGTGAATGTTTACTGGCGCACAATAGATGCGACCATCAACGGTGCAGCTATCAAGCAGCGACTGCGGGAAGACCTTTTCCTTCCAGCCCTCGGCCTCGGCCACATCGGTCAGGTCCAGCATAAGCCCGGCCTCGACCAGTTCCAGCGCCTGCTGGCCGTGGTTGAACTGAGTGGCGCCCATCGGGTCGCCACCGGTGATGCGCGAAATCATGATCGGGCGCGCAGTGCCCCCACCGCCCGCGATTGCACCATCAACCCATTTGTCGCCAGAAGCGTCAAATGCCTTTGCCAGTTCGGCCACAGCAGCGGCTTCCCCGCCGCTGGTCCACCAATGCGTGACCTCAAGATCGGTTGCGAATGCAACGGATGGCAAGGCCACGGACGCGACAAGCGCCGTCGCAAGTTTAAAGGTTTTCATGCAGTCCTCCCGGTTTCTAAAACGTTATAGTGATTTCTATAACGTTATAGTTTTGCCGATCAAGTAATCTTTTCGCTTGTGAAGCAGTTCTTACATGGCGTTGAATGGAGTGGAAATCTGGTCGTTTTCCAGTCCACACCCCCAATACGAGAGCTTGATGCCGCAGCGCCGCACACCGAACTTTTCCTCGCGCGACAAGGCATTTACGCCTTGCGCACGCGTCGGGCTTTTCGCAAGTGCAGCACAAGGCCCCCGACTGGGTTTGACCAAGCACAACCGCCAAACGATTCGCCATATGGGGGACAGCACATGACCTCTGGTGTCGACATTCCACTGCGACATCCGGCGCCTGATTCGGAACCTGAACGTCCAACGCTCAAAACTATTGCCGCCGAAACCGGGCTGGCCGTGGCAACGGTCAGTCGCGCGTTGAAAGATGCGCCCGACATCGGCGAGGCCACCAAGCGCCGGGTACGAGAAGCCGCCACCCGTCTGGGCTATCGCCCCAACCGCGCTGGTGTGCGCCTGCGCACCGGAAAAACCAATGTAATCGCATTGGTTCTGTCGACTGAATCCGATGTGATGAACCACACGTCACAGTTGATCTATTCCATCGCAAACGCCTTGCGCGGCACCGCCTATCACCTGATCGTAACCCCGTATTTTCCCGATCAGGATCCGATGGACCCGATCCGCTATCTGGTGGAAACCGAAAGTGCAGATGCCATCATCCTGAATCAGACCAAGCCTGAAGACCCGCGCGTGCGCTATATGACTGACCGGCACTTTCCCTTTGCCACTCATGGCCGCACCGATATGGGGATCGAGCACAGCTACTACGATTTCGACAACGAGGCCTTTGGCATTGCCGCGGTCGAAGCGCTGGCTGCCGCCGGCCGCAAGCGCCTGCTGCTGGTGCCACCGCCCCGCACCCACAGCTATGCCCGCCACATGACAACTGGCTTTGTGCAGGCAGCAGGCGCCCACGGTCTGGCGTTTGAGGTGCTTACCACGGCCACCTCTGACTCTGGTGGCACTGCAATCGAAGAGGCGGTGATAGAGCATCTGGCCAACAGCACCCCACGGCCCGATGGATTGCTGTGCGGATCGACCACTGCCGCTATGGCTGCGGTGAACGCGGCAGAACGGCTGGGGCTGGTGTTAGGCCAGGATTTTGATCTGGTTGCCAAAGAGGCGATCCGGTTTCTGCACCGCTTTCGCCCCGACATTCTGGTCGTGCATGAAGATGTGCGTGAAGCAGGTGACTTTCTGGCCCGCGCCGTGGTCGCCGCCGTCGAGCGCCGAGACACCCCAGCCAAGCAGGGATTGGAGCGGCCCGGTTCTGTGGACCGGGGCCGCGATAACAAGGGAGGATCATCATGAAGACGATCAAAGGACCGGCGCTGTTTCTGGCGCAATTTGCAGGGGAAACTGCCCCGTTCAACTCTTGGGACAGCATCACCAGATGGGCCGCAGATTGCGGCTATAAGGGCGTACAAGTGCCGTCTTGGGATGGGCGGTTGTTCGATCTGGAAAAGGCAGCCACGTCGAAGGCGTATTGCGACGAGATCACAGGGGTTGCAGCAGCCAACGGTATCGCAATCACCGAATTATCGACCCATCTGCAGGGCCAGCTTGTGGCCGTGCATCCGGCCTATGACACCGCTTTCGATGGGTTTGCAGCCGAGGCCGTGCGCGGCAACCCCAAGGCCCGGCAGGAATGGGCTGTGGATCAGGTGAAAAAGGCGCTGACCGCGTCGAGAAATCTGGGCCTGTCCGCACATGCCAGTTTTTCGGGGGCCTTGGCCTGGCCCTATATATACCCTTGGCCGCAACGCCCGGCAGGGTTGGTGGAGGAAGCGTTTGACGAACTGGCCCGCCGCTGGCGGCCCATTCTGGACCACGCCGAGGACTGCGGCGTCGATGTCTGCTATGAAATCCACCCCGGCGAAGACCTGCATGATGGGATAAGCTTTGAGATGTTTCTGGAGCGCGTTGGCAACCATCCGCGCGCAAACATGCTGTATGACCCCAGCCACTATGTGCTGCAACACCTTGATTATCTAGACCATATCGACATCTACCACGAGCGCATCCGCATGTTTCACGTCAAGGACGCCGAACTGAACCCCACTGGTCGTCAGGGCGTCTATGGTGGGTTTCAGTCATGGGTGAACCGCGCGGGCCGGTTCCGGTCCTTGGGCGATGGTCAGGTCGATTTTGGCGGGATATTCTCGAAACTGACGCAGTATGGTTTTGACGGCTGGGCGGTGGTGGAATGGGAATGCTGCCTGAAACACCCCGAAGACGGCGCGCGTGAAGGCGCAGATTTCGTGAGGGCGCATATGATCCGGGTGACCGAGAAAGCGTTTGACGATTTCGCAGGTGCCGGGACCGACCGGGCCGCGAACCGGCGGATGCTGGGGCTGGACTGACAGTTGCGCGGCAGGGGTTTCAAACCCCCGCACCCCCGTGGAGTATTTTTGCCAACATGAAATCAGGAGGGCTTAGACATGGCCATTACAGCGGCACATGTGGCGCGGGCACCGCGCATTCGGTTGGGAATGGTGGGCGGCGGCCGTGATGCGTTCATAGGGGCTGTACACCGGATCGCGGCACGGATTGATGATCAGTATGAATTGGTTGCGGGCTGTTTTTCATCTGACGCCGAAAAATCCCTCGCCTCGGCCGCTGATCTGGGGGTCGCGCGCGCTTATGCCAGCTTTGCCGAAATGGCGGCCAAGGAGGCGCGGCGCAAAGACGGGATAGAGGCGGTGGCGATTGTTACCCCGAACCACATGCACGCGCCCGTGGCAATGCAGTTCCTTAAGCGCGGCATCCATGTGATCTGTGACAAGCCTTTGACCCATACGCTGAGCGAGGCGAAAAAGCTGGCGCGCGCAGCCGAGGCTTCGGGCGTGGTCTTTGCGCTGACGCACAACTACACTGGCTATCCGATGATCCGGCAGGCCGCCGCCATGGTCGCGGCGGGAGACTTGGGCGAGATCCGGCTGGTGCAGGTGGAATACGCGCAGGACTGGCTGGCGGAACCGGTGGAGGAGACCGGCCAGAAGCAGGCGGGTTGGCGCACAGACCCTGCGCGATCCGGCGCAGGCGGCAGCACCGGGGATATCGGCACCCATGCCTTTAACCTCGCCAATTTTGTAAGCGGGCTGACGGTAGAGGAGTTGGCCGCTGACTTACAGGCCTTTGTGCCAGGCCGCCGGGTCGACGACAACGGCCATGTGCTGATGCGCTATCAGGGCGGCGCGCGGGGCATGCTTTGGTGCTCTCAGGTGGCGGCGGGGCAGGAAAACGGTTTGCGGCTGCGGATCTTTGGCACCAAGGCCGGGATCGAATGGGAACAAGAGAACCCCAATTACCTCTGGGTCGGCCCCTTGGGTCAGCCAAAGCACCGGCTCACACGCGGCGGTGCGGGGTCCGGGGCCGAGGCGGGGCGCGTCACCCGCATCCCGTCCGGCCATCCTGAGGGCTATCTGGAAGGCTTTGCCAACATCTATGCCGAGGCCGCCCGCGCCATCATCGCCCGGCGTGACGGCAGCGCGCCTGACGCCGCAGTGACCTTCCCCGGTCTGAAAGAGGGGCTGGAGGGCGTGGCCTTTGTCGATGCCTGCGTGCGCTCGTCTGCCCGCAACGCCGCTTGGGTCAAGTTGAACCTCTGACGCATTGCTGCTTGCAAAATACTCCCGCCGGAGGCGTCCGACAGCGCCCCCGACGGGACGCGTCAGGATCGCAGGCGCGTACGCTCGCGTTGCAACCAAAGCAGCGTCAGCAACAAAGGCGCGTTCTGAACCTCACCCGAACCGACCAGCGCCATCGCCTGATCAAAGCCCAGAAGATGACCGCGGATGTCTTCGGCCTCTCCCTCGACGCCGAACACGCCCGCCACGCCATCAGGCAGATCAGTCAGAGCAGCATAGGAGTAGATGAACTCGGTCTTGGCCCCCGGAGAGGGGTAATAGGCGGCCACAGGCAAAAGCGCGCCCAGTGACAGGCCCGCTTCTTCCACGGCCTCACGGCGGGCGCAGTCTTCGGGTGTCTCACCGGGGTCAATCCGGCCAGCGATGGCCTCCAGTTGCCATGGATTTGCATCCCCCCGGGAAAAGGGTCCGGCGCGCATCTGTTCCACCAACAGCACCCGGTCGCGCTGCGGATCATAGGGAAGCACCGTCACAGCATCAGCCGACACAAAGGCGGCGCGGGTGATGACCGGGCTCATCGCGCCGTCAAACCGGCGAAAGGACAGGTCATATTCTTCGACGGCAAAGAAGTTTGCATAAGGCTGGCGGCGCGATTGCACTGTCACCTGCCCCGGTCCGCGGCGCACCGCAGCGGGGGCCTGATCTGCCTGCGCGCGCAACCGGCTGGCCGCACGCACCATCATCGGTCCGATCCTCGCGCTCAGGCATGCAGGGGGTGTCTGGCCATAAAGCGCCATCACCTCGACAGCCGTTTCAACAGCCAAAGCCGCATGATCCGCCAGCCAGACCGCTTCATCCCACACCTGCCCCTTAGCAAAAGGCGGACGCAAGGCAAACGTCTCGGCCTGACCGCCGCCCGCTGCATCAATCAGGCTCAGCTTGTACCGCCCAAGGCCGATAGCCTTGGCATAGAACGCCAGCCGGGCCATATCCTCGGGCGTGGCATCCCGCAGGGCACTGCCTTCCACCCGACAACTGGCCTTGCGCAAAAGGCCAAAATGTCCGGGCGCGTCCACAAGCTGCCCGGATCGGCCAGCCGCGGTGGCGGGGGAAAGAGTTGCCGCTTTGCCCAGGATCACGGCAAGCAGCGGAGCATGGCGCAACGGCCCCGCCAGAAACAGGGCTGCCATCACGAAACGCCTTTCGGGTCTGTCAGGGCCACCGCCGCCCCGCCCAATAGGTCACGGCCCCGCCTGCCAGCCCACCCAGCAACAGAACGCCCAGAATTTCGGGCTGCGCAATCGGCGTGGCAAGCCGCAGGGAATGTTCAAAAATCGCAAGGATTGCATCCAGTGGCGTTTTAAACCGACCCTTCATCGCCCGGTCCAGCATTTCAACCGTGGCAAAGATCAACACCACACCAATCAGAATGGTCAGGGATGTGCGCACCCCTGCCCCCATCGCATCGACAGGGCGACGGCTGCGCATGACGAATGGGCCCATTACAAACCAGCCGCACAGCACACCTACCACGGCGCTGACCTCGCGCAGCACGCCAGACTGGCGCGGGTCTGGCAATGAAAGTGCGTATAAATGGGCGGCAAGAAAGGCGACAAAACCAAAGATGATCGCTGCGACGAGTTTGGCGGCCGTTGGCATAGCGCTCCCTTTTTCAACCGCCCGGCAAGATTACGAAGGGCGTGTCACCGTGATCTGCGTTACATCACAGTTTCCGCCGCGGAAGGCTCCAGCGCAAGAGGCAAGGTAAAAGTTCCACATCCGGCGAAAACGCTCGTCAAATCCCTGGCGGGCAACATCATCCCAGCGATCATTGAACACCTCATACCAGCGGCGCAACGTCTGGCTGTAGCTTTCACCAAATTCGATTGAGGTTTTAAGCCGCAAACCGGCACGTTCCACTTCTTCCTTCAGCCGGAACGGGGCGGGCAGCATACCGCCTGGAAAGATATATTTCTGAATATAATCAACGCCCCGCTTATAGACCGGCCAGCGATGATCAGGCACGGTGATGATTTGCAGGGTGGCATGGCGACCCGGCTTCAGACGCTCGCGCAGGGTGTTGAAATAGGTCGGCCAATAGCGCTCGCCCACCGCCTCGAACATCTCGATAGAGGCGATTCCGTCATAATGGCCGCGCTCGTCACGATAATCCAAAAGCTTGATTTCCACCCGGTCTGACAGTCCCGCGCGGGCCATCCGGTCCACCGCAAAGTCAAATTGCGCCTGTGAGATGGTCAGGGCGGTAACGCGCAACCCGCGCTCGCGGGCGGCATATTCGGCAAAACCACCCCAACCGCAGCCGATTTCCAGCACATGATCCCCCGGCGCGGCGCCCATCTGATCGACCATCGAGGCGTATTTCTGCTCTTGCGCCATTTCCAGACTTTCCTGCCCGGACTGAAACATCCCGCTGGAATAGGTCATGCTGTCATCCAGCCAAAGTCGGTAAAAATCGTTGCCCAGATCGTAATGCGCGTGAATGTTTTTCTTTGCCTGCCGTTTGGAGTTGGAGTGCAGCCAGAACCGGAAGCGTTCAAAGCTGCGCAACAGACCCATGCCGGGAAAGCCATCGTTGACCACGTTGTTGGCGGGCAGTTGCACCAGATCCAGAAACGCCTGCAAATCAGGGCTGGACCACCAGCCATCCAGATAGGCATCACAAAAGCCCAGATCGCCTTCGCGGATCATGCGGGCAAACAGATCATTGTTGTGGATCACAATTTCTGCAACCGGGCCGGCTTTGGGCCCTTCCAGCCGAAACCGCCGCCCGTCGGGCATCACGAAATCCAGCCGGCCTTCGCCAAGGCTGCTGGCCACGGCAAATGCCTGGGTGAAATAGCGCGGCAGGCCGCCTTGGCCCTTGGTCGTTGTCAGAAATTCCATCTTCCCTCCCCGGGGAATTGTCGTCTTTGGTTTACAGTTTCAGATACGACGGGGCGGCTCAAGAGTTTCGCCCCGCATATGCCGCAAGGGCAAGTTTTCGCCCTTCGGCCAGATCGACCAGAGGTTTCGGGTAGGGTCGGCTTGGATCAAGTGCCCAGGATTTGGGCACGGCGTCGAAGTAAGACATCGCATCGGGGCCAGGAGTGCGGCTGAGTTCGGCAATGAACCGGTGACGATATTCGGCCTTCGGGTCGAATTTCTCGACCTGGATCGCCGGGTTGAAGATACGAAAGAACGGTGCGGAATCGGGGCCAGAACCCGACGCCCATTGCCAGCCCATCGCATTCGCCGCCGGATCCCAGTCCACCAGACACTCGGCAAACCAGTCCTGCCCTACCCTCCAATGTGTCATCAGATGCTTGGTCAGATAGCTTGCCACGATCATCCGGGCGCGGTTGTGCATCCGGCCTGTCACATACATCTCACGCATGGCGGCATCGACGAACGGCTCGCCCGTCAGCCCGCGCCGCCAGTATTCGGCATTCTTGTTGTCGCCCTGCCAGGGAAAATCATCCCATTCGGGCTTCCAGTTGGCATGGGTGATATGGGGCGTGTGATGCATCAGGTGATAGGCAAATTCACGCCAGACCAGTTCTTTCAGGAAGGTCTCGGCCCCTTGCGCGCCCGCCTGCATCGCCCGCCAGCCCGCCGCCCAGATCGTGCGCGGCCCTATCTCACCATAGGCAAGGTTTTCCGACAGGCCGGATGTGCCATCCACGGCAGGCAGATCGCGATCGGTGGCATAGGCGTCAACGCTGGTGCCAATGAAATGGTCCAGCCGGGCCAGCGCCTTGGATTCCCCGACATGAACATGCGCCGCCACCACATCGCCACCCCGGCGCATCGCAGCCCCCATCTGCCACCCGTCAAGATCATCGCTTTTGGGCCAGCTGGCAGGCGCGGTCAAAGACATGGGCGCAGCAAGCGGCGCCGACACCGGCCGATCGCGCACCGATTTCCAGAACGGGGTATACACGCGGTAAAACCCGCCAGTGCCGGTTTCCACCTCCCAGGGTTCAAACAGCAAATGGCCCGCAAAGCTGCGCGCCTCTACGCCCTGCTCTTTGAGTGCGGATTTCACAGGCGTATCACGCGCGACCGATCCCGGATCATACAGACGGTGCCACCAGACCGCATTGGCCCCGGTCTCTGCCAGCACGTCGCGCAGCACATCCAGCGCGCCACCCCGCCGCAAGATCAGCTGGGAACCGACGGTCGCCAACGTCTTGGCAAATTCCGCGATCCCCAAGCCAAGCCGCCATTTCGGAGCGGCCCCCAATGCTTCGGTCTCGGGGTCCAGAATGAACAAAGGGATCAGCGGGCGGCCCGTGCGTGCGGCTTCTGCCAGCATCGGCGAATCCATCAAGCGCAAGTCCCGGCGCAGCCAGAGGATCAGGGGGGCATCGGTCATACGTCTGGCGCGCTTTCTGGTTCTTCACAGCAATACGGCCGACTGCACCTTTCGGATCACCCGGCCGCTCTGAATTCGTTACGACTTAGCGGTCAAGTCTGATCCGGCAATGGTCAAAATGACCCCGCCGCTACAAGGCCCGGTCAAGCGCCGCGATCAGCCGGGCCACGTCGTCTTGACTGGTGTAATGCGCCGCACTCATCCGCAGCACACCCTTGGCCGCATCGACCCCCATGGCCGCCAGCGGGCGCACGGCATAAAAATCGCCGCCCCCACAGGCGATACCCTCGCGGCCCAGCGCCTCGGCCACCGGCAGCGCAGCACGGTCCAGTGCCACCGCAACGGTGGGCGCACGATCTTCTGCCCGGCGCGGCCCAATCAGGCGCAGGTCATTGCGCCCTGCCAGATAGTCAAGCAAGGGCGCGATCACCGCCACCTCTGCCGCGCGCATCAGGTCATGCACCACACGGCCCCGCGCCGCAGCGTCACCGCTCACCCCATGATGTGCGGCAATGGCATCGACATAGTCCGCCATGCCCGCACAGGCCGCGACCTGCGCATGATCGGGGCCCGCTGGCGTATGGCACTTATACAGCACCGACTGGTTGAAAAAATGCGCCTGCCCCGGCAGTTCCATCCCGAACCCCTCGCGCAAGACCATGATGCCCTGATGCGGACCATAGGTTTTATAGGCCGAAAACAAATAGGCATCACACCCCAGCGCCGCCACATCGGGAAACCCATGCGGCGCATAGCTCACACCATCGACCACCGTGCGTGCGCCTGCCGCCTGCGCCATGGCGCTGATCTCGGCCACATCATTGATCTCGGCCACCACATTCGAGCAATGCGGAAACGCCATCAACCGCACCCGGCCATCCGCCAAAAGGCGTTGTAGATCCGCCGGATCAAGACTGCCGGTCTGCGGGTCGATCTGCCACTCGCGCACCTCCACCCCCTCATCAGCCAGACGCCGCCATACGCCAGAATTCGCCTCATGATCCTGATTTGTTACCACAATCGCGGCGCCCTGATCCTGAAGCCAGCCCCGCACCGCCTGCGCAAGCACATAGGTATTTGTACTGGTTGACGGACCAAAAGACACCTCGTCGCGCGCCACGCCCAGCATGGCCCCCAACCGCGTACGCGCCTCGTCCATCTCGGCCCCCGCCAGTTCCGAACCGGGATAGGGCGCATAGGGCTGCACCTTGCGGTGGTGATAGAACCGCGTCAGCCGGTCGATGACCTGACGGCACGGATAACTTCCCCCTGCATTCTCAAAAAATGCATGGGTCGACAACACCGGGCTGTCAAAGGCGGGAAACTGCGCACGCACAAAAGTCAGATCAAGCACCATTGTGCCTCCCCAAAGTGGCAAGGCAATGCTTGCCGGGTCAAAATTGGCAAGGCAATGCTTGCCGGGTCAAAAGTGGCAAGGCAATGCTTGCCGGGGGCCGACGCAAAACGCAAGGCACGCAATCTTGGTGGCCCCACCCACCGTACCCTCGCATTTTCTGTTCAAAAATATCCCGAGGGGAGGAGCAAAGCGACGGGGGGCTGGCCCCCCAGCCCCCCTGCCCCACGCGCCACGGCCCATTTGTCAGGTCGTCACATCCACAACCACCCGGCCCTGCACCTCGCCGCGCAGGATCGCCTCACCAAGCGCAGGCACATCAGCCAATGTGGCGGGTTGGATCATCGCCTCCAGCTTGTCCATCGGCAGATCGGTCACGATCCGCCCCCAAGCCGCGACCCGCCGCGCATAGGGAACCGTCACCGAGTTGATCCCCAAAAGGTTGATCCCCCGCAACAGGAACGGAATGATATTGGCAGGCACCGCCAGCCCCCCGGCATTGCCCACAGCCGCCACACTGGCGTTTGATTTCAACTGCCCCAGCACCCGCGCCAGCATCTGTCCGCCGACAGCGTCCACGCAGCCCGCCCAGGTTTCCGACTCCATCGGACGCTTGATCGCCTCGGCCAGATCGGCGCGCGGCACAATGCGCGTGGCCCCAAGGTCGCGCAAATAGCCTTCTGTCTCGGGCCGCCCGGTGACTGCCGCAACCTGATACCCCAGCTGCGCCAGAATGGCGACGGCAATAGACCCCACGCCACCCGCAGCGCCGGTCACCAGCACTTCACCATCCGCAGGGGTAAGTCCGTGATCTTCCAGCGCCATCACGGCCAGCATCGCGGTAAATCCTGCCGTGCCAACTGCCATCGCCTGGCGCGTGGTCAACCCGTCGGGCAGCGGCACCAGCCAGTCTGCCTTGACCCGCGCCTTGGTGGCATAGCCGCCCCAATGCGCCTCTCCAACCCGCCATCCGGTCAGCACCACAGGGGCTCCGGGCGCATAGCGCGGATCGTCCGAAGACTCGACCACACCAGCAAAATCGATGCCCGGCACATGGGGGTAATTGCGCACCAGACCGCCCCCCGTCGCAGATAGACACAACCCGTCCTTGTAGTTCAGCGTCGAGAACGCGACCTGCACCGTCACATCACCCGCAGGCAAGGCATCGTCAGACATTTCCGCCAGCCGTGCGACCGCTTGCCCATCTTCGCCCTTTTCCATCAGCACTGCCCGCATTGTATTCTCCCTTGCTTCATCCTGCCCAAGACCGCGCCAAAACGCAGGCCGTCTGCCCCCAAACAGGCATCAGCCATTCCCAGAGGTCAAGCCCGCTTTGCTTGGCTTGCACTGTCCAGAACAGACGCCACATTGCAATAAGTGCATGTTCCGCGCTTGTGACTGCACAAAACCTTTACTACTTCCCCATCAAGGGCTGATCGTAAGTGGGGATGCTCCGGCCCGGGTCCAACACAGAGGAACAATGATGAATCACACTAAATTCCTGCTTGCCTGCGCGGCGTCCGTCCTGGCTCTGTCCTCCGCCGCCCGTGCCTCTGACCCACAATTACTGGTGTTTGACTGGGCTGGCTGGGAGATTGACGGCGTGCTGACTGATTA
This sequence comes from Pseudotabrizicola sp., assembly GCF_030684215.1. GTDB lineage: Bacteria > Pseudomonadota > Alphaproteobacteria > Rhodobacterales > Rhodobacteraceae > Pseudotabrizicola. Next base: position 33,410 of record NZ_JAUXOV010000074.1, read on the forward strand.
TGTGGCCAAGCACGGCGCCAAACCCACCTACAGCTTTTTCGGAGATGATGATGAGGCGTTTCAGAAAGTCTCTTCGGGCTTCCGGGCCGATGTGGCGCATCCGTGCGTCGCCTCGCTGCCGCGCTACCGCGATGCTGGTCTGATCGAGCCGTGGGATGTTTCAAAGATCCCCGAATTCGCAAACATCGCGCCGCAACTGCTTGATTCCGAACTGATCAAGGATGATCAGGGCGTCTGGTTCATCCCGACCGATTACGCCTATACCGCGACCGCCTATAACACCACCGAAGTGCCCGCCGAAGATGTGGCCACACTGAACGTATTCACCGACCCGAAGTACGCAGGCCGCACCTCTTTGCCCGACAGTGCCGATGATATTTGGTCGCTGGCATTTCTGGCCACCGGTGTTACCGACTGGGACAACGTGACCGACGAGCAGTTCACCGCAGCCGCGGACTGGCTGCGCGAGGCGCATAAAAATGTGCGCGCCTATTGGTCTGATCCATCCGAGATGTCGCAGCTGATGGCAACAGGTGAGGTGCTGGTGTCGTGGTCGTGGAATGATGGCGTGGCGTTGCTGGCCGCCGAAGGCTTCCCGATCGGGTTTGAACGCAGCCCGGCCGAGGGAGCCTCGACGTGGTTCTGCGGCTATGTCAACATGGCGAACCAGCCGGGGTCGGAAGACAAGGCCTATGACTTCATCAACTCCGTGCTGGCACATGGCTCGGCTCAGGCCCTGCTGGACGAATTGGGCTATGCCCATGCCAATACCGAAGCGATGAAAACCATCTCGGAAGACGCGATGAAAGCCGCTTTTGTCGATCCGGTCAGCACAACACTTCTGGCACAAACCCCGGTATCCGCGGATTTCCGCGAAAAGATGATCAACGAATTCGAACTGATCAAATCCGGCTTCTGATCCTGCGTTAGGACAAACGCGCCCGGCCGGGTTCTCTGGCCGGGCATTTTGTTGCCCCCCCCTGCCGCGTCACACGGACGTCACGCCCGGCGCGCAGTCTGACCCCATGATGCACCTGCGCCCCGCCACTCTTGCCGATGTGCCCTTTGTGCGCGATCTGGAATCGCGCGTCATGCACGACCATGCCTTGAAGCTGTGGGGCCGCCTGATCCCGCCACCGCATCCATCGGCCTTTGATCTGGCCAATACCCGGATCATCACCCTTTCGGACGAAACGGCAGGCTTTGTGATGGTCGAAGCCACCCCCGACCACCTTCGGCTGCGCAAGCTGTATCTGGACCCCCTCTGGCAAGGACAGGGCCACGGCGCGGCGGTGCTGGCGCTTGTTCAGGCCGAAGCCACCACCCGCGCCCTGCCCTTGCGGCTCAGCGTGCTGCGTCCCAACCGCCGGGCCCTTGCGTTTTACCTGCGCGAAGGGCTGGCGGTGACCGAAGAAACCGACGAGCGTATTTTCCTGACCAACCCACCCCCGGAATACCGCGCCGATACGGTCTTGTGAGCCGGGCAAGGCCCGCCTATATTGGCCTTGTGCGGGGCAACCCGGACTATGGTGATAAACGCACCTGTAATAGACGGCTCGGACCCGGGGGCGGTACCCGGCGACTCCACCATTCCACCCGTTCGTTTCGGGGGTTCGGGGTCGAAATAGGATCGACGAACGTTCAAAGAGGCCAGCTTTTACTCGGTGAGGTACCACCGTTATCGGTCCAAATGTACAGTTGCAAACGACAACCGTGCTCCGATGGCTCTTGCTGCGTAAGCAGTTCGAACATCGAAACTTAAGTCCTTGCGCTTAGCCGCGTAAGGCGGGGTTCGCAGGTACCTGGCAACAGAAACCTGCACCTTCCCCCATTCCTGACTTGCCCTTCCGCGCGCGCCGCGCCACATTTGCATATGCGCACGCTGGCCCTTTGCCTCGCACTTTCCCTGCCCACAGCGGCCCGGCCATGCGACGTGGCGCTGGTGCTGGCCATCGACGTGTCCGGCTCCATCGACGCGGGCGAATACCGCACTCAGGCCAACGGCACCGCCAACGCCCTGCTGGACCCGGCCGTCACCGACGTCTTGTTGGAGGGTCAGGTGGCCGTGACGGTGCTGCACTGGTCAGGTCAAGGGCAACAGGCGGTTGTCCTGCCTTGGGTGCAGATGCGCGCGCCCGCCGATATCGTGCATGCCGCAAACCTGATCCGTAGTGCGCCGCGCGCCTTTTCCGGCTCAGATACCGCCGTGGGCGAGGCGATCGACGCGGCCCTGTCGCTCTTTGCCAATGCCCCCCGATGCGCACGCAACATCATCGACATTTCTGGAGACGGTCCGGAAAACAGCGGCAACACCGTCCGCGCCGCCCGCAGCCGCGCCAGTGCGGCAGGCGTCGCCATCAACGCGATTGCCATCGAAGATTTGGGCCAATCCACCGCAATCACGCGCTTTTATGAAAACTGGGTCATCACCCGCGGTGGTTTTGTCATCACCTCACGCGGGGTCAGTGCCTATCCGCAAGCGATACGGGCAAAGCTGCTACGCGAGTTGGAAAAGCCCGCCTCCTGAGCATTGCTGCTTTGCAAATACTCATCTTGCACCGCTTTGACCAACAGGCCGGTCAGTGGGTCCACACACCCCGGCGGTTGGTGGCGAAATTCTCACCATAGCCGCCTGCGCGGATCAAAGGCTTGCGGTTTTTGGGCAGCTGCACATCGTATTCGATGCCTTTGGCCTTTGCATAAGTCTCTGCCGCTTCCAGCGTATCAAACTGCAGCCGCACCTGCGCCTGTGTGTCGTCTGATGAGGTCCAGCCCATAAGCGGATCAACTTCGCGCGCCGAGGCGTGGGCAAAGTCCAGCACCCAACCACGGGCTTTGGCCGTGCCAGATTGCATCGCGGTTTTGCTGGGCTGGTAGATGCGGGCGCGCATTGGAAACCTCCGGGTCAGACAGGCGCTATATGGCGGAAAACCGGGGCGCAGTGCAAGCGTCAACGCATGTTGGCCGCGTGCAAGTTGCTGTCGGTTGATCACGGGGTGTGGGTGGGGTGTGGTGCGACCAACCGACAGCGGCAGTTTGCTGCTTGCCTTTGCACTGTGCCAAAGCCGGGCCATGCGATCAACCAAAAGCTGCAGAATTTCGACGTGTTTTCCTTAAAATTGAATCACTTTGCTTAACCTTGCTGCAATGAGGGTTAATCTTCCGCGAACGCCCCCCTTTTATGGGAACAAAAACGGAATACATTGGACGGGCCGCGACTCGACGGGACCGAAAGGACGCCATGCCCCACAACAACGCCAACGCTCTGACGGATCGCCCCGACGTGCTGACCCGGCCAAAGCTGGAAGGCGGTCGGCGCTTTGTGCTGTCCACCCCGTTCCAGCCCGCAGGCGACCAGCCGACAGCAATTGCCGAGTTGTCGGCAGGCGTGATGGCGGGTGAACAAAATCAGGTGCTTCTGGGGGCCACCGGCACCGGCAAGACCTTCACCATGGCCAAGATCATCGAACAAACCCAGCGCCCAGCGATCATTCTGGCCCCCAACAAAACACTGGCTGCGCAATTATACGGCGAATTCAAGGGCTTCTTCCCCGAAAACGCCGTCGAATATTTTGTAAGCTACTATGATTACTACCAGCCCGAAGCCTATGTCGCGCGCTCTGACACCTATATCGAGAAGGAATCCCAGATCAACGAACAGATCGACCGCATGCGCCACTCTGCCACGCGGGCGCTGCTGGAGCGTGACGATGTGATCATCGTGGCCTCGGTGTCGTGCATCTACGGCATCGGCTCGGTCGAGACCTATTCCGCGATGACGCAAGATCTGTTGGTCGGCGAAACCTACGACCAACGCAAGGTGATGGCCGAACTGGTGGCCCAGCAGTACCGCCGCAATGATCAGGCGTTCCAGCGCGGCAGCTTCCGGGTGCGCGGCGACAGCCTGGAGGTCTGGCCCGCCCACCTTGACGACCGCGCATGGCGGTTTTCGTTCTTTGGCGAGGAACTGGAAGCCATCGTCGAATTCGACCCGCTGTCAGGGGCCAAGACCGACACGTTCAAGCAAATCCGCATCTACGCCAACAGCCACTACGTCACCCCGCGCCCGACGATGCAGCAGGCGGTCATCGGCATCAAGAAAGAGCTGCGCCAGCGCTTGGATCAGTTGGTGAATGAGGGCAAGCTGTTGGAAGCGCAACGTCTGGAACAGCGCTGCAATTTCGATCTGGAGATGCTGGAAGCCACCGGCGTCTGCAACGGGATCGAGAACTATTCGCGCTATCTGACGGGGCGCGCCCCCGGCGAGCCGCCGCCAACCCTGTTTGAATTCATCCCCGACAATGCCATTGTTTTTGCTGACGAATCCCACGTTTCTGTCCCGCAGATCGGCGGCATGTACAAGGGCGACTTCCGGCGCAAGATGACTCTTGCCGAACACGGCTTCCGCCTGCCGTCATGCATGGACAACCGCCCCCTCAAGTTTGAGGAGTGGGATGCGATGCGTCCGCAATCGGTGTTTGTATCCGCCACCCCCGCCGCGTGGGAAATGGATCAGGCGGGCGGCGTTTTCACCGAACAGGTGATCCGCCCCACAGGTCTTGTGGACCCTATGGTAGAAATCCGCCCCGTCGAGATGCAGGTCGATGATCTGCTGGACGAGATCCGCAAAGTCGCAGCACAAGATCTGCGCGTTCTGGTCACCACCCTGACCAAGCGTATGGCCGAAGACCTGACCGAATATTTCCACGAACAGGGCATCCGCATCCGCTATATGCACTCTGACATCGACACCATCGAACGCATTGAAATCCTGCGCGATTTGCGGCTTGGGGCGTTTGATGTGTTGGTCGGCATCAACCTGTTGCGCGAAGGTCTGGACATTCCCGAATGCGGGCTGGTGGCGATTCTGGATGCCGACAAAGAGGGCTTCCTGCGGTCAGAAACCTCACTCATTCAGACCATTGGTCGCGCCGCGCGCAACGCCGATGGCCGCGTGATCATGTATGCCGACCGCATCACCGGCAGTATGGAACGCGCGCTTCGCGAAACCAACCGCCGCCGCGACAAGCAGATCGCCTATAACCTTGAGCATGGCATCACACCGATGACGGTCAAGAAAAACGTCGAGGATGTGCTGCAAGGCCTGTGGCAGGGCGATACCGACATGGCCCGCGTCACCGCCAAGGTCGGCAAACCCATGGTCGGCCAGAACCTTGCCGCCCATCTGGATGCGCTGCGCCTGCAAATGCGCAAAGCCGCCGAGAACCTTGAGTTTGAGGAAGCCGCCCGCCTGCGTGATGAGGTCAAACGGCTGGAGGCGGTGGAACTGGCCGTCGCCGATGACCCACTTGCGCGCCAATCGGTGATCGATGACGCGGTAGAGGATGCGCAGAAAATGGCGGGCCGCTCTACCGCTGGCCGCCCCGGTCAGCGCGGCGGCGTGAAACGGCGCAAGCGTTAGGACGAAATCTCCATCCACAGCACCCCGTCGCGGTAGCCGCCGCGCCGCAAATGGCCCTGTTGGGCTACTTCGGGAAACTCTGCCGCCCAATCGCGAAAGCGGTCATTGCTGAGAACCAACGCACCCAGATCCCGCGCCACTTTCAGGATCACCGGGTCGGCGGGTTCGCCCTTTGGGACCACAAGCACCCGGTCGGCGGGCAGGCCCAACGCATAGGCCAGCGGGCCGTCATCCATATAGCGCCCCGTCAGCTTATACCCGGCATTGGCGTCAAAAACCACGCCGGGCTGATACCCGTGATCAATCAGCGACCGGACCACCTCTTGTAGCGTCGAAAGCTGCGCTGTCTCGCCTTTCCAATGCATGATGTTTGATCCGTCGACCACAATGCTGCGCAGCGGGGCCGAGGCAGCCTTTTGCGGCGCGCGCCCCCCTAAGCCCGCGCGCACCAACAAGAAAAGTGCCGCACAGGCCGACACCAACGCCAGCAGCACCGGGTCGCTGATTGCCAAACCAGACAGCACATAGCTGACCAAAGCCACGCCGACCGATATCAGCAAAAGAATGGATGGAACCAACATCCGCTTTGTCTACCTGCAGTCAGGGCGCTGCACAAATCCGAAAATGGCAAAAGTTTCGGTGCAAACCCCTTGGATTACCCGCCGCGGTTCGCTACCTGCATAGGGCACACCAGGAAAAGCCCATGAACAAATTCATCGACCCCAACCACCCGTTCTTTGCCAATCCACTGGTGCGCTGGGTATCGTCCTTGGCCCCTGTCGCCTGGGCGTTTGTGGAATTTGTGAATGGCAGCCCGGGTTGGGGCATGATCTTTGCCGCCCTTGGCGCGCTGGCATTCTGGGTGCTGATCGTGCGCGGCCCGGATGAACCCGTCGCGACCGACAAAGACAAACCTCAGGACTGAAGCCGCGCCATCAACTCATCGGCCAGAGCCGCAATTTCGGCCGCTGCAGGCGATTTGCCAACCTCGGCCACGGCAAGCCCGTTGCCCATCGTCTCGGCATAGGCCACCCGTTGACCCAACCGCGCGGCTGCCACCTCGGCCAGATCGCCCGCCGCATTCGCCACTTCCTCACCCAGCCGCGTGCCCGCCTTGCAGCGGTTCAGCACGATCAGCGTGGTGCGGTTTTCGCGCGCCGCAAGGTCCAGCACCCCATCGGTGGCCCACAGGTCCACATGGCTTGCCGCCACCGGGATCAGCACCAGAGACGCTTCGCGCAGCGCCGGCCGCAGATCGGCGTCGATTTTGGGCGGCGTGTCGATGATCACAATATCATGGGTCTTGCGCAGCTTTTCACATTCATAGCCAACACCCCAGGCGCTGGCGGTCGACAGATCCATCCCCGGATCGCCCAACCGGTCCCGCCGCGCCATGAACCAGCGGCCCAGAGACCCCTGCGGATCGGTGTCGAGCAGCGCCACGCTCACCCCCCGCCGCACCAGCTCCACCGCCAGATTGACCGAAAGCGTGGTCTTTCCCGACCCGCCCTTCTGCTGCGCAACCGTGATGACCTGACCCATGGAGCCTCCGTTTCTGCGGTGCAGCATAAGGCGATTCGGGGTGGGGGGATAGGGGGAGGATTCTGGTCAAGGCATCGCGCGGGGTTAAGCCTTGCTCTTGTCGTCAGCCTGACCTGCTGGCCATGATACAACAAGGCAGTCCACCGAAAATCGGCCAGAAAGGCAGGCAGCGCACCATGCCGTTCATTGCAATGGCATGGCGCCTTTGCCCAAAGTCGTCTTGGCAGAGCGGCATGAGCCATTCTCTAAATCCGCCCATTCACTGGATGTAGGGGCTGCAGCGTGACCGGATACGAGAGGTGGGGGAACCCTCACCAGGGTGCGCGGCAATTCTGCATCAGACGCGCATGCACAGGCATGGATTCATTGACACAATGTCGCGAGGCAGGCAGCTTTATCCACAAAAGAACACTAATAATCGAGCAGGTAATCATGAATTGGCGTGTGATCGCGGCCCTTGCGGCCGGTCTTGCCGTTGCAAGCTGTGGCGGAAATCCATTTGACAATGCGCCGGAAGGTGGCGAGAGCCCCTCCACGCCCGAAGATCCGCGGCCCGTTCCTGCGCTGCCCGGCACCACGTCCCCCAGTGCCGCGACACCGATCTCGCGATATGAGGCGCGCGATCCCTCCACCGGTGCGGGCTATGCCGAGAGCATCACCTATAACGCGGCCACCAACACCTTCAGCGTCGACAACCTCGGGTTTGATGGCAACAACGCCTATACCCAAATCAACTATGCCAGCACCCCGCTGGGAACGCGGCTGGGCCAATACCGGGTCTATGAGGCGGCACCGATCGTCAATGACTCGTTGACCGGCCTGCCGATCCAGCAGTTCCAGCATCGACTGTTGGCCGGGGTCAGCCGGACCGGAAACACCGAATTCGCGCTGGTGCGGACGGGGGCCTATACCGGCTATGGCTTTGGCGGGTTTATCCTCAAGCGCAATGTTGCGGTGTCCTTGCCGACCACCGGTCAGGCTGGCTATAGCGGCGGCTATGTGGGTCTGCGCGATTTTCAGGGGCGCGGCGGGCTGGAATACACCACCGGCGACATGACAATGGCCATCGACTTTGAGGATTTCAACGACGGCGATGCGGTGCAGGGCCAGATCAGCAACCGCCGCATCTATGACATGGCGGGCAATGACGTCACTCAGCAGGTGCTGGACGCCTGGGACAATTCCACCAGCACGGAGTTTGCCCAAGGCAGTGCGCTGCCCACCTTGCAATTCGCTGTCGGACCGGGGGCGATTGACGCAAATGGCGAAATACGCGGCGAACTGGCAAGTCAGGTGCAGCTTGCCGACGGGTCGCTGCGCCCCTATGAGGCTGGTTCCTATTACGCGATTGTCGCCGGGCCGAACGCGGACGAGGTGGTGGGGATCATCGTTGTCACCTCGACCGATCCGCGCTCGCCAAATGTGACGGCACGCGAAACCGGCGGCTTTATCCTGTATCGTCAGCCCTGAGCGCGGGATGAGTGTGCGGGGAATAATCGGGGCTGCGGCCGTCGCGCTGGCGGCCCTGACCGTCCCAATAAGCGGCGGCCTGTTCGCGCAGAGCGTGACCCTGACGCCCGCGAACATGGAGCGTGCGGCCTTTGTCCTGTTGCGGCAAGGGCGGGGGCAACAGGCTCTGGCGCTGGCAGAGGCGCTCTTGACGCAGTTTCCCACCAGTTCCACCGCCCTGTTGCTGAAATCACAGGCCGAGCGCGACCTTGGGCGCTATGCCGAGGCGACCCGCAGCGCGCGCCTGTCGTGGAAGCACAGTGCGACGGATCAGGAACGCTATGGCTCAGCGCTGGCCGCGGCCCAGGGCTTGGCATCGGGCGGCAAGCCGTTGCCGGCGCAGTTGTGGCTGCGGCGCGCGATGGACGTGGCCCCGAACCCGGTAGCGCGTCAGATCGCCGAGCAGGATTTCCTTTATGTGCGGTCGCGCAGCCGTCTGTCGATGCATCTGGACCTGTCGGTGCAACCGTCGTCCAATGTCAACAATGGGACCAGCAGCGACACTTTGTGGTTCCTTGGCCTGCCCTTTACGCTGTCGGGCGATGCCCGCGCCTTGTCCGGGGTGCAAAGCAGTCTGGCCGGGCAATTCCGCTGGCGCCTGACCGAAAGTGAGACCGCCAAAACCGACCTGCGGTTTGGGCTGCAACAGCAGCTTGTCACCCTGTCAAAATCAGCCAAGGTTCAGGCCCCGGAGGCAAAAGGGTCGGATTATGCGCTTTCGGGCGTCGAGATCGGGGTGGAACGCAGTTGGCGCCCGACGCCGCAAGGCGAAGCCGTTGCGGGGCTGAGCTATGGCCGAAACTGGTTTGGCGGCGATCCGATGTCGCGTTACCTGCGCGCCGATCTGGCCTATCGGCACGATCTGTCGGCAGATTGGCGGGTGTTCGGAGCTCTGGCATGGGAAGATCAGTCGCGCGACGATGCCGCCCTGCGGTCGGCCAAGGTCGGCACCCTGAGCCTTGGCCTGACCCATCGGCTGGACAATTCGGATTCGCTGCGCTTTGCCATCCAGCTGCGCGACAGCCAGTCCGCATCCAGCGACATCGACCATGATGCCGTCGAAGCGCGGCTGGACTGGTCGCGGAACAAGCCATTTTTGACGGCGCAGTGGTCGATTGGCCTGACGGCAGAGAAACGCGATTACGACCGGTCGCGCTATCGCGCCGGGGGACGCGAGGACCAGAGTTTTGGCGCAGAACTGTCGGTGCGTCTGAATGAGATGGATTACATGGGCTTTGTTCCCGTGCTGACCCTTGGCGCCAGAAAGACACGGTCGGATGTCAGCCTGTATGACAGCACGCGCAAGGGTGTCGGCCTGTCAATCCGGTCAAAGTTCTGAGCGGCCCCTCGCCTTTCCTGACAAGCGCGTTACTATCGCGGCACACAGACAGGGAGAGCTGCGATGGGTTTGAAATATCTGCACACGATGGTCCGGGTGCTGGACCTTGAGGCATCGATGGCGTTTTACCGGCTGCTCGGGTTGGAGGAAACCCGACGGCATGAAAGCGAGGGCGGGCGATTTTCGCTGATCTTCATGGCCCCGCCCGGACAGCCGGAGTGCCCGGTGGAATTAACCTATAACTGGGACGGCGATGACGGTCTGCCGTCAGATGGCCGCCATTTCGGTCATCTGGCCTATGAGGTAGATGACATCTACGCCACTTGCGCGCATCTGCAGGCCAATGGTGTATTGATCAACCGCCCACCGCGCGACGGACGGATGGCTTTTGTGCGCAGCCCTGACAATATCTCGATCGAACTGCTGCAAAAGGGCGCGGCTCTTTCCCCGGCAGAGCCTTGGGCCAGCATGGGCAACACCGGTCACTGGTAGCGCCAAACGGCCAGCGCCGGGGGCTGTCTGCCCCCGGACCCCCGAGGATATTTTCAAACAGAAAATGAGTAAGGGCGTGCCTTGTCATTTCAGTTTGGCAAAAATACTCACGCAGGAGGCTCCTGTCCTGCGGCGCGGCGTCAGCCAGTCGCAGCCCGCGCCCCGACTTTCACCATCGCCTCTGTGATCTCGTGCCATGCGGTTTTGGCCATAGACCGATAGGTCAGCAGCGTGAAGCTGCGTTCTATGCCAACCAATACGATCAGTGGCAGATGATTGAGCGCCGTCCGAAACACTTGCCCGGACTGTGCCGCGCGCAGATCGAGTGGCACAAGGCGGGCCAGAACGTCCACTGTGCAGGCCCCGGTCAGGGCCAGTGACACCCAGCCATCAGACTGATCGGTAACAGCGGCAGGCAAGCCATCTGGCGGCACAGGGCCAATCAGAAATGCAATGTCCCGCCCGGCCCAGACCAGCCGGGCATCCCCCGACTGCGTCACTGCCCCCGGCGCCGGAAAAGCCATACCAAGGGCGCGGCTCAAGGCCTCTGACTGGCCCGGAAAGGGCGCGATTGCGGTGATCTGACCCATGTCAACCTCGGCCAGCGTTGTGCCGGCCAGAGTAAAGGGGGCAAACCCCAGCGCGGATTTTGCGATCAGATCAGGCACGCAGCTTTTCTCCCTTCGGATCGTGGAACACCGGGTCGACCACTGCGCACAGCACATCCACCCCACGCAACCGGTCTATCAGACGCAAGGTTTCGCCATGCCGCGCGCGGCCATCTTTCAGAAAACCCAGCGCAAGGTGGCTTTGAATCGTGGGAGAATAGCCAACAGAGGTGATATAGCCCGCACTGTTTTCACGCGTCAGGGCCACCCCTTGCGCAAACAAATACGCCCCTGCGGTGACCGGGCTGTCGGTCAGTGGGGTCAGGCCCACCAGCTGCTCACGCTCTGGGCCGGTCATGCCAGGGCGGGCTGCGGCGGCTTTGCCGATGCAGTCCTTTTTGGCGCTGACCATCCGCTCCATGCCGATGTCAAAGGCAGTGGTTCGGCCGTGGATCTCGGCATGGGTGATAAACCCCTTCTCGATCCGCAGCACGTTGAGCGCTTCCATCCCATACAGACCGCCGCCCATGGTTTCGGCCCGTGCAGTCAGATCGCGGAACAGCGCTTCGCCATAGCGGGTCGGAACAGCAATTTCATACCCCTCCTCTCCCGAGAACGAGATGCGAAACAGCCGCCCCTGAACGCCCTGCACCGTCACGGTTGTGCAGCCCATGAACGGCAGCCCCGGCGCGCGGCCCAGCTCGCTTGTGATCAGATCGCGCGCCAGTGGCCCTGCCACCGCAAACTGCGCCCAGGTTTCGGTGACCGAGGCAAAGCGCACCCGCCACCTGGCACAAAACGCCTGCTGCACAAAATCGAGGTGCCGCATCACCAGCCCGGCCGCCGCCGTCGTGGTGGTCATCAGCCAGTGATCCTCGCCCAGCCGGGCACAGGTGCCGTCATCCAGCACATGCCCGTCCTCGCGCAGCATCAAGCCATAGCGCACCCGGCCCAGCGGCAAAGTGGAGACCGTATTGCTGTAAACGAAGTCCAGAAAGCGCCCCGCATCCGGCCCCTGAATGTCGATCTTGCCAAGGGTCGATACATCGGTAACCCCAACCGAAGACCGCACCATCGACACCTCGCGGTCGCACGCCTCACGCCAGGTTGTCTCGCCCGGCTTGGGGAAATAGCTGGGCCTATACCAAAGCCCCGTCTCGATCATCGGCGCGCCACGGTCGCGGCTGGCCTGATCGCTTGTAAGGAACCGCTGCGGCGCAAAACCATCCCCCCGGCCCCCGGCCCCCATCGCGGCAATTGACACCGGCGTGTAGGGTGGGCGGAACGTGGTGGTGCCGGTCTGCACAATGCCGCGCCCGGTGGCATCGGCCAGCACTGCCAACGCAGCCACGTTGGAGTTCTTGCCCTGATCGGGGGCCATGCCTTGGGTGGTGTAGCGTTTCATATGCTCAACGCTGCGAAAGCCTTCCTGCGCCGACAGGGCCACATCCTTGACCGTCACATCATTGGCAAAATCCAGCCAGGCGCGGCCCTTGCCCGGCACCTGCCACAGCGGCGCAATGTTGTAAGGCGCATCCGTCGTCTGCGGCAAATCTACCGCGCCCGAGCCAAGCCCGAGGGCCTCAAGGCTCGCCCGCGCGGCCTCAGCCCCCGCCGCCAGACAGCCATGGGTCGAAAACGTGCCATTGGCCGCCCCTGCGACCATCATGCCGGGAATGGCGCCCTCATTGGGCACAAACGCAGCAAGCTCATCAGACCAGCGCGGCCGGCCATTCATATGGCAGGTCAGATGCAGCGTCGGGTTCCAGCCACCCGAGACGCCCAGACAATCGACCTCCAGCCGGGTTTGCGTCCCGCCCTTGGCAATCGTGATTTCCCGTAGCCCCATCCGCCCCCGCGCCCGCACAACCTGCGCACCCTTGTGGACAACCATGCCCGGCTCGTCGGGTGCATCGGTGCGGCTGTCGATGATTGCCGCAACCTCTACCCCGGCCGCCATCAGGCTGCGGGCGGTGGCACGCGCCGAGTCATTGTTGGTGAAAAGGGCAATTCGCTTGCCCGGTACCACACCATACCGGTTCAAATAGGTCGGTAGGCTGGACGCCATCATCACGCCGGGTCGGTCGTTATCCTCAAAGGCCACCGACCGCTCCAACGCACCCGCCGCCAGAACCGAGCGCTTTGCGACGATCCGCCAAAAACACTCACGCGGCAGGTTCGGGCGCGGGCGGCGGTGCAAGCCCACCCGCTCCAACGCACCAAACGTACCATCGTCATAGGCCCCGGTCACCGAGGTCCGCGTCATCAGCCGCACATTGGGCATGCTGGTCAGCTCGGCCACCACCCCCGCCACCCACTCCACGGCAGGCGCGCCGTCAATTTCCGCTTCATCCGACAGCAGACGCCCCCCCAGCTCAGAGGATTCGTCGGCTAGAATGACATCAGCCCCGGCGCGTGCTGCAGTCAGCGCCGTCATCAGCCCCGCAGGCCCGGCCCCGATGACCAGCATGTCACAATGCGCCCAGGCCTTTTCGTAGACGCCCTCATCATGCCGCCCCGACAGACTGCCCAAGCCCGCCGCGCGACGGATCAGCGGCTCATACAGCCCCTCCCAGAACCGGCGCGGCCACATGAAGGTCTTGTAGTAAAACCCCGCCGACAGAAACGGCGCGACCAGATCGTTGACCTCCAGCAGATCAAACCCCAGCGAAGGCCAACGGTTCTGGCTGCGTACCTCCAATCCCTCGAACAACTCCTGCACTGTGGCGCGGGTGTTGGGGGTCTGGTTTGACGGCCCGATGATCTCTACCAGCGCATTGGGCTCTTCTGACCCGGCGGTCAGGATCCCGCGCGGACGGTGATATTTGAAGCTCCGACCGACAACCCGCACGTCGTTTGCAATCAGGGCCGAGGCCAAAGTATCGCCCTTGTAGCCGGCATAGGTGCAGCCATCAAACCGGAACGTGACCGGCCGCGTGCGGTCGATCCGACCCTTGCCGTCGATCCTCATGCCGCCCCCCCCGCATCCGCAACCGCAACCGCTTCGACGGCGACGATCTCATGAGTCACCGTGTTGCGCGTGACCTTCAGCCAGGCACAGCATCCCTGCTCGTGATACCAAAGATCCTGCGTCAACCCCGCTGGATTGTCGCGATTGTGCAGATAGTCATTCCAGTCGTCCGGCGACGCCCCCTCTGCCGGGCGGCGCAGATAATCCGCCGCACCGTAATAGTAAAACTCGCGCCGGTCGCGCGGGCCACAAAGCGGGCAGGTCAGGCGCATCTTGAAAAGCCTTTCTGATTGACGACTGTTGCAAGGGGCGCCGCCCCTCGGCCTGCGGCCTCACCCCGGAGTGTTTTGGCAAGCAGCAAATCAAACAACGCGCGCCTTACATTGCTGCTTGATAAAATACTCCCGCCGGAGGCATCCGACGCAAAGGCAGGGAACGAGGGGGTCAAGACCACAGCGCGCCTCAATGCAGGTTGTGCTGGCTACCGGTGCCTTCTTCGTCAAGAAGATGGCCGGTGGCAAAGCGGTTGAGTTTGAAACGCGCAGCCACGGCATGCGATTGCCCGGTCGCCATCAGATGCGCCATGCAAAAGCCCGAGGCCGGCACCGCCTTGAACCCGCCGTAGTTCCAGCCCGCATCAATGAACAGCCCGTCCACGGGCGTGCGGTCGATGATGGGAGAGCCGTCTGGCGTCATGTCCATGATCCCGCCCCAGGACCGCAGGACGCGGGCGCGGCCGATCATCGGCATCAGGGTCATGCCCGCCTCCATCACATGTTCCACCATCGGGAGATTCCCGCGTGAGGCGTAGCTGGCATAGAAATCAAGATCGCCGCCAAACACCAACCCGCCCTTGTCGGACTGGCTGATGTAGAAATGGCCCATGCCAAAGCTTATCACATGGTCAATCACCGGCTTCAGCCCTTCGGTAACGAAAGCCTGCAACACATGGCTTTCGATCGGCAGCCGCAGCCCCGCCATTGCCGCCACCTGGCCAGAGCGCCCGGCGACCACTAAGCCTACCTTTTTCGCCCGTATCCTGCCGCGGCTGGTCTGCACGCCGGTCACGCGGCCACCCTCGATGTCAATGCCGGTCACTTCGCAATTCTGAATCAGATCCACCCCACGCTGGTCGGCGGCGCGGGCATAGCCCCAGGCCACCGCATCATGGCGGGCGGTGCCGCCGCGCGGGTGCAAAAGACCGCCGTAGATCGGGAACCGGGTGTTGTCGAAATCCAGATAGGGCAGCAGCTCGCGCACGCCGTCGCGGTCCAGAAGCGCTGCATCATCGCCTTGGTTGATCATCGCATTGCCGCGCCGGGCAAAAGCATCGCGCTGGCCGTCAGAATGGAACAGGTTTATCAGCCCGCGTTGGCTGTGCATCACGTTGTAATTCAGATCCGATTCCAAGCCTTCCCACAGTTTCAGCGAGTGGCTGTAGAATTCGGAATTGCCCGGCAGGAAGTAGTTGGCCCGCACGATGGTCGTGTTCCGCCCGATGTTGCCCGACCCAAGATAGCCCTTTTCCAGAACTGCAATATTGGTCAGCCCATGATTTTTCGCCAGATAATAAGCGGTGGCCAGCCCGTGGCCGCCGCCGCCGATGATCACGGCATCGTATTCCGCCTTGGGGGCCGGATCACGCCACGCGGGTTTCCATCCGGTGTTGCCGAACAAACCCTGAGCAATGACCTTGAAGCCTGAATAGCGCATCGCAGACCTTTCCATGACCGGCGCATTGAACCGGGTCCGTGGCAGATAAGCAAGGATCGACAGCCGCGCCTTGGCCATCCGCGACAATGAATGTCGCGGATGGCCATAACCGCTTACAACGCTTTGGACCGATACGCTTGCGCCACCCGGCTGATCGACACGATATAGGCCGCCGTGCGCAGGTCATCGACATCATCGCGCTCGTGCCACACCTTTCGCATCGCCTGATAAGCGGTGCGCATGGTGTCATCCAGACCCGAGCGCACCAGTGCCAACTCGTCCGATCCGGTCAGGAACTTATCCTTGAAATCGGGCGACAGGGTCCAGCCAAGGCCCTGATCCGACGACAACCGCTCCAATTCCTCGACCAGAAGCCGCGAGCGCGCTTCTTCGGCGCGGCGCTGCATCCGGCCAAAGCGGATGTGGGACAGGTTCTTGACCCATTCGAAATAGGACACCGTTACACCACCGGCGTTGGCATACATGTCGGGGATGATGACCACTCCCTTTTCGCGCAGGATCTCATCGGCGCCAAAGGTGACCGGGCCATTCGCTGCCTCAATGATCAGCGGCGCCTGAATTCGGGCGGCGTTGTCTTTGTGGATCACGCCTTCCAGCGCGGCGGGGATCAAAATGTCGCACTCTGCCTCCAGCAGCGCGGTGCCGTCTTCGACAAATGCCGCTGACGGATAGCCCTGAATCGTGCCGTGCTTGACCATCCATTGCCGGATGTCTTCGATGTTCAGCCCGGACTCATCCTGCAACGCGCCATCACGTTCGATGATCGCAGTGATCTTGCAGCCGTCTTCTTCCGACAGGAACTTGGCGGCGTGATAGCCCACGTTGCCAAGGCCCTGAACGATGACCCGCTTGCCGTCCAGATCACCGGAAAGACCGGCCTTTGCCTTGTCTTCGGGGTGGCGGAAAAACTCTTGCAGCGCATATTGCACGCCGCGGCCGGTCGCCTCGACCCGGCCCTGAATCCCGCCCGCATGTGGCGGTTTGCCGGTGACACAGGCGTTGCCGTTGATGTCAGTGGTGTTCATCCGCTTATACTGGTCGGCGATCCACGCCATTTCACGCTCGCCCGTGCCCATGTCGGGGGCGGGCACGTTCTGCGCGGGGTGGATAAGGTCGCGCTTGATCAGTTCGTAGGCGAAGCGGCGGGTGATCAGTTCCAGCTCGTGTTCATCCCAGGCGCGCGGGTCAATGCACAAGCCGCCCTTGGACCCGCCAAACGGCGTTTCGACCAGCGCGCATTTGTAGGTCATCAGCGCAGCCAGCGCCTCAACCTCATTCTGGTTTACCGACAGCGCATAGCGGATACCGCCCTTGACCGGTTCCATGTGTTCGGAATGGACCGAGCGATAACCTGTAAAGGTCTCAATCTTGCCGCGCAGGCGCACGCCGAACCGCACGGTGTAGGTGGAATTGCAGACGCGGATTTTCTGCTCCAGCCCGGGGCTCAGATCCATCAGCCGCACGGCGCGGTTGAACATCAGATCGACCGAGTCCCGAAAGCTCAGTTCGCCATCTCTCATTATGCCATCCCTCCTGTCAGGCTGGGTGCGACATTTTGCACCCGTGGCCAGACTAGCGTCAGTTTGTGAACAGTTCACCGCAAAATGTGCAGCGCAGATGACGAAAAATCGAATCGATTCGGAGCGAGTTGTCGTTGGACAGCCAGATCCTTGCTATGGCATTGCTGTAAAAAGCCAAATTCTGGTGCCCGATCAGGAACAATCCCAATTCTGCGCGCATATCGTTTCCTGCCGCTGGCGGTTACGCATGCATTTTGACCTTCGCCACATTTTTGCCGCTCTAAACCGCTTTGGTCCAGCAACGTAAGTGTGGCCAAAGAACCGTGGGGGCGGGTCTTGCGGCGTTTGGGGATATCGAGATGGATCGCAGAATGATGAGTGCTGCCAAAATGTTGACGCGTAAAAGCGTGAAGCGTTTTGCAAGGGATGAGGATGGGCACATCGTCATCTTTACCGTCGTGATGATGACCTTGATGCTGATGCTTGCCGGTGTCGGTGTAGACGTCATCCGCTTTGATACAGTGCGGACCAAGCAACAACAGACGCTGGACCGTGCGACGCTGGCGGCTGCCTCCCTGACGCAAGAGCTTAACGCTGAAAACGTGGTGCGCGATTATTTTGCCAAAGCAAACATGACCGACCATCTGAAGCTTGTTCAGTTTGAGCGCAGCTTAAACGCATCGTCCGTCCGGGCAGAGGCCGAAATGGTCATCACCCCGATCTTCATGAACCTTTATGACCTGACTGACAGCACAAAGCTGGTTGCGCGCGGCGCATCTCAGGCCGAGCAGAGCATCAACAACATTGAAATCATGCTGGTGCTGGACGTCTCCGGCTCGATGGCTGGCACCAAGCTGTCAAACCTCAAGGACGCCGCCAGCGAGTTTATTGACACCGTGCTGGAACAGGACACGCAAAACCGCGTCTCGATCGGGATCGTGCCCTATAACGGTCAGGTCAACCTGCCGGAATACCTGCAACAGTCTTTTACCCTTGTCGACGATCACGGCGTCACCAACGTGAACTGCTTTGATCTGCCCTCCTCGACCTACAGCTCCCTGTCCTTGTCGCGCACTACCGGACTTCCGGTGACGGCGCATGCTGATACGTTCTCGACCCAGTCCACAACGTCATATCTTGCACCCACTAATTCAGGGGCAATTCCAAACCCGGCGAACCGCTGGTGCCCCCCCACTACCGCCAATATGCTGCGCGCACCGACTAACAACGCCACGGCCCTTAAAAACCACATCAACGGCCTGACAGCCGTTGGCGCGACTTCGATCAACGCCGGGATGAAATGGGGCATGGTCATGTTGGACCCATCGTCGCGGCCGCTTTACACCGCCATGGTCGGGGCCGGGCAAACCCCTTCATATTTCGGAAACCGTCCGTTCAGCTACACCGACCGCGATGCCATGAAGATTGTTGTGCTGATGACAGATGGGGAACACTTCGCCGAGGAACGGGTGAACCCTGGCTATCGTGCCGGATTGGCCCCGATCTGGTTCAACGCATCAGATAGCCGGTATTCCGTATATCAGGACCGTGCGAACACATCTCTGGACTATTACTATCCACACGCCAATGCCTGGTACAGCACGCCCTATGGCGGGAGCAATGCGGTGCGCCAGACCTGGCCCCAAATCTGGGCTAACCTGCGCGTCAGCTATGTTGCCCGTCAGTTCATTGCCCGGCCGAATGGCAATACGACAACTGCTTACAACAACGCGATGAACGCAATCCGGAGCCTGACCCCGACTTCGACCATGGACAGTCAGTTGCAGCAGGTGTGTAATCTGGCCCGCAATCGCAACGTTCTGGTCTACGGCATCTCTTTTGAAGCCCCCGATCTTGGACGCCAACAAGTTGAACAATGCGCCAGCTCTCCGTCCCATCATTTCACTGCAGCCGGGCTTGAGATCCGCACCGCGTTCCGCTCGATTGCAACCAACATCACCCAGCTGAAGTTGACACAATGATGCTCGGCCTTCGCAACCCGTTCCGACGCTTTCGCAAGGATGAGCGCGGGCTCGCCTCGATCGAATTCGCGATGTTCTTCCCGATCTACACCGGCCTGTTCTTCTGGGCGGCAGAGTTGGGCATCATCACGATAAAATCGGTGATGCTGGAGCATTCGCTTGATGTGGCCATGCGCGACCTGCGCCTTGGTCTGGTTGCTGACCCAACGCCCGAGGGGCTGAAGCAAGCAATCTGCTCGCGGGCGCGGATCATTGGCCAGTGTGAAGATCAGCTGATGATCGAATTGCAGCCGATCTCGACCCAGACATGGGCCATGCCGAATACGCCTGTGACATGCGTTGACAACGATGAGGAAATTCAGCCGGTGGTAGAGTTCAATCCGGGGCGACAGCAGGAACTGATGCTGGTGCGTGCCTGTGTCATCATCCCGGTCTTGTTCCCGAACCTGATGCTTGGCCGCCAGCTGGCCATGGACAGCACCGGTGGCATCGGGATTTCCGCGATTTCATCCTTTGTGAACGAACCGTCCTGAGGATTTTGGAAAAATGACCATGGGCAATCTCATCCAAAAACTGAAAACCTCGCTGCGTCGCTTTTCGCGAAATGAGGACGGTCTTGCATCGGCCGAAATGATCATGATGCTGCCGTTCTATATGTTTTGCATTCTGGGCACCTTTACCTTTTGGGATGCCTATGACGTGGTCAACCGGTCGCAAAAGGCAGCCTACTCGGTGTCTGACCTTGTGACCCGCAAGCAAGACACGGTGACCGAGGCCTATGTGGAAGGCATGTTCAACACCATGCAATACATGATGGGGCCGACCCTGCCGGTCAGAACCCGCATCACCAGCGTGTTCTACAGCCAGACCCGCAACCGGT
This sequence comes from Pseudotabrizicola sp., assembly GCF_030684215.1. Classification (GTDB taxonomy): domain Bacteria; phylum Pseudomonadota; class Alphaproteobacteria; order Rhodobacterales; family Rhodobacteraceae; genus Pseudotabrizicola. Next base: position 53,409 of record NZ_JAUXOV010000074.1, read on the forward strand.
ATGAAGTGTTGTGGTCCCGCTCCAGCGTGCCGACTGTGCCTCCCCTGACCACTGATACGATACCGTCCATCCAAAGCCATTTGCCACAGATGTATGATGGCGATGCCTTGATCGTGGTTGAAGCGAACGTCGATTTTGTTCCGATATTCGGTGCCGAGATCATCGCCATGACAAGGGTTGACGCTGGCACAATGCGTCATGTCATCGTGACCCGCCCGCGTTTCCTGCCCAAGATTTGCATGCAGGGTGTGGCCTGCGGCTAACGCAGGCCACATCAGTGCCGCATCAGGTCCGCGTCTTGATCAGTTGGTCCAGCACTTCGGCCATATAGCGCGCCTCGTGGCGGTGGGTCACGCCGCCCACGCCCACAGAGCGCCCCAGCCGCCACCATAAACCCGGCGCCCAGCCGCGCGGCCCCGCTTGCGACAGGGCCAGCGTAAAGCCCCCCGCCGGTTTGAACGCAAACACGCCCCGATTGACCGCACGGATCTGGTCAACCCGCGCCAGAACCGCGCCGTCATGGTCGCGCAAGATATCGCGGGTCAGCACCAACCCCTGCCCGGTCACTTGCCACATCCGCACCGCCAGCCACAAACAGGCCGCCCCAAAACCCAACAGAAACACGGTCCAGCCAAAGGCTGCCGGCGGATAGGCCAGTGCCAGCCAGATCAACACGGCGCCCAGCACCGCCAAAATCACCACGCCGACCACGCGCCTTGGCGGCGATGGCCGCAATTCGGCAAGAATGGTCTGGGTCTCTGGCTGCGGGTCTGTCATCGGCGGCTCCGGGGGTTGCAGGTGGAGTTGCAGCCATAGCCCAGCCGCCTGTGCAGGGATAGGGTATTGCGTGGTCCGGCGCCACAGCCAAGGGCGCCCCTTGCCCGACGGCCCAAACCTGCCTAGGGTCGGCGCTGCGCAGCCCCTTTGTGCTCTGATGGATCACCCGCCAATGCCTTTTGCCCGCCACCTGTCCCGTTCGCTGCCTGCGGTCTGCGTGGTCTTTGCCTGCCTTGCACAGACCGGCTGTTCCCCCCTGCCCGATATCGCAGCCCAAAGTCAGACAATGCCCGGTCCACCGCCGGTTCTGGTTCCGCTTGACGGAATTCTGGCTCAGGCTGATGCCGTCGGCACTGGCGCTGCGGCGATTGGCCCGGTCAATGCGCGAGCCGAACGCCTTCGCGCCCGCGCTGACAGATTACGCCGCCAATAGGCGTTGCGCCGCGTTGCCTTGGCCGGGCAGGCAGGCTAAGACCTCTGCCAAAGTTCAGGACGGAGTCGCCCCATGCCAGCCCCCTTGCGAATTGGTCTTGCCGGTCTGGGCACAGTCGGCATCGGCGTCGTCAAGATCGTGCAGCGCCACGCAGACCTGATCGCCGCCCGCGCAGGCCGCCCGGTGGTGATCACCGCAGTATCGGCGCGCGACCCGCAGAAAAACCGCGACGCCGATCTGTCCGATTACCCATGGGAAACCGACCCGGTGGCACTTGCACAGCGCGACGATGTCGACGTGTTTGTCGAGGTGATGGGCGGTCATGAAGGCCCCGCACGTCTTGCAACCGAAGCCGCCATCGCGGCGGGCAAGGATGTGGTCACCGCCAACAAGGCGCTGCTGGCCCATTACGGCCATGAACTCGCTGTCGCCGCCGAAGCACAGGGCCGCGTGATCCGGTTTGAGGCCGCCGTCGCAGGCGGCATCCCGGTCATCAAGACCCTGACCGAAGGCTTGGCGGGCAACCAGATGCGCCGCGTCATGGGTGTGATGAATGGCACCTGCAACTATATCCTGACCCGGATGCAGGCCGCTGGCTTGCCCTATGAGACTGTGTTCGAGGAAGCCCGCCAGCTTGGCTATCTGGAGGCAGACCCGAACCTTGACGTCGGTGGCATCGACGCGGGGCATAAACTCAGCCTGCTGGCCGCCATCGCCTTTGGCACCCGCGTCAGCTTTGACAAGGTAGAGCTTGAGGGCATCGGCAATGTCTCGATTGAAGACATCAATCTGGCCGATGACATGGGCTATCACATCAAGCTTCTGGGTGTCGCGCAGATGACCGGGCGCGGGCTGGAACAACGCATGACGCCCTGTCTTGTCCCCGCCGACAGCCCGCTGGGCCAACTGCAGGGCGGCACCAACATGGTTGTGCTCGAAGGCGATAGTGTGGGCCAGATCGTGATGCGCGGTGCCGGTGCGGGCGAAGGCCCCACCGCCAGCGCCGTGATGGCCGATGTGATCGACATTGCGCGCGGCACCCGGCTGTCGACCTTTGGCCGCCCCGCCGCCTCGCTGATGGAACCCGTTGCCGCAAGATCGGCAACGCCTGCGCCTTATTACCTGCGCATGACACTGCTGGACAAACCCGGCGCGCTGGCCAAGATCGCCACAGCACTGGGCGAGGCAGGTATCTCGATTGACCAGATGCGTCAGCTGAACCAGCCGAATGAAGCCGACAACAAGGCCACCGTGCTGATTGTCACGCACAAAGCCTCACCCGCCGATGTGGCCTATGCGCTGGCACAGTTCGACACCACTGGCGTTTTGATCGGCGCACCCGTGGCGATCCGCATAGAAGAAGTCTGACACAGCGGTGCCGCAGGGCCACAAAAACCGGCGCGTTGGCGGCCAAGATACCACGCACGGTTCCATGACCTTGATTTGCATTGCAATTTAATCACCGCGCAGCCTTTGCCTGCGCGCCCCTGCCGCCGCCCAGTTTTCCACCCCGGTTAGCGCCATCACGCTTGCCCCTAGGGGACAGGGCAGGATAAACGGGCGGGAACGCATTTCCCATAAAGGACAGATCATGGACGTTGCCCCCCTTCAAGTCGCCGAGTTTCAGGACCGACTGCTGTCCCTTGGCCTTGCCCGCGTCTCTGAGGCCGCCGCTTTGGCCAGTGCCGGCCTGATCGGTCGTGGCGATGAAAAGGCTGCGGATCAGGCGGCGGTGAATGCCATGCGCGATCAGCTGAACCTGCTGGACATCAAAGGGGTGGTGGTGATCGGTGAAGGCGAACGCGACGAGGCCCCGATGCTCTACATCGGTGAAGAAGTCGGCACCGGCAATGGCCCGGCGGTAGACATCGCCCTCGACCCGCTGGAAGGCACCACGCTGACCGCCAAGGATATGCCCAACGCCCTGACGGTGATTGCCATGGCCCCGCGCGGCACCTTGTTGCACGCGCCGGATGTTTACATGGAAAAACTCGCGATCGGCCCCGGCCACCGGCCCGGCACTGTTACCCTTGCCATGTCCCCGTCCGAGCGGGTCTCGGCGCTGGCCGCGGCCAAGGGCTGCTCGACCAATGACATCACTGTCTGCGTGCTGGAACGTCCCCGACATGAGGAAATGATCGCCGAAATCCGCTCCACTGGTGCTGCAATCCGGCTGATCACCGATGGCGACGTGGCGGGCGTCATGCATTGCGCGGAACCCGACCTGACCGGCATTGACATGTACATGGGATCGGGCGGCGCGCCCGAAGGTGTGCTGGCCGCCGCCGCGCTGAAATGCATGGGTGGACAGTTTTTCGGCAAGCTGCTGTTTCGCAACGACGATGAGCGCGCCCGCGCCCGCAAGGCAGGAATCAACAACTTTGACCGCGTCTATACCCGCGACGACCTCGTGCGCGGCGATGTGATCTTTGCCGCCACCGGCGTGACCGATGGCAGCCTGCTGGCTGGGATCAAGCGTGAACCCTCGCACCTAACCACCGAAACCATTCTGATGCGCTCCAAAACCGGATCGGTCCGCCGCATGACCTATCGCAACCCGATCCGCACATGACCCTTGGGGTGCAGGCAAACCCTGCGCCCCGCCCTTTCGCGTGCGCGCCCTGCAATTGCTGCTTGCCAAATACTCCCGCCGGAGGTGTCCCGCGCTGGCCCCTTGTGTTGCATTTGCAGTTGAAGCCCGCCCCGGCTTGGTGCAGACCAAACCCATGACCCGCGCTTTTCTCAACGTTGATGCCTCCGTCCTTGGCCGCCGCTGGATCGGTCCCGAGAGCGAAGAGGAACGTCTGGCCGAAGCCATGGCGCAGCAGACCCGCCTGCCAATGGCGCTGTGCCATACCCTTGTGCGGCGCGGTGTCTCCCCGGCAGATGCTCCGGCCTTCCTGGCCCCTGCCCTGCGCGATCTGCTGCCCGACCCGCTGACCCTACGCGATATGGCCGCCGCAACGAGCCGATTTCTGGCCGCGGTCAACCGACGTGAACGCATTGCCATCTTCGCCGATTATGACGTCGACGGCGGGGCCTCTGCTGCGCTTTTGATCATCTGGCTGCGCGCCATGGGGCGCGAGGCTACGCTCTATATTCCTGACCGTATTGACGAAGGTTACGGCCCGAACGTGCCCGCAATGCAGGCGTTGGGCGCGGCGCATGATCTGATCCTGTGCGTGGATTGTGGCACGCTTTCGCATGACCCGATTGCGGCGGCCGGTTGCGATGTGGTGGTGCTGGACCATCACCTTGGCAGCGATACCCTGCCCGCCGCACTGGCCGTGGTGAACCCGAACCGACAGGACGAGACCGGTGATCTGGCGCATCTGTGCGCGGCCTCAGTGGTGTTTTTGATGCTGGTCGAGGCCAACCGCCGCCTGCGTGCAGATGACGTGCAGGGCCCGGATCTGATGGCGATGCTGGATCTGGTGGCACTGGCCACTGTGGCAGATGTGGCCCCGCTGATCGGGGTGAACCGCGCCCTTGTGCGCCAGGGCCTGAAGGTGATGGCCCGGCGCGAACGCGCTGGTCTGGTGGCGCTTGCCGATGTGGCGCGCATGGATCAGGCTCCCACCCCCTATGCGCTTGGCTTTGTGCTGGGGCCGCGCGTCAACGCGGGCGGGCGCATCGGTCAAGCCGACCTTGGCGCGCGCCTCCTGGCCTCTGACGATCCGCGCGCCTCGGCCGCGATGGCCGCGCGGCTGGATCAGTTGAACACAGAGCGCCGCGAAATCACCGAGCGCGTCCGCGAAGAAGCCATGGCACAGGCCGAAGCGCGCGGCGCGGATGCCCCTTTGGTCTGGGCCGCGTCCGAAGGCTGGCACCCCGGAGTGGTCGGCATCGTTGCCGCCCGGCTGAAAGAGGCGTTCAACCGTCCCGCCATCGTCATCGGGCTGGAGGGCGGCGAGGGCAAAGGCTCGGGCCGCTCGGTTGCAGGTGTTGATCTGGGGGCCGCTGTCCACCGCGTCGCCGGTGAGGGCCTGCTGCTGCGGGGCGGCGGGCACAAGATGGCGGCGGGCCTGACCGTTGATCGCACCCGGCTCGAGGAAGCGATGGCGCGTCTGTCCGATCTTTTGGGCCGGCAGGGCGCAGGCATGGACGGCCCGCGCGACCTGCGCATCGACAGCCTGCTGATGCCCTCGGCCTGCACACCGGGCTTTGTTGAACAGATTGACTCCGCCGGTCCCTTTGGTCAGGGTGCCCCCGCCCCACGATTTGCCTTTGCCGATGTCGCCGTGGTGCCGCGCCGGATTGGTGACAAGCACCTCAAACTGACCGTGTCCGACGGCACCGGCGCGCAGTTCGAGGCGATGGCCTTTGGCGCCTATGAAACCCCGATTGGCCCTGCCATGGATGGCGCTGGCCACCGCCGCTTCCATCTGGCGGGACGGCTGGAACTGAACCACTGGGGCGGCCGGACCAAAGTGCAACTCCGCCTCGAAGACGCTGCCCCCGCATCTGGCTAGGGCCTCGCGTTTTTCCTCTTGCGAGTCAGTAGCAAGGCCTCTACACACCCCCCACCGACAGCGTGGCCCGTTCGTCTATCGGTTAGGACACCAGGTTTTCAACCTGGGAAGAGGGGTTCGACTCCCCTACGGGCTGCCACTTTTTCCCATACCAGTCTTGCAAGCCTTCCCAGCGGTGGTAGCTGGTCCCTGCGGCCTGCATGCGCTATGCTGCGGCGCAGCAAGGGGGCGATATGGCGGTTATTCTGATCCTGATGGCTCTGACGCTTCTGATCGTGGGGGCGTGGCGTGGCATGTCGGTGCTGGTGTTGGCACCACTTTTGGCAATGCTGGCTGCAGCCCTGTCGGGAACGCCCGTTCTGGCAGGCTATACCCAGATTTTCATGCAGGCTGCCGGGGGCTTTGTTGTCGCCTTCTTCCCGCTCTTTCTGCTGGGGGCGGTGTTCGGCAAGGTGATGGAGGCGTCGGGTGCCGCCGCGCGTCTTGCCACAGCGATTGCCACCGCGCTTGGCCCCCGCAACGCCATTCTGTCTGTGGTGGCCGCATGTGCAGTGCTGACCTATGGCGGCGTATCATTGTTTGTGGTGGCGTTTGCGGTCTGGCCCTTGGCGCGGGCCTTGTTTGCAAAGACGGAGCTGCCTGCACGGCTGATCCCGGCGACAATTGCCTTGGGGGCTTTTACCTTTACGATGACAGCCCTGCCCGGCACGCCGTCGATTCAGAACGCAATCCCTATGGCGACCTTTGGCACCACAGCCTTTGCAGCCCCCGGTCTGGGGCTTGTTGCGGGGGCTGTTATGCTGGTGCTGGGGATTGCGTGGCTTCAGGCGCGGGTGCGGCGCATGTCAGACAACGCGCCCCCGCTTGCGGTCGATCCGATGCGCGACGATCCCTTGCCGCTTTGGGTCGCACTGGTGCCGATCTTGTCGGTAGGAGGTGTCACGCTGACCATGGGCAGTCTGATCCTGCCTGCAATTGACACAACCTATCTGGCGGACCCCCTTTATGGCGAAAGTGAGCTGTCACGCGTTAAGGGGCTGTGGTCGGTGATCACAGCGCTGGCGGTCGCTTTGGCGCTTGCGCTGCTTCTGAACCGGCCCCCAGAGGTGATGAAAACGGTAAACGCAGGGGCAGAACAGGCGCTGCTGCCGCTCTTTAACACCGCAAGCCTTGTGGGCTTTGGCGCGGTCATCGCCTCGCTTCCGGGGTTCGAGATGTTGCGCATGGGTCTCGAAGGGCTTTCAGGCGGTGACGTGCTGGTTTCGGCGGCGCTGTCTTCAGGCGCTTTGGCGGGCATCACCGGGTCAGCCTCGGGCGGGATGTCGATTGCGCTTGACGTGCTGGGCCCATCCTTGATGGTGCAGGCCGCCACACAGGGTGTTGATCCGGCAGTTTTGCACCGGGTGGTGGCAGTCGCGACGGGCGGTCTGGACACCTTGCCCCACAATGGCGCAGTGATCACGCTGCTTGGCATCTGCGGCATGACCCATCGGCAAGCCTATGGCGACATCTTTGTGGTCGCTGTGCTGATCCCCACACTGGCCTGCGCGGTGATCATCGGGTTGGCGCTGGCCTTTGGCGCTTTCTGAGCAAGGGGTCTACTCCACCATCTCGGTCGCCAGAGCGAACCCGGTCAGTTCTTCCTCGACCAGAATGTAGATGTTGGCGGGCGGGGTTTGCATGGCTTTGGCCGACAGGCGCAGGTCAATCCCCATGCTGTCCAGATAGTCCAGCACCTCGCCCTGCCCATGCTGGATGCTTTCCACCGCAAGAAACGCGGGCAGCAGGGTATTTTCGCCAAAATAGTGCTGATGCACGCCCACCAGCGCGGTGCGGCTGACCCGGCGATCAGTGCCAGCGGCAAGGATATAGGGACAGGAGGAAAAGCAGGCAGCCCCGGCTTGCATGACCGTGGGCCAGCCGCCCGCACGGATCATGCGTCCGATCTCCAGCGCGTCGGTCACGGATCCGCCGGGACTGTGCAGGGCAATCTGTTCGGGTGCTGATCGGCGCTGGTCCAGATACTGGGCCAGACGCGCGCTGTCACCGGGCTCAATCGCGCCTTCCAGCAAAACGGTTTTAAGGCCGCTCACCTGTGTCTCGGTGAATTGCAGCCGTTGCGGCACCTCGTCGCTGCGCGGAAAGCCCGGACCGGCGGGCTGGTCGCGGGGCAGATCACGCGGGGCATAGCGGCGGGTTTGGTCGCCGGGTCGCACAGGCACCGCAGCAGGCGGGGTCGAGTTTGCGCGCCACAGATCCGGGGCGATCCGGCGAAAATCGCCAAACACGATCAACCCCGCCAAAGCGATCTGGGCGGCCAGCATGGCCTGCAATATCCGACCCGACCGGGGCACGCGCCAGCCGGGCATTCAGCGCCTGCCGCTGACCAGGTGGGGCGGCGGGGAGTCTGCTCCTGACGCGTCGGCAAGCGGTTCGACCGCAGCAACGCGCACCGGCACGGACGCAGGCGGGTCAAGCGCGCGCAGCGCCATCACTGCCGCACGGATTTCGGCCAGCGTCATGGTTTCTTCCGGCGCGGTCGTTCCCCGGTCAGACCGGATGGCACTTTGCGCCACCATCATGATCAGCACCAGCACCGCCGGCAGCAGGTCAATCGCGATGGCCCCGGCCCATGACGGGATGAAATCGCCCGCATAGCGCAGCACCGCATCTGCGGTGGAAATCGGCGCATAGGTCGTGTCGTCTGGCGTCGGCATCGCCAGCACCTCATCCGCCGCCACCTTCAGCGTGGTCGCGCGTTGCGCAAGCAAGGTCAGCACCGCATCAATCGTGCTGCGCTGGTCATTGCGGATGCTGTCGGTAGACCCGTCCAGTTCCGGCACCACAACCGAGGCCGACAGATCCTGCGCCGCGCGTGCGACCAGCGGGGCCACCGACAACTGCCGCAACTGCGCGATCAACCCAGCAAGGCGCACAGATTCTTCGGCAAACTCCACCGATCTTTGTTCAACATCCCCGGCCGAAGCCGTCAGCGCCCGCATCCGGCTAAGGATCTGGTTTCCCTCGGCAAAGGCGGCATCAACCAGCGGACCTTGGGTGGTAATCTGCGCTTCCAGCCCGGCCAGTTCGTCCGCCTTCTGGATCAGCACCCGAAACACCGCGCCACGTCCGGCGGTGCCGGACAGGTTGCCCGTGGCCTCTTGCGCGGAAAGATCCTGAAAACTCTGCCGGGTGCGCGCGACATCAAGGCCCAGACCTTGCGCCGCAACCGTAACCCTGTTGGCCTGTTCTAACCCGATCTGGTATTGCTGCACGGTCTTGGCCAAATGCTGTTCAACCGCCGCCGACCCGGCCAATGCTGCCGCGTTCAGCCAGCTGGACATCGCAATAATCGCAACCGACCCCAGAGCCATCGACAAAAACAACCCAAGACGTGAAGCTGCACTGCGCATCGCAGGCAACAGCCGGATCAGATAGCTCCAGAACACAAAAATCGCGACCGACACGGCCAGCGAATAGGCGATGGCGGCAAAAAAGCTCATCGCGCCGCTGTCATTCAAAAGCGATGAAACGCCCAGATAGGTGTAAATCCCGGATGCCACCGACAAGACGCCCAGCGCCATCGGGGTAAAGGTTTCCAGCGCCGTCAGATGGCCCTCGATCTCGCGAGCTGATTGCAGGCCGCGCGTCTCGGCGGCGGTGGGGGGCTGGGTCATTCGGCTGCGGTTCCTTTTGTACGGCCGGAAGCCGGAAGGCGGACCAGCGCAAGATAGGCGCTGGCAGGCCCCGAACCAAATGCCAACACCGTGAACGTGCTTTGCCCTTTGGCGCGCATTGGGTGGAACCCTGACCCGGCCCAGGCGTTGACAAAACGACGGTGTACGGTGCCGCAACTGCGCGCGCCCATCCCAAATTCACATATGAGGTAATCCATGTCGGTTGAGAAATTCTGGAAAGAACTGGAGGGCGTCCGGTCCTCGATGCTGGCCATTGGCAGCGCCCGCCATGTACCGATGGCACCCTATGCAAAGCAAGATGACCGCGCGATCTGGTTTATCACCGCGCAGGGCACCGCTCTAGTAGAGGCGGTCACGCGCGGCGAGACCGAGGCATCGCTGATCGTGACAGGCGACAGCAACATCCACGCCCGCATCGAGGGCAGCGCCGCCATTGTTGCGGACCGCGCCAAGCTGGAAGAGCTGTGGAACCCGGTCGCAAGCAGCTGGTTTGACGGGATCGACGACCCCGATATCCGTCTGGTCAAACTGACCCCATCGGCGGCCGAGGTCTGGCTGACCTCGGGCGCGCTTGGTTTTGCGTTTGAATTGGTCAAATCCAAGGTCACTGGCGAGCAACCAGATATGGGCGAGCATTTCAGTCTGGCATTCTGAACCGCTTCAAACCCGAAATGAGAAAAACCCGGACATGCCTGTCCGGGTTTTTTTGTTGGCACCAGCTTTCTGCACGCGCCAGAGTGGTCGAACTACCCTTTGCGCCACGCCCTGCCCGCGATAGACTGTCATCATGACCACCCGCCCCGCCAAACATTCGCTGACCCTGCACGGCCACCGCACCAGCGTTTCGCTGGAGCCAAGTTTCTGGGACGCGTTTCGCAGCATCGCCACCGAACAGGGCGAGACGGTAAACGCCCTTGCCGCGCGCATCGACGCGGGCCGTGAGGGCGATGAAGGACTGGCCTCGGCAATCCGGGTGTTTGTCTTGCAGCATTATCGCAGCAAATAGGCCAATCGCGCACTGGAAGCGGCCAGCGGCTTGCGCTATGGGCAAGTCACCCAACCATCAGGGCCAACCAGCAGGGAGAGTCCCATGAAAGCCGCTGTAATCACCTTTCCCGGTTCAAACTGCGACCGCGATCTGGCTTCGGCCTTCGAGCAGGCAGGCTTTCAGGTGGCACGGGTCTGGCACAAGGATACAGACCTGCCGCATGGCGTGGACGTGGTCGGTGTGCCGGGCGGGTTTTCCTTTGGCGATTACCTGCGCTGCGGGGCGATTGCGGCGCAATCCCCGATCGCGGCGGCGGTCAAGGCCCATGCCACCCGCGGCGGTCATGTGCTTGGCATCTGCAACGGCTTTCAGGTGCTGACCGAAATGGGCCTTCTGCCCGGTGTGCTGATGCGCAATGCGGGGCTGAAGTTTGCCTGCAAACGTGTTGCCTTGCGTGTGGCAACCACCGACAGCCCCTATACCAACACCTATGGCCGCGGACAGGAGATCGAGATCCCGATCGCGCATCACGACGGCAATTACACGATTGACACCGAAGGTCTGGCCCGGCTGCAAGGCGAAGACCGGATCGCCTTCACCTATGCGCAAAACCCCAATGGCTCGATGGCGGATATCGCGGGCGTGCTGTCTGAGAACCGTCGCGTGCTTGGCATGATGCCTCATCCCGAACGTGCATGTGAGCCGGTTCACGGCGGCACGGATGGCGCCGGAATGTTCCGGTCGCTAATGGGCGGGATGGCGCTTGCCTGACCGACCCCGGCTTGAGGCGGCAGTGGCCACAGCCTAGAGTCGCGCCCATGGCAGAGACAAGGCCCCCTTACGACCAAGGCGATGATGCGCAGGGCATTTCCTGGCGCGTAAAACTGGTTATTGCGCTAATGGTTGTGCTGGCGGTCGGTGTGGTGCTGGTCACAAACCGCTGGCTGACCGAGCGATTCTCGGAAACCACCCGCAACCGGGCCGATCTGCGGCTGGCACTGTATTCGGGCAATATGATTTCCGAATTGCAGCGAACTTCGGTCGTGCCGCTCTTGCTGTCCACCGATCCCGCCTTTGGTGAGGCCCTGCGCAGCGGCAATTTTTCGCAGACCTCGCAACGGCTGATCAAGGTGCAGTCCGAAATCGGCGTGGCCTCGATCATGATCATGGACCGCGATGGCCGCGTGGTCGGGGCGACCAATCGCAATCTGCTCGGCACGCTTTACCGCACCGAAAGTTTTTACGTCGACGCTCTGCGCGCCAAGGACACGATCTTTACCGCCGCCCGTCGTGGCACGGCGGGGTTTGATTTCACCTATTCCCGGTCGATCATCATTGATGGCCGCCCGGTGGGCGTGATCGCGGTGGCCGTCGACCTGTTGAAATACGAACGCGCCTGGGCAGGGTTTCAGGATGCGGTGCTGGTGACCGACAGCGAAGGCACGGTCATTCTGGCGACAGAACCGCGCTGGCGCGGCCTGCCGTTGGCAGATGCGCTTGCCGTTCGCGAAGAACGATCAGCAATCGGGCGCGCCTTGCAGGCCACCGCAGACTGGGCGCAGAACCCGCCCGATGCTTATCTGGCCGGGCAAGCCGTGATGAAGACCGAAGCGCGCGTGCCATTTCGCGGTTGGCGCATGGTCACCTTTACAGCCTACGATTCGGTGCGTGAGCGGGTGAATGGCGTGCTGGCGCTTGAAATCATGGGCTTTGCCATCCTGCTGGCGCTGACCTTCTATGCGCTGTCGCGCAAGGCATGGTCGCAAAGCATGAGCTTTCAGCGCGAGTCGGCGGAACTGCGGCTGCTGAATGCGCGGCTGCAACGCGAGATTGCAGAACGCGAAAAGGTGCAGAAAGATTTGGCGGTGGCCGAACTTACGCTGGCACAATCGTCCAAACTGGCGGCTTTGGGCGAGATGTCGGCGGCGGTCAGCCATGAGTTGAACCAGCCCTTGGCGGCTATGAAAACCTATCTGGCGGGGGCGCGGCTGCTGTTACAACGCCGCCGTCCCGAAGAAGCCTTGTCGTCGTTCCAGCGCATCGATGATCTGATCGAACGGATGGGCGCGATCACCCGGCAGCTGAAATCCTATGCCCGCAAGGGTGGCGAGGCGTTTGAACCCGTCGATCTGCGTCAGGCGCTCAGCTCTGCCCTGTCGATGATGGAACCGCAGCTCAAGGCGCGCGTGGTCAAGATCACCCGCACCCTGCCCCGCCAACCCGTGATGGTGATGGCCGACCGCATCCGGCTGGAACAGGTGATCATCAACCTGCTGCGCAATGCGCTGGACGCGACCAAAGATCGCTCTGGCCCGCAGATCGACCTGATCCTCAGCCAAGGCGACACTGCCATGCTGCTGGTGCGCGACAATGGCCACGGGATTGCCGATCTGGATAACCTGTTCGAGCCTTTCTACACAACCAAGAAACCCGGCGAAGGCGTGGGCCTTGGCCTTGCGATCTCTAGCGGGATCGTCGGCGATCTGGGCGGTCGCCTGACTGCACGCAATGCGACAGGCGGCGGCGCAGTCTTTGAAATGCAATTGCCCCTGATGGGGCCAGCGAAAGAGCAGGAAGCTGCGGAATGAGGTATTCATGTCGCGCGCAATGAAAGTGGCCATCGTCGATGACGAGGCCGATATGCGTCAATCCATCAGTCAGTGGCTGGCCTTGTCAGGCTTTGACACCGAAACCTATGCCAGTGCTGAAGACGCGCTCAAAGGCATCGGCGCTGATTTCGCGGGCGTTGTGGTCAGCGATATCAAGATGCCGGGCATGGATGGGATGGCGTTTCTGAAACGCCTGATGAGCATGGATTCGGGTCTGCCTGTCATCATGATCACGGGGCACGGCGATGTGCCGATGGCGGTCGAGGCGATGCGGGTCGGGGCCTATGATTTTCTGGAAAAACCGTTCAACCCTGACCGGATGACCGAACTTGCCAAGAAGGCCACGCAGGCGCGCCGGATGACGTTGGACAACCGAGCGCTGCGCCGCGAATTGTCAGATGGCACAATCCTGATGAAAAAGCTGATCGGCGGCAGCCCGGTGATGGAGCGTTTGCGCGAAGATATCCTCGATCTGGGGCAGGCCGACAGCCATGTTCTGATTGACGGCGAAACCGGCACCGGCAAAACGCTGGTCGCCCACGCGTTGCATGCCGTGGGGCCGCGCGCGTCAAAGAAGTTTGTCACCATTTCTTGCGCAGCATGGTCCGAAGACCAGCTTGCCGCCAAGCTGTTCGGCCCCGCCGAAGATGGCGCGATTGCGCTGGTCGAAGAAGCCCGTGGCGGGACGCTGTGTCTGGAAGATGTCGAGGCGCTGAGCCATTCGCTGCAAGCCCGGCTGCTGACCGTGATCAACGAGTCTGGCACGCCGCCGGAAACCCGGATCATCGCAATCTGCAACGAACATGTGGCCGATAAAACGCTCGAAGATATTCTGCGTGCCGATCTGTTCTACCGCCTTGGCGCCATGACCATCCTGTGCCCGCCGCTGCGCTCGCGCGGCGAAGATATTCTGACCCTGTTCACCCGGATGTCGGAACAGTTCGCCGAAGAATACGGCTGCGACGCGCCGCAAGTCACCGCGCAAGAGGCGGCGCAACTGTTGCAAGCCCCATGGCCCGGCAATGTGCGCCAGCTGGTCAACATCGCCGAACGTGCGGTCTTGCAAAACCGGCGCGGGTCGGGGTCCATCGCCAGCCTGTTGATGGCCGACAACGAGGCATCTGGCCCCGCGATGACCACCGAAGGCAAGCCCCTGAAAGAATATGTCGAAAGCTTTGAGAAAATGCTGATCGACAACACCATGCGCCGCCACAAGGGCAGCATCGTCGCGGTTATGGATGAGTTGTGCCTGCCGCGCCGCACACTGAACGAGAAGATGGCGAAATACGGGTTGCAGCGGCAGGATTACACCTGACCCCGTCGCGATACTGTTACACTGCCGGGGGTAAGCACGGGGGAAATCCCCGAAAGGTGCCTGCCGTGAACACCCCCGCGCAAGACTGGCTTAAGGCTGAACTGGCCGACACCTTTGACGAAGACTTTGAGCTTGAGCTGGAAGACGCCCAGCTTTCCTTGGAAATCGCGCGAATCTACAAGGAAAAGCACCCTCAGACGATTGATCGCACCCAATACTTCCACGCCCTGATCCGCATGCAGTCAGAGCTGATCAAGCTACAGGATTGGGTGCAATATCACCGCAAAAAGGTCGTGGTGATCTTTGAGGGTCGCGACAGCGCCGGTAAAGGCGGCGTGATCAAGCGCCTGACCCAGCGGCTCAATCCGCGCGTGGTGCGCGCAGTGGCCCTGCCCGCCCCATCAGACCGCGAAAAGTCGCAATGGTATTTCCAGCGCTATGTACCCCATCTGCCTGCGGGCGGCGAGATCGTGCTGTTTGACCGCAGTTGGTATAACCGCGCCGGGGTGGAGCGTGTGATGGGCTTTGCCAGCGATGATCAGGTAGAGCAGTTCTTTCACGACGTGCCAGAATTTGAACGCATGCTGGTGCGGTCGGGGATCACAGTCATCAAATACTGGTTTTCGATCACCGATGAGGAACAGCAGATGCGCTTTTTGATGCGCATCCATGACCCGATGAAGCAGTGGAAACTGTCGCCTATGGATCTGCAAAGCCGGATCAGATGGGAACACTATACCAAGGCCAAAGAGGAAATGATGGCACGCACCAACATTCCCGAAGCCCCATGGTATATTGTGGAAGGCAACGACAAAAAGCGGGCGCGGCTGAATTGTATCGACCATTTGCTGGGTCTGATCCCTTACGAGCCGGTCCCGCACGAAGACATCAGCCTGCCCGAACGCGTGTTCAACCCTGACTACGAACGCGCCGTCCTGCCGCCTGAACTTTACGTTCCGGCCAAATACTAGACCGCGACTTCGGCACAAGACCCGGCTTCTTTGCGTCAAACACGCAACGGCCCGGCAAAAATTGCCCATTGCCCTTGGTCTTGCTTTGCCGCTAGGGTTGGCGAGCTTGGGGATAACCTATGCACAGAATTCTCTGCCTGCCATGGCCGACGCGATGAAACGCGACGCACTGGCGAGCAGCCGGATCGGCCGCAAGGCTGTTGTCATTGCCCGTATGTCTTTGGATCATCGGGCTTTTTTGAAGGTGGGGGGCGCCAGACGCCCCTCAGACGTGAACCGCGATGACGTGCGCGACAAAGACGATAGACGGCGTGGGATGCCCAACGGGCATTCCGCTGTCATGCGTTACGCGCGCCTCCGCCCGAACAAGACGCCTTATCCCGTACCAATGCCCCTCTGGTCCGCCAGAGGGTTTGGTGCGTCTAGGGCGCAATGGAACAAAATGGCCAAGAAAATGCTCATCGATGCCACCCACTCCGAGGAAACTCGGGTGGTTGTGGTGGACGGAAACAAGGTCGAGGAATTCGATTTTGAAACCGTCAACAAGCGCCAGCTTGCTGGCAACATCTACCTTGCAAAGGTAACGCGGGTTGAACCGTCGCTTCAGGCGGCTTTCGTCGATTACGGCGGCAACCGGCACGGCTTTTTGGCATTCGCCGAAATCCACCCCGATTACTATCAGATCCCGGTCGCTGACCGCAAAGCGCTGATCGAAGAAGAACGCGCCTATGCCCGCGCCGAGGAAGAAGAAGAAAACCGTCGTTCGCGCAAGCGCAGCCCTCGCCCAAAGCCCGCCGCAGAGGACGCAAAACCGCAAGACGCGGTAACCTCTGGCCCGGCCGGGATGGATGTTGTTGACCTTGGCGACGATGCCGAAGCCGATGCACCGCAGGTCGAACAATCTGACCAGGGTCACGACGAAAACGGCCATGACCATGGCACCGAAAACGGTGGCGAAAACGGCAGTGGTGAAGCGCCTTACCGCGCGATGGATCACGCGTCTGAAACTGATGATGATATCGAATCCATCGCCGAAGAAGACGTGTCTGAAGAAATCAGCCAGCCGCGCAAGCCCCGCGCCCGCCGCTACAAGATTCAAGAAGTGGTCAAGGTCCGGCAGATCATGCTGGTTCAGGTGGTCAAGGAAGAACGCGGCAACAAAGGCGCTGCGCTGACCACCTATCTGTCGCTTGCCGGTCGTTATTGCGTCTTGATGCCAAACACCGCGCGCGGTGGCGGCATTTCACGCAAGATTACCAATGCCGCCGACCGTAAAAAGCTGAAAGACATCGCCGCCGAGATCGAGGTGCCCGAAGGCGCTGGTCTGATCGTGCGCACCGCAGGGGCCAAGCGCACCAAGGCGGAAATCAAGCGCGATTACGAATACCTGATGCGGCTGTGGGAACAAATCCGCGAGCTGACGCTCAAATCCATCGCGCCTGCCCCGATCTACGAGGAAGGCAACCTGATCAAACGCTCGATCCGCGACCTGTATAACCGCGAGATCGACGAAGTTCTGGTCGAAGGCGAAGACGGCTTCCGCACCGCAAAAGACTTCATGCGGATGATCATGCCAAGCCACGCAAAGGCCGTGCAGCGCTATACCGACCCGACCCCCTTGTTCGCCAAATATCAGGTCGAAGGCTATCTGGGCGGGATGTTCAACCCGACCGTGCAACTCAAATCAGGCGGCTATATCGTCATCGGCATCACCGAAGCACTGGTTGCCGTTGACGTGAACTCTGGCCGGGCGACGAAAGAGGGCTCGATCGAGGACACCGCACTCAAGACCAACCTTGAGGCCGCCGAAGAGGTGGCCCGTCAGTTGCGTCTGCGCGATCTGGCCGGTCTGATCGTCATCGACTTCATCGACATGGAAGAGCGTCGAAACAACGCCGCGGTCGAGAAGAAGCTGAAAGACAAGCTCAAGACCGACCGCGCCCGCATTCAGGTTGGCCGCATTTCAGGCTTTGGCCTGATGGAAATGAGCCGCCAGCGCCTGCGCCCAGGCATGCTTGAATCTACCACCCAGCCCTGCCCGCATTGCCATGGCACCGGGCTGATCCGGTCTGATGATTCCATGGCGTTGCAGGTTTTGCGCGCACTGGAAGAAGAGGGCACGCGCAAGCGGTCCAAAGAGGTGCTGCTGAAAGCGCCGGTCGGGATCATCAACTATCTGATCAACCAAAAACGCGAACATATCGCGTTGATCGAGGCCCGCTATGGCATGTCCGTCCGGCTGGAAGCCGACCCGTCGATGATCAGCCCAGATTACACCATCGAAAAGTTCAAAACTGCGCTGCGTGTGGTGCCGGAACCGGGGTCGGTGATCTCGGGCAATTCCAGCCTGATGGGCGCCGCGGTAGACGAGGACGAAGACGAAGATCTGCCGATTGAAGATGATATCGAAGATGAAGCGGAGCCAGAGGCCGAACCAGAGGCCAAGACCGAACCCTCCGCCGATCCACGTCAGGCAGACGGCAACGGCACCAAGAAAAAGCGCCGTCGTCGTCGCCGCCGCAAGGGATCAGGTGCCAACGGCACCGAGACCGATGGCAATGGCGAGTCGGAAGATGGCGAGTCGGATGGGGAAGATGATGCCGACGCATCAGAAACCCCGGCAGATGCTGCCGCTGAACCTGCGGCTGCAGACCCGGTGGTGACAGCCGCAGCCGATGCCGATGCGCCAATTGCCGAGGCAGAGCCTGCGAAGAAGCCGACGCGCAGCCGTTCGCGCAAGCCAAAGGCACAGCCCGCTGATACGCCTGCCGCCCCGGCAGAGGTGACAGCCGAGCCTGTGGCCCCAGAATCGGCCCCGGAACCGGTGGCAGAGCCAGTGGCAGAGGTGGCCAAAAAGCCAACCCGCAGCCGTTCGCGCAAGCCAAAGGTCGCGCCAGCAGATGCCCCGGTCATGCCAGAGGCCGTAGTAGAGCCAGTGGCAGTGGCCGCGGCAGTGCCAACCACGATGGTGCAACCCGCACCAATGGCCGAGCAGCCTGCACCAGTGGCCGAAGCGGCCCCTGTTCCGCCGGCCCCGACGCCCGAGCCTGCGCCCGTGGCTGACACAGCCGCCGCGGTTGCGCCCGAAGACACCGGGCCCGAAAAACCCAAGCGCAAAGGCTGGTGGTCGTTGAGCCGCTAAACCTTGGCGACAAACAGTCGGGGGCGGCAGGTGATCCTGCCGCCCCCATGCTTTTGGTGATGTTTCACAAAGACCACGACGATGTGACACCCCGCCCCCGTGACGTGCAGGCGCGTCCGGGCTATCACTTGGCGAAAGGGGACAGACATGTTCGGACTAGACCTGATCGACGCGGCACTTTTGCCCGCCATGCTGATCGCGCTGATGGCGGGGGTGTTGTCGTTTCTGTCGCCCTGTGTGCTGCCGATTGTTCCGCCCTATCTGGCCTATATGGGCGGCATTTCTATGACCGACATGCGCGGCGATGCCACCGCCCGCCGCCGGGTGATCGTCCCGGCCCTGTTCTTTGTCATGGGCCTGTCCACTGTGTTCCTGCTGCTGGGCTTCACCGCCTCGGCCTTTGGCGCGTTCTTTTTGCAAAATCAGATGCTCTTCTCGCGCATATCTGGCGCTGTGGTGCTGGTGTTCGGCCTGCATTTCATTGGTCTGTTCCGCATTCCTATGCTTGACCGCGAGGCGCGGCTGGATGCGGGCGACCGAGGTGGCTCGGCCTTTGGCGCCTATGTGCTTGGCCTTGCCTTTGCCTTTGGCTGGACGCCCTGCATCGGTCCGCAACTTGGCGCGATCCTGTCACTGGCGGCACAAGAAGGTTCGGTCCAGCGCGGCACATTGCTTTTGGGCGTCTACGCGCTTGGCCTTGGCCTGCCTTTCCTTCTGGCCGCGCTGTTTGTCGAACGCTCGCTTGGCCTGATGCAACGGCTGAAGCCTCATATGAAAACCATCGAGCGGGTCATGGGCGTGCTGCTGATCATCGTCGGGCTGGCGCTTCTGACCGGGGCCTTTACGGATTTCAGCTGGTGGTTGCTGGAAACCTTCGACCGTTTTGGCATCCCGCTGCTGGGCTGATCGGTTTTCCCTTATTTCTGCCCGAAATCCCGCCTAGACTGGCCAGGATCAGGAGCGGCGTATGGCGAGAATGGATCCTTTGATACCTAAAACCACGGCGCAAAGCGTAAAGCTTTTTCACCGCCGGGTGTTCTATATCCCCGGATATGATCCGATCCATCCCCGCCGCTACCGCGAACTTTACCGCAAGGAATCCACCGATCAGGCCGCGATTTCCGGCTATGACATTTCCCTGCACGCAAAGCAGACCAAAGGCCCCTATGGCTGGCGGGTCCATGGCACGATGAACAGACGGCAGGCGCAGGCCGATATCGAGGTGCTGATCTGGTCAGACATCGTGCGTGGCAGCATGTCGAACTCGATCCCCGCCACCTATGCGCAGCTTGCGCGCACCGCATGGGCCTATATCGGATCGGGCGCGCTGTTCCGCCTGATGCTGTTGCGCAAAGGGCCAGTGATCGCGGCGCTGTATCCGATCGTGTTCCTGCTGGCGCAACTGGCCGTTGCCCTGGGCCTTGGCTGGGCTTTCGGTGCGTTGGTCGCAGCCTTTACCCATCCGGCGCTGATCCTTGTGGGCCTTATCCCGGTGCCCTTCATCCTGCGCTGGTTCAAGGCCCGAGATAACAAGGTCTTTGCCTATTACCTGATGCACGACTACGCCTTCTCTGCCCGCTGGAACGGCGCCAACCCCCCGGCCCTTGAGACCCGCATGGCCGAGTTTACTGCCACTATCCGCGCAGCCTTGGAAAGCGACTGTGACGAGGTGCTGGTGGTCGGCCATTCTTCGGGGGCGCATCTGGGTGTGTCGATTCTGGCCGACATGCTGCGCGCAGGCCTGCCCGCTGGCCACCCGCCGCTGGCCTTTCTCAGCTTGGGCCAGGTGGTGCCGATGGTCAGCTTTCTGCCCGGCGCAACCCGTTTGCGGGCCGATCTGGCCTATCTGTCCGCGCGCAATGACCTGACATGGGTCGATGTCACCGCCCCCGGCGACGGCTGCGCCTTCGCATTGTGTGATCCGGTGGCCGTCTCGGGAGTCGCACCAAAGGATCAACGCTGGCCGCTGGTGCTGTCTGCCGCCTTCACGCAAACCCTGTCACCCGAGCGTTGGGCACAACTGCGCTGGCGGTTTTTCCGCCTGCATTTCCAGTATCTGTGCGCCTTTGACCGCCCCGGCGACTACGACTACTTCCAGATCACTGCCGGGCCGAAAACCCTTGCCGCCCGCTATGCCGCACGCGCCCCGTCCAAAAGCCGCATCACCCGCGCCGTAAACCGCCATACACACACGGCATGACCCCGCCCAAACCCATCCCCCGCCCCGACCGTGTCTCGCTCTGGCGCTACCTGCGCCTGTTCCGGCAAGACATCCTGTCGGCGCAGCCTGCCCGGCTGTATCGCGCGTGGATGGCCGAATTCCGCACCCCGTTCTTTCGCAGCTATATGTGCAACGATCCTGCGCTGATTGATCTGGTGCTGAAAGCCCGCCCCGACGATTTCCCAAAATCCGACCGCATCCGCGAAGGGCTGAACCCGCTCTTGGGAAATTCGGTATTCGTCACGAATGGCGAAGTCTGGAAACGTCAGCGCCGCATCATCGACCCCGCGTTTGAAGGCGGACGTCTGCGCGAATCCTTCCCTGCAATGTGGGATGCCGCCCTTGCCGCCACCGCCCGTCTGCGGACAGGCGAGGTCGAGGTCGAGGAGGAGATGAGCCACGCCGCAGCTGATGTGATCTTCCGCACGCTGTTCTCGATTCCGATTGAACATCAAACAGCGCAGGCGGTGTTTCATGAATTTCGCGCCTATCAGCGGACCCAGCCAATCCTGAACCTTGCGGCCTTCCTGCCCTTGCCACGCTGGTTTCCCCGCCTGCACCGCCGCGCCACGCTGCGCTCTGCGGAAAAGATCCGCGCCCTCATCACCCAGATGACCGAATCCCGCGCAGCCGAGATCGCCTCTGGCCGCGCTCCCGACGATCTGGCGACCAAAATCATGCAGACTGCCGATCCACAGACCGGACAACGCTTTGACACACAAGAGATGGTCGATCAGGTCGCGATCTTCTTTCTTGCAGGACATGAGACCAGCGCCTCGGCCCTCGCTTGGGCGCTCTATCTTCTGGCCACCCACCCCGAGGCGCAGGCGCGCGTCGCGGCCGAGGCCGCCACCCTGCCCGACCACCCCGATTTCGCCGCCCTGTCACGGCTCAAATTCACCCGCGACGTATTCCGCGAAACCCTGCGACTCTACCCACCGGTGCCGATGATGGTGCGCGAAAACACCTGGCCCGAGACCTTTCGCGACCGCCCCATCACCCCCGGTGCCCAGATCGTGCTGTCGCCCTGGCACCTGCACCGGCATGAACGGCTCTGGACCAACCCCGACGGCTTTGATCCCGACCGCTGGACGCGCGAGGACAACAAGACCAGCGCCCGCGATGCCTACATGCCGTTTTCGGCAGGCCCGCGCGTTTGCACCGGTGCTGGCTTTGCAATGGTAGAGGGCACACTGTTGCTCGCCCATCTGATCCGTACCTACCAGTTTACCCCGGTTGAAAACGCGATACCTGTCCCTGTGGCTCACCTTACGGTACGCGCCGCGAACGGCATCAGACTGCGTCTCACAAAGCGCAGCTGACTTTCATCTTGGAAAAAACACTCTCGGGGGCGGGCGGCGGAGGGCATACAGCCCCAGGGCGACGCCAGCCGCACAGCGCGCTCTGAAAGACTCAGAGAATCTCGATGCGGTAAGACTCGATCACCGTATTGGCCAGCAGCTTGTCGCACATCGCCTTTACATCGGCTTCCGCCTGTGTGGCATCTGTCTCGGCCAGGTCCAGCTCAATTACCTTGCCCTGACGTACCCCACCCACGCCTGCAAAGCCAAGTGTGCCAAGCGCGTGGCGCACGGCTTCGCCCTGCACATCCAGAACGCCGTTCTTCAGCATGACGGTGACACGGGCTTTCATGGCAATTCCTCAATGGCTGACCAGATTTCGTCTTCCCCTTACCGCCCCCTCCCCTTCGGAGCAAGAGGGCGCGCGGGCAAGATCAGTTGCAAATCTGCCCGCCGCGGCACCGGGTCCAGCTAATTGATCAGGGTTGGTTTCAAAGAATGCGTAACATTGGTGGGCAAAACCCCCAGCCGCCGCGCCAATTCGGTGTAAACATCGGCCATCGGCCCCGGCTCTGCCACCGGCTGGCCGTCGCCGCGGTCAATCACCGGGCGCATGTCCCACAGCCGGCAATTATCGGGACTAATCTCATCGGCGATGATCAGGCGCATGTAATCGCCCTCCCAGACCCGGCCCACCTCGATGCGGAAATCGGCCAGACGCACGCCCACGCCCATCATGACGCCCGACAGAAAATCATTGACCCGCAGCGCCAGTGCCACCACATCATCCAGATCTTGCTGGCTGGCCCAACCGAACGCCACGATATGTTCCTCGGCCACCATGGGCGAGGAAAGGCGGTCATCCTTGTAATAATACTCCACAATCGGTCGCGGCAGCGCGGTGCCTTCGGGGATGCCCAGCTTGACCGACAGCTCTCCGGCGGAGAAGTTGCGCACCACAACCTCAAGCGGCAGAATTTCGGCCATCCGCACCAGTTGCTCACGCATGTTCAGCCGCTTGATGAAATGCGTAGGCACCCCGATGCTGTTCAGCCCGGTCATGAAAAACTCTGACAGGCGGTTGTTCAACACGCCCTTGCCTTCAGTGCCTTTGGCCTCACTCGTCACAGGTGCCTCGGACGAGATGCCCTCATCCTTGAAATACTGGATCAGCGTGCCGGGTTCTGGGCCGTCGTAGAGGATCTTGGTCTTGCCTTCATAGACCTTCTTGCGCCGTGCCATGAACTCTCCGAAAAACAAATGCAGTCAGGGGCGGTGAAGCACCGCCCCGCTGGCTTTGTCAGGCGTATATGTCAGGACCAGACCCGCTGCAAGCGCGCGCGCCTTCAAAAGCCTTTATCCACGCACCAGAAGAACCTGAACCTAACATTTAAGCCAGCTTGCCCCTGCCCGCCACTGCCAGACGCGCGCTTACGATGATGGTGATGGTAAGGCGGCGGTCGTCAGGCTGCGCGCTGTAGCATCTGCATAACGGCGACAATCTCTTCGAAACTGTCAAAGGGCAGCCCCATCCGCTCGCCCATTGCGGCAAGTTTGTTCAGCGCGGCGTCGTCGATGTGACCATCCGCCATGGCCGTGCGCACAGCAAAGCACATCGCCGTTTCCACCTGCTTGGACGTCAGCAAAACCCTTGCCTCGGCCAAGCAGGCATCGGTGCCCTGACTGCGCAACTTAACCAGAATGTCCTGTACGATTTCATGCGTGCGCATGCGGCCAATTGCATGAAACAGGGGGCTGTCGCTGCACATGTTGACGACTTGCTTGATGCTGGTCGCCTCGACCCGACCATCTGCGGCGGCGATCAACATGACCATCGTCAAAATGCCGCGCGCAGGCGCTTCGACGGGCGATACACCACCCGCACCAGTGCGAAGATTCGTGAACAGCCCCACAGATGACGCCTTTCCTGAGCATGGCAATGCCTTGACCTGCCGCAAAACATGCACTGCAACTGCGGCGCGATTGCGGCTCAATTCGCACATCTTTCGACTTTGCAAGCGGGCCTGCGGCGCACTGCCCCTTGCAGCGAAAGGCGCGCAAGGGCATATGAAAGGGGACACATTCCTACGAGGGGGCCTGCCAATGACCACGTTTGACGATCGCGAAAATGCCTTTGAAAACAAGTTCGCCCACGACGCGGAAATGCAATTCCGCGCTGAAGCGCGCCGCAACAAGCTGGTCGGCCTCTGGGCTGCGGACCTTTTGGGCAAAACCGGGGATGACGCTGCTGCCTATGCCATCACGGTGGTGCAGGCTGATTTCGAAGAAGCTGGCATTGAGGATGTGGTGCGCAAAGTGGCCGCAGACCTTGGTGACCGCGCCAGTGCCGACGATATTCGCGCCAAAATGGCCGAGATGATGCCGATCGCCAAAGCGCAACTGATGACCGAAATCTAAGAAGCGCCCGCCCCGATGCCACTGTGGGCCGTCCTTTGCGGCGGCCTTTTAAAAGCGCAACTCAGGCTACGCGCATGATGATCTTGCAGGAAATGGGTTTGCCTCTGCGCCCCGCTTCTGGCATTCCCTGTGCAACCGTTCATGCCGAGGCCCCGATGTCACAAGATGCCCTCTCCAAGCTTCTGTCCACCCGCGATTGGCTGATGGCCGATGGTGCGACGGGGACCAACCTGTTCAACATGGGCCTGTCTTCGGGCGAACCACCAGAGTTCTGGAATATCGAGCAGCCCGACAACATCCGCAAACTCTATCGCGGCGCGGTAGAGTCGGGATCAGACATCTTTCTGACCAACACCTTTGGCGGCAACGCCAGCCGGTTGAAACTGCATCAGGCCCAGAGTCAGGTGCATGAGCTGAACCGCGTGGGCGCAGCACTGGGGCGCGAAATCGCTGATGCTTCGGGCCGCACGGTCGTTGTCGCGGGTTCTGTCGGCCCGACGGGTGAGATTTTCGTGCCGATGGGCACTCTGACCCATGCGCTTGCGGTCGAGATGTTCCACGAACAGGCCGAAGGGCTCAAAGCAGGCGGCGCCGATGTGCTGTGGGTCGAAACCATCAGCGCCCCCGAAGAATTCAAGGCCGCCGCCGAAGCTGCTGCCCTTGCTGGCATGCCGTGGTGCGGCACCATGAGCTTTGACACCGCAGGTCGCACGATGATGGGCACCACTTCTGCCGCCATGGCGGAGATGGTGGAAAAGCTGGCCAATCCGCCACTGGCCTTTGGTGCCAATTGCGGCGTGGGTGCGTCCGATCTGATGCGCACCGTGCTGGGCTTTGTCACAACCGGCAGCGATCGCCCGATCATTGCCAAGGGCAACGCCGGGATTCCGAAATATCACGATGGCCACATTCATTATGATGGCACGCCGGAACTGATGGGCGAATATGCGGTGCTGGCCCGCGATGCCGGGGCGCGCATCATCGGCGGTTGCTGCGGCACCATGCCCGAACACCTCAAAGCCATGCGCGCCGCTTTGGAAAACACCCCCCCCGGCCCGCGCCCGACGCTGGACGACATTTCGGCCAAACTGGGCGGCTTTTCCTCGACATCAGATGGCACCGGCGACACCTCTAACGATCCCAAGCGCGAACGTCGCAACCGGCGCGGCTAAGACCCGTCAGAACAGCGCCAACTGATCGCCCGCCCTTGGGGGTGGGCGAAACAGGTCGGCGCGCAAGGGCGGCATCTGTTTGACCAACCCCAGCCGCGCCACCGCCTTGTCAAATCGTTGCGCGATGAGGTTGGCCCAAACCCCCTCGCCACGCATCCGCCGCCCCCAGTGCGCGTCATAATCCTTGCCGCCATGCATCTCGCGCACGCGGGCCATCACCTTGGCTGCGCGGCCCGGTACATGCTGTGCCAGCCAGTCCTGAAACAGCGGCGACACCTCCAGCGGCAGGCGCAGCGCAATCCAGCTTGCGGCCTGTGCGCCCGCGTCACGACAGGCAGTCAGGATCCCTTCCAGTTCAGGGTCTGTCAGGCCGGGGATCACGGGGGCGAGCATGACCCGCACCGGAATTCCGGCATCAGACAGCCTGCGGATCATGGCAAGGCGCCGCAAAGGCGCAGGCGCACGCGGCTCCAACTTCCGGGACAGGTCGGCTTCCAGTGTCGTCACCGAAATCCCCACCCGCAACAGCCCCTTAGCCGCCATCGGGGCCAGTATGTCGATGTCACGTTCAATCAGCGTGCCCTTGGTGGTGATCGCCGTCGGATGGTTGAAATCAGACAACACCTGCAACACCTGCCGCATCAGCAGATGATCCACCTCGCACGGTTGATATGGGTCAGTGTTGGTGCCAAGGGCCACGGTCGCCACCCCATAGCGGCGCGCCCGCAATTCCCCCGCCAACACCTCGGCAATGCCGGGCCGGGCGATCAGTCTGGTTTCAAAATCCAGACCCGGCGACAGGTTCAGATAGGCGTGGCTGGGTCGGGCAAAGCAATAGACGCAGCCATGCTCGCACCCGCGGTAAGGGTTGACGCTGCGATCAAACGGCAGATCCGGCGACCGGTTGTAGCTCAGCGCCGACCGCGGCCGCTCGATCCGCACCTCGGTGCGCAGCAGGCGGTCATCTTCGGCGATTTCCCAGCCATCATCCACGCGCGCACGCCTCTGCGCCTCAAAACGCCCGACCGCGTTCGACGCGGCCCCCCGCGCGCGCAACCGCAGTCCAGGCAAGAGTGTGGCATCTGTCTCTGACATGAGCCACACCATGAACATATCATGAACTATTTTCAAGTCCCGCATGCGCGGCGCACCTTGCTGTCGGCTTTCATTCCGGGCATGTCGTAAACCGGAAAGTTGTGGGAGCAATTTGGCCCCATGCAGTCTGCAAGACACCTCGCCGCAGGAGCGCACCCAATGGCTGACGACGAAATCATCCTTTCTGAACTGTCGGATGACGAACTTGTGCTGCAAATGCACGACGATCTGTATGACGGCCTGAAAGAAGAGATCGAGGATGGCGTCAACATCCTGATCGGACGCGGCTGGACGCCCTATGACGTGCTGACCAAAGCATTGGTCGCCGGCATGACGATCGTGGGCAACGACTTCCGCGACGGCATTCTGTTCGTGCCCGAAGTGCTGTTGTCGGCCAATGCCATGAAGTCGGGCATGTTCATCCTCAAGCCGCTCTTGGTGGAAACCGGCGCGCCGCGGATGGGCAAGATGGTGATCGGCACGGTCAAGGGCGACATCCACGACATTGGCAAGAACCTTGTCGCCATGATGATGGAAGGCGCTGGTTTCGAGGTGCTGGATCTGGGCATCAACAACTCGGTAGAGAAGTATCTGGACGCGCTGGAAGCTGAAAAGCCGGATATCCTTGGCATGTCAGCTCTGCTGACAACGACCATGCCCTATATGAAGGTCGTGATCGACACGATGAAAGAAAAGGGCCTGCGCGACGACTATATCGTTCTGGTCGGCGGCGCGCCGCTGAATGAGGAATTTGGCCGCGCCATCGGTGCAGACGCCTATTGCCGCGACGCTGCCGTTGCGGTCGAAACCGCAAAAGCCTGGGTTGCGCGCAAGCACAACCAGCTTGGTGCCTGATCGGCGCCGAACACGTCAACAGCCCCGGCGTCATTGACGACCGGGGCTTTTTCTTGGAATGGGGCTTGGCAATTGCAAAGCCAAGCGCCACATTCAACTCAGGAAAAGGAGAGTCGGATGCCCCTTCCCCTGTTTTTGGTGATGATCGCCTTTGTGATCGCTGCTGCCGGTGCCACGCTGGCGCTTGCATTCTGGGTGCAGGCACCGATGGTTGCGGTTGCTCTTGCTGCTCTTGCCGGTAGCCTGATGATGGGCATGCGCCAGTGGCGCTGACGCCACCCGATGATGCCACCCTGACCATTTCCGGCCTGCCGCCCGAAGGGGCGGGCCGCATTTTGCTGATCGCCTGCGGCGCGCTTGCACATGAAATTCTGGCGCTAAAGCGGATCAACCACTGGTCGCATCTTGATCTGCAATGCCTGCCCGCCAACCTGCACCTCTGGCCAGATCGCATTCCGGCCGCTGTTGAACAGGCGGTCACCGACCACCGCGCAAACTATGACCGTGTTTTCATCGTTTATGCCGATTGCGGCACCGGCGGTCTTTTGCAGGCCAAATGCGCTGAACTGGGTGTGCAGATGGTCGAAGGGCCGCATTGCTACAGCTTTTTTGAGGGCAATGCCGCCTTTGCCGCCAAGGCCGAAGACGAGTTTACCGCCTTCTACCTTACCGATTTTCTGGTGCGCCAGTTTGATGCCTTTGTCTGGCGGCCCATGGGGTTGGACCGGCACCCCGAATTGCGCGACATGTATTTCGGCAATTACACGAAACTGGTCTATCAAGCCCAGACCAACGACCCCGCGCTGGATGCGAAAGCGGCTGACTGCGCCAAACGGCTGAACCTTGCCTATGAACGGCGGTATACAGGCTATGGAGATCTTGCCACCGCGCTGACACAGGTTGCGGCGCGCGCCACAGCCCCGTAACTTGCGCCTCAGCCGGAGAACGCAATGAGCTTTGACACCGCCCTACCTGACCTTTCCTTTCTGGGCGACCGCCTCAGCCGCGCACGGTCGGTTTTGGACCATCACAGCCAATCCGAAAGCTACATCCATTCCGGCAGCCCCGATGCGGTGGCCTTTCCCGAAACGACAGCCGAAGTGGCGCAGATTGCAGCCATTTGCAGTCGCCACGGCGTGCCGATGATCGGCTGGGGGGCTGGCACCTCGCTTGAAGGTCATGCTTTGGCAGTGCAAGGCGGCGTGACGGTTGATTTCAGCCGCATGGATGCGATTCTGGCCATTTATCCCGAAGACATGCTCGCCGTGGTCCAGCCCGGCATTACGCGCGAAGCGCTGAACGCCGAATTGCGCGCGACGGGGCTGTTTTTCCCGGTTGATCCCGGCGCGAATGCCAGCCTTGGTGGTATGGCGATGACACGGGCCTCTGGCACCACTGCGGTGCGCTACGGCACCATGCGCCACAATGTTCTGGGGCTTGAGGTGGTTTTGGCCAGCGGTCAGGTCATCCGCACAGGCTCCTCTGCGCCAAAATCCAGCGCAGGCTATGACCTGACCGCCCTTATGGTCGGATCAGAGGGCACGCTTGGCCTTATCACCGAACTGACCCTGCGCCTGCATGGCCAACCCGAGGCGGTTTCAGCCGCGATCTGTACCTTTCCCGATATTGCGCAGGCGGTGGATTGTGTCACTGCGACCATCCAGATGGGCATTCCCATGGCGCGGATCGAGTTTATGGACACCGATGCAGTGGCAGCCTGTGCCGCATGGTCCGGGCAAGACATGGCCCTCGCCCCGCAACTGCTGGTCGAATTCCATGGCAGCCCGCAAGGCGTTGCCGAACAGGCCGAACGCTTTGGCGAGATCGCGCGCGACTATGGTTGCGGCAGCTTTCAATGGGCCAAGGCACAGGAAGACCGCGCCCAGCTGTGGAAGATGCGCCACGCTGCCTACCCAGCCATTCTTGCCACCCGCCCTGGCTGCACTGCGATTGTCACCGATGTTTGCGTGCCGATCTCGGCACTGGCCGAAGCGGTCGAAGAAACCCGCGCCGATATTGCAGCCACGCCCATTCCCGGCCCGATCCTTGGCCATGTCGGTGACGGCAACTTCCACGCCATCCTTCTGGTGCGCCGCGAAGACCCGGCCGAAATGGCCATCGCAAAACGACTGTCCACCCGCATGGCCGAACGCGCCTTGCGGTTGGGCGGCACCATCACGGGAGAACATGGAATCGGCATAGGCAAGCTGGGCCATATGACAGCCGAACACGGCCCCGCATGGGCGGTGATGGGCGCGATCAAACAGGCGCTGGACCCACAGGGCCTGATGAACCCCGGTAAACTGGTGCCACAATGAGCGATGCCGCCGACTTTCCCCGCGCCTTTGCCAATGCTTTCGGCACCCAGGACGCCACCGGCATCGCAGCGCTGTTTGCCGAAGACGGCAGCTTTCACGCCCTCACGGGCCATTGGGCCGAAGGTCGGTCGGCCATAGTGGATGGCATGCGCCAGGAGTTTGCAGGGCTCTCACGCATGGCCCGGCTGGTCAGCGGCAAAACCACACTCCGGCCGCTCGGCCCTGGCGCGGCTATCCTGCATCAACGCTATGTGGTGACGGGCCTGCGTGATGCCAGCGGGGCCGAACTCCCGCGCGTCGGTGCGCTGCTCACTGCCATTCTGGCGGCAAAGGGCGAAGGCTGGCAAGCCCTGACCGCCACCTTTGCCGTGGTCGAAGGCTGACCCAGCAGCGCGCTGTCAATTGCTGCTTTCCAAATACTCCCGCGCGGAGCGCCCTTCTCTCCCTGACGGTGGGTCATGGCGACAAGCGCCCATAGGGACGCACCGACAAGGTCACACGGGTACCCGGTCAGACCTCGCTCAAAAGCGCCCGCGCCGCTTGGCGTGCTGCATCGCTGACCGTATCGCCTGACAGCATCCGCGCGATCTCCTCCACCCGCTCTGCGGGCGGCAGCGGAACCACTGTGGAGAGGGTCTGACCAGCCTCAACCCGCTTCTCGACCCGCCAGTGATGCGCGCCCAAGGCCGCGACCTGCGGGCTGTGGGTGACCACCAGAACCTGCGCCGTGTCCGACAACAGCTTCAGCCGCCGTCCGACCGCATCGGCGGTGGCTCCGCCGACACCCCGGTCAATCTCGTCAAAGATCATCGTCAAGCCCTCAGCCTGCCCGGTCAGGCACACCTTCAGCGCCAGAAGAAAGCGGCTCAGCTCGCCCCCCGAGGCAATCTTGTTCAGAGGCCCCGATGGCGCGCCGGGGTTGGTGGCCACGGTGAATGTCACCTCATCCGCCCCGTCCGGCCCGCCCTCTGATCGCGTCACCGCAGTCAAAAACACCGCGCGTTCCATCTTCAGCGGGGCAAGCTCCGCCGCCATGGCCCGGTCCAACAGGGTCGCTGCCTCAGTCCGTGCGGCAGTCAGACGTGCAGCCTCGGCTTTCCATGCCGCCTCGGCCTCTGCCACCGACGTTTGCAACAAGCCGATCCCGGCCTCACCACTGTCCAGCGCCAGAAGCCGGGCGCGCAGCGCGTCGGCAAAGTCGCCAAGATCATCAGGCAGCACCCCATGTTTCCGCGCAAGGCCCCGGATCGCAAACAGCCGTTCCTCAATTGAGTCCAACTCGCCGGGGTTCACATCCAGACCTGCAAGGCAGGACTCGACCCCGGCCTGCGCATCAGACAATTCGATCAGCGCCCGCGCAATTGCAGCCAGCGGCGCCTCCAGCGCGCCTTCGGCCTTGTCCGAAGCGCCTTCCAGCCAGCGCGTTGCGTCGCGCAAAGCCGCCTCTGCCCCGTCTTCGGACAGCATCTGCAACGCCCGCGCCACATCAGCCCGGATCCGCTCGGCACCTTGCATGGCGCGGCGGCGGGCGTCGAGCAAAGCTTCTTCGCCCTGGCCAGGGTTCAGCTTATCCAACTCGGCCACAGCATGACGCAGGAAATCTTCCTCGGCCCGGGCCGCTGTCAAAGCGGCCTCGGCTTCGGCCAACGCCCCGCGTGCCACCCGCGCCGCCGCCCACGCGCAGCGCGAGGCAGACAGATCAATCCCGGCAAAACTGTCCAGAAGCGCCCGATGCCCGCGCGGGTTCAACAGCCCGCGGTCGTCATGCTGGCCATGCAACTCTACCAAGACCTCAGACAACGCGCGCAGCACCTCGCCCGACACCCGGCGGTCGTTGACGAATGCCGTCTTGCGCCCGTCGGCAGAGTTGACCCGGCGCAGAATCAGATCATCCTCGGCCTCGATCCCTGCCTCGTCCAGCACCGCACGTGCGGCATGGCCGGGCGGCAGATCAAACACCGCCGTCACTTCCCCCTGCGCAGCCCCTGCGCGCACCAGTTCTGCACGGCCACGCCAGCCCAGCACAAACCCCAGTGCATCCAGCAAAATCGACTTGCCTGCCCCGGTTTCACCGGTCAGCACATTCAGACCCGACCCCAGGTCAAGGGTCAGCCGATCAATGATCAGCACATCGCGGATATCAAGCGAACGGAGCATAAGTTTTCCCGTAGGGCGGGGTTCACCCCGCCGTGATCAAAGCCACTCGCCCTTGATCATCTGGCGATAGACCTGCCGCAGCCAGCTGTCACCCTGCGCCTCTGGCGCCAGCCCGCGGCCTTTCAAGAGACGGAAGCTGTCATTATAGAAGGGCGAGGATTGATAGTTAAAGCCCAGAATCGCCCCGGCAGTCTGCGCTTCGGCATTGAAGCCAAGACCCAGATACGCCTCGACCAGACGGTGCAGCGCTTCAGCAGTGTGGGTGGTGGTCTGGAAATCCTGCACCACGGTGCGGAATCGGTTGATCGCCGCAGTGTAATTGCGCCGCTTCAGGTAATAGCGGCCGATTTCCATTTCTTTGCCCGCCAGATGGTCAAAGGCCAGCTCGAATTTCAGCATGGCCGACCGCGCATAGTCGCTGTCAGGATACTGCTCGATCACGCGGCGCATCCCCTGCAGGGCCTGAAAGGTCAGCCCCTGATCTCGGCCCACTTCGTCGATCTGATCGTAATAAGACAGTGCCATCAGATAAGCGGCATAGGGCGCATCATCATCGCCAGGATAGGTATCAAGGAATCGCTGCGCCGTAGAGCGCGCATCTTCGTATTCCTTGGCCTTATGCTGGCTGAACGCCTGCATGATCAATGACCGCTTGGCCCATTCGGAATAGGGATAAAGCCGTTCGACTTCCTGAAAGTAGCGGATCGCATCCTTGGGCTTTGCACCGGTTTCCAGCTGCAGCTCACCCTGTTTGTAAATTTCTTCCGCCGTGTAGCTGTCAAGCGCGCGTTGCTGAGATCCACGACCCGCGCAGCCCGCCAAAATCGAGACCACGAGCGCGATGCCCAACAACCGTGCGCCCGATTTTCCGACTGCC
This sequence comes from Pseudotabrizicola sp., assembly GCF_030684215.1. Lineage (GTDB taxonomy): Bacteria > Pseudomonadota > Alphaproteobacteria > Rhodobacterales > Rhodobacteraceae > Pseudotabrizicola. The sequence goes on from NZ_JAUXOV010000074.1 coordinate 86,228, forward strand.
ATCGTCTGCCTATCCATCAAACCACCCGGAACGCACGCGCCATGTCGCGCTGTTTCCGCCTTGTTGCAGACGTCCTAGCACAGAAAAATCCGGTGCGCAAAACGCCTTTGCGCTTCAGATCATAACCCTTTCAAGCCGTTGCGCGAAGGTCGCGGCGATGCACGCCCATACCGGGCAATTTGCCCACGGTCATGGCGCTGCATTCCACCATGCGCCAAGCGCTTGGATCGGCAAACAGCGCGACCAGCAGGCGGTTGGTCAGCGCATGGCCCGCGCGAATGCCGGTATAGCGCCCCAGAATCGGGCCACCTGCCAGATAAAGATCGCCCATCGCATCCAGCATCTTGTGGCGCACGGGCTCATCGTCATGGCGCAAGCCACCGGGCGACAAGACACGGTCGCCTTCGAACACCACCGCGTTATCCAGGGTGCCGCCAAGGGCAAGCCCACGCGCGCGCATTGCATCAACATCGGCCTGACGGCAAAAGGTGCGGCTGTCGGCCAGTTCGCGTACAAAGGTGCCATTGGCAAGGTTCAGATGTTTGGCCTGCGACCCGATCGCGGCGTCATCGAAATGGATGGAAAAATCAATTTCCAGCATATCCGCCGGGTCCAGACGCGCAACTGCCTCACCCTCGGTGACTTCGACGGGCTTCAGAACCCGGATCGCCCGGACTGGCGCAGATTGCTCGATCAGGCCTTTGGCCAGAAATCCATCGACAAAGGCCAAGGATGAGCCATCCAGAATGGGCACTTCCGGCCCGTCAATTTCGATCACCGCATTATGGATGGCGCATCCCGCAAGCGCCGCCATCACATGCTCGATGGTGGAAACCTCAACGCCCGCGCTGTTGCGGATCAGCGTGCACAGCCGCGATGGCACCACCTGATCCCAGCGGGCGGCAATCATTGCATCACTCAAGGCTACGTCGGTGCGCTTGAACCAGATGCCGTAATCTGCCGAAGCAGGCCGCACCACCATGCGCACAGGTGCGCCGGAGTGCAAACCCCGACCTTCAAACACCACAGCGGATTTTAGCGTATTCTGCAAAGCAAGACCCCTGATCGTCGCGTCAAAGTAACAGTCGACAGAAACCCTTCGCTACAAAGCGTCTCGTAATACAGAATTAAGGATTTACACGGCCAAAGCCAACTCACGCTTTATGTCGAAAAATGACAGAAAGAAATTCGCGCAAACTTCTGATAACAAACAGAAAAGCCCGCTCAACTGGCGGGCTTTTCTGCAATTGTTACAGCGATGTATCAGTTCGCCTGACGACGCAGAAACGCTGGAATCTCAATGCGCTCCTGATCGGCGCTCAATTCCGGCTCGTCATCATAAGATGTGACCGGAGGCTGCTGACGGCTTGGCGCGGGGCGCTCTGCCGCTTGTGGCTCGTGCCCGCCACCCGCCATGCGGTTGATCAGTGAACCGATCCCAAAGCGTGGACGCGCCTGCTCGGCAGCCTTTGGCGCGGCAGCAGGTTGTGGGGCAGCCGCTGCAGGGCGCTGTGCGGCCTGACCAGGCCCGCGCGACACGGCAGCTTGCAAGCGGGCCAAAGCTTCAGGCGACGGGGTGCCGGCCGCACGCGGACGCGGTGCAACGAAAGCGGCGGCGTCGTCATGCATCGGAACACCCCGCGCTGGCGCAGCTGGCGCGGCGGCTGCGGGCTGCGGGCGGTACGCGGGTTCCGGCATCTCATCGCCGTGGTCTTCTGCGCCTGGCGCATAGGTGGTGCGCGGTGCCGGGTCAAACAGTTGCGGTTGCTGCGGGGCGTGCTGAACCGGCTGCGGCGCGGCGGCCGGGGTCACCGCGACCTGCTGGACCGAAAACGCAGGCTGCGGCGCGTAAGCCGGAGCCTCGGCCGGCGCGGTCAGGTGCGACGGCAGCGGCGCCGCCATCGACCGGCGCGCAACCGGCTGATCAGCCTTTGCCACAGCCACATCGATGCCCGTTGCCACGACCGACACGCGAAGCATGCCTTCCATCGAGGTATCCAGCGTCGAGCCGACAATGATATTCGCGTCCGGATCAACCTTTTCGCGGATGATGTTTGCGGCTTCATCCAGTTCAAACAGGGTCAGGTCATAACCGCCGGTGATGTTGATCAGCACGCCCTTGGCGCCATTCAGGCTTATCTCGTCCAGCAGCGGGTTGGCGATGGCCTTCTCGGCCGCCTGCACGGCGCGATCCTCACCCGACGCTTCGCCGGTGCCCATCATCGCCTTGCCCATCTCGTCCATCACGGCACGCACGTCGGCGAAGTCAAGGTTGATCAGGCCGGGGCGCACCATCAGATCGGTCACGCCCTTGACACCTTGATACAGCACATCGTCAGCCATCGCGAAGGCTTCGGTGAAGGTCGTGCGTTCATTCGCCAAACGGAACAGGTTCTGGTTCGGAATGATGATCAGCGTATCAACGACCTTTTGCAGCGCCTCGATGCCTTCTTCGGCCTGCTTCATCCGCTTGGCACCCTCAAACTGGAAGGGCTTGGTCACGACGCCAACAGTCAGCACACCCAGTTCACGCGCGGCTTGCGCGATGATCGGGGCCGCGCCGGTGCCGGTGCCGCCGCCCATACCCGCGGTGATAAAGCACATATGCGCGCCCGCCAGATGATCGACGATTTCCTCAATGGTTTCTTCGGCAGCCGCCGCCCCAACGGTCGGGCGCGCACCTGCACCCAGACCTTCGGTCGCCTTGATCCCCATTTGGATCTTGGAGGTGGCTTTCGATTGCTGCAACGCCTGTGCGTCGGTGTTGGCAACGACGAACTCCACCCCTTCAAGGTTTTGTTCGATCATGTTGTTGACCGCATTTCCGCCCGCACCACCGACACCAAAAACGGTGATCCGGGGCTTCAGCTCTTCGCGCTGCGCGTTCACGATGAAGTTGAGTGCCATTGCCTATCCGCCTGTCTTTTGTTGTGCCGCCAGAGGTCGTCTTGCCGCCGCGTTCAATCTTCTGATCGGGTGATAGGCGCCTGTCCCGGACGCGATGTCTCCCGAATTACGGCCTAGAATATCCACAAGGCCGCCAGTCGTCATTAGAAAAAGAGCCCAGACCCCACAAAATATGGGGTTTGAAGCATGTTTTTCAGCGGGATTTCGCCGTTCACGCAGAATGTAGCGGTTACCAGTTGTCTTTGAACCATTTCACCACCCGCTTCAGCGACCGCGCAGGGTAGCGCTCGGTCGGAATTTCAAAGTCCCACCACTCGTCCTGTGGATGCGCCGCGAACAGCGACAGCCCCACGGTTGACGCAAAGGCCGCCCCTGTTGCCGCCTGCGGCAGGCCTTGCACCCGCAGCGGACGTCCAAGACGCACGCGCTGCCCAAGAATGCGGCTGGCCAGCCCGTCAAGCCCAGGGATCTGGCTTGCGCCACCGGTCAGCACGATCTGCTGGCTTGGCAGGCTGTCAAAGCCCGCCGCATCCAGACGCGCCCGAACCTCCTCCAGAATTTCCTCGACCCGTGGCCGCATGATGCCGATCAGCTCGGTCCGGCTGACCTGACGGCGGTCTTTATCCCAATCGCCGGAATCGCCGCCCACTTCGATCCTCTCGCGGTCATCCATGCCGGTGGCCTGCACGCCGCCATGCTTGGTCTTGATCCGCTCTGCCACCGCCATTGGCACCATCAGGCCCTTGGAGATATCGCTCGTCACATGGTCGCCGCCCATCCGCACCGCATCGGCAAAGATCATGTGCTTTTTGATGAACACCGAAATCCCGGTCGACCCGCCGCCCATGTCAATGCACGCCGCGCCCAGTTCCTGTTCGTCCTCGACCAAAGCCGCAACGCCGGAGACATAGGCAGAGGATGCCATGCCCGCCAGTTCCAGATCACAGCGCTGAATACAGTGCAGGATGTTCTGAACCACCGTTCCGTCAACCGAAAGCAGGTGCATATCGGTCGCCAGCCGGTTGCCGATCTGACCGCGCGGATCGCCAAGGCCAGAGCGGTGATCCAGTGCGAAGTTGACGGGTTGCGCGTGCAAAACCTCGCGCCCCTGCCCGATGTCGGGCACATCACAGGCTGCCAGCACGCGGGCCACATCCTGTTCGGTCACGACCGAGTCTTCCAGATCAATCTCACCCGCCAGACCATAGCTGCGCGGCTCGGCCCCCGAAAAACAGGCGATCACATGATCGACACGCACATTCGCCATCTTCTGCGCGGCCTGCACCGCGGTTCGTACCGCGCGCTCGGTTTCCGCCATCACCGCGATTTCGCCAAAGCGCACCCCGCGCGACCGCGTGGTGGCTGCCCCGATCACGCGGAACGACGACTGACCAGCCATCGGGCCTACAGTATCGTCGCCCAAAGAGTCGATCCCGTCAAACCGCAGGATAAGGCAGGCAATTTTCGATGTGCCAATGTCCAGAATGGCAATGACACCACGTTGCATGGCGGCACGGCGCATGTTCCGCATGGCACGTTGCACCTGATAAAGATCGGTCATAGCTCGCTCCTGCTGGTGTCGATGCCCTGTGATTGCCGCAACTGGTTCAGCGCATAGGGCGCCAGACGCAGCACGGGGCGATGGTCGGTTCTCAGGTCTACGGTCAAGATATCGCGCCCCAGCAGATCACCCGCCTGATGCAGGGCGATCAACCGTTCGATGGCGGCAATCGGTTTGTCTTCAGGCAACAGGATGCGCTGGTTGCGATCCAGCACCACATCCCAGCGGCGTTCGCCCACCCGGACCAGCCCGCGCACGCGCGGCAGGATGGGTGAAGCCGCCGCAAGCAGCGCCAATGCCTCGGGCGTAGCCGCATCTGCCGCATCCCCCGCGACAATCGGCAAATCCGGCCGGTCAGAGCGCGCGCCAAGGCTGGCCACCCGGTGTCCGGCAGCGTCCAGCATCTCTATCCCGTCCGCCGTGCGCCACAACAGCGCGGGGACGCGTTCGGTAATCGCCACTTCCAGCACGCCGCCCGACCGCACGATCAAATCGGCCCGCGCGATGGCGTCCAACTCGTGGATCCGCCCGCGCGCCGCTTCCAGATCAATGTCAAAGGACGATTGGGGCAGCTTCAGGTCCAGACGCTGCCGCACTACATCGGCCAATTCAGGCGAAGCGCCGATAACAGACACCAGACCCACCATGAATTCAGGGCGGTTCTGAAACTGCGTGCGCATTTCGGTAATCCCACCAGCGATCATGTCGCGGCGGTCCTCGTCGGCCAGGAAGATGCCAACTGTCGACACAAGCACAAATGTCGGCACACCCACGCGAAACATGATGCGAAACAGCGGGGTAAGCCACAAGCGCTGCATCCGGTAGGCCCAACGCGACGGTGCCGGATCCCGGCGCAGCGGGCCAGCAGCAGATGGCGCGTAACGGGGCGGCGCGCTTAGCGGTCGCATGAGGCATCCTCCACGATCCAGCGGCACAAATCCGGGAACGGCATGCCCATATGCGCCGCCTGCTCGGGCGACAGTGAAGTGGGCGTCATCCCCGGCTGGGTGTTGGTCTCAAGCAGGATCAGGCCTGCAAGACCCTTGCTTTCATCCCAGCGGATATCGGTGCGGCTCAAGCCACGGCACCCCAGTGCCCTGTGCGCACGCAAAGAGTAGTCAAGGCACGCGGCCTCGATCTCGGCGGGAATTTTTGCAGGCAATTCGTGACGGCTGCCGCCGGGTTTGTATTTGGCATCATAATCATACCAGCCATCGGTGATAATGTCGGTCACACATAGTGCCCGGTCGGCCATGACACTGACCGAAAACTCACGCCCCGGCGCATAGGCCTCCACCATTACCTGCGCCGGCATCTGAGACGACAACCGTGGCGCATTGCTGCCCGGATGCACGATGTAGACGCCAACCGATGAGCCCTCGCTATTGGGTTTGACCACATAGGGCGGCGGCAGAACATGGCCTTGTTCGACCTGTTCGCGCGGCACGATCACCGACTCTGCCACCGGCAGACCGGCAGCGCGATACACGTCTTTGGTGCGCTGCTTGTCCATAGCCAGAGAGGACGCCAGCACACCGGAATGGGTGTAAGGAATCCGCAACCATTCAAGAATACCCTGCACGCAACCGTCTTCGCCCCAGCGGCCATGCAGGGCGTTGAAGACAACATCGGGTTTGATTTCAACCAGCCGTGCGGGCAGGTCCGGGCCTGCATCGACCTCGACCACGTCAAATCCCGCCTCGCGCAACGCATGCCCACAGGCTTTGCCTGTCGACAAGGAAACCTCCCGCTCTGCGGAAAGCCCACCTTTTATGACCGCTACGCGGGACACCCTGCCAGATGCGCCCGCCATTTTACTGCCTCTCGGGTCACATTACGGACCCTTATTCTTGTTATTTTGCGGCTGGTTGGGCGTTACGCTTCACCAACCCGCATGATTTCCCACTCTAACGTGATACCGCTGGTTTGGAAAACCTTTTTTCGCACATCTTCGCCCAGATTTTCCAGATCAGCGGCAGTTGCGCCACCAGCGTTGATCAGGAAATTGGAATGCATGGGGCTCATTTGCGCTCCACCAAGGGTTGCGCCCCGCATTCCCGCGTCATCAATCACCTTCCACGCCTTTAACTCGTGGCTGTCATCGGCCCTGCCCGTTGAGGAATGGCCGACCGGATTACGAAAAGTTGATCCGGCGCTGCGCTCTTTGGTGGGCTGGCTGGCGTCGCGTTTGGCGATCTGGTCTTCCATGCGCTGTTGAAGGGCATCCGGCGCGCCCTGCCCCGCGCGAAAGGTGGCGCTGACCACAACAGCGCCTTCGGGCAGGTCAGACTGGCGATACCGAAGGTTCAGCGCGGCGGCAGGCATATCAACCACCCGACCATCCCGCATCACCACCCTTACCATTTCCAGCACATCGGCCACATAAGACCCGTAACACCCGGCGTTCATCCGCACCGCCCCGCCAATACTGCCCGGAATGGTGCGCAGAAATGTCAGATCCAGCCCGGCTTCGGCCGCTTTGCGCGCCACATGCGCATCCAAAGCTGCGGCCCCGGCTGTGACGGTTGTGCCTTCGGTCGCAATCCCGTTGAACCCGCGACCAAGCCGGATCACCACCGCGCGCAAACCGCCATCGCGCACGATAAGGTTCGACCCGACGCCCATCGGAAACACCGCAATTTCGGGCGACAATGCCGCCAGAAAGCTGGCAAGATCGTCCTCATCCGCAGGCTGAAACAGCCAGTCCGCAGGCCCACCGACACGCAGCCATGTCAGATCAGCCAAGGTTCGGTTCGGGGTCAGGGTGCCGCGGGGGGTGGGAAGGGTCTGGGTCATGCCCCTTGGTATCCGCGCGCGACCCAAAAATACAAGTCCCCCAAATGCAAAGGCGGGCGCAGCAATGCCGCGCCCGCCTCGTCAAAGGATATCAATCAGCTTGTTACAGCCAATAGGGGGCCACGCCGTAATGCTCGTGGCTGCGCTTTTGCCAGTCACGGTTTTCACGCCAAGTTTCATCCTGCTTTGGCGCAGCTTCAAGCTGCTCTTTGGTCAGATCCGTGACATAGCCGTCGCGCGAATGATCGTATGTCAGCTTGCCAAAAGGGATGGCGTGATGGTCACTGCCAAGCCCCAGAAAGCCGCCGAACTCCAGCACACCGTAAACGGTTCTTCCGGATGCTGCGTCGATCATGACATCATCAATATGGCCCAGATCGTCGCCAGCGGGGCTGTAAACGCGGGTGCCTTGAATCGTCTTGCCAGAAATCAGCGCATTGCCGTCGGGCATTGTCGATGTCTTGTTTGCAAAAGATTGGGTCTGCATAGCAAGTCCTCCATTTTTGGCGCAGGCCGCCAGAGTGGTCTGACAATCTGCCTTGATGGAGAAACAACGGTGATACCCGCCAAAGGGTTCCGGTTCATCTGCCCCGCTGAGGTGTTGACCCGACGTGAGGAACCATAGCCTCAACTGGCGCGTTTAAGGGGGACATCATGGATCATAAAAGGAAAATCCTATGACATTTCCATATTTGCGATCAACGATTGTGCCGCTTGCCGTTGGATGTGTGGCCGGGGCGGTCATCATCGCAGGGCTGACCGCAGGCTTTTACGGCTGGCAGCTTTTCGCCGTGGCAGGCGTGATTGGTCTGGCCGCTGGCGTGCCGTTCGGGCTGTGGAATGTGCGCCGGATGCGTGCCACCGATCCGTTGATCCGCCCGGAAAGCGCCACGATGGACCCGACCGCTTCGGCGCGCGCGATTGATCCACGCCGGGCCGAGCCTTATCCGGCAGCACCCGATCAGGGGCAGGCGTGACCGTTCAGCGGCAGATCACTCTGCCGCTGATCATTCTGCCGGGGTGCCGCCCTTTGTCTTGATCCAGCGCCAAAGATGGATCAGCGGCCAGCGCAACACGCTGGCTCCGGCAGCAAGGATCAACAGGCCCCAGATAGGGCCACTTTGCACTGTGACCCAACCCAGAAGCGGAATGCCAATGGCAATCAGCGCATAGGCTGCGCGCCAATGGTGGTCGCGACTTGGAAACATTGCGATAACATTCGCAATCAATAGCCAGATCAACGCAGCTGTCAAAGCAGGGGTCATGCCGCTTTCTCCGTCAGTTTGGCGGGCAATGCATTGGCCCAGGTGCTGATGGTGCCCGCGCCCAGGCAGACGAAGATGTCACCGGGCCGGGCCTGTTCACGGAACAACCGGGCAAGGTCGGCCTCGTCGATCACCGCGCGGGCGTGGCGGTGACCATGGGCGATCAGCCCGGCCACCAGATCATCACGGCTGGCACCGGGAATGGGGTCTTCGCCCGCCGCATAAACCTCGGCGATGCCCACGACATCGGCCTCGTTGAAGCAGGTGCAGAAATCGTCGAACAAGGACGACAGGCGACTGTAGCGGTGCGGTTGATGCACCGCGATCACCCGGCCCGTCGTCGATTGGCGCGACGCGCGCAGCACAGCAGCAATCTCGACCGGGTGGTGGCCGTAATCGTCGATGATGGTGACGCCATTGACTTCGGCCACCTTGGTAAAGCGGCGGTTCACCCCGGCAAAGCTGGCCAGAGCCTCACGGATTTCGTCCTTTTTCATGCCCAGATGGCGTGCGACCGCGACCGCCGACAGCGCGTTGGAGACGTTGTGATCCCCCGGCATCGGCAAGACACAGCCTTCAATTTTCGAACCTTCACCTTCGTTGTTGAGCAGGATATCGAACAATGCCTTGCCATTTTCGAACCTAAGGTTCACCGCCCGCACATCAGCCTGCGCATTGAACCCAAAAGTCACGATCCGGCGGTCGGCGACACGTCCCACCAGCGCCTGAACCTCGGCATGATCGGTGCAGCACACGGCCAGACCATAGAACGGAATGTTAGACACAAAATCGAGGAAGCCTTTGCGCAGCGCGTCAAAGCTGCCCCAATGCTCCATATGCTCGGGGTCGATATTAGTCACGATCGCAATGGTGGCGGGCAGGCGGTTGAACGACCCGTCAGACTCGTCCGCCTCTACCACCATCCACTCACCCGCGCCCGCACGCGCGTTGGAGCCATAGGAATGGATCACGCCGCCGTTGATCACGGTCGGATCAAACCCGCCCTTGTCCAGAAGCGTAGCGACCATCGTTGTTGTGGTGGTTTTGCCATGCGTGCCCGCTACCGCGATGTTGGAGCGCATCCGCATCAACTCGGCCAGCATCTCGGCGCGGCGCACCACGGGCAGCTTGCGCCGCCGGGCTTCTTCCAGTTCCGGATTGCCCTTTTTGATGGCCGAAGAAATCACGATCACCGCCGCATTGCCGATGTTCTCGGCTGCCTGACCTTCAAAGACCGTCGCGCCCAGCGACACCAGACGGTCGGTGATCTTGCTGGCCTTGGCGTCAGACCCCTGCACAGTATAGCCTTGGGTCATCAGCACCTCGGCGATGCCGGACATGCCGATACCGCCAATCCCCACAAAGTGAATCGGGCCAAGTTCCAGCGGCAATTTGGTTGCTGCATTCATTGTGGGGCTCCTTCTGCGAGGGCTTCAACAAGGGCGACCAAGCGGTCGGTGGCATCGGGGCGGCCCTGTGACAGGGCATTGGCAGCCATCCGGTTTGCGGCATCGGGCTGCGACAGCACCGCCGCCATGTGGCTGCTGAGTGTTTCGGCGTCAAGCGCCTTTTCCGGGATGACGATGGCTGCTTGCGCTGCCGCCAGCCCGCGCGCATTGGCCGATTGATGATCCCCCGTCGCCGCGGCATAGGGGATCAGGATGGCCGGACGCCCGATCACTGAAATATCCGCAATCGACGACGCCCCAGAGCGCGAGATCACCAATTGCGCCTCGCTCAGACGCGCCGGAATGTCGTTGAAAAACGGCTGCACCTCGGCCCGGACACCCGCATCGGAATAGGCTTGCACCACCCGGTCCAGATCTTCGGCCCGCGCCTGATGCGCCACCCGCAGGTTGCGGCGGATGGCATCGGGTAGCGCCGCTACCGCGTCCGGCACCACGTCAGACAAGATGCGCGCGCCCTGACTTCCGCCCATCACAACCAGACTCATCGGGTAGTCACCGGGCGCGATATAGCCTGCCCCAGCCCGGTCAAGCACGGCCAGACGCACCGGGTTTCCGGTATGCTCACCCTGCACGCCATCTGGCAGATCGGTCGGCCATGTGCCGCAGGCCACCCGGTTCACGCGGGGCGCAAACAACTGGTTCACCCGCCCAAGCACGCCATTTTGTTCGTGAATCATCCGTGGACGCCGCAACACCCACGCGGCACCAAGCGCCGGGATGGTCGGATATCCGCCAAACCCCACCACCACCGCAGGCCGGTCGCGCAGTTGCCCAACAATCGCCGCCAGCACCCCGCCCACGACGCGGAACGGCACAGCAAGTTTGGCACCAAGCCCACCGCGCGCGAATGTGGCCGAGGCCACCTGCTCCACCACCACCACATGCGGAAACCCACCCGCATAGCGCGCGCCACGCGCATCGGTCGACAACTTGACCCGCCAGCCCTTGCGCACCATCGCCTCGGCCAAGGCCTGCGCGGGAAACATGTGCCCCCCGGTGCCCCCGGCCGCGATCAGCAAAAGCGGTCCCCCTGTCATCAGCGGCCCCTGCGCAGAATGTCGCCAATCTCACCCTGCGGCCGCGTGCGGGTCAGCGCAAGAAGCATGCCCACCGTGATACCCGCCGCGATGACCGATGACCCGCCATAGCTCACAAAAGGCAGCGTCATCCCCTTCGCGGGCAGCAGGCGCACCGCCACGCCCATGTTGATCATCGCCTGCACCCCGAAAATGCAGGCAAGCCCCGTGCCCGCCAGCCGGATGAACGGATCGCGCTCGCGCATCAGGCGGAACAGCGACCGCACGACGATCGTGGCATACAGCGTCAGAATGATCAGCACCAGAATCAGCCCGTATTCCTCAGCTGCGACGGCGATGATGAAGTCGGTATGCGCGTCCGGCAGCGTCCATTTGACCTGACCCTCGCCCACGCCGACACCAAAGAACCCGCCCTCTTGAATGGCGTTGGTGGCATAGCCGATCTGGCTGCGCGGGTCGATTTCCGGGTTCAGAAACCCGTCGATCCGCCGCGCGAAGTGCTCTGAACTTTCATAGGCAATGGTGCCGCCAAAGCTGACAAGCCCCAGAATGATCGCGATAAGCGTCATCGGGGCCCCGGCCACGAAATAGATCACGCCCCAGCCGAACAGGATCAGCGCCGCCTGACCAAAGTCGGGCTGGATGACCAGCAGCAACAGCACCACCACCGTCAGGCCAAAGGACACTGTCTTGCCCGGAGGACCGTTCAGATCCTGACTGGCCGCCATCAGCCATGCCACGATCACCATGAAACCCGGTTTCAGGAATTCAGACGGCTGCACCGATGCAAAACCAAACGAGAACCAGCGCACCGCACCCTTGCCAAAATCGGTTCCAAAGAATGGCAGCAGCATCATGGCGACAAAGGCGCCCGCAAAGCCGATGACCCCCAGACGGCGGATCATCGGAGGCGGCATCATCGACACGCCTGCCATCGCAATCAGCGCAACAACGCCAAAAACCGCCTGTCGCTGCACATAATAGAAATCATTCAACCCGTTGCGACTGGCCAGCGGCACCGATGCCGCAAGCCCCAGCAAAAGCCCGATGCCAAACAGCACCATGATCGCCGTCAGCGACCATTTGTCTATCGTGCGCCACCAACGTGGAATAACAGGCTCTGTCACCCTAACGGGACTGGAGCCATAGACCATTTCAGTCATGGGAAAACCGCCTGTAATGCCTGCACTGCCGATTGCCCGTTTGCCGGGTCTGGCTCAAATACTAACCAAGAACGCGGCGCAAAGCCAGAAGAAAGCGGACCGCCCCACGCGTGATCGATCGTGTTTTGTCAGCGGCACCAAGCGGACCATCCCTCTGCATCAGTGGCAAACGCCCGCCTGCAACAGACCGCACAGGCTCAATCTATGCCCCTGCGCGGCAATTCTGGTAGCGACTTCGCGCAAGGAAGAAGCGAACGCTACCGCGACAAAACAGCCAAAAACTCATTTGCCCCATGAACCGTCTGATAAACCCGCAAGGGTTTCAAGGAGATGAGGTCGATTTTCCTGAGCAGCGCAATGTTAAGAGCAAAGCTGTCAGGCGTGAACTGCCACGCGTGAACATCGACATAGCCACCATTGCTGTTCTGCCACTCCTGTATCGAGGCGGCCAGACGGTCAGTGTCAGTTCCGCTTGGCACTCCGTGATCCTTGCGCCAGTGCCGTGCAGGATCGTTGTGTGTGGTCAGCGCGCGGTGTTCGATCACGCTGGCCAAGGTATGGACTTTTCTTTTCTCTACATGGGCTTGGAGAATTTCGGCAATCGTGGTCGGGCTGATAAAATGATCGAAGCAATATCGACAGTCTGGGATCATAAGGGCATAAACGCCGTCATGCGTCAGGATTTTCTCGACATCCAGAAGATGCCTGACAAGATCCGGCGTGTGCTCGATCGCATGGCTCGAAATAATCAGTTTGAACTTTTCGGCCACGACGGAAAGGTCTGCTTTAGTTGAGAAAAAATCTATGTATGGGACTGTCTGGGCATTTCGGTTCAATTCGCTGGCGCGCTTTCTAAGCGCGGCTTGATCCAGCACATCGAAATGCTTAACGTGCGTTTGCTCTAGAAGTGGGGCGTCAAAGGCCCCGATCTCCAACGCAGGCCGGATTTCGTTCAAAAGTTTGATAAAGTCAAAACGGTTGCGAACCGGGCAGGATTGTCGCCCCTCTTTTTTACCGTGCTGCGCATAGTGATCTTCAAGAGTCGTATCGTCCATATCCGCAAGATCCGGATGAAGCTTGCGATAGGTTTTCGCACACCAGGTGTCAGGAAAATGGGTCGAAGCCCACCCGCCTGCTTGCTCTGATTTTCCAAACAAATTCAACTCGCAACCCCTTTCGAAACTCGCTCATGACAAGAGTACGTCATAGCAGTTGTCTTGCAAGCTGATTCACAGGGGTGGGTTGAACGACCATGCGGCAGGGGATGAAAAGGCGTGATGCCCTTGCGCGCAAAGAAGTTGTACCAGCACCCGCCCCTCTTGCCGCTGTCAGCCCGCAAGCACCGCATGCACCTGCGCAACAAAGTCGTCGCCGCGCTTTTCAAAATTCGGATACTGGTCAAAGCTTGCGGCGGCGGGGGCAAGCAAAACCACCTCGCCGGGCAGCGCATCGGCGGCGGCGCGGGTTACGGCAGACGCCATCGTTTCGCAGATCTCATGCGGGGTGTCGCCTAGCTGCAACGCGAAGTCTCGGGCAGAGTGACCGATCAGATAGGCTTTGACGACGGCCCCAAGATGCGGTGCAAGCCCGGCGATGCCGCCGTCTTTGCCCATACCCCCGGCAATCCAGCGGATCGCGGGAAAGGCCTGCAACGCCTTGGCCGCGCTGTCGACATTGGTGGCTTTCGAGTCGTTGACAAAGCGCACACCGTCCCGTTCGCCGACCATCTGACTGCGGTGCGGCAGGCCTGCAAAGGAATGCAGCGCGCCCTCAATCATCTTTGGCGCAACGCCCAATGCGCGGCACGCCGCATAGGCAGCACAGGCGTTCTGGTGATTATGCGCCCCCGGCAGGCCAGATACGTTGCGCAGATCAAGGCTGGCCACCTGCCGCCCCTTGCGCCATTCAGACAAAAAGCCTTTGCGGGCAAACACGCTCCAGCCGAACTGGTCCAGCTTTTGCCCGGAGGAAATACGGATCACCCGGTCATCCAGCGGCCCCATGCCCATCTGATTGGCCAGAAACTGTCCCTCGACCTCATCCACACCGATCACCGCGCGGTCCGGCCCGCCTTCGGCAAACAGCCGGCGCTTGGCGGCGAAATAGCCGCCCATGCCGTTGTGGCGGTCCAGATGATCGGGCGATAGGTTGGTAAACACCGCAATATCAGGGGTCAGCGCGCGGGCAAGGTCGGTCTGATAACTGGAAAGTTCCAGAACTACCACCTCGCCATCCTGCGCCGGGTCAATCGACAAGACACCTTTGCCAATATTCCCCGCCATCTGGCACGGCCTGCCTGCAACGTCCAGAATGTGGTGAATAAGCGCCGTGGTGGTGGATTTGCCATTCGACCCGGTCACACAAACCACGCGCGGGGCGGTTTCAAAGTCATCCCAATCGGCTGTGGCAAAGCTGCGAAAGAACAGGCCGATATCATTGTCTACTGGCACACCCGCCTCCAGCGCGCGGGAGATGACCTTGTTGGGCGAGGGGTAAAGATGCGGGATCCCGGGGCTGGTGATCAGCACCGCCACATCGTCAAATGCAGTCTGGCGTGTCAGATCTGTCAGCTCGAAACCGTCCGCTTCCGCCTTGGCGCGGGCTTCCGGGCTATCGTCCCATAGCAGGGCCGTAGCCCCCCCCGCCGTCAGCGCGCGCGCGGTCGCAAGACCAGAGCGACCCAGACCCAGAACGGCAACCTTTGCGCCCGCATAGCCCTTTACCGGAATCATCTGTCGCCCCTTCTTACTGATCCAGACGGGATAAGGGATGGCGCGCGATCTTGGAAGGGGGCGGCTTTGGCGCGCGGGTCACAGCGCGGCCTGTCCTGCAGCAGACAGGGCATAGCGGCCCTTTGCCGGGTGGTCGAACCAGCCATAATGATTGGCGCGCAGGATGGCGGCGGCGCGGGCAATGCCGGTCGCCTTGGCAAGCGCTGCGGGGCTGGTGCCTTCGGGCATTCCGCCAAGGGCGGCAGCAAGGCGCATCGCATCCTGCCGGTAGGCGGTCACGCGTTTGATGCCGGTGGTGCCGCCGATATTCGGATCGCCCTGCCGCTTGTGAAACTCGCGCAGCAGACGGCCAGCTTTGGCCACGTTCTTGCGCGGCTGATAGGGGGCGGGGTCAAGGTGCGGCTCGACCAGCCCGTCGCGCACGGTCAACAGGCCAAGGCCAAGTCGACGCAAAAGCACTGTCAGGTCACGGTAGCGGTGGGTCCATTTCGCGGGCTGCGGCACGGCGAGATAGACATGATCGAACAGCCCTTGGCGGGCCACACCTTGCAGGATGAGGGCGAGGTTCAGGGCGGTCTTCAGTTCAACAATCAAGGGCGGGTCAGAGTCGCGGCAGGCCATGACATCCACCGCGCCAACCTCGGCCTTGACGGTATAGCCCTGCGCTTCGAGGAAGGCTTTGACGGGGGGGTAGAGATCGGACTCCTTCAAGGCGGGGCTCCTTGGGCAAGCGGTGCGCGCCGGGGGTTTCACACCCCCGGACCCCCGTGGGATATTTAGGAACAGAAAATATGCGCAAAGCGGGTTTTATTGCAGGGCCGGTTCACCGCACCTTAAGAGTGGCCAGACCGATCAGGGCGAGGATCAGGCTGATGATCCAGAAACGGATGACGATCTGCGGCTCGGCCCAGCCCTTTTTTTCAAAATGATGGTGGATAGGGGCCATCAGGAAGACGCGTTTGCCGGTGCGTTTGAAGTAGAGCACCTGAATGATGACCGAGAGCGCCTCGACCACGAACAAACCGCCCACGATGGCGAGGACGATTTCATGCTTGGTGCAAACGGCGATGGCGCCCAACGCGCCACCAAGAGCGAGGCTGCCGGTGTCGCCCATGAAGACGGCGGCGGGGGGTGCGTTATACCACAAGAACCCCATGCCGCCGCCGAACAGAGCGGCGCAGAAGATCAGCAGCTCCCCTGTGCCGGGGACAAAGTGGACGCCGAGGTAGTCGGTATAGTTAAAGTTGCCAACCACATAGGCGATCACGCCGAAGGTGCCGGCCGCGATCATCACTGGCATGATGGCAAGACCGTCAAGCCCGTCTGTCAGGTTCACGGCATTGGCCGACCCCACAATGACAATCATGCCAAAAGGGATGAAGAAGAACGACATGTTCAGCAAAAGGTCTTTCAGGAAGGGAAAGGCAAGCTGGTTGGTAAGGGTCGCGGGATGGAAACTGGCAGCGGCAAAGGTGGCAAGCGCCGCGATGATCAGCCCAGCGGAAAACCGGACCTTGCCAGAGACACCTTTAGTATTTTGCTTGGTGACCTTGGCGTAGTCATCGGCAAAACCGATCAGGCCAAAAGCGATGGTGACCAGCAGGACAATCCAGACATAAGGGTTGTCAAGCCGCGCCCACAAAAGGGTGGAGACAAGCAGCGCCGACAGGATCAAAAGCCCGCCCATCGTGGGAGTGCCTGCCTTGGCGAAATGCGAGGCCGGGCCATCGTCGCGGATCGGCTGGCCCTTGCCTTGCTTGCGGCGCAGAATATTGATCAGCGGCTGGCCGAACATGAAACCGAAGATAAGGGCCGTGAGAAAGGCGCCGCCAGCGCGGAAGGTAATATAGCGAAAGAGGTTGAAAAAATCCCCCCCCGTCGAAAACTCGGTCAGCAGATACAACATTTACGCAGTCCCTTCTGTTGGGGCGCTGCCTTGGCTCATTTTGCGCAAGGCGTCAACAACGAGGCTGACCTTTGACCCTTTGGAGCCTTTGACAAGAACGATATCGCCGGCATCGACAAGTTGGCGGGCATGGGCGGCAAGCTCTTCGGCGGACTCGGCCCATTCGCCGCGTTGCGCGCGCGGCAATGCCGCGTGCAGCGCACGCATCCGGGGCCCGACGCAATGGATGGTGTGCAAGGCATCAAGACCGGGGTGCCGGGCGATGCCCGCATGCAAGGCGGCCTCGGTGGGCCCGAGTTCCAGCATATCGCCAAGGATAGCGATACGACGGCCCTGCCCCACACGGCCCACACCGTTTTCTGGCTGGGCGGCAATCAGCACGTCAAGGCTGGCGGCCAATGATGCAGGGTTTGCGTTGAAGGAGTCGTCAATCAGTTGGAAATTGGTTTCATCCACCCGGTCGAGCAGGATCGTCTCCCGCGTGCCGCGTCCCGCCGGGGGCTGCCAGTTGCCGATATCGCAAGCGGCGATGGTGCCATCGCAGCCAAGAGCATCGGCAACGGCAAGCGCGCCAAGCGCATTGAGCGCGAAGTGTTTGCCGGGGGTGCGGACCTTGAACAGCAAAGCTGCGCCGTTGCAAGTGGCGCGGACCACGGTGGCATCGTCGGTGATATCGGCGTGGTCCATGTGGTAATGCGCACCAAGGGTAGCGCCGAAAAGGAAGGTGGCTGCTCCGACGGATGCAGCTTTGGCGCACAAAATCGGCGTCGTGGCCAGATCGGCGTTCAGGATGGCCACGCCACCGGGCACAAGGCCGTCCATGATCGCAGCTTTTTCATGGGCGATGGCTTCGACATTCTCAAACGCCTCCAGATGGGCGGCGGCGACCGTGGTGATCATCACCACATGCGGCTGCGCCATCCGGGCGAGCGGGGCAATTTCGCCGGGATGGTTCATACCGATTTCGATGATCGCAAAATCGGCATCCGCAGGCATCCGTGCCAGCGTCAGTGGCACACCCCAATGGTTGTTATAGCTTGCCTCGGCGGCGTGCACCCGGCCTTGCCCGCCAAGGATGGCGCGCAGCATTTCCTTGGTGCTGGTCTTGCCGACCGACCCGGTGACACCGACGACCTTGGCCCGCGTGCGGGATCTGGCGAAGGTGCCCAGCTTTTCAAGCGCTTGCAGCACATCCGGCACGATCAGCAACGGCGCGTCTTTGGCCACACCGTCGGGGTGGTGCGTCACAAGGGCTGCCGCCGCGCCTTTGGCAAGGGCTTGCGCCACAAAGTCATGGCCGTCGCGTGCATCGGTCAGGGCAACGAACAGATCGCCCCTTTGCAAGGTGCGGGTGTCGATCGACACGCCGCTTGCCTGCCATGGCAGGGTGATTTTACCCCCACTGGCAAGGGCGGCATCGGCAGCGGTCCAGAGTGGCACCAGGCCCATCAAATCACCCCATCCAGCGCGGCCACAGCGACGCTGGCCTGTTCCACATCATCAAACGGATAGACTTGCCCGGCGATGGTCTGGCCGGTTTCATGCCCCTTGCCCGCAATCAGCAGCGCATCGCCGGGTTGCAGGGCATCGACACCGCGCAGGATCGCTTCGGCCCGGTCGCCGACTTCGGTGGCGTCGGGACAGGCGGCCATGATTGCGGCGCGGATGGTGGCGGGGTCTTCGCCGCGCGGGTTGTCATCGGTGACATAGAGCACATCAGCATGGGCGCTCGCGGCGGCCCCCATCAGCGGGCGTTTGGTGGTGTCGCGGTCGCCACCTGCGCCAAATACGATGACGATGCGGCCCATGACATGCGGGCGCAACGCCCTGAGCGCGGTTTCTATCGCGTCGGGTGTATGGGCGTAATCGACATAGACCGCCGCACCATTGCTGCGGGTGGCGGCAAGCTGCATCCGGCCCCGCACACCTGTCAGCCGGGGAAAGGTTGCAAACACCGCCCCTGGATCGTCACCGGACGCGATGGCAAGGCCAGCCGCAAGCGCCACATTCTCGGCCTGAAACCCGCCCACAAGGTTAAGCCGGGTCATATGGGGCTGGCCCTGCCACGAAAAGCGCAAGTCCTGCCCGGTAGCATCATAGCGTTGCGACAAAAGGCGCAGGTCGGCCCCCTGACCATGGCCGATTGTCATGGTCGGCAGGCCCCGGTCAAGGCACAGCTCGACAATATCAGACCCGTGTGCGCCGTTCAGGTTGACCACGGCCACAGCCTCATCCGGCAATAGCCGGGTGAACAGCGCCGCCTTGGCCGAAAGGTAAGCCTCCATCGTATGATGGTAGTCGAGGTGATCTTGCGTGAGGTTGGTGAACCCTGCTGCGCACAGCCGCACGCCATCCATCCGGCGCTGGTCAAGACCGTGCGAAGACGCCTCCATAGCGCCATGGGTCACGCCCGCCTCAGCCGCCTGTGCCAGCATGGCGTGCAGGGTTATGGCATCGGGGGTTGTATGCGCCGATGGTGCGGTCCATGCGCCCTCTACGCCTGTGGTGCCGATGTTGATAGCGGCGTGATCCAGCGCCTCCCAGATTTGCCGGGTAAAGGTGGCCACGCTGGTTTTGCCGTTGGTGCCGGTCACGGCAACCATGCGGCCGGGCTGAGCGCCAAACCAAAGCGAGGCGGCGCGGGCCAGCGCTTCGCGCGCATCTTCCACCACAACCACCGTCGGGGTATTGGCGGGCAGCAGGCGTGCGCCCGCAGCATCGGTCAGGATCGCAGTTGCGCCCTGCTCAATTGCGGTGGCGGCAAAGGTTGCGCCATGCACGCGACTGCCGGGCAGTGCAGCAAAGAGAAAGCCGGGCTGCACGGCCCGGCTATCAACCGTGATGCCAATGATGGCAGGGTTTGCCCCTGCCCTTGGGGTCAGTCCCAGATCTGCAAGTGTCGCGCGGCGGGTCGCCATTTCATTTCCCCTCAGTTCCGCACGGCTGTTAACCTATCTGCGGGGGAGGCTTCAACCATTGGCCGGATTCCCAAGAGAGGTGCGATGCGTCTTGTGATCTCGGCTGCGACCGGAACGGCGGTCCAGCCTGCTGTGCGGCGCGGCTCTGTGCCGCTTGTTTCCACAGGCTCATCAAGGGTCACAAGGACGACATAGCGCGGGTCCGATGCGGGAAAGACCGACGCAAAGGTGTTGATCACCTTGTCTTTATAATAACCGCCAGTGCGTTTGGGTTTGTCGGCGGTGCCGGTTTTGCCGCCGACCTCATAGCCCGGCACTTCGGCCATGCTGGCGGTGCCGCGTGTCACCACCTGGCGCAGCATGTCCACGGACGCATCCGCCACATCCTCGCGCATGACCCGGATGCCGGGGCGCGGTGCGTCCTGTTTCAGGATGGTTGGTTTGACAGTGATTCCCCCATTGGCAATGGTGGCATATGCGGCAGCAAGGTGCAGCGGGCTGGCCGACATGCCATGGCCATAAGATGTGGTGATGGTCACAATCTCTGGCCATTTCGCGGGAAGCAGCGGTTTTGCGCCGGGGGCTTCGGTCAGCTCTATCGGGGTCGCCTCAAAAAAGCCCAGCGATTTGAGAAACGCCTGCTGACGCAAGCCGCCGATTTGCAGCGCCATCTTGGCGGTGCCGACGTTAGAGGATTTCACAATGACATCGGTAACCGACAACAAGGGACCGTAGTTCTTGTTCTGAAACTCACGGATGCGGTGCTTGCCCCATTGCATCGGTGCATTGGCATCCACCATCGTATTGGCATTGACCAGACCCAGTTCCATTGCCTGTGCGGCAGCAAAGATCTTGAAGGTCGAGCCAAGTTCATAAACCCCCTGCACCGCGCGGTTGAACAGCGGGCTGTCACCCGGTTCGGCGTCTTTGGGCAGCACCGGGTTGGGGCGAATGTTGGGATCAAACGTCGGCAGGCTGGCCAGTGACAGGATCTCACCGGTTTTCACATCCATGATGATGGCGGCACCGCCCTTGGCGTTCATCATGGTGATGCCTGCGCCAAGGATTTCCTCGACTGCGGCCTGCACGGTCAGGTCGATCGACAGTTCCAATGGTGTAGTCGACAAAGCAGGATCACGCAGCCGGGCATCCATCGCGCGTTCAACACCAGCGGTGCCGATCACCTCGGCAGAATGTACACCCTCGGCCCCAAAGGACGACCCGCCCAGAACATGCGCGGCAAGCTGGCCGTTGGGATAGAGCCGCATTTCGCGGGGGCCAAACAACAGGCCGGGATCACCGATTTCATGCACGGCTTGCATCTGTTCAGGGCTAAGAACCTTGCGCAGCCAGATGAAGCTGCGGCCGTCAGTGAAACGGCGGGTCAGATCGTCGGCTTTCAGTTCCGGGAAGATCGCAGCCAGCTCGCCCGCCACACGGGCCGGGTCCACCATGTCTTTGGGATGCGCATACAGCGCATGAGTCAGCATGTTGGTGGCCAGCACTCGGCCATTGCGGTCGGTGATATCGGCCCGTTGCGCAAGAATTTCGGCCCCCGCCGATGAAGATCGCGGCTCGGCGGCCTCGGTCGTGGCGACAAAACCCATACGCGCGCCGATGGCAGAAAAGGCCACGAAAAAGGCAAAGCCAAGGATCAGCAGGCGCACTTCTGCGCGCGACCGCGAGGCATCACGCATTTCTTCATGGCGCTGTCGCAGGTTTTCGCGCTCGATCACATCGGGGTTTTCGCCTTGCGCGCGGGCCTTGAGGATTCGGGCAAGCGGGCGGAGGGGGGTGCGGGTCATAGCGGATCCTCCTCGGGGTTCAACTGGCCAGTGACCATGACCGAATTATTGATATCGCCAAAGAATTCTTCGGCCGCCGGATAGGACAGGTTCGCCGCATCGCCAAACTGAGCAGGCTCCAGCGGCATCAGACCCAGGCGTTCAAAGTTTGCAGAGGCCAGTTCGCGCAGACGGTCTGGCCGGTTGAGGTAAGCCCATTCTGCACGCTGAAGCGCAAGCGCTTCACGCAGGCTGGCGATTTCAGAGTTCAAAGCCGACACTTCGCGCAGCGCTTGCCGGGTGTCGTAATGTTCGCGGTAGGCCCAGAACCCAAGGCCAAGCACGGCAATGAAGGACAGAACATAAATGACGGGGCGCATCAGCGGCGTCCTTTCTTCTGGGGCGGCGGTTCCGGAAGGCCAAGGGCAGACGGATCAAGGCTTTGCGCGGGGGCTGTGGTGCGGCGACCAATACGCAACTTGGCCGACCGCGCGCGCGGGTTTTCATCCAGCTCGCGGTCGTCCGGGCCGACGGCGCGTTTGGTCACGATCTCAAAGCGCGCGGTGTTCAGAGCCGTTTGCGGCGCATAGCGGTTGGCATTGGCCTCGGTGCCCGAAGCCAGTTGAAAGAAGCGCTTGACGATGCGGTCTTCCAGACTGTGAAAGCTGACCACGGCCAAAAGCCCGCCGGGTTTCAGCGCACGTTCAGCCGCCATAAGCCCTTCGGCCAGTTCGGTAAACTCGGTGTTCACCGCGATACGGATAGCCTGAAAGCTGCGCGTGGCCGGGTGGCTTTGCCCCGGCTTGGGGCGCGGCAGGCAGCGCGCGACAATTTCAGCCAGTTGCAGCGTGGTCTCAATCGGCGCGCGGGTGCGATGCTCGACAATGGATTTGGCGATGCGGCGCGAGGCGCGTTCTTCGCCATAGTGATATAGAATATCGGCGATGCGCGTCTCATCCGCGGTGTTGACCAGATCAGCGGCAGAGGGGCCTTCTTGCGACATGCGCATATCAAGGGGGCCGTCTTTCATAAAGGAGAAGCCGCGCGCCGCCTGATCCAGCTGCATCGAGCTGACGCCAAGATCCAGCACCACACCGTCAAGCGGCGTGTCGCTGTATTGGTCAAGGTTCGAGAAGGTGCCAGCCACCAGCGTCAGGCGGTCGCCATAATCGCCGCGCCAGCTTTGCGCCATGTCCAGCGCCTGCGGATCGCGGTCAACGCCGATCACACTGGCCCCGGCATCCAGCAGCGCGCGGGCATAGCCCCCCGCCCCGAAAGTGCCATCCAGCCAAAGCCCGCCTATCGGCGCGCACAGGTCCAGAATGGGGCGCAAAAGCACCGGGATATGGGGGGCGCGACCCTGCTGTTGATCGCTTGCGTCTGTCATGTCAGACCGCCTTTGGGTAACGGCCAACCACCGCAAGGGCATCTTCGCCGTCGTCATCATCGTCGTCATCGCCGAACACATCGCGGTAGGCATCGCCGCGCCACAACGAGAACCTGTCGGTCGCGCCGGCAAGGGCAGCTTCGACGCCGTCTTTGATCATCTCAGGCGTAATTCCCAGCTTTTCGCGCACCGGACCGGGCAAAACGATACGACCGTCGTCATCAATTTCCACCGTAGCAGAGCGGGTGATAAGGTCGCGTTCGGCCTTGACCCGGTCTTTGCTGCCCAACGGGATGCTCTCGACCAGACGGGCCAAAGCATCGGCGCCCGCCATGGAATAGCAATCGCAGAACTGCCGGCCTTTGCCGCCATAGACGATGATCATACGGGTGCGGGGACTTTCAGAGCTGCGGGGATCACCGGCGTCAAGGACACGTCGAAACGGTGCCGGGATCAGGACCCGGACTTTCGAATCTACCTTCTGGTAGTATTCACCGCGAAACATATCCGACATATTGCCTGAGCTTTCGCCCGTCCCTTTCCGTCGATGTGACCCCCGAACCGGGGGCCAGAAATGAATACGGCGGATCGAGCTGCTGCCACTGCTCGATCCGCCGCCTGTCCCATCGCTGGGCGTCCTGCTACGCGTGCCACCTGGGGGAGATGTCTGCTCGCTCGCGCGCCGGATCTGTGTTGTCTAAACGGGGTTGCCTGTATGAAGCCTGACTGTTTCGCCTGTTTGCGGTCTTGAAGCTGCCGCTGCTGTTCGTACTGCCCGTTTCGATGTCACAAGGGATGACATGGGATGATCTGGGAAGCAACGGGAAATTTTGGGTCAAGATGGGTAGATCTGGTCCAAAAGTAAGGCTGGCAACAGCATGTAGTGGGCAGGTAGATCAAAATACAGCGGAAAAATGGTATTCACGTGAGCGTGAGCGCTATATGTAGTAATGCGATTTCTTTCCCGGATTTTCCCACCCAATGCAAAATTTCTTGCGGGATGGGGTCGGAAATTGCAGAAATACAACAACACAATGGCCCGAAAATGCGAAAATCCGGGGCTTTCACCCGGATTTCCCAGAAATTCCCGTTTGCGTGATTCGGCGTGATCAGTCTGTCCCGGCTGATCCCGGGCCCTCCCGCCGCTTCAGGCCATGCCGCCCGCAATCAGACGATAGGCGAGCCGCGCATAGGCTTCGGCCTCAGGGGCATCGGTGGCGGCAATAGGGGTGCCGCTATCGCCCGCCTGCCGCACCGCAAGCGTCAGGGGCAATTCGCCAAGGAACGGCAGATCAAGCCGTTCGGCATCGGCTTTAACCCCGCCATGGCCGAAAATCTGCGTTTCATGCCCGCAATTGGGGCAACAGAAGGTGGACATGTTCTCGATCAGACCCAGCACAGGGGTTTTCAGCTTGAGGAACATATCAAGCGCCTTTCGGGCATCCAGCAACGCCACATCCTGCGGCGTGCTGACCACAATCGCTCCGGTCAGTTGTGTGCGCTGGCACAGTGTCAGTTGTATATCACCGGTGCCCGGCGGCAGGTCGATGAGCAGGATATCAAGCTCTCCCCACGCCACCTGCGTCAGCAGTTGTTGCAGTGCCCCCATGATCATCGGGCCGCGCCAGATCACCGCCTCGTTGTCCTTTAGCATAAGGCCAAGCGACATCATGGTGACGCCGTGGGCCACGACCGGCTCGATGATCTTGCCATCGGGGCTGCCGGGACGGCGGGAAACGCCCATCATTCGGGGCTGACTTGGGCCGTAGATATCTGCGTCCAGCAGGCCCACCCGGCGGCCTTGGCGCGCCAGGGCAACGGCGAGATTGGACGACACGGTGGATTTGCCCACCCCGCCCTTGCCAGAGCCGATGGCAATGATCCGGTCGATCCCGGCCAGCTTCTGAGGCCCGCCCTGTTGCGGCGAAGGGTGCTGACCGATTTTCAGGCTGGGCGCTGCGGGCTTGGCAGCAGGGCCATGGGCGGTGGTAACGGCATGGACCATTGAAACGCCCGCCAGTGCGCGCACGGCGGATTCGGCCTGTGCCTGCAACGGAGCAATAAGGCGCGCCTCGTCCGGAGTCGCCGCCTCGATCACGAATCGCACCGTACTTTCTTCGATGGTGACAGCCCGGACCATGTCACGTGACACAAGATCGCCACCGCCCGGCAGTCTAATTCCTGCCAGAGCCGCCATCACATCATCGCGCGAAACTGTCATCGCTGTTTTCCTTTTGCCTGTCTGAGCAGCACAGTTGCGATCTTTGCACGAAACCTCAAGGTTTGCTTGACCAAACGCTCAAATTTTACGCGAAGGCGCTGTAATTAATGACGATTTCGTGACAAGAAGCCATGCCGTCGCTGCATGGCAGCATTGCGCAAGAAGGCTATTGTGCAGTTGCAGCATTTGCCCCATGTTATCCCTAACAACGCGGCAGAACGCTGCAACCGACCCAAAATCGAGAGGCTAGAGTGCTATGGCTTATGTAAACTCATCACGTGCTGCATCCTACGGCATTGTTGACCGGGCCGCTGCCATCGTGAAATCCATTCGCGTTGGTCTGGAGCGTCGCCGGGTGTTCAAACAAACCGTCCGCGAATTGCAGGCGCTGTCGAACCGCGAGCTGGCTGATCTGGGCATTCACCGCACCATGATCACCCGCGTAGCCAACGAGGCTGCTTACGGCAAGTGAATTTCTTTGCGAGGCCCCTATCCTCCTCCCAGGGGTCTGTAGCAAAAGCGTCGGCATCAATCCTCCTCCCTGATGCCGACGCCCTTTAAAACGGAGCGAACGCTCCTACCTGATACGAGAAGCCCTCTCCTCCTCCCTGGGCTTGTCGGAACAGCGGCACCCTCTCTCCTCCTCCCTGAGGGTGCCGCGGATCATTTGAGGGCCAGAGTTTTCTGGAATTGACCCTCACCATAGTTCGAACGGCTCTTCCTCCTCCCTGAGCCGGTCGGAATCGCGGCGGCCCCTTCCTCCTCCCTGGGGTCGCCGCACCCGAAATACGGGGGCTTGTCCCCCACCCTGTTCGGTCCTGCCCCCTCCTCCTCCCTGGGGTTGGACTGAAAAGTGGAACTCTGACCCCGTCCTCCTCCCTGGGGTTTGGGTTCCCTGATACGCCGGCCCCCTCCTCCTCCCTGGGGTTGGTTGTGAATGATGCGGCGGCGCCCCTCCTCCTCCCTGGGCGCCGCCGTTTTCATTTTCGGGGGTTGCGGTCGCGGCGGGTGCCGCGCATCGTCGCCCCAAGAATGAGGACAGCATGCGTATTTCCCTGATATCGGCGGCTATTGTGGCGGCATTTGTTGGCTATGGGTCCACCATTGCGCTGGTGCTGGCAGCCGCGGCAGCAGTGGGGGCCGACGCGGGCCAGACCGCGAGCTGGGTGCTGGCGGTATCGCTGGCCAAGGCAGTTGGCTCGGGCTGGCTGTCGGTATGGAACCGGGTGCCGGTGGTGCTGGCGTGGTCTACACCGGGGGCGGCGCTGATTGCAGCCACAACAGGCGTGACGATGCCGCAAGCCGTCGGAGCCTTTGTTATGGCGGGCGCGCTGATTGCGCTGACGGCAGCGGTGCGCCCATTGGGGCGGTTGGTTGCATCTATCCCCGACGGCGTTGCAGCGGCAATGCTGGCCGGGGTTTTGCTGCCATTTTGTCTGAAAGGTGCAGGAGCGGCCGAGGCGGCACCGGGGCTGGTTTTGCCAATGGTGGCGGTGTTCGCGCTGGTCCGGCTATGGAACCCGGCCTTGGCCGTACTGGCGGCTTTGGCAATGGGGGTGGCGCTGGCCTTTGTGACCGGTGCGGCGATCCTGACGGATGTGCCGTTTCCCGCCCCTGTGCCGGTGTTCATCTGGCCGGAATGGAATCTGGGGGTGCTGATCGGGCTGGGGGTGCCGCTGTATCTGGTGACGATGGCCAGCCAGAATCTTCCCGGCTTTGCCGTCATGCGCGCGGCCGGGTATGAGCCGCCGGTCACACGGGCACTGGCGGTGACCGGAGGAATTTCGGCGGCCTCAGCCCTGTTTGGCGCGCATACGGTGAACATGGCGGCGATCACAGCAGCGATCTGCATGGGCGATGACGTTCATCCCGACCGCGATCAGCGCTGGAAGGTAGGCGTGGTCTATGCGGGCGTCTGGGTGGCTTTGGGCCTGTGTTCCCCGGCGATCATGATCCTGCTGAGCGCTTTGCCACCGCAGGTGATGGGCGCGCTGGTGGCATTGGCGCTGCTGGGGCCGCTGATGGGGGCGCTGGCGGGCGCATATGCAGTGGTCGACACACGGTTTGCGGCCACGATCACGCTGGCCGTTGCAGCGTCGGGCGTGGTGGTGTTCGGGATAGGCGCGGCATTCTGGGGGCTGATTGCAGGGCTGGTGATTTTCGGGCTGGAGCGGTTGAAGCGCGGCTGAGGTCCGCAACTTGGGCTGCGGTGGAATTTGAGTATTTTTGCCAAGATGAATGGTTAAGGCAGGCTTAAAACGGCACGTCGTCGGCCTGCTCTGCGGGAATGACGAAGCGCGCAACGAGTTTTTTCGGGCCAGCGTGTTCGAAATCGACGTCGAGTTTGTCGCCTTCGATATCTGTCACGCGGCCGTAGCCGAATTTCTGGTGAAACACCCGGTCGCCAATGGTGAAGGCAGAAACCGCTTCGGCATCAATGGTAATGTGCCGCGTTTCGCGCGGTTGTTGTACCGGGCGCACGGCTTGGCCCGCCTGCAAGCGACGCCAGCCGGGGGAGTTGTAGACATCGGCCTTTGACACGCGTTCTTCTAGGCCGGAACCAAAGCCCACGGATGCTGCTGCACCATAGCCGCCGCCATAAAGACCGGGCGGGGTAAGCACCTCGACATGATCGGCGGGCAACTCATCAATGAAGCGCGAGGGCAGTTGGCTTTGCCACTGGCCATAGACCCTGCGGTTCGAGGCAAATGAGACAGTGCAGAGCGATTCCGCGCGGGTGATGCCGACATAGGCGAGGCGGCGTTCTTCCTCCACGCCCTTGAGGCCGGATTCGTCCATGCTGCGCTGGCTTGGGAACAATCCGTCTTCCCAGCCCGGCAGGAAAACTACGGGGAACTCCAAGCCCTTGGCGGCGTGCAGGGTCATGATGCTGATTTTTTCCACCGCTTCTTCGGTTTCATTGTCCATGATGAGGGACACGTGTTCGAGGAAGCCTTGCAGATTGTCGAACTGTTCCAGTGCCTTGACCAGTTCCTTGAGGTTATCAAGACGGCCCGGAGCCTCGGGCGTCTTGTCGTTTTGCCACATCGTCGTGTAGCCGGATTCGTCAAGGATCTGTTCGGCTAGGGCTATATGATTGTAATCGGCGTTTAGCGTGATGGCGTGCCAGCGGTCTGCGCCCTCAACAAACTGGCGCAACTGGCCGCCCCCCTTGCCGCCAATGGTTCCCTTGGCCACAGCTTCGCGCGCGCCATCGAGCAAGGGCACACCTGCCGCCCGCGCAAGGCGCTGAATGTCGCCTTGGGCCTTGTCGCCAAGGCCGCGTTTGGGGGTGTTGATGACGCGTTCAAACGCAAGATCATCTTCAGGCGAGACGGCGAGGCGGAAATAGGCCATCGCGTCACGGATCTCCAGCCGCTCATAAAAACGTGGGCCGCCGATCACGCGGTAGGGAAGGCCGATGGTCAGGAAACGGTCTTCAAACGCGCGCATCTGGTGCGACGCGCGCACCAGAATCGCTTGCTGGTCAAGGTTGACGGGATCAAGACCACGGGTGCCGCGTTGCAGCGCCTCGGCCTCTTCGCCTATCCAGCGGGCCTCTTCCTCGCCATCCCAGTGGCCGATCAAGCGCAGCTTTTCGCCCGGCTCGCCCGCCGTCCACAGGGTTTTGCCAAGGCGGCCCTTATTGGCGGCAATGACGCCTGATGCAGCGGCGAGGATATGGGCGGTGGAGCGGTAGTTCTGTTCCAGCTTGATGACGGTCGCGCCGGGGAAATCCTTTTCAAACCGCAGGATATTGCCGACCTCGGCCCCGCGCCAGCCGTAGATCGACTGGTCATCATCGCCGACGCAGCAGATGTTCTTGTGCGATTGCGCCAGCAGGCGCAGCCAGAGGTATTGGCAGACATTGGTATCTTGATACTCATCGACCAGAATATAGCGGAACCAGCGCTGATACTGGCCCAGCACATCAGGGTGGGCCTGAAAGATGGTGACACAATGCAGCAAAAGGTCGCCAAAATCGGTGGCGTTAAGGGTGCGCAGGCGGTCCTGGTAAGCGGCGTACAACTCGGTGCCCATGTTGTTGAAGCCGGACGCTTCATTTGAGGGCACGTTGGCAGGCGTCAGCGCGCGGTTTTTCCAGCCGTCGATCATCCCGGCCAACATGCGGGCGGGCCAGCGTTTTTCGTCAATATCAGCCGCCGCGAGCAGTTGTTTCAACAGACGCAGCTGGTCGTCAGTATCCAGAATGGTGAAATTGGGCTTCAGCCCCGCCAGCTCGGCGTGACGGCGCAGGATTTTGACCGACAGCGAATGGAAAGTGCCCATCCACGGCATGCCCTCTGCCACCTGCCCCAGCAGGCGGCCGACACGCTCTTTCATCTCGCGCGCGGCCTTGTTGGTGAAGGTCACCGAAAGGATTTCATTCGGCCGGGCGCGGCCCGTGTGCAAAAGATGCACAATGCGGCTGGTCAGCGCCTTGGTTTTGCCGGTGCCTGCGCCTGCCAGCATGAGGACCGGGCCATCCAACGCCTCTACCGCCGAACGCTGCGCCGGGTTCAGGTCGTCAAGGTATGGCGCAGGGCGTGCGGCCATGGCGCGTTGCGACAAAGGCACGCTTTGCGGTGCGGCGGCAGCCTCGAAGGCGTCGTTTTCATCCCAATCGTTCATCGGGTATTTATACGCCTGATTGAGGGGAAGAAAAGCATCTGTTCGTGACTTGTTCACATTTTTGCTGCCGAAAGACGGGGTTTCGCAGCTGCAAACAACTGCCTGCATATTTCGCAAACTTTGCAGTTTGGTGACAGAGTGCCCTTGCGCTGCAGTGCAGCACCAATAGAGTGAGGCGGATTGCCGCGCCTTCGCCGCGCCGTTGCCACGTCTTTGATGGAGTTAGCCATGCCCGAGTTCAGCAAAATTCTTGTCGCCAACCGGGGAGAGATTGCGATCCGCGTGATGCGCGCCGCCAATGAGATGGGTAAGAAGACGGTTGCGGTCTTTGCCGAGGAAGACAAGCTGTCGCTGCACCGGTTCAAGGCGGATGAGGCGTATCGGATCGGTGAGGGCCTGTCGCCGGTGGGGGCTTACCTGTCGATCCCGGAAATCATCCGGGTGGCCAAGATGTGCGGCGCGGATGCGATCCATCCGGGCTATGGCCTGCTGTCGGAAAACCCCGATTTTGTCGAGGCCTGCGATCAAGCCGGGATCACGTTCATCGGGCCGCGGGCCGAAACCATGCGCGCGCTTGGCGACAAGGCATCGGCGCGGCGGGTTGCGATCGAGGCCGGGGTGCCGGTGATTCCGGCGACCGAAGTGCTGGGCGAGGATATGGCCGCGATCAAGGCCGAGGCCAAAACGGTCGGATACCCCTTGATGCTCAAGGCCAGTTGGGGCGGCGGCGGGCGCGGCATGCGCCCTATTCTGGCCGAGGATGAACTGGAAACCAAGGTGCGCGAAGGCCGGCGTGAGGCCGAGGCTGCATTTGGCAATGGCGAAGGCTATCTGGAAAAGATGATCCAGCGCGCGCGCCACGTCGAGGTGCAGATCCTTGGCGACAAGCACGGCCAGATCTACCACCTGTGGGAACGCGACTGCACCGTGCAGCGCCGCAATCAAAAAGTGGTGGAGCGCGCCCCTGCCCCGTATCTGACCGAAGAACAGCGGGCCGAAGTCTGCGAAATGGGCCGCAAGATCTGCGCCCATGTGAATTACGAATGCGCCGGAACGGTCGAGTTTTTGATGGATATGGATGATGAAAAATTCTATTTCATCGAAGTGAACCCCCGCGTGCAGGTCGAACACACGGTCACCGAGGAAGTGACCGGGATCGACATCGTGCAAGCGCAAATTCTGATTGCCGAGGGCAAGACGCTGGCGCAGGCAACGGGGGTGGCCGATCAGGCCGAGGTCAAGCTGAACGGCCACGCGCTGCAATGCCGGGTCACTACCGAAGACCCGCTGAACAATTTCATCCCCGATTACGGGCGCTTGACCGCCTATCGGTCAGCCACAGGCAACGGCATCCGGCTGGATGGCGGCACGGCCTATGCGGGGGGCGTGATCACGCGGTATTACGATTCGCTGCTGGTCAAGGTGACGGCCCATGCCCAGACGCCGGAAAAGGCGATCAAGCGGATGGACCGGGCACTGCGCGAATTCCGTATCCGCGGCGTCGCCACGAATATCGAGTTCGTGATCAACCTGTTGCAGCATCCGACCTTTCTGGATGACAGCTATACCACCAAATTCATCGACACGACGCCCGATCTGTTCGCGTTCCGCAAGCGGCGCGACCGGGCGACGAAAATCCTGACCTATATCGCAGACATCACGGTGAACGGTCACCCCGAGACGGCGGGCCGCGCGAAGCCAGCGGCCGAAGCCAAGGCCCCGAAAGCGCCAAAGTTGCGCACGGAACCCGCGATGGGCACCCGCAACCTGCTGGAGCAAAAAGGCCCGCAGGCGGTGGCAGACTGGATGAAGGCGCAGAAAAAGGTGCTGATCACCGACACCACCATGCGCGACGGGCACCAAAGCCTGCTGGCCACGCGGATGCGGTCGATTGACATGATCAAGGTGGCTCCAGCCTATGCCGCGCATCTGCCGCAACTGTTCAGTGTGGAATGTTGGGGCGGTGCCACGTTTGATGTGGCCTACCGCTTTTTGCAGGAATGTCCGTGGCAGCGCTTGCGCGACCTGCGCGCTCAGATGCCGAACCTGATGACGCAGATGCTGCTGCGCGCGAGCAATGGCGTGGGCTACACCAACTACCCCGACAATGTGGTGCAGGCATTTGTGAAGCAGGCCGCCGAAACCGGGGTGGATGTGTTCCGGGTGTTCGATTCGCTCAACTGGGTTGAAAACATGCGCGTCGCAATGGATGCGGTGCTGGAATCGAACAAGGTCTGCGAAGGCACGATCTGTTACACTGGTGATCTGCTCGATCCTGACCGCGCGAAATATGATCTGAAATACTATGTCGAGCGCGCGCTGGAACTGAAAGGGGCCGGGTCGCACATCCTTGGCCTGAAAGATATGGCCGGGTTGTTGAAGCCTGCGGCGGCGCGGATTCTGGTGCGCACACTAAAGCAAGAAGTGGGCTTGCCGGTGCATTTTCACACGCATGACACGTCAGGCGCGGCCGCGGCGACGGTGCTTGCCGCCTGTGAGGCCGGGGTGGATGCAGTGGATGCGGCGATGGATGCGTTTTCGGGCGGCACCTCGCAGCCCTGCCTTGGATCAATTGTCGAGGCGTTGCGCCACACCGAACGGGACACTGGTCTTGATATCGCCGCCATCCGCGAGATTTCAAACTATTGGGAACAGGTGCGCGCGCAATATACTGCATTTGAGTCCGGCACCCCGGCACCCGCGTCAGAAGTCTATCTGCACGAGATGCCCGGCGGGCAGTTCACCAACCTGAAAGCCCAAGCGCGCTCTATGGGGCTGGAGGACCGCTGGCCCGAGGTGGCGCAGGCCTATGCCGACGCCAACCAGATGTTTGGCGATATTGTAAAGGTCACACCCTCATCCAAAGTGGTGGGTGACATGGCGTTGATCATGGTGGCCCAAGGGCTGAGCCGCGCGCAGGTCGAAGACCCAAGCGTGGAACTGGCCTTCCCCGACTCGGTGGTCGATATGCTCAAAGGCAATCTGGGCCAACCCCATGGCGGCTGGCCCGAAGGCATCCTGAAAAAGGTGCTGAAGGGCGAGGCCCCACTGACCGAACGACCGGGCAAGACATTGCCTGCCGTCGATCTGGCCGAAGTGCGCGCCAAGTTGGCGCAGGAACTGCATCTGGGGCAGGAAGACGCTGATGGCGAGATGCTGGATGAAGAAGACCTGAACGGATACCTGATGTATCCACGCGTGTTCATGGATTACCGCGCGCGTCATCGTCTCTATGGCCCGGTGCGTGTGCTCCCGACGCGCACTTTCTTTTACGGCATGGTCTCGGGTGAAGAAATCACCGCCGAGATCGACCCCGGCAAGACGCTTGAAGTGCGCCTGCAAGCCGTGGGCGATGTATCCGAAGACGGTGACGTAAAGGTGTTTTTCGAGCTGAACGGCCAGCCGCGCGTAATCCGGGTGCCAAACCGCGCCGTAAAGGCCAAGACCGCCTCGCGCCCCAAAGCGGCCGAGGGCAACGCCGCCCATATCGGCGCGCCGATGCCGGGGTCGGTGGCATCTGTGGCGGTGACAGTGGGGCAAAAGGTGCGGGCAGGTGATCTATTGCTGACCATCGAAGCCATGAAGATGGAAACCGGCCTGCACGCAGACCGCGAAGCAACGGTCAAAGCGCTGCACGTTCATGCTGGAAGCCAGATCGACGCCAAGGATCTGTTGATCGAACTGGAATAATCTTTCTTTTCCAGATGCTTGAAGGCCCCGGCGTTGCGTTGGGGCCTTTTTCTTTGGACGTTCGCAAACCCTTGCGAAAAATCCGTCACCACATGCATTTTTCCCTTGCAGGCATCCGCGCCATCCCCTAAATCACCGCTTACCGAAACGGTGCGGGCGTAGCTCAGGGGTAGAGCATAACCTTGCCAAGGTTAGGGTCGGGCGTTCGAATCGCCTCGCCCGCTCCATTTCGGTTTGAAACAGGCAGCTTCGGCTGCCTTTTTTCATTTGCTGCAATCCCCCGGATAACCCAGACTAAAGCTTGGCACCTTTCCACTGCCTTGACAGGTATCATCGGGGCATGGTCGGTTTTGCAATTTGGGTGCAGGCAAAAGGAAAGCCGCCCGAAGGCGGCTTTCTTTGCTGTCGGCCATCACCAAGGATGA
Source organism: Pseudotabrizicola sp. (assembly GCF_030684215.1). Lineage (GTDB taxonomy): Bacteria > Pseudomonadota > Alphaproteobacteria > Rhodobacterales > Rhodobacteraceae > Pseudotabrizicola. The sequence continues at coordinate 120,121 of NZ_JAUXOV010000074.1, forward strand.
TGGTGGGTGACCCTGGAATCGAACCAGGCGTGGGTCTCCCCGGCGGAGTTACAGTCCGCTGCCGCACCTTGCAGCTCGTCACCCGACGGGGGCGGAATACCCAAGGGCACGGGGAGCGTCAAGCGCCGAATGCAATGGGGTGGCAAGAGTTTCGGCTTGCGCATCCCCCCTGCCCCGCCGCATTCTGTGGCGCCAGAAACAATGGCCCGAACAATAGGCTGAATGATGAAGACCGGAACCACCAAACCAACATGGGTGATCGACAAGGAACGCGGCAAGCGTGCCGAAGCGAAGGAGACCGTCTGGCTGTTTGGCCTGCATGCGGTGCGCGATGCGCTGGTGAACCCTGCGCGCGAAAAGCTGCGGCTGGTGTTGACCAAGAACGCACTCGACAAGCTGGAGGAGGCGGTGGCGCAATCGGGGATAGAGCCCGAGATTGCCGATCCGCGCAAGTTCGACGTGCCGATTGATGAAGGCTCGGTGCATCAGGGTGCAGCGATGGAAGTGCGGCCGCTGAACTGGGGCAAGCTGGCAGATGTGGCGATTTCAGGTGCCGGTGCGCCGCTGGTTGTACTGCTGGACAGGGTGACCGACCCGCATAACGTGGGCGCCGTGCTGCGGTCGGCCGAGGTGTTCGGCGCGCGGGCGGTGATTGCCCCCCGCCACCACTCGGCACCCGAAACCGGGGCCCTCGCAAAAACCGCCAGCGGCGCACTGGAGCGCCAGCCCTATCTGCGGGTGGGCAACCTGTCAGATGCGATGCAGGAATTGCGCGACATGGGCTATATCCTGATCGGGCTGGAGGGAGAAGCCGAGCACACGCTGGAAGGCGCGCTGGATTTGGCCAACAAGCGCCCGATTGCGCTGGTGATGGGGGCCGAAGGGCCGGGCCTGCGCGAAAAGACACAGCTGACCTGCGATTATCTGGCGCGCATTCCCTATACGGGCGCGTTTGGCAGCCTGAACGTATCGAACGCCGCTGCAGTGTCGCTTTATGCCGCGAGTCGGCGGCTGGTTCACAAAAGCGCGACATGAGCTTTAACCCGGCCTCAAACTTCTTATGTCAAAGTCATAGGGTGCGGGTTGGAACTCCCGCCCTTTATTCACTGTCCCTCGTTCCGCGACTTGGCGCCCGGGTTTACCCCCGTGGCGCCTTTTTCTTGCACAGGTGAATTCATGCCATCTGAAGACGCGCGTATTGCCGATATTCTGACCCGCAGCCGCACGATTGCACTGGTCGGCTGGTCGCCCAAGCCTGACCGCCCCAGCCACCGCGTTGCCTCTTATCTTGCGCAACGAGGGTATCGGGTTATTCCGGTGAACCCCGGTCAGGCCGGCCAAATCGTTTTGGGGGAAATAGTACGCGCCAGCCTGTCCGAAATCGAAGGGCACGTCGATATGGTCGACATCTTTCGCCGGTCAGAAGAAGCAGGCGCGGTGGTGGATGAGGCGCTGGCACGCTTCCCCGAACTGATCTGTGTATGGATGCAATTGGGTGTCGAGGATGAGGCCGCAGCCGCCCGAGCTCGCGCGCGGGGCGTCGAGGCGGTGATGAACCGCTGCCCGGCAATTGAAATACCAAAGCTGGGGCTGGTCTGATCCCGGATCACCAGCCATTCAGCGGCAAGCCCGCTTCACCTGTCGCAAGATGAGAATTAAACCAAGATGAATGGGCATAGCAAAGCGCCCTTCATTCATCTTGGCTCAAATACTTATCTTTCTGTCAGGGCTGCCGCGATGCCTTTTCCGCGATGCCAGACTCCCCCTCGCGCCGGTCCAGTTCGGCAAGCACGTCTGCCAGTCGCACGTCACAGGCGGCGAGCATGACGAGGAAGTGGTAGAGTACATCTGCTGCTTCGGACGTCAGCTTGGCGCGGTCGCCCTTTACCGCCTCTATGATCGCCTCGATTGCCTCTTCGCCGAACTTCTCGGCGCATTTTTCGGGGCCTTTGGCAAGCAGCTTGGCGGTCCAGCTTGAGTCGGGATCGGTACCTTTGCGCGCGGCAATGGTCGCTGCGAGGCGGCTCAGAGTATCGGTCATGACAGCCTCATCGGAATGCCGGCAGCGGCCATATGGGCTTTGGCCTCACCGATGGTGAAGGTGCCGAAGTGGAAGATGGAAGCGGCGAGGACGGCGGAGGCGTGGCCTTCGGTCACGCCCTCGACCAGATGATCCAGCGTACCGACACCGCCCGACGCGATAACGGGGATCGACACCGCATCGGCGATAGCGCGGGTAAGAGGCAAATTATAGCCTCCCTTGGTGCCGTCACGGTCCATGCTGGTCAGAAGGATCTCGCCCGCGCCTTTGGCAGCGACGGTCCGGGCAAAGTCCACCGCATCGATGCCTGTGGGTTTACGGCCGCCATGGGTGAAAATTTCCCATTTGCCGGGAGAGACGGTCTTTGCATCGATGGCAACCACGATGCATTGGCTGCCGAAACGGTCAGCGGCGTCGGCAACGACGTCAGGGTTGGCGACAGCGGCAGAATTGAAACTGACCTTGTCAGCCCCGGCCAGTAGGAGCGCGCGCACATCGTGATGGCTGCGCACACCGCCCCCCACGGTAAGCGGCATGAAGCATTGCTCGGCCGTGCGGGTGACCAGATCAAACATGGTCCCGCGGTTTTCATGGGTGGCATGGATGTCGAGAAAGGTCAGTTCATCTGCACCCGCCGCATCATAGGCGCGGGCGGCTTCGACCGGGTCGCCCGCGTCGATCAGGTTGACAAAATTGACGCCTTTGACCACGCGGCCATCGGCGACATCAAGGCAGGGAATGATGCGGGTTTTCAGCATGGATGGACCCTAGCGCGTGTGGTTGGCCGGGGAAAGGGGGGCGCTGCCCCCCGCGCGACGCGCGCCCCCGGAGTATTTGGAAAGCAGCAATTCAGGATTTGAGAGCCGAAAGCGCCGTAGCAAGGTCAATGGCGCCGTCATAGAGCGCGCGACCCGAGATCGCGCCGGCGATAACGCCGGTGTCACGCAGGGCGGTAAGATCGGCCATCGATGACACGCCACCGCTGGCGATGACCGGGATCGAGACAGCGCGGGCGAGCGCCTCTGTCGCATCGATATTGGGGCCCTGCATTGCACCATCACGGTCAATGTCGGTGTAGATGAGGGCGGCGACGCCTGCGTCTTCAAAGCTGCGGGCGAGCTCGGTGGCTTGGACCGTGGTCTCATGCGCCCAGCCTTTGGTGGCGACAAATCCCTTGCGGGCGTCAATGCCGACGGCGACTTTGCCGGGAAACGCGCGGGCCGCCTGTTTGACCAGATCAGGGTTTTCCACCGCGACAGTGCCAAGGATGACGCGGGCAAGGCCCTTGGAGAGCCACATCTCGATCGTGGCCATGTCGCGGATGCCGCCGCCAAGCTGGGCGGGAACATTGATGCGGGCAAGGATCGCCTCCACCGCAGCGGCGTTCACGGGTTGACCCGCGAAGGCACCGTTGAGGTCAACCAGATGCAGCCAGTCGCAGCCTGCGGATTCGAATTTGGCGGCTTGTTCTGCCGGATCGTCACCGAAAACAGTGGCGGCGGACATCTCGCCACGCAACAGGCGAACGCATTGGCCGTCTTTCAGATCAATGGCAGGATAGAGGATCATGGCGCACCTTTTGACTTTCCCCCCCTTTGGCATGGCTGCCGCGCAATTCCAAGAGGTCCGCGACCCGACGTCATGCTTGCAAGAGCGGGAGCGGATTGCGGATGATCTGCGAACCTTCAGGGAGGAGGACCGCATGAACAGATTCGTATCCCGCGTGGCACTGGCTGCCGCCGTAGTTTTTACCGCTTCCGCTGCGTTTGCCGATCCGGCTGTCGGGCTTTGGAAAACCAAGCCCGATGACAATGGCAACTTTGGCCATGTGCAGGTGCAAGCCTGTGGTGCAGCCGTCTGTGGAACGCTGGTCAAGGCGTTCGATGGCACAGGCAAAGAGATCGCTTCGCCCAATGTTGGCAAGCGGATCATCTGGGACATGAAATCAAAGGGCGGCGGCGCCTATGCCGATGGCAAGGTCTGGTCGCCGGATCGCAACAAGACCTATAACTCCAAGATGGTCTTGCAGGGCAACGGATTGGCGATCTCTGGCTGTGTGCTGGGCATCTGCCGTGATGGCGGCACCTGGACCCGAATCAATTAAGCACGCTTCGGGTTGAGACGGGGGCGCGGAGCAGTGAAGATTGCTCTGCGCCATTTGCGTTGGAGGGGAAGACGTGACCGATCAGGATTGGGCAGATTTGCTGGCGCGGCGGCACCGGGGCGGGGTCTACGCTGTGGTCACGACCGGGGTGGTGTGCTGCTTTGGTTGCCCCGCGCGCCCGCCGTTACGCCGGAATGCGCGGCTTTTTGACAGCCGGGAGGCTGCGCAGGCCGCCGGTTTCCGGGCCTGCAAGCGATGTGGTGGTCAGCCGAAAACCGACCAGCCGGTGGCGTGGGCCAGATGCTCCATCGCCTCGGCCCCCAGTTTGGAATTTCCCTGAGCGTTCAAACCCGGCGACCAGACGGCGATGCTGGCGCGGCCGGGCGCAATGGCAAGAATGCCGCCACCCACCCCGGATTTTCCCGGCAAGCCAACACGGTAGGCGAAATCACCCGAGGCATCGTAATGGCCACAGGTCAGCATCAGCGCGTTGATCCGGCGCACGCGGGCCGGAGAAACGAGGCGGGCCGCATCCGGGAACCCCGCCAGAAACCGCCCTGCGCGGGCCAGTTGCACACATGACATTTCTACCGCGCATTGATGGCAATAGGTGCCGATGGTCAGCGCACTGGGATTTTGCAGATTGCCATGGGCGGCCATGAACTCTGCCATGGCTATATTGCGATGCGCATGGGCCAATTCAGACAGGGCCACGTCTTTGTCGATGTGAATGTCATTGTCTTCGGCGGCAGTGCGTAAAAACCGCAGCAACTCGGCCAGAACATCGCGCGGCTGAAGTCCGTGCAGGATCGCATCGGTGACCGCAATGGCGCCGGGGTTCACGAAGGGATTGCGCGGGATGCCGTTATTCTGCTCCAGCGAAACGATGGAATTGAAGGCCAGCCCAGACGGTTCCCGCCCGACACGGCTCCACAGACTGTCGCCAAGTCGGCCAAGCGCAATGGCGAGGGTGAAGACCTTGGAAATCGACTGGATAGAGAACGGCGTGGCGGCGTCCCCTGCCTGCAGCACCTGCCCCCCCGGCAGGCACAGCGCGATCCCAAACTGGTCGGGATTGATGCAGCCAAGTTCAGGGATATAGGTCGCGGGCTCGCCCCTATCGGTGGCGCTCGCCATGGCATGTGCGATTTCGTCAAGGATTGGCTGAAGATCAGCCGGGCTCAGGGCTTCCATTGCAGAAAATTGGCAATGATGCGCAAGCCAGAGCTTTGCGATTTCTCTGGGTGGAACTGAGTGCCGACCATGGTGCCACGCCCGATGATGGCGGTGATGTCGCCCGCGTAATCGACATGGGCGAGGCGATGGGCCGGGTCGGCCACGCGAAAGTGGTAGGAATGGACGAAATAGGCGTGATCGCCAGTTTCGATGCCGGCAAGAATCGGGTGAGAGTGGTCGATCACCAAATCATTCCAGCCCATGTGCGGAATCTTCAGGCCCGGATCGGCGGGGGCAATCTTGACCACCTCACCCGGCACCCAGTCAAAGCCGCGTGTATCTGTATACTCTCGCCCCCATGTCGCCATCATCTGCATGCCAACACAGATGCCCATGAAGGGACGGGCCTTGTTGGTCACCGCTTCTTCGATCGCCTCAAACAGCCCGCCGTATTCGCCCAATGCGCGACGGCAGGACGGGAAAGCGCCGTCCCCTGGCAGCACGATACGGTCGGCGCGGGCCACGTCTTCGGGGCGCGAGGTGACGAGGATGTCGCCGCCGCCGATTTCGGCCGCCATGCGCTGGAAGGCCTTTTCGGCAGAGTGCAGGTTGCCGCTATCGTAATCGACGAGGACGGTGAGCATGGTCTTGACCCTTGCTCCCGGCAGAAGCGTGGGAGCCTCCGGCGGGGATATTTAAGAACAGAAAATGGATCAGAGTGCGCCTTTGGTGGAGGGGAGTTGGCCTGCCATGCGCGGATCTGGCTCTACCGCCATGCGCAGGGCGCGGGCGACGGATTTGAAGGCGGCCTCGGCAATGTGGTGGCTGTTGACACCGTGGACGCGGTCGACATGCAGGGTGATGCCGCCGTGGGTGGCGAGCCCCTGGAAGAATTCGCGCACCAGTTCGGTATCAAACGTGCCGATCTTGGCAGTTGGGAAATCGACGTTCCAGACGAGAAAAGGCCGCGCGCTGAGGTCAAGCGCGCAGCTGATCTGGGTGTCGTCCATCGCCAGTACAAAGTGGCCGTAGCGGCTGATGCCGGTTTTATCGCCAAGCGCGCGGGCCAGGGCCTGTCCCAGCGCGATGCCGCAATCCTCGACCGTGTGGTGGTCGTCGATGTGCATGTCGCCCTTGGCGCGCAACGTGATGTCGATCAGCGCGTGGCGGGCAAGTTGGTCGAGCATATGGTCGAAAAACCCAACGCCGGTCTTCACGTCATACTGACCAGTGCCGTCGAGGTTGATCGAGACGGTGATCTCGGTTTCGGCGGTCTTGCGGGTAATTTCGGCGGTGCGCATCGGGGTGCCCTCGCTGTGGGTTTGCGGCCTTATAGGGCGGCGCGGGCGCGTTGGGAAGCGATCAGCGCGGCAGCAGCCAGCATCAGGCCCGAGACCGTGGCGATCATGCCAGAGGCGGAGAGCGTGAAGGGCAGGCCGATCCATAACGGCGCATAGCCGGCGAGGACGTAACCCAAGAGGGCCGAAGCGATGGCAAAGCCGAGCGAGACTGCAAGTTGAGCTGGCAATGTGCGGGTCAGCAGGCGCGCCGTGGCCGCCGGGCAGATCAGCATGGCGATGGTGAGGATCGAACCGACGGCCTGGAACGCCGCGACCGCGGCCAAGGCGGTGGCGGCGGTCAGCCCTGCGCGCAGCCACGCCACAGGGACCCCTTGGGTTTGCGCAAAGACCGGATCGAATGTCGCCAGCACCAGTGGCCGCCAGACCAGCCGGAGCGCAAGAGCAAGGCCCGCGGCGATGAGGGTCAGGCGCAAGAGTTCCGGTGGCGCAGACCCCAGCCAGATCAGGCTTTCCAGATTGCCGTATAGCGCGTGTTCAACATCAAGGTGCACGCCCGAGGTGCCGGTGGTTTCCAACAGCACCACGCCCAGCGCGAACATTGTGGTGAAAACCACGGCCATGGCGGCCCCCGGCTCTATCCCGGCGCGTCGGGTGACCCATTCGATCATGACTGCCGACAGCCCCGCAGCGGCAAGCGCCCCTGCCCCCATCACCACGCCACTGCCCGATCCTGTCAACAGAAAGGCCACGACGATGCCGGGCAGGACCACGTGGCTCATTGCGTCGCCCAGCATGGCGCGGCGCGAAAGCAAAAGGAAGTTGCCGGGCAGCACGCAAGCGATGGCGGCAAGTGAAGCGATCACCATGGGCGGCAGCGACAGATACAGGAATTCATCCATCAGCGCGCCCCCGGATCAGCAGCGTCAGCACGAAGACGCCCGCCGCCAGCAGCACAATCACCGGACCGGTGGGCAGATCGGGAACAGAGGCCGAGATCGCCGCACCGAAGTAGCCGCACGCCGCCCCGATCAGCGCAGACACAGAGGCCGTGCCGGTGACGGTCGTACTCCACATCCGGGCCGAGACGGCGGGGGTGACCAGAAGCGCCACGATCAGGATCAACCCGGTTACATTCAACCCCACCAGCACCACAGCAAGCACAAGTGCCATGAGTGCGGCATCCATCTGGCGCGGGTTGACGCCCATCATCCGGGCGTGCAGCGGGTCAAAGGCCACCATCGCCAAGGGTCGGCTCAGCGCCCAAAGTGCACAGGTGACCGCCAGACCGCCAAAACCGATCACCAAGGCGTCGGCGCGCAACATTCCGGCGGTGGATCCCAGAAGCACGGTTTCAAGCCCCGCCGGCCGCCCAGCGCCAAGGCCCTGAATAAGCGTCAGAAGAACGATGCCTGCGCCATAAAAGCTGGCCAGAACCGCCCCTGTGGCCGCGTCTTCGTGCATCTGGCGGGCCAACCGCTGCACCGCCCAAAGCCCAGCAGCGGCGGTCAGTGCCGCGCCAAGCATCAAGCCGGGCAGAAAGCGGCCATCGCCGCCCAGCGCCACCATGGCCAGAAAGGCCAGACCGATCCCCGGCAGTGTCGCATGGGCCATCGCGTCTGACATCAGCGCCCGGCGGCGCAGTGTCAGGAATGCCCCCGCAGCCCCGGCGGATGCCCCCAAAAGCGCCGCGCCAATGCTTACCAATGCTGCGTTATAGCCACCTTGCAGCAGTAGCGCCTGCCAGATCATGCGGCGGGGTCCAGAATCAGGGCCGGGCCATAGGCCTGAGCCAAAGCCGTGCGGGTGAAGGTCTCTGCCACAGCGCCTTCGGCCACGGTGCGGCGGTTCAACAGCAGCACACGGTCGAAATAGGCGGCAACGGTGGACAGGTCATGATGCACCGCGATGATGGTCGCACCGCCATCGCGCAAGGACTTCAATACGCCGATAATCGCAGCTTCGGTCGCGGCATCGACCCCGGCAAAGGGTTCATCGAGCAAAATCAGGTCAGCCCCCTGTGCCAAAGCCCGAGCCAGAAATACCCGTTGCTGTTGCCCACCCGACAGTGCGCCGATCTGGCGACGGGCGAAATCCTGCATGCCGACACGCGCCAACGCCGCCATGGCATGCGCCGTCATCCGTCGGTCGATCCGGCCCAAAAGCCCAGTCTTTCGGTAGCAGCCCATCAGCACCACGTCGATCACCCGGACCGGAAAGCTCCAGTCCACTGCGGCGCGCTGCGGCACATAGGCGATGCGGGCCATCACTTTCGCAACCGGGCCGCCAAAGGCGCTGACCTGCCCCTCGGCTTCGACCAGACCAAGCACGGATTTCAGGAATGTGGATTTGCCTGCACCATTCGGTCCAATGATGGCGGTCATGCTGCCAGAGGGAAACGTGGCGCTGGCACCGTCAAGGGCAAGCACATCGTTGTAGCGTAGTGTAAGGCCCTGCACCTGTAGTGCCGCCTCAGCCCCGGCCTGCATCAGCCAATTCCCCCGGAATCTTTAACCATTCATACCTAAAACCCCCAAAGCCCCGCGCTCTGGCGCATTGCCACCCAAGGCACGGGCGATGGTGGTAGCGTTGTGGTCCATCATGCCAAACCAGGTGCCTTCATAGCTGCCTTCCGGCCCCATCGCATCCGAAAACAACTCGCCCCCGATGCGAACGGCATGTCCTTTGGCCGCAGCCCCCTCAATCAGGGCGCGCAGCGCACGGTCTGACACAGAGCTTTCGACAAACACCGCGGGCACGCGGCGATTGACCAGCAGATCGACCAGTGCAGCAATGCGCGACAGACCCGCCTCAGAGTCGGTGGAAATGCCCTGCACGCCCGCCACCTCCAATCCGAAGGCGCGGCCGAAATAGGAAAAAGCGTCATGCGCGGTGACCAAAAGCCGCGACTCTGCCGGGATCGTGTCCAGCACCTTCTTGGCGTAAAATCCTATGGCGCCGACAGACTCGCGGTATGCCACCCCCTTTGCCGCCACATCCGGTGCAAAATCGGCAAGCGTAGGCTCCATCGCCTGCGTGACCTGCGACCAAAGCACCGGATCAAACCAGACATGCGGATCGGGACGGTCGGGATAATCAGGGTCTGAAAGCAAAAGATCAGCAGGCAATGCCTCGGCCACGGCCAGAACGGTGGTTTTTTGCGACAAGCCCGCCATGAGCGTGGCAAATTGCGCCTCTAGGTTCAGGCCGTGCCACAGCACCAGATCGGCGCGCGACAGGGTCAGAATATCGCTGCGGGTTGGCCGGTGGCCGTGCGGGTCCATCCCCGGCCCGATTAATGCAGTAACCGGAAGGCCCGTCATCTCGCGGGCAGCGTCCGCAATCATGCCGGTGGTGGCCACGATAGACGGGGTCGCGGCAAAAGGCGCCGACGGAAGAAAGCCACCCGCCATCAGCCCCAGAAAACTGCGTCGCGCCAGCATATGTCTTGATCCCTGCCTTGGCTGTTCCATTGAGCAGGAACATATGCGAATTAGTCGCAATGTCAAATTAATTGCGAACCATTCTCAAAACTGGAGCGGTGCCTCAAGGCAGCAAAATCGACTTTCGCTCATAGTCCATCCGGTCTTCGCTGCCGTCATCATAAATCACCACGACAGAGACGGTCGCAGCCATCCCCAAAGGCAGAACGGTGTAGGGCAAGCGGCCATCCAGCTTCATGGCATTGGGCTGGGCCTCGTCTTCATAACAGGGCTCCATGTCCCAAGGCATGGCGGCGGCGGCGGTCGAATTGACCGAAAACCGCACCTCTGACAGCCCGCAGCGCCAGCTTTCCAGATGGGTGAAATACAAAAGATCATTGCCATCATATTCGCGCAGCGCCACCCAGTTGGCCTTTGTGGCCTGCAAGATCGGCTTTACCTCGGCGGCAGTCACGAAGCCTTGTGCAAAGGCAGGCCCCGCCAGGACGGCGCAGAGCAACAACAGCTTTCGCTTTTTCATCATACTATCCTTTTTCTGTGCCGGATTTCCCAGTAAACACCCATCAACCAGTTCACGGGAAGAATGATGCCCGACACCACCCCCACCCAGCAAGACTTTACCATTATGGCCATCGGTCAGGCCGGTCGCCTGCAATATGAGGCGATTTTACTGGCCGGGTCGCTGCGCCTGACCAACCCGGATTTTGCGGGCAAACTGGTGATCTGCGAGCCGCAACCGGGATCATTGTGGAAAACCGACCCCCGCATGAGCGCCGATGCACGCGCCGCGCTGGAGGGGTTGGGGGCGGAGATTGTGCCGTTCGAGTCGCAGGCATTCGGCCAGGACTACCCCTTTGGCAACAAGATCGAGGCGCTCGCCGCCCTGCCGGAAGCGCCGTTCCTGTTTCTGGACACCGACACCCTGATTACCGGCGACCTGACAACGCTGGATCTGGATTTCACGCGCCCTTCGGCCAGCATGCGGCGCGAAGGCACATGGCCCCGGATAGAGCTTTATGGCCCCGGCTACGAGGCAATCTGGAAATCTCTTTACAACCGGTTCGGGCTGGATTTTGCGGCCTCGCTCGATCTGAGCAAACCCGATGAATACTGGCAGCGCTATTTGTATTTCAACGCGGGCTGGTTCTTTCACGAAAGCCCCCGGCGTTTTGGGGCGCGGTTTCTGAGCTATGCCCGGTCGATCCGCGATGACCGCCCCGTGGAACTGGTGTTGCAGGAACTGAATCCCTGGCTAGATCAGGTGGCATTGCCGCTGGTTATCCACTCATTCGATGGCGGTCGGCCCGGCCCCGGTCTGGCGGGGCTGGATGGCGAGGTAACCTGCCACTACCGCACCCTGCCGCTGCTTTATGCGCGCGAAAGTGACCGCGTGGTAGAGGTGCTGGAAGCGGTGGCCAAGGACCAGCCGCTGCGCCGGGTGCTGCGCGACTATGCCCCGGTCAAAGCGATGGTCTATCAAAATCAGGGCCGCCGCGCGCGCGGGCTGTTTGACCGCGCTGACCTGCCGCACCGCGAACAGGTGATCCGCAACACGCTGAAACGCGAAGGGCTGTGGCTGCGTTAAATCCGTTTGCGCTACAGCCGCAGCACCGGCCAAAGCGAGGCCACCAGCAGCACCGCCATTGTCCAGTTGAACACCTGCAATCGTCGATTGGTGGTCAGCCAGCGCCGCAACTGCTGGCCCGCGACGGTCCAGACCGACACCGACGGCAGGTTCACAAGCGCAAAGACCACCGCCACAGTCAACATCGCCGCGCTACTTTGCCCCGCCGCGTAAACGGTCACCGCCGTCAGCGCCATCGCCCAGGCCTTTGGGTTCACCCATTGAAACGCGGCCGCTTGCAGAAAGCTGAACGGACGCCCACCGACACTGCCCTCTTGCGGGGCGGCGGCATGGGCGATTTTCCACGCCAGCCAAATCATATAGACAACCGAACCGATTTTCAGCCCTAGCCCCAGCAATGGCATCGCGGCAAATACCTGTGCCAACCCCATGCCCACCAGAAACACCATCAACGCGTGGCCAAGACTGATCCCCAGCATATGCGGCACACTGCGGCGAAAGCCGAAATTCGCACCCGAGGCCAGCAGCATCATATTGTTCGGCCCCGGCGTCACCGAGGTTACAAAGGCAAAGCCGATAAGGGCGGTCAACAGATCAAGGGTCATCATTTGCGTTGTTTGCCACAAACTCCGGCGCATGAAGTTGCTATTTGCGGTGAAAAGCGACAATCTGCACAACAAATGACGAAGATTGACAGTACAGACCAAAAGATATTGCGCGAACTGACCCGAGACGGCCGGCAATCCAATCTGGACCTTGCCGCCCGCATCGGCCTGTCACCCTCGGCCACACTGCGGCGTGTGCAGGAATTGGAACGCCAAGGTGTGATCAAGGGCTACCGCGCAGTACTGGACCCATCGGCCATGGGCCTGGGGTTTATCGCCTATGTCTCCGTCGGGCTGAACAGCCACACCAAAGAATCGCAAGAGGCGTTTGAACGCGCCGTCGCCCGCGCACCACAAGTCACCGAATGCCATAATGTGACGGGCACGGTCGAGTATCTGCTGCGTGTCGAGGCGGCGGATCTATCCGCCTATAAGCACTGGCACACCGATGTTCTGGGTGTGCTGCCTCAGGTACGGTCGATCACGACCTTTGTGGTCATGGGCAGTCCGAAAGACCAGCGCGCCTGACGGCAAAGGTAATTGCTGCTTTTAAAATACTCCCGCCGGAGGCGAGCGCCCGCGTCACGAACGCATCGCTTCACGTGAGGCGACACGCTGCCGCCGCCGTCGCGACGCCTCCGGCGGGAGTATTTCAAAAGCAGCAATGCGCAGGGGGTCTTCAGACAGGTTCGCACAGAGCGCAGGTTGATGACGGCGGCGTTCGGCGGTAGCGTCTGGCCACATCCATAGGGGGGACACGACATGACCGATTCACCGAAGCTTGGCTTTGACACCTTGGCCATTCATGCAGGGGCCGAGCCTGATCCGGCCACCGGCGCACGACAGGTGCCGATCTACCAGACCACGGCCTATGTGTTCCGCGACGCGGATCACGCCGCCAAATTGTTCAATCTGCAAGAAGTAGGTTACATCTACTCACGCCTGACCAATCCGACCGTATCGGCGCTGGCCAACCGGGTTTGCGCACTGGAGGGCGGCGCGGGTGCGATCTGCTGCTCATCGGGGCATGCGGCGCAGATCATGGCGCTGTTTCCGCTGATGGGGCCGGGGCTGAACATCATCGCCTCGACCCGGCTTTATGGCGGGACGCTGACGCAGTTCAGCCAGACCATCAAACGCTTTGGCTGGTCGGCCAAGTTTGTCGATTTCGACGATCTGGCGGCGCTTGAGGCGGCGGTCGATGACAATACCCGTGCGATTTTCTGCGAAACCATCGCCAATCCGGGCGGCTACATCACCGATCTCGATGCAATTTCGGCCATTGCAAACCGCGTTGGCCTGCCGCTGATCGTGGACAACACCACAGCCACGCCGTACCTGTGCAAACCGATCGAACATGGCGCGACGCTGGTGGTGCATTCGGCCACCAAATACCTGACCGGCAACGGCACCGTCACCGGGGGTGTGGTGGTCGATTCGGGGCAATTCGACTGGTCGGCCAGCGGCAAGTTTCCGTCCCTGTCGGAGCCCGAACCTGCCTATCACGGGCTGGCGTTCCATCCGGCCTTGGGGGCGATGGCGTTCACCTTCCATTCCATCGCGGTGGGCCTGCGTGATCTGGGCATGACGATGAACCCGCAAGGCGCGCATTACACGCTGATGGGCATTGAAACGCTTGGCCTGCGGATGCAGCGCCATGTCGAGAACGCAATGGCAGTGGCAAAATGGCTGGAGGCCGACCCACGGGTGGAGATGGTCACCTATGCCGGGCTGGAGAGCAGCCCCTATGCCGACCGCATTCCGCGGATCTGCCCCAAGGGTGCAGGCGCTTTGTTCACCTTTGGGCTGAAGGGCGGCTATGACGCCTGCGTCAAGCTGATCGACAACATGAAGCTGTTCAGCCATGTCGCCAACCTGGGCGATACGCGCAGCCTTGTGATCCATCCGGCCTCTACCACCCACCGTCAGTTGGCAGAGTCCGAACAGATCAAGGCTGGGGCCGGGCCGAATGTGGTGCGCCTGTCAATCGGGATCGAGGATCTGGCCGATATCATCGCTGATCTGGATCAGGCGATGGACAAGGCAACCGCTTGAAACTGAACGAATCTGCCGGGCGCACCGCAAGGAGCGCCCGGCAGGCAGCGATAAGCGCTTACTGCGTGATCTCGAACACGATTGTGACGCTGGCACTGGTGGCGACCTCGCCCGCCGCGACCGGCACCGCCCCTGCAGTTTCGGCGGCCTGGCGGAACATCGGCTGAGGCGCGCTGTAACCGCCGCCTTCCGAGATCGACACAATCCGGCCCAGCGTCGCCCCGGCCGCCTCTACCAGCAATGTCGCGCGCGCGCGGGCATCTTCAACCGCCGCTTTGCGGGCGGCGTCCATGGCGGGGCGCGGCTCGGACAGACCAAAGCTCAATCCGTTCAATGTGTTGGCTCCATCCTGAATCGCGGCATCCAGCACCGCGCCCAGACCGTCAAGGTCACGAATGCGCACCGTCAACTGGTTGGATGCTGTATATCCGTCGATCCGCTGGCGCTGGCCGCTGTCATAGCCAGACCAGTTCGGGTTGATCGACAGGTTGGTGGTCTGCATATCGCGATCCGCAATTCCCGCGGATTTGAGCCGGGCCATCACAGCGCTCAGCGCGTCAGTATTGGCGGCCATCGCTACGACGGCGGTATCGCCCATGGTTGTCACCCCCAGCGACAGGGTGGCAATGTCGGGGATGCCGTCCACCACACCTTCGCCCGTCACCGTGATCTGTGGGGCCGGGATTTGAGAAAGCGCGGTGGTCTGGGCCTGAACCGCCGTAAGCGCTGTGGCCGACAGCAGGGTGGCGATCAGGGCGGCTTGCACGATACGCATGATATGTTCTCCGAATGGTTACGATCAGTTTCCAAGCATGGAACGCGGGCCGCAAGGCGATCCTTGGCGCATCACGGGGCTTTTTCTTTCTTTCGGCGGAAAGCTGCTGTAGGAAAGACTTAGCCCGCAAGGAACGGTTCCCGCACCTTGTCTCCTCATGCTAGACGCCGAACATGAAACCGAATTTTGCCCTTAATCTGACCGAAGACGGTATCACGCTCCTGCACCGAACGTCTCGGGGTTGGATGGATGTCGGAAACGTGGCATTTGACGATCCGGATCTGGGCGCAGCGCTTGACTATCTGCGCTCGACCGCTTTGGGCCTGTCTCCCAAGGGGCTTGCCACAAAGCTGATCATCCCGGAATCCCAGATCCTGTATTTGCAGGTGGATGCCGCCGGACCAGATGACACCAGCCGCCGCGCCCAGATTGAAACAGCGCTGGACGGGCGCACGCCCTATGCGCTGGACGAGCTGGTCTTTGACTGGACTGGCAGCGGACCGACAGTCACCGTGGCCGTCGTCGCGCGTGAAACGCTGGCCGAGGCCGAGGGCTTTGCAGCCGAACATCGGTTCAACCCTGTCGGATTTGTTGCCCGCCCCGAAGGTGGTTTTGACAAGGAGCCGTTCTTTGGCCCCTCAACGCTGGCGCCCAGCCTGCTGACGGACGGCGACAAGGTCGAAGCGGACGATGCGCCCGTCACCATCATCGCGCGCGAGATGCGTCGGGCAGAAGATGCGGCACCCGGATCTGTAGACGCAACCGACGAGGCTGTTGCAGAGCCAGAGGCGCCTGCGCCCAAAGTGCCGCAGTCAGACCTTGCTGAGTTGGATCTTCCGCCGCCAGATCAGCCAGAGCCTGAAGTTCCCGAACCCGACCTGCCTGAACACGACCTGCCTGAGCCTGAAGCACCCCAGCCTGACCTGCCTCCGTCTGAAGTGCCCCAGCCACATCAGCCAGAGCCACCAGCACCAGCACCTGATCTGCCACAAATGCAGCCGCAGGCCGACGCGCCAGCGGAAGGTCCGGTCGCAGAACCGGATCCTACCCCTTCGCAGGCAGACCCGGCACCGATCTCTGAACCAGAGCCGCAACCCTTTGCGGCCACTGCCCCAGTTCCGCCTGCCCCAGCGCAGCCCTCGACGATGAGCGCCCCGGCGGTGCCTGACGAGGTTGAGGCACCGATGGCGGTGGATGTGCAGCCGGAAGACGCGCCCGATGATGTGCCGCCGATGCCCACATCGCGCTCTGCATCGGTTTTGTCGGGACTATCCCCTCCGTTGGACGATCTGCCACCACCGCTCTCGGCAGCGGCCATGATGTCGTTTTCTAGCCGACGCCCGACCGATGGCGCGCCGCGTCCCTTGGGTGGCGCCGCAGCGCCCGAGGCTGGCACTGCAACGCGTCCGGTCGCCCCGTCTGCCGCACGCCCGGCAGCGGCCAAACCGATTGTGGAACGGCCCGCAGCAGCGCGGCCCGCTCCAAAGTTCAGCTATGATGACCCGTTGCCGCCCCCGGCAAGGATGCCCGGTGATCCGCCGACACCACCTTCGTCGGTTGTGGGCAAGGCTAGCAAGGGGCTGCGCAACCTTAGTTCGCTTGTCACCGCGCCCAGCATTCCGGGCACGCGCAAAAAGAAACCCGTCGCAAATAGTGTCGCCGCAGGCCCGGCAATCACCATAAAGCCCGCATCGGCACTTGGCCCTGGGGCCACACTTTCGGCACCGATGGATGCCTCGCCAGTCACCGCCAGCGTCAAGGCCGCTGCGCAATCGCTGTCGCGTCAGGCCCCAATCTCTCCGGATGCTCTCGCCAAGGGGCTGAGCGCGCGCACCATGCCACAACGGGGAAAGCCCAGGTATCTTGGCCTGATCCTGACCGGAATCTTGCTGCTGCTTCTGGCGCTGGTCGCGGCGTGGTCATCGTTTTACCTGTCGCGCTCTGATGCTCCGGCCGATGCAGTGCAGATCGCGACCGTGGATGATGAAGCGCTCGCGGATGGCCAGGATCTTGAACTGGAAATGCTGGCCGATTTGCAGGAACCGGATGATCTGGCGGTTGATGTTGACCTGACCGAGGTTGCCGCACCCGAAGAGGCCGCAAGCACCGAAGACTTTGCCGCCGCAGACCCTACCGCAGACCCCGCGACAGTCATCGGCGAACCGGCACCACAGACTGGCGTGCAGGATGTTGCCGCAGTGTCGGTCCAGCCTGATCCGGCAAATCAGGACGAAATCTTCCTTGCCGCGATGGATGCGCCACCATCGCTCAGGGATCCACTGGCATTGCCACCCCCTGCCGCACAGGGCGATGCGCCGCCCGCTGCACAAATGCCGCCGCCGCCGTTCGGGACAGTGTATCAATTTGATGCCGATGGCCGGATCGTGCCGACAGCCGAAGGTATCCTGACCCCTGAAGGCGTGATGCTTATCGCGGGCAAACCAGCCCGCGTGCCTCCGCCGCGCCCGGCAACACTTCAGGCACAAGCCGTTGAAACCGCCACGACCGAGGCCACAGCACCCGCTGCAACGCCAGAAGATGTCGTGACAGTGACTCCCTCAGTGGCAGAGGCCGAAGTCTTGCCTGCCGATACCTTCTCTGCCGACCCTACACTTTCTGCGGCACGCCCGCGCCTGCGCCCCGACGGTCTGGTCGTCGATGCTGCGACAGATGACGACGCATCCTTGGCCCCCGCCGAAGATAGCCGCTTTGCCAGCCTGCGCCCTCGCCTGCGGCCAGCTGCGATTCTTGCAGCAGGCGAAGCTTCCCGCCGGGCGTCAGAAGCCGCATCGCTTGCAGTTCAGGCCGCGTCTGTCGAGGCCGCAGTGGCCAGCGCCGCAGACGCCGATCTGAGCCCGTTGGCGGTTTCCGTCTCGCGAGTGCCTGCCCCCCGCCCGCGTGATCTGAGCCGCGCGGTTGAGGCTGCCGTCGCCGCAGCAACCCGCCGCGCAGAGCCGCAGGTCGTGGCTGCCGCCGCCCCAGCGGCAAAAGCCGCGCCAGTTGAAGATCATGAAGCCGAAGACGAACCGGAAATCGCCGCAAAATCGACTGCCCCGCGCATTCCGACCACAGCCAACGTCGCCAAACAGGCTACGTTTGTGAATGCCATCAACCTTGGCAAGATCAACCTGATCGGGGTCTATGGCACGCAATCGAAGCGCTATGCGCTCGTGCGGCAGCCCAATGGCCGCTACCGCAAAGTACGGGTCGGTGACAGTCTTGATGGCGGCAAGGTTCAGGCCATCACCGCCTCGGAAGTGCGGTATCAAAAGGGCGGGCGAATGCTGGCCTTAGCAATGCCAGCCGGATAAGCTGTCCGGCGCGGCGCGCGTCAGCCGCCGCTGACTCCCGCTTCTGCAAAGCTGGCCATACCCGAATGGCAGGCGACCGCGCCCTGCACAATGCCAAGCGCCAGTGCGGCGCCCGACCCTTCGCCAAGCCGCAACCCAAGGTTCAGAAGCGGCTCTTTGCCCAAAGCCGCCAAAAGGCGCCCGTGACCAGCCTCGGCGCTGACATGGCCGGCAAGACAGTGATCCAGCGCGCCGCTTTGGGTCTGGTGCAGCACCAGCGCCGCCGCGCAGCAGATAAACCCATCCAGCACCACTGCGATCCGTTCTGCCCGCGCCCTCGCAATCGCGCCCGCCATTGCGGCGATTTCGCGCCCGCCAAGGCAGCGCAACACCTGCAACGGATCAGACAGTGACTGCGCATGGGCCGCGAGCCCGGCACGCACGACATCGGCCTTGCGGGTCAGCCCGTGGTCATCGACGCCCGTGCCACGCCCAACCCAATCCTGTGCCGCGCCGCCCAGCAAAGCCGCCGCGATTGCTGCGGCAGAGGTGGTATTGCCAATCCCCATCTCGCCCGTCACCAGCAGATCGGCAGAGGGGTCAACCGCAGTCCAGCCAGTCAGCAGGGCCGCGACAACCTCGGCCTCGGTCATGGCCGGGCGTTGGGTGAAATCTGCGGTCGGGTGGTCAAGGTCAAGCGCGTGAACGGTCATCGACGCGCCAAAGGTGCGGGACAACTGGTTGATCGCAGCGCCGCCGTTTTGAAAGTTGGCGACCATCTGCGCCGTAACCTCGGGCGGAAACGCAGATACACCCCGCGCCGCAACGCCATGATTTCCAGCAAAGATAATAACTTGCGGCGCGGTAGCACTTGGCTTTTCGCAGCCCTGCCAGCCCGCAAGCCAGATTGCCAGATCCTCTAGCCGCCCCAGCGCGCCGGGCGGCTTGGTCAACTGACCATTGCGCACCTGGGCGGCCGCCAAAGCGGTGGTATCTGCGGCAGGTTGCGCGGCGAGAAGACCGCGAAAGCTGTCAAGCGAGGTAAAGGGCGCGGCCATGAAGGTTCCTGAGTTGCAAGGTGTTGATGCCTTGGCTACAGACCGGGCAAGGGAATTTCCAGCCGGAAGGGACGCGATGACAGCCAAACCCGACAGAGTGGTGTGGATTTTCGCCGATCTGGCCTCGGCCTTTGGATTGCTCAGCCGGTTGCCCCTTGTGCAGACTGCGCATCACCGCCCCCATGCCTGCTGGGCGTGGCCGCTGGTGGGACTCGTTGTCGGTGGGCTGGCGGCGGGTCTGGGATGGGCCGCGATCAACGCTGGCCTGCCAGTCGGGCTTGCGGCGGCGCTGGTGCTGGCCACCGGAGCGATGTCCACGGGTGCGCTGCATGAGGACGGTTTGGCCGACACCGCAGACGGACTGTTTGGCGGCTGGACACGCGAGCGGCGGCTAGAGATCATGAAGGACAGCCATATCGGCAGCTTTGGCACACTGGCGCTGCTGCTGGTGACGCTGGCCGCGTGGTCGGCGCTGGGGGCATTGCTTCAGGCCGGGGCTTACGGTGCAATCGTGGCGGCGGCGGCCCTTTCGCGCGCGCCGATGGCAATGATCATGGCTGTGATGCCACAAGCGCGTGCGAGCGGGCTGTCACATTCGGTCGGTCGGCCGCCGGTGTGGGCGGCGCTCTTGGCGACGACGTTTGCTTTGCTCATCGCCGCCCCGCTTGGGTTGATGGCAGCGACTATGGCTGTGTCGGCGGCGGGCGCGGGTTTGGCGATCGCCCTTTTGGCGCGTGCGCGGATCGGTGGGCAAACCGGGGATATTCTGGGCGCAAGTCAGCAGTTGGCCAATCTGGCCGCATTGGCAGCCGCCTCGGCCATCATGGTGCAATGAAAAACGGCGGCCTTTTCAGACCGCCGTTTTCAACCAAATGCAACAGAATCAGGCCGCGCGGCTGACCAGAACGTCATCAACGGTTTTCGCGGCTAAACCGGCATCAAGGCCAGAAACAGCAGCAACTTCGCGGGTCAGACGTTCAAGCGCAGCCTCATACAGCTGACGCTCAGAGTAGGATTGTTCGCGCTGATCATCGCTGCGGTGCAGGTCGCGGACGACCTCGGCAATCGCCATCAGATCACCGGAGTTGATCTTTTGCTCATATTCCTGCGCGCGGCGCGACCACATGGCGCGCTTGACCTTGGCCTTGCCCTTCAGCGTATCCAGAGCCTTGGACACGACGTCGGGCGCGGACAAAGCGCGCATGCCGATTTCAGTGGCCTTATGGGTGGGAACCCGCAGCGTCATCTTGTCCTTTTCGAAGGTGATGACGAAAAGCTCCAGCGTGAACCCGGCGATTTCCTGCTCCTCGATGGACATGATCTTGCCCACGCCATGAGCGGGATATACAACGAATTCATTGGGGCGGAACTCGGGTCTTTTGGACTTGGTCATTCAGTCATTTCCTAACAGCGGCAGCCCTCCGGCGACAAAATAACCGCCCAGACCTGAACAGGTCCGGCGATGCGGTTGCTGTTGTCACAAAAAAATCCACCTCAGGCGAGCAGCTCCGAGAGGATGTCAGGCGTCCATGGTTGTTTGTAACATTTGTATATCACAAATTTCGTGTGATTCCAACTGCTGCAAAAGGCTGCAACGCGTCAAAGCAGCCTTGAAAACAATGATTTTTCACAAGCCATGCCGAATCAGCATGGCCGCAATGCCGAATCGGCCGTTAATACCGCGTCAGCTGCCTTCGCCGGGCGCTTCCGAGAAATAGCTCTTCAGCTTTCCCTTTTCGCCATCGCGCGCTTCGGCGTCGGGCATCGGATCTTTGCGAACAGTGATCACAGGCCACATTTCCGAATACTTGCGGTTGAACGATACCCATTCGTCCATATCCGGTTCCGTATCCGGGCGGATCGCATCGGCGGGGCATTCGGGTTCACATACGCCGCAATCAATGCATTCATCGGGATGAATAACCAGCATGTTCTCGCCCTCATAGAAGCAGTCCACCGGACAGACTTCCACGCAGTCGGTGTATTTGCAGGCGATGCAGTTATCAATCACCACATATGTCATCGGATCAGGCCCTTGGGTTGGTCGGGTCACTAGCTAGAGCATGAAGTAGGATCATTCAAGCGCCTCTGGCGCGCCTTGTGGGTCAAGGTCCAGATAAAGCGACTGCGCTTCGATCGCTGGGCCGCGCCGCAAACCAAGAGCCTGCACCCTGATCACCCTGATCTGCTTGCTTTGGGCAAACGTCAGCACATCACCGATGCAGATGCCGTGGCCCGGCTTTTTGGTACGCTGGCCGTTCACACGACAATGGCCGCTTTCGATGACATCAGCCGCCAGACCGCGCGATTTGAAGAACCGCGCTTGCCACAGCCATTTGTCCAGCCGCAACCGCGGCTGGACATCGGGCGCGGGCTTGGCGCCCGGCCCGGCCAAGCCTTAGACCTTGCCCTTCAGCGCAAGAAGCGCGGCAAAGGGGTTATCGGGGTCGATCGGTTTGTCGGCGCGCTGCGGGCGGGCCTCGAACTGACGTGGCTTGTTGTTGTCGTTGCGGTCGGGGCGGTCGCCCTTACCCTTGTTGCGGTCACCTTTGGGGCCACCCTTGTTGCGGTCGCCCTTGCCGTGATGCGGCTTGGCATCGCCTTGCGGACGGTCACGCCGTTCTCCCTGTG
This sequence comes from Pseudotabrizicola sp., assembly GCF_030684215.1. Classification (GTDB taxonomy): domain Bacteria; phylum Pseudomonadota; class Alphaproteobacteria; order Rhodobacterales; family Rhodobacteraceae; genus Pseudotabrizicola. The sequence goes on from NZ_JAUXOV010000074.1 coordinate 142,182, forward strand.
GCCGTTCTCCCTGCGGCCTGTCACCTTGTGGGCGCTCGCCTTGCGGCTTGTCACCCTGCGGGCGCTCACGGCGCTCGCCCTGCGGGCGGGGGCCACGTTCGGGACGCGCGGTGCGGGGCTTAGGGGCCCAGGTGAAGGTGTAGAACGCCTCCATCTCTGGTGGGGCCTCGGACACGGGCTCTTCTGGCATGGGGGCCAGCACCGACACTTCTTCGGGGATCGGGTTTTGTGGGGCGTCCGGGTCCACCGCAGGCACCACAACAGGCTCTGCAGCCTTGACCTTTGCCCGTTCGGCCTTTTCACCCTTATACCCAAGACCAGCCATCAGATCGGCGAACTGATCCAGCGTCATGCCGGTGATCGACAGCATGTCCGGAGTCGCCTCAAACCCGGCACGGCTGTCTTTCTGGCGCAAAATATCGGCCAGACGTTCAAGCATATCAATGCGGATCGCACGCGTGCCGGCCGGGTGATAGCCCGCCAGCGTGTAATGCGCCTTTGGCACCTCGGCGACGTTGGGAATCGTCACCAGACCGGGTGGCGGGCTTTCAGGAAACTCGTCCAACCCATTCCACAACGACCACAGCACCAGCCGCAGACGCGTCGGCGCGGGTTTCAGCAGCAGCGGCAGGAAGATGGTGAACTGACCAAAGCGCACGCCATGCTTGCGCAAAGCGCCGCGCGCTTCTTGATCCAGTTCTTTGACGTCATTTGCCACCGCGTCGCGCGGCAGCACGCCCAGACCCTCGACCAGACGGAACGCAAAACCGCGCGCAAGCCCGGTCAGCGTCTCGTCCCGGCTCATCGCTGCCAGCAGCTCGAATTGCGCGGCCACCTTGCGGTCGATGAAGTGCTGCAACCGGCGGCGCACCTTTTCGGCAACCTCGAAGCCTGCTTCGTCATCGACGAATGCCTCGACAGACGGGCGCAGCGCCTCGGCCCCCTTGACCAGTTTGCCCACCGCGGTGGTGCCCCACATCAGGCCCCCCTGTTCGGTGAAATCCATCTCGGTATCGGGCGCGTTGTAGAACCGGTCCGCCCGCAGGTGGAATTCGGGCTTCAAAGCCTGCACTGCGGCCTGCGCCATCACCTTTGCCCCATCGGGCGAGGTACTTGCATCCTGCCGGAACCGGAATCCTTCCAACCGACCGACGAATTCGCCTTCGACCGTCACTTCGCCTTTGTCATTCACCTCGGCCACGAGGGTCTCCTTCTGGTTCAACCGGCGAAGCAGAACGCTGGTCCGCCGGTCTACAAATCTTTGCGTAAGTCGGTCATGCAAGGCATCCGACAGGCGATCTTCTACAGCGCGCGTCTCGTCGCGCCAATGGCTTTCATCATCCACCCAGCCTTTGCGCTGCGCGATATAGGTCCATGTGCGAATATATGCCAAACGCTTGGAAATAGCATCAATATCGCCATCGGTGCGGTCAATGCGCGAAACGGCCTTTGCGATCCAGTCCGAAGGCACCCGCCCGCCGCCCAGACCACGGCCACAAAGATACTCAAAAATCCGCGCCAACAGGCCTGCGTGGTCGCTGTCGGATGATCCGCGAAAATCGGGGATGCGGCAGACATCCCACAGAAGTTGGACGCGTTTCGGGCTGGTCAGCCGGTCGCGGACCTCGGGCATTTCAATAAGTGCTTTCAGCGCCAGCACGTCATCGGCATCGCGGGCGCGGGTCAGCCAGTCGTTGCTTGTGGGGGATTCCAGGCTGCGGATCAAACGCTCTGCTGTGCCAAAATCAAGCGCGTGGTTGCGCCACATGAGTTTGCGCACCGGGGCGAACTGATGGTTTTCAATCGCCTCGATGATCTCATCATCAAAGGGCCGCGCCTCACCTGTCACACCAAAAGTGCCGTTTTCGGTGTGCCGACCCGCCCGCCCGGCGATCTGCGCCAGTTCCTGTGGGTAAAGCCCGCGCATCCGGCGACCGTCGAACTTCGCGGTGGCGGAAAAGGCGATGTGCTTTATATCCAGATTCAGCCCCATGCCGATGGCATCGGTGGCGACAAGGTAATCGACATCGCCATTCTGATACAGCGCCACCTGCGCGTTGCGGGTGCGCGGCGAAAGCGCCCCCATCACAACTGCGCAACCACCTTTCTGGCGGCGAATCAACTCCGCGATGGCATAGACGTTTTCAACCGAAAACCCCACAATCGCACTGCGCGGCGGCATCCGGCTTATCTTTTTCGAACCTGTGTAGGTCAGTTCACTGAACCGTTCGCGCTTCAGGAACGTCACCCCCTGCACCAGCCCCGCAATCGCCGGGCGCATGGTTTCCGCCCCCAAAAACAGCGTTTCAAGCAACCCGCGCGCGCGCAGCAACCGATCCGTAAAGACATGACCCCTGTCGGGGTCGGCACACAGCTGAATCTCGTCAATCGCCACGAAATCGGCACCGATCTCAAGCGGCATCGCCTCAACCGTGCAGACCCAATATTGTGTCCGGTCCGGCACGATGCGTTCTTCGCCCGTCACCAGCGCCACGACAGACGGGCCGCGCAGGGCAACGATGCGGTCATACACTTCACGCGCAAGCAGGCGCAGCGGCAAACCGATCACCCCTGTTCGGTGGCTCAGCATCCGGTCAATGGCGTAATGTGTCTTGCCTGTGTTGGTCGGCCCAAGAACCGCCGTGACCCGGCCCGTGGTCGCGCTCATCCGCTTGCCCTTACGCCCTGCCCTTAAAGATCGGTGCCTGCGACCTTTGCCTCAAGCCGTTTTGCCGACTCTGATACGCCGCGCAGGTTCGGATGTATAGCCAGTGCGGCACGATAGATGTCGAGCGCCTTTTGCGGATTGTTCAGTTCCTCATATATCGCACCCAAGCCCGCCATCGCCCCGAAGTGGCGCGGGTTCAGGGTAAGGGTACGGGCAATGTCTGAAACCGATGGGCCAAACTGCCGCGCCTGATAATAGGCGGTGGCGCGGGCGTTCCAGCCTTCGGCAAAGTCGGGTGCGTGGTCGGTCAGGGCCGTCAGATGATCAATCGCCTCGGCCGGATTGCCTGCGGCCAACGCATCGCGCCCGCGCTGCAACAAAAGATCCATAGCAGCTGAGCCGCTTTTCGACCATTCGTTCCAGATTTCACGTTCCAGCCGGGCGGCGGCGCGCGAATCGGCAGATTTCAGCTTGTCGAACAAGCCATCCAGCGGTTCGTCGGCAAAAGCCGTCGCCGTCAGCAGAAAAACCGCCGAAAGTGCCGCTACGATAGGATTGAGAAATCGCTGATGAACTTTCATATGGTTATGGTAGCGCATCGGCGCAGAAAAACCATATCCAAGCCGTCACAAGGCAGAGAGGATTTCATATGAGCGACGTGGTAACCCAAGCCGTCGAAGTGTTGTCAAAAAAAATGTCAGGCGGTTTTGACGGTGTCGCCAAATTCGTGATCGAAGGCGAAGGCGCGATCATGATGGATGCGGATGGCGTGCGCGCGGGCGACGAACCGTCTGATGTAACGATGACCGCCAGTGCCGAAGTGTTCAAGCGCATTCTGGAAGGCGATCTGAACCCGACGATGGCCTTCATGCAGGGCAAGCTTGCGGTGGATGGCAGCATGGGTCTGGCGATGAAACTCGGGTCGGTTCTGGGGTGACCCAAGCCGCGCTTCAAATCGCACCGCTTTACGCCGACCTAGCCCTTGGGCCTGAGGGCGGCGAGGCGTTTTGGCTGACGGCCTCGGACGGTCTGCGGATTCGTGCGGGTGTCTGGCCGGTCGGGGACAAGGGCACCGTGCTTTTGTTCCCCGGGCGTACCGAATACATCGAAAAATATGGGCTGGCTGCAACGGACCTGCAAGCGCGCGGTTACGCAACGCTGGCAATCGACTGGCGCGGCCAAGGGCTTGCCGACCGGATGCTGGCCGACCGCCTGATAGGTCATGTCGCGCGGTTTCAGGATTACCAGTTGGATGTACAGGCCGTGTTGGACCTTGCGCGCCAGCTTGGGCTGCCCGAACCCTACTATGTGCTGTCGCATTCGATGGGCGGCGCGATCGCGCTGCGCGCGCTCATGCGGGGTTTGCCTGTCAAGGCGGCGGCGTTCTCTGCCCCGATGTGGGGGATCGCCATGGCCGCGTGGATGCGACCCTTTGCACAACCGATTGCACAAGTGTCGGGTTGGTTCGGTCAGGCCCACCGCTTTGCGCCGAGCACATCCGACAAAAGCTATGTGATGGAGGCCGAATTCGGCGGCAATGTCCTGACCACTGACCCCGAGATGTGGCGCTATATGAAACGGCAGGTGACAGAGCGGCCAGAACTGGCGCTGGCGGGCCCTAGCCTGGGCTGGCTGCACACCGCGCTTGCGGAATGCCGCGACATGGCACTGGCCCCTGCCCCCGATTACCCCGCGTTGACCGCACTTGGCACGGCGGAAAAGGTTGTGGACGTGCCCCCCGTGCATTTGCGGATGGCCGGATGGCGAAACGGGCGGCTGGAAATGTTTATCGGCGCAGAACACGAGATTCCGATGGAAACCCTGCCCCATCGCAAGCGGTTTTTTGATCTGACGGCAGAGCTGTTCGACGCGCACCGGTGATCCGGCAGGCCGCACACAGGCCGCCATCGCCGGATGCGCTGCGCGCGCGAGTATTTAAAAAGCAGCAAATGCCGGAGGCAGGTACGTGATCAGATCGCGATCTGGGTAAACCCGTCGCGCAGCGCGCGCGACCAGGCTTCGCTCATCTCACGGAAGGATTCGTCGCCTGCCTCGATCCGGCGCTGGGTGCCTATGCGGAACTCGTCACGTGGGATCACGCACAGATCAAGCGGCATGCCCACCGACAGGTTGGACCGCAGGGTGGAATCCATCGACAGCAACACCGCCTTTTGGGCATCGCTCAGAGAGGTGGAGGGCTTTACCACCCGGTCCAGAATTGGTTTGCCGTATTTATGCTCACCGATTTGCAGGAAGGGCGTATCTTCGGTGGCCTCGATGAAATTGCCTTCGGGATAGATCAGGAACATCCGCATGCCACCGCCCTTGCGCTGACCGGCGACGATCATCGTGGCGCTAGCACCCTGTGCCATTGACAGCTTTTCGTCGATGTCGCGCCGCACCTTTGCCAGCACATCGCCCACGATTTCTGCAACCGCCAGCATGGTTGGCGCAAGCAGCACAGACGTTTGCGGCGTGGCCTCCTGATCATCGACGGCGTCGCGCAGGCGCGCGATTGTGGTCTGGGTGACTGACAGACTTCCCGCTGTCAGAATTGTGATGATGCGCTCGCCCGGAATTTCGAAGTGAAACATCTTGCGATAGGTGGCGATATTGTCGAACCCGGCATTGGTGCGTGTATCAGACAGCAGCACCATACCCTCATTCAACAACAAGCCGACACAATAGGTCATATTCAACGCCCCCAAGACTCAGACGGGCAAAGTTATCGCCCACGCGCGGCGATGGAAAGGGGCGATGATGCCGCGCAAGCTATAAGCTGGCCAGCGCGGTCAGGGCCGGGCCAGAGAAAAGTTGCATCGCAATCAACACCAGACCAGCTGCTGCGCCAAAGCGAAGCATACGGCTTTGCCAGAATTTCAGGTGGGGTGCTGCCGGTTCTTCTGCATCAGGCTGTGAGTCGGTGATCGGATCGGTCTCAAAGATCGGTGGCAGTTTCGGCTCACGCAGAACGACAGGCGCGGCTTCGCAGTCGTCAAACAGGGGATCAACGTCGGGCATTTGGATTGGCGCGGTTTTGTCCAGCTCTGCCAGAAACTCGCCCAGACGAAAGACGTCGCCGCCTTCGGCACTGTCATCGGGCCGGGGCAAATCGTGACTGCGGGCATTGTCCGTCAGTCGGCGGATCAGGTCCAGCCGCGCCGCCTCGTCCCGGGCCGGATAGCGCCCGCGCGGCGCGCCCGAGTCAAAGGTGTTCAGCCCGAAGCCTGAGTCGAGCAAGTAGGCGCGCAGGCCAGGCGGTGCGCGTCGAAGGGCATCTGCTGTGCGCGGATCGCGAAACAGCGCGACAGTGGCCGCCTCGGGCGGGGGGCTGAAGCCGATGGCGTTCAGAAACCCGCTCAGTTCCGAATCAGACGATCCCGTGTCCGGGATTATTTGAAAAATATCAAAATCATAGGCCAAGGCCATGGATCACCCCCTGCGAAAGTATCGCGAGGGTCAGCCTGCGTGTCGGATGTGGCAAGAACGCGGCAACAAAAGGGAATCTGCGGTGCGTTTTCCCTATTGTTGAGTTTGCGACTGCGTCTGGGCGGCCTGCACCGTCACAGACACATCAAGGCTTTCTTCGCCCTGCCCCCGCGCGATACCCCGAATCATCGCCGCATGCAGCGAGTCCAGACCGGACCCAAGCCGGATATAACGATCATCGGGGCAGCATCGGTTGGCAGGGTCGAACCCGACCCAGCCCAGCCCGGCGATGAACACCTCGGCCCAGGCGTGGGCAGCGTCATGCGCGGCACCATCAATACCAACCAACAGATAGCCCGACACATAGCGTGCCGGAAGACCGATATGGCGGCACACCGCGATTACGGCATGGGCCTGATCCTGACACACCCCGGTGCCCTGCGCCAAAGCCTCTGCCGCTGTGGTGTGGGCATTGGTGGTGTCGGGCGTGTAGACAATCGCGTCGGACACCCGCGCAGAGATGTCATGTGCCGCCGACAGCGCGTCCTTCGCCGTGGTCAGCCCATCGGCAAGGGCGGCCAATCCGGTATCGGCATCGGTCGGGTGGGTTTTGCGCAGATAGGCGTCGGGCGGGGTCAATTCCTTATGGCCGCGCAGCACACCGGCCTGATCGACGGTATCGACCTGCCCCGTGACATGCACAGTAATCTCGTTCACCGGGCCAAGCACGGTCCAGCCCTGCACCCAATCGCCTGCTCCGTCGCGAAAGCCGCCGCCCATCTGGCCATCGCTGACGCTGACCTTCCACTTCAACACCTTTTGTCCGGCGCATTGCGATGGCATCAAGCGATGGCTTTGCACCACGCCGCGCACGGGCTGGTCATAAAAATATCGGGTGACATGATCGACGGTCAGCAACATCAGCGCACATCCCCATTAAGATAGCAGTCACGAATGACCGAACCAGCCCGCGCCATATCGCCGATAAAGCGGCTGAGAAACTCGTGCAGACCCTCTTCAAAAATATCCTCGACCCGCAGTTCGGCCAGTTCGGCCTGAAGGCTGCGGGCTCTGTCTTGCGCAAAGGTCTTGCGCTGATAGCCGCGCGACAGCCGGTCCAGATGGCTGGTCATTCCTTCGACACAGGTGATCAGACTGCGCGGGCATTGCGGGTTCAGGATCAGAAAATGCGCAATCTTGGCCGCCGTCACCTCGCCGCCGTAAGCCCAGTGAAACGCCCGGTGCGACGACATTGCACGCAAAAGCGTGGTCCATTGGTAATTATCGAGGCCGGAGCCTACAAATTCAAGGCGCGGCAGCAGGACGTAGTATTTCACATCCATCAATCGCGCGGTGTTGTCGGCGCGTTCCAGGTAATAGCCAAGGTTCAGGAAATCCCAGCCGTCATTGCGCAAAAGCGTGGCGTCAATCGATCCGCGCACAAGCGCGGTGTTGCGCATGGTCCAATCGGTCAGCGTCGACAGGTCCAATTCGGAACGCGGGCGGCGCTCCAACTGGCGCAGCTCCTGAAACGCGGTGTTCAGCGCATCCCAGACTTGCGTGGTCAGCGCCGTACGCACGATGCGCCCATTTTCCCGTGCCGCAGTAATGCATGACATTACGGACGACGCATTGTCGGTGTCAAAAAAGAACCAGCTTTCCAGATTTCGCTGCACCGCGTCGCCATATTTCTTGGCAAAGCCGTTTGCAGTGCCACTGGCATGCAACAAGGATTCCCATTCGTTTCGATAGCCCGCAGCGGACGGCATCAGCGCAATGCGCGCCCCCACCTCCAGCAGCCGGGCCGAGGTTTCAGCACGCTCCAGATAGCGGGCGAGCCAGTACAGGTTGTCAGCGGTTCTGCTCAGCATGTCTGTTTACTCCGCCAGCACCCAGGTATCCTTGACGCCCCCGCCTTGCGACGAGTTCACCACCAGCGACCCTTCGGTCAGCGCCACACGGGTCAGACCGCCGGGCACAAGCTCGATCCGCTCCCCCACAAGGCAATAGGGCCGCAGATCAACGTGGCGGGGCGCGATCCCTTCGGCCACAAAGGTCGGCGTGGTGGACAGTGCCAGCGTGGGTTGAGCGATATAGTTATGTGGGTTCGCGGTGATACGGCCGCGGAACATCTCAACCTGATCCCGCGTCGCCTTGGGTCCGACCAGCATGCCATACCCGCCCGACCCATGGACCTCTTTCACCACCAGTTCGTTCAGGTGCGACAACACATATTTGCAGTCGTCATCCTTGCCGCATTGCCATGTCGGCACGTTGTTCAGGATCGGTTCTTCGCCCAGATAAAAGCGGATCATCTCGGGCACATAGGTATAGACGGCCTTGTCATCAGCCACCCCTGCACCTGGGGCAGAGCAAATGCTGACCCCGCCAGAGCGGTACACATCCATCAAACCCGGCACCCCCAGCATGGAGTCGGGCCGAAAGCACAGCGGGTCGATATAGGCGTCATCAAGGCGGCGGTAGATCACATCCACCCGGCGCGGGCCTTCGGTGGTGCGCATAAAGACGAACTCACCTTCAACGAACAGATCCTGCCCTTCAACCAGTTCCACGCCCATCAGATCGGCCAGAAAGGAATGCTCATAATAGGCGCTGTTGAAATGGCCGGGGGTCAGGATCACCACGGTCGGCTCGCGGTCACATTTCATCGGTGCCACCGATGCCAATGTGCGGCGCAGGATTTCCGGGTAGCTGTCCACCGGTTCGATCCGGTTTTCGCGGAACAGGTCAGGGAACATCCGCATCATGATCTCGCGGTTTTCCAGCATGTAGGACACGCCCGACGGCGTGCGGCAGTTGTCCTCCAGCACGAAAAACTCATCCGGCCCGGTGCGGACAAGGTCGATGCCGACGATGTGGGAATAGACACCCTTGGGTGGCACAAATCCTACGACCGCCTTTTCATAGGCCTCATTCAGATAGACCAGCCGCGCCGGGATACGGCCTGCGCGCACGATCTCGCCGCGCCCATAGACATCAACCAAAAACGCATTCAGCGCCCGCGCCCGTTGCTTGATACCGCGTTCCAGCTTCGCCCATTCAGCCCCGGAAAACACCCGCGGGAACATATCGAACGGGATCAACCGGTCAGGATCGCCGCCCTCGCCATAGACGGCAAAGGTTATGCCGATACGGCGAAACAGCGCCTCGGCCTCGGCCTGTTTCATCTGGCGCAACTCGGCAGGCATGGAGTTCATCCAGTCCTGCAGCCGCGCATAGGGCACGCGCACCGATTTGCCTTGATACATCTCATTGAAATAGCTGGTCACAACGGCCCCCGTTTCCCGGTCCTTAACGCCAGTTAATCAGGCCAGTTCCCATAGCGAAAGGGGGAGCCTGCATTTCCTGCCCACACAAGCCCCATTCGCCTGATTTTTGTGCATTATAAATGTGTCCTGTGACCTTTCCCAAAGGCTGCGTCGTGCTAGGCTTTGGCTATGTGCGCGCAATTGCTCAGCTTCACCGACCGTGGCATCTTTTGCGCCGACGGCGGATTTTACATCGACCCATGGCGCCCGGTGGACCGGGCGCTGATCACACACGGCCATAGCGACCACGCGCGCTGGGGGCATGGTCAGTATTTGTGTACCCATCAAGCGTTGCCGGTGATCAGGCACCGGCTGGGCGATATCCGGGCCGAAAGCATCGCTTATGGAGAGTCGCGGCAGATCGGCGGCGCCCGCGTCAGCTTTCACCCCGCGGGCCATGTGCCGGGTTCGGCACAGATAAGGGTAGAGCGTGGCGGAGAGGTCTGGGTGGTGTCGGGCGATTATAAGGTCGAGGATGACGGTCTGTCAGAACCGTTCGTGCCTGTGTCCTGCCACAGCTTCATCACGGAATGCACCTTTGGCCTGCCACTGTTTCAATGGCAACCGCAGGCTGTGATTGCGGCACAACTGGCCGCTTGGTGGCAATCCAATGCGGCTCAGGGCAAAACGTCGATCCTTGCCGCCTACGGATTAGGTAAGGCACAGCGGCTGATGACCTTGTTGCCCGATGCGGGGCCGATCCTGACCCATGGAGCAGTCGAGGAAACCACCCGCATCTTGCGCAATCAGGGTTACCCCTTGCCGCCCACAACCCGAGTTGCAGCCGGCATTGATGCAAAATCGTACCCCGGCGCGCTGGTCATAGCCCCCCCATCCGCGCTTGGCACACCATGGGCGCGGCGCTTTGGCCCGGTGTCCGAGGCCTTCGCCAGCGGCTGGATGGCTTTGCGCGGCATCCGCCGCCGCCGCGGGTTTGGCACCGGATTTGTCATCTCGGATCACGCCGACTGGCCCGGACTGAACGCCGCCATCCGCGCCACCGGGGCCGACCGGGTGTTTGTGACCCATGGCTACACCACCCCTTTCCGTCGCTGGCTGGAAGAGCAGGGCTATGATGCTGGCATCGTCCAGACTGAATTCGGCGGCGATGAAGCAGACTTCGCACCAGAGGCAGACCCCCTATGAGCTTGCTGCTTGTCCAAATACTCTCAGGGGGGAAGGCCGCAGGCCTTGGGGGGCAGACAGCCCCCCTGCCACCGCCAGTCACAGAGCGCCCCATATGAAACGGTTTGCCGCCCTGTTCACCGCATTGGAATCCACTCCCAAAACCGGCGAGAAAACCGCCGCCCTTACCGAGTATTTCCGTACCGCGCCAGAGCCAGACCGGGTCTGGACCATCGCACTTTTGTCAGGCCGTCGCCCGAAACGGGCGGTCAATGCCACCGAATTGCGCCTTTGGGCGGCCCAAGCGGCGAATGTGCCGCTGTGGTTGTTTGAAGAATCTTACGCCGTTGCGGGCGATCTGGCCGAAACCATTGCCCACCTGCTACCCCCTGCCACGACCACCGCTGCGCCGTCGCTGGAGTCAACGGTGCGCGCGCTGATTGCCCTGACCGGGCGCGCCGAGACCGAGAGACGGGAGTTTGTCCTTGCCGCATGGCGCACGCTGGGGTCCGATGAGCGGTTCTTGTTTAACAAACTCCTGACCGGAGGCTTTCGGATGGGGGTCAGCCGGGGGCTGATGACGCGGGCCTTGGCGCAGGCAACAGGCGTTGACAATGCGGTGATGGCACACCGGCTGATGGGGGACTGGGATCCGGCGCACACGCTTTTTGGCGATCTGACACAGGACGGCGGGGCCGAAACTGCTGCGCGACCCTATCCTTTTGCGCTGGCAAGCCCGCTCGAGTCGGGGCCAGACAGCCTTGGCGAACCCGATGAGTATCTGGCCGAATGGAAATGGGATGGCATCCGGGGCCAGATCATCGCCCGAACAGGGGCTTTCGCGATCTGGAGCCGGGGGGAGGATCTGATCACCGACCGCTTCCCCGAGTTCGCGCCCCTGCAGGACCATCTGCCCCCCGGCACCGTGCTGGACGGTGAAATTGTCGCTTGGGGTGGCACGGCCCCCCTTCCCTTTGCCGACCTGCAAAAGCGCATAGGCCGCAAGACGGTGCCCAGGAAACTGCTCGCCGAGGCGCCGGCATATTTTCTGGCATATGACCTGCTGGAAGACGGCGGCACCGACCTGCGCGATGCCCCGCTGTCGCACCGCCGCACGCGGTTGGAGGCGGTGCTGACCGCCCTGCCCCCCGGTCTGCCGCTTTCGGCCTCTCCGGTAACGACGGGCGATTGGACGCAATTGGCCAATCTGCGGGCAAGCGCGCGCGCACAGATGGCCGAGGGCCTGATGCTCAAACGTCTTGCCGCGCCTTATCACACCGGGCGAAAACGGGGTGATTGGTGGAAATGGAAACTGGACCCGTTCACGGTGGATGCGGTGATGATCTATGCGCAATCGGGCCATGGGCGGCGGGCGAACCTGTTTAGCGATTTCACCTTTGCGCTGCGCGATGGCAATGATCTGGTGCCGTTCACCAAAGCCTATTCCGGCCTGACCGACGCCGAATTCGCCGAGATCACCCGATGGGTCGGCAAGCACACGCTGGAACGCTTTGGCCCGGTGCGGCGCGTGACGCCGGAATTGGTGTTCGAGATCGGGTTTGAGGGGATACAGGCCAGCCCACGCCACAAATCAGGCATCGCGCTGCGCTTCCCGCGCATTCTGCGCTGGCGGCGTGACAAGGGTGTGGCGGAGATCGACACATTGGACGGCTTGCGGGACTTGCTGCGGCAGGTATCGGAGGCAGGGGCTTTACCCGCAGAGGGCTTAAAGACGGGGGCTTTGCCCCCGGACCCCCAGGATATTTAAGAACAGAAAATGGGCAGTGGGTTGCCTTTTGCTGGGGGCGGCCCCTATTTGAGTCACAGACAGCTTTGTAAGGATGGCCGATGACCCTGCCGATGCCCAGACCCGTTTTTGATGCCAATGCAAGCTCTGGTGGGTTTGGCGACCTGCCGGACTGGGATTTGCGCGATCTGTATCCTGCACCGGAGTCGTCTGAATTTGCAGCGGACATGGCGTGGCTGGAGACGGCTTGCGCCGCATTTGCCGCCGATTATGAGGGCAAGCTTTCGGGGCTGGATGCGGGCGCCATGTTGGCCTGTGTGTTGGCTTATGAGAGGATCGATATTGTTGCCGGGCGGCTGATGTCTTTTGCGGGCCTGCGGTATTACCAGAACACGATGGACAGCGACCGCGCCAAATTCATTGCCGATGTGCAGGACAAGATCACCACCTTTACCACCCCGTTGGTGTTTTTCAGTCTAGAGTTCAATCGGCTGGAAGACAGCCAGCTTGACGGGCTGCTCGCCGCGAATTCTGACCTTGCGCGCTATAGGCCGGTATTTGACCGGATGCGCGCGATGCGGCCGCATCAGCTGTCAGATGAGCTGGAAAAGTTCTTGCACGACGAATCCGTTGTGGGGGCGAGTGCGTGGAACAAGCTGTTTGACGAGACCATGGCCGGGCTGATGTTCCGCGTGGAGGGCGAAGCGGATGAGCTGAACCTTGAGGCCACTTTGAACCTGCTGACCGACCCTGTGCGCGCAAAGCGCGAGGCAGCAGCACGGGCCTTGGCGGAGGTGTTTGACAAGCATATCAAACTGTTTGCGCGGGTACACAACACGCTGGCCAAGGAAAAGGAAATCCATGACCGCTGGCGCAAGATGCCCAGCCCACAGCATGGGCGGCATCTGTCGAACCATGTGGAGCCCGAGGTGGTGGAGGCGCTGCGCAATGCGGTGGTCGCGGCCTATCCGAAGCTGAGCCACCGTTATTACCGGCTGAAAGCCAAGTGGCTGGGGCTGGAGCGGTTGCAGGTCTGGGACCGCAATGCGCCCTTGGCGCTGGAGGCCCCAAAGGTGGTGAACTGGGACGAGGCAACGCAAATGGTCCTGGGCGCTTATGGCGATTTTGCGCCGGAGATGGCCGATCTGGCCAAGCCTTTCTTTGAAAAGGGCTGGATTGATGCCGGGGTAAAGCCGGGCAAGGCGCCGGGCGCTTTTGCACACCCAACCGTTTCCACCGTGCATCCTTATGTCATGCTGAACTACATGGGCAAGCCGCGCGATGTGATGACACTGGCGCATGAGCTGGGCCACGGCGTGCATCAGGTTCTGGCTGCGGGTCAAGGTGAATTGTTGTCATCCACCCCGCTGACACTGGCCGAAACCGCATCCGTGTTTGGCGAGATGCTGACCTTCCGCAAGCTGCTGGATGGGGCCAAGACCAAAGCCGAGCGCAAGACGCTGCTGGCAGGCAAGGTTGAGGACATGATCAATACGGTCGTGCGCCAGATCGCGTTCTACGATTTTGAATGCAAACTGCATGCTGCGCGGGCCGAAGGCGAATTGACGCCGGATGACATCAACGCGTTATGGATGAGCGTACAGGCGCAATCTCTGGGTGATGCCTTTGATTTCATGGACGGATATGAAACCTTTTGGGCCTATATCCCGCATTTCGTGCATTCGCCGTTCTATGTCTATGCCTATGCCTTTGGCGACGGATTGGTGAACGCGCTGTATGCGGCCTATGAAGGCGGCTTGCCTGATTTTGAGGCCAAGTATTTCGATATGCTGAAAGCCGGCGGATCAAAGCACCACAAAGAACTGCTTGCGCCCTTTGGCCTTGATGCCTCGGACCCAAAATTCTGGGACAAGGGCTTGTCGATGATTGCGGGCTTCATCGACGAGTTGGAGGCGATGGAGGACTGACCTTCAGAACCGGTTTGCCCGGCGCTCCATAAGACTGGAAAGGTGGGCGAGCATCAGTTGCTCGGCCGCCTCGGCAGAGTTCGCGACGGCATCTGCGCCTGTCAGGGCCAGAAGCTCGGGCTCCTCCGTGGTGATTGCGCCGCCGATCATCACCCAGACGCCCGGAATATGCGCGCGCAATGCAACCACAAGCCGGGTAAGTGGCAATGTCATCTCTGCCGAAGTGGCTCCAAGTGCCACAGTGATCGGCGCCCGGCGCTCTATTTCCTGAATAAGCGCATCATGATCGTCGCGGGACACCAATTCAATTTCCCAGCCCCGACGCCGCAAATCATCTGCCGTCATTGTCAGGCCGATCATATGGCTTTCTTGTGGGCAGGGTGCGAATATGGCGTGCTGACCCGGCTTGCGGTCTGATATCCGCACAAAAACCTCGCGCAGATCGTTCATGATCTGCCAGACGCGATGCGAAGTCCGCAGCATGTCTGGCATGGCGACATCATCCTTCGCCCAAGTATGACCGACCTGATCAACAGCCCCTGCCACCAGCCCGTAATACAGCGTATCGACAGGCATCCCGCCAAGCCGGGCATCACGTACAAAATCGGCGGCAGCGGCATCGTCGTCGCACAACAGCGCTTCACACAAGAGCGCGATTTTTGGCGCAGTCGCCTCGACCCGATCCCGTCGGGCCTGAGCCGCCACGCGCAAGATCACCTCTTGCGCAAAGGAGTGCACGATGGCCGTTGAAGGCAAGGACCGCATAGCCTCGGGGCCAAAGGCCCATCCGGCATCAGCGGAAAACGCTGGAAAACGTGTCGCCATGTCTGGTCACTTTGAACTTGGGCCACGTGTCAATCTGGCCGCGAGGCCTTGGGACACGGAGCAATTCTCCCCCCGGACGATTCCCGTCCTTGGAGAGAGTGTTGACGAAATGTGTCAACCTGTCCAGCCAAGTTTTGCAGAACATCTGCGCCACAACACATGCTGCAGCGCAGAGAATTTGCGGATTTTTGCCTTACAGGCTGATCTCTACCGCCACTTCCAGCGCGCGATCCATCATGGCTTGCGTGCCGCGCACAAATTCCAGAGGGCACGGATAGGCGGCCCCGGTGCGGACGCTGCGACCAAAGGCTTCGACCTGAAGTTTGTAGTGGTTTGCGGTCGGGAAACGGTCGGTGATCACGCGCTGATCGGGCAGATGCAGCTCTGCCTCGGCCACATCATGCACATTGGCGTTGAAAGGTGCCGACCCCACTCGGATCATGCCCTTGTCGCCCTGAAACACCACCTCTTGCCGGTTCGCCAGCCGCATCGACGTCATCGAGCGATAAGTGAAGCGACCCGTCGGGCCCTGCATCATGGCGTTGACATCAGCAAACACCTCGACCCCGGCTTCCATGATCACGCGGGCGGCGACAGTTTCGGGTTCAGCACCGGTCACAAAGCGCATCGAACCAAGCGTGTAGACCCCGATATCCCGCAAAGACCCGCCGCCGGTGTCGGGGCGGTTGCGGATATTGCCCGGCTCGGCCGCGTTGTTATAGCTGAAGGCCGCATCGACGTGGCGAAGTTGGCCGATCTTGCCCGCCTCCAGCCACTCTTTCGCGCGGTGCCATTGCGGATGATGCACGATCATGAACGCCTCGGCCGCCAGCAACCCGCTGGCATCGCGGGCGGCGATGATCTGGTCAATCTGATCAGCGCGCAAGGCGATAGGTTTTTCAGTCAGCACATGCTTGCCGGCGGCCAGCGCCTTGAGCGTCCATTCCACATGCAGGTGATTGGGCAGCGGCACATAAACCGCATCGATCGTCGGATCGGCAAGCAACGCATCATAGCTGGAATGCACCTGCAAGCCGGGGCAAAAAGCGCGGAAGGCTTCGGCCTTGGCCGGGTCAGAAGTTGCAAGCGCTGCAAGTTCGGCCCCCTCGGCGGCATGGATGGCCGGTGCCATATGCTCACGCGCGAATTTGGCCGCGCCAAGCACGCCCCAACGAACTGGTTTCATCTGCTTCTCTCCCTGATAGCGCAATCAGACTAGCTGCTTGGGGCGACGGGGGGAAGCCACTTCAACACTGCCGTCAAGGCGCGTCAGTCTTTGCGAAACCGCATCAGGGTCATCATGCCAAGGGGCGGCAACGCAGTTTCCTCAATCAGGGTCAGTCCGCGCGTCTGGGTCACGGTGCTGCGCTTGAAATCGGAATGCCAGCCCAGACGGTCAGCAAAGGGAGCAAACACCCGCTCCAACCATGGCAGCGCACCTTTGTCCTGCGGGTCACGGGCGAAGTGGTTGACCATTACAATGGTTCCGCCGGGGCGCAGCACGCGGGCCATTTCGGCCATCACCCGCTCAGGTTCGGGCACCACCGACATGATGTGCAGGGCGCTGATATGATCAAAGCTGTTGTCGGGGAATTCAAGCGTGCGCGCATCCATCAGCCGCAAGGCTTCGACATTGCCAAGGCCAAGTTCCGAAACCTTTTCGCGGGCCTTTTCCAGCATTTCCTCGCTGGCATCGATGCCTGTCACCGACACTTCAGGGCGAAAGGCAGGCAAAGTCAGACCAGTGCCCACCCCGACCTCTAACACACGCCCGCCAAGACCGTTCAGCACAGACACCGCCCGCCGCCGCCCGACCCGCGTGATCACACCGAATGTGGCGTCATAGATCGGGGCCCAGCGGGCATAGGATTTGCGAACGGCTTGAATATCCATGTCAGACGACACTCCTTAGGGAACGCGCACTTTTGCGCCAGAGAACCAGAATTGCCACCAGATACACCAGATCCAGCAACAGAAGTGTGACCCACGGATAGGTCAGCAAGGCTGCAATCACCGCAACCGAACCAACCAGTACGAACCGGGCGTTTTCGGCATAGATCCTGACCCCCTTGAAAGAGGGCGTTGGCATCCGGGAAATCATCAGCGCACCGACAAAGACCATCCAGATCGCGACCGCCCAAGGCGGCAGGCGCAAAGCATTGTCAAAGCCATAGGCCAGATAGATGGGCAATAACGCCAGCATGGCCCCTGCGGGCGACGGCACGCCGACAAAGCCTGTGGGCTTATCCTCGCCTTCAGGCAGGCGGTTGCCCACGTTAAAGCGCGCAAGACGCAGCATGCAGCAGACTGCATAGATAAGCACCGCGATCCAACCCAGCGAGGTATCAGCACGCATGCCCCAGTAATACAGCACCAGGGCCGGGGTGACGCCAAAGTTGACCAGATCACACAGACTGTCCAACTCTGCCCCGATGGCGCTTTCCGATTTCAGCATCCGCGCCAACCGCCCGTCGATCCCGTCCAGTGCGGCGGCAAGACCGATCAGTGCGACAGCCCAGCCAAAACTCCCCTCGACCGCCATGCGAATGGCGGTCAGCCCGGCGCAAAGCGCGAGAATGGAAATCAGGTTCGGCAAAAGATACAAAAGCGGCATCTTGCGCCGGGGCGGCGTAACGGGTTCTTCGGTCATTCGGTCCGGCTCACGGTCTGTGGCAGATCGCGGCCCAGCACTGCCAGCACGGTTTCACCGGCGACCATTGTCTGACCGATGGCGACTTGCGGGGTCACGCCTTCGGGCAGGTAAACATCGACGCGGCTGCCAAAGCGGATCAGGCCAAAGCGTTCGCCAGTGCGCATCCCCTGCCCTTCAGACACCCACCACATGATGCGACGCGCAACCAGACCTGCAATCTGCACCACGGCAATCTGGCGGCCATCGGGCAGATCAATGCGCAGCGAATTGCGTTCATTATCCACCGACGCCTTGTCAAGAGATGCGTTCAGAAACTTGCCGGGGCGATAGCCCATCGCGCCGATGGTGCCAGCGATAGGCGCGCGGTTCACATGGCAGTTGAACACGTTCATGAACACCGACACCCGCACAAGTGCCTCTGGCCCCATGCCCAGTTCTTCGGGCGGCACTGCGCATTCGATCAGGCTGATCACCCCATCGGCGGGTGATACCAGAATACCAGCACCCTGCGGCACGGACCGTTTGGGGTCGCGGAAAAAGTAGTAGCACCAGACCGTCAGCCCGACGCCGATCCAGCCCAAAGGCTCCCACAGCCAGAACAGCACAAGGGTTATTGCGGCGAAGATCGCCACGAATTTATACCCCTCGGGGTGCATCGGCTTTAGAAATGTGCCCAGCATGGTCATGGTTGGTCCGGTCCTTTCAACCTCAGGCTGAGGACGTAGCCTGCCCACTCGACAGGGGCAAACAAAAACGACGCATCAGCCGACAAAAACGTCATATCTTCGGCGGACGCCCGCCGTTTGTGCTGGGAGTCGTAGCGGTCCACGCGGGTAAGGCCAAGGGGGTCCAGACATGCAAAAGGCGGCCCGATCAGGGGCCGCCTCTTTTCTTGGTCGCGGGTGGGGTCAGCCAGGAACGACCATCCCCTTGCCCTTGGCCAGTTCGCGCATCTTGTTTTGCAGCTTTTCAAAAGCCCGCACCTCAATCTGGCGGATACGTTCGCGGCTGACCGAGTGCTTTTCAGACAGCGTTTCCAGCGTCACAGGTTCATCCGCCAGACGCCGCTGCATCAGGATTTCCTTTTCCCGATCATTCAGAACCGACATGGCCTTCACCAGCAGACGGCGGCGAATATCCATCTCGTCGCTTTCGGCATAGGCTTCGGCCTGATTGCTGTTTTCATCTTCCAGCCAATCCTGCCACTGCGCGCCGCCATCTTCGGACCCGACAGTTGCGTTCAAAGACGCATCCGCACCTGCCATGCGGCGGTTCATGGCGATGACCTCTTCTTCGGTCACCGACAGATCCTTGGCGATCTGAGCCACGTTTTCGGGGCGCATATCGCCCTCTTCCAACGCGCCCAGTTTGGCCTTGGCCTTGCGCAGGTTGAAAAATAGCTTCTTCTGCGCCGAGGTGGTGCCCAGCTTCACAAGGCTCCACGAGCGCAGGATGTATTCTTGAATGCTGGCGCGGATCCACCACATGGCATAGGTCGCCAGCCGGAAGCCGCGTTCCGGGTCAAACCGTTTGACCGCCTGCATCAGGCCGACGTTCGCCTCTGAAATCACCTCGGCCTGCGGCAGACCATAGCCGCGATAGCCCATGGCAATCTTGGCCGCAAGCCGCAGGTGACTGGTCACCAGCTTGTGCGCCGATGCGCTGTCCTGCCGGTCAACCCAAGCCTTGGCCAGCATGTATTCTTCTTCCGGTTCCAGCAGCGGAAATTTGCGGATTTCCTGCATGTATCGGTTCAAGCCCTGTTCCGGGCTTGGTGCGGGTAGGTTGGTATAGGTGCTCATCTTTCGCCCCCTGTTAGCCCCGGTGCCATCAGCCCCCGAGGGACCGCATAACCTAAGGTCTGTGCGCCGCCCCTGCAAGGGCTCGGCCTATCATGCAAAGATTAACGCCCGATGAAGGTATTTCCGTTCCCTGAGTGAAGGATTGTGTCCGGCTAATCACGCGAATGTCAGTCTAAGGGCGCGCGCATTGCGTCCAACAGCCCCGAGATGTCTTCGGGCAGGGGCGAGGTGAACTCCAGCCATTCATCTGTCACCGGGTGGGTAAAGCCCAAAGTGGCCGCGTGAAGCGCCTGTCGGGGAAAGCCGTTGCCCATCTCGGCAGCCAGCGGTGTCAGCGCCTTTGGCGACAGCTTGCGCTTGCCGCCATAGGTCTGATCGCCCAGCAAACCATGCCCCGCATGGGCCATATGCACCCGGATCTGATGGGTGCGCCCGGTTTCCAGCCAGCATTCCACCAAAGCGGCCTGATCGGCGAATGCCTCCAGCACCCGAACACGCGTGACCGCATGACGGCCATCGTGCCAGACCACGGCCTGACGCTGGCGGTCGGTCTTGTGGCGGGCCAGCAGGGTGGCAATCTTGATGATTCCACCGGTCTCGAACGTAACGCCCTTGATCCCGCGCAGGCGCGGGTCGGCGGCGTTTGGCACGGCATGAACCAGCGCCAGATAGCGACGGTTCACGTCATGGCGTTCAAACTGCGTGGCCAGCCCGTGATGCGCCTTGTCAGACTTGGCCACCACCAGCAGCCCGCTGGTATCCTTATCGATGCGGTGCACGATACCGGGCCGACGCTCGCCGCCGATCCCTGACAGCGTATCACCGCAATGCGCCAGCAGCGCGTTCACAAGCGTGCCCGACGGCGTGCCGGGTGCCGGATGCACCACCATGCCCACGGGTTTATCAACCACGATCAGGTGAGCATCCTCATAGATAACATTCAGCGGGATATCCTCAGCCAGCGTGTCCACGCTGACCGGCGGGTCAAGGACAAGCGTGATGACTTCGCCATCCTCGACCTTGGTCTTGGGGTCGGTCAACGCCTCACCGCTGCGCCAGACAGCGCCCTCGGCAATCATCTTCATCAGGCGGGTGCGCGAAAGCGACGCTTCCTCTGGCACCGAACGGGCAAGCGCCTTATCAAGGCGATCAGCGCAGCCATCGGCGATGGTCACCTGTAGAGTAAGATCGTCGTCTTCGGATGCATCGGCAAAAGGGCCTGACATGAACAACACTCCTGAAACCGAAGCGCTTCCGCCTTCGCTGAGACTTCTGAAATGGCTGGTGATGGTTCTCACCGCCACGATGATTGTGGGTGTCATAACCGTGGTTGGCCTGCTTGTCACCCGCATGCCGAACCTTGCACCAATGGCGATGCCGGATCGTCTGGCCCTGCCAGAAGGCGTGCGGCCCGCCGCCGTAACGATGGGCCAAGGGTTTATTGCGGTGGTGACAGACGATGACCGCATTCTGATTTTCGGGCGGGATGGCACGATATGGCAAGAGGTCGAAGTGATTCCCCGTGCGAACACAGGCGCGCAGCCCGTTCAGCCCTGATGCTCAGGCGCGCTTTAGCCGGATCACCACATCAACGCGCGAAATCTCGGTCCCCTCGGGCGCATCTGGCAGACCGCTGATTTCAAGCTGATCTTTTGGCGCGTCGGTCAGTTCTGCGGTGTCTTCCCAGTAGAAATGCGGGTGGTCATCCATGCGGGTGTCGAAATAGCTTTTCGACCCGTCGACGACCACTTCATTCATCAGGCCCGCCGAACAAAACGCGCGCAGCGTGTTGTAGACGGTTGCAAGACTAACCCGGTCACCCGACTGAACAGACAGCGCAAACAGGCTTTCAGCCGTGACATGGCGGTCAACCCCGTCGCCCACAAGCAGACTGGCAAGCGACAGCCGCTGACGCGTCGGGCGCAATCCGCCCCGTGCCAGCCATTCCGTTCCGCGTTCCAATGCCGTGTTTTGCATGCGCTATCCTGTCGTTCCCCTCTATATAAAGCCCGCGCCCCCCAGATTTCAATGGAAATCCGGGTGAGCAGCCGCAGACCCCTTGCGGGCCACCCTTGCCTCTGGCTGATTACGGGTGTTACAGCATTGAAACGTAAGACACCAAACAGGGGGACCGTCGGCGATGGGGCAATTTCCGTCAAGCTTTGACAAAGATGCACTTTTGGCCTGCGCGCGTGGCGAGCTTTTTGGCCCCGGCAATGCCCAGTTGCCTGCACCGCCGATGCTGATGATGGACCGCATAACCGACATTTCGGAAGATGGCGGCGAGTTTGGCAAAGGCCATGTGGTGGCTGAATTCGACATCACCCCAGACCTGTGGTTTTTCGACTGCCATTTCCCCGGCAACCCGATCATGCCCGGCTGCCTTGGCCTTGACGGCTTGTGGCAGCTGACCGGCTTCAATCTTGGCTGGCGCGGCTGGCAAGGGCGCGGTTATGCGCTTGGCGTCGGCGAGGTGAAGCTGACCGGCATGGTGCGACCCGACCGCAAGATGCTGACCTACAAGGTTGATTTCACCAAGGCTCTGTCCACGCGCCGCCTGACCATGGGGGTTGCCAACGGCATCGTCGAGGCGGATGGCGAGGTGATCTACATCGTCAAGGACATGAAGGTGGCGCTCAGCGAGTCCTAGCCTGCGAAGCGGCGCGCTATGGCTGACAGTCATCGGTCCTGACAGGCGCCGCGCCAAGCTTTTCATAAGAACAGAGTTTGGCTGTCGGTTCGGTCAAATCTTACGCTGTGGCGTGCGTTTCATCATCTTCGAACAGGACGCACCTGTTGGCCTTGTGACGCGCCACGAGAGCGTGCCCTTGTCGCCCAGAAACCATATGGCGGCACGCTGGAAAATCGTATGTGGCCAGATCGGTCTGGACACGCCGCGCAACAACCTGTTCCAACACACCGGAGCCGACGGCTTTTAACGCCTCTCTGCCCGGATACAGGCTTTCGCAGGCCGCGCCATTGGCCAAGAGTATCTCATGGCTGTCGAGTAGAATGTGATGGTATTCAGCGTGGCCGACATCTTGCGCCACCTCGATCCCGCGCAGTCCGACCAGATGCTTGACCGCCACCAGAACCTCTTTTTCACCAAACATTCGTTGCGCGATCTTTGACTTTACAAGAATCCGATGCTGTGGCGACAGGCACAGATCCTGTTCGGGCGTACCCAGACCCAACGCGCCTTTCCTGATCCGGATCGGACGCAAGTTTGGAAATGCTTCCAACAGATGGCGGTCAAGGACCGTGCAGCCAATCCATCTGATCTGCATGATCCCGTGATCTACGGTCTTTACCCAGTCATCGACCAACAGATTTTCAATCGCGACCAGCCCATTTCTTGCGACCTCAATCATGGTACCGCGGGTGAAACAAACGATCTTGATCGTGTTGTTTGAAGTGGAAATCACCCCCGCGTCATTGCCAGCTACGTCGGTCAGACTGCCCGTCCTGATCGCCTCGATAGACATGTCGCCGTAGCTATCGTTCGGAATAATGAAGTGGCGAACCGTTCCACCAGACGAAACCGTCAGAAAGATGACCTGCAGGTTGCTTTCACTAGCGGGAGAGAAACTTAGGTCAGACCCATCCCCCAGAATGAACCGCCCGCTGCTGCTTGGTTTCTGGATACGGTCAATGGTATAGGAAACGCCGTCGATCAGAAGGCTGTCACCAATATCGAATTCGCCATCTTTGTCATCAACGCCCTTGTCAAGCAATTGGGCGTTGTCCAAGACACCCAACAATTTGCCGTTGGCCGTCGAGTAAGTTGTATCAGCACTGATTCCCGTTACTTCGATCAAGTCATGTATGATTGCCATGCCAAACCTTTCACGGCTTAAATCACGATCTTTGTGCCACTGTTTCGGTGCCCGGGAACGGACAACGCACAGGCGATGCTAGACCAAGGAGATTTCCAGAATGTAAATTGAGACCCTGCCCTGTTCCCGGTCGTCGACGCAGCATGGCAGTGGAGCGTTTCACCAAATCGGACCATTGGCCCATCCTGCTTGCCCCTTCACGTCCCCTGCCTTAAACAACCATAATAAACCTTGAGGAGGCCCCATGCGTCGCGTCGTCATCACAGGCATCGGGGTCGTATCCCCCATCGGCAACACCGCAGCCGAGGTTGAGGCGTCATTGCGCGCCGGAACATCAGGCATCGTCTTTGCGCCGGAATATGCAGAACGCGGTTTTCGCAGCCAAATCCATGGCCAGCCGCAGATCGTACTGGAAGACAACATCGACAAGCGCGACCTGCGCTTCATGGGCGATGGCGCGGCCTATAACTTCATCGCCATGCGTCAGGCGATTGAGGACTCGGGGCTGGAGGCTTCGGACATCTCGAATGACCGCACCGGCATTATCGTAGGCTCCGGCGGGCCATCGACGAAATCGTTCTTCAAAGCCCATAACATCGTGCGCGACAGCGGCAGCCCGAAACGCATCGGGCCGTTTGGCGTGACCAAGGGCATGTCCTCGACCAACTCGGCCTGCCTTGCCACGCCGTTCAAGATCAAGGGCGTGAACTATTCGATCACCTCGGCCTGCTCCACCTCGGCCCATTGCATCGGCAACGGGACCGAGCTGATCCAGTTCGGCAAGCAGGATATCGTGTTCGCTGGCGGCGGCGAGGAGTTGGATTGGACGCTGTCTTGCCTGTTCGACGCGATGGGGGCGATGTCGTCGAAGTACAACGACACGCCCGCCCTTGCATCGCGCGCCTTTGACGCCACCCGCGACGGATTCGTGATTGCGGGCGGCGGCGGTGTGGTTGTTCTGGAAGAACTCAACCACGCCCTTGCGCGCGGCGCCAAAATTTATGCCGAAGTGACTGGTTACGGCGCGACCTCGGACGGGCACGACATGGTGGCGCCATCGGGTGAGGGCGGCGAGCGGTCGATGCGGCAGGCCTTGTCCACCCTGCCCGCAGATCGCAAGATCAGCTATATCAACGCCCATGGCACCAGCACCCCCGCAGGCGACGTGACCGAGGTAAAGGCCGTGCGCCGCGTGTTTGGCGACGGATTGGTCCCGCCGATTTCCTCCACCAAATCGCTGACAGGCCACAGTCTGGGGGCAACCGGCGTGCATGAGGCGATTTATTCGCTTCTGATGCTGAACGGCAATTTCATTGCGGCCTCTGCCAACGTCACCCAGCTTGACCCAGAATTGAAACCGGAGGAAATCGCCACCACTTACCGCGATGGCGTGGATATGGATTCGGTCCTGTCCAACAGCTTTGGCTTTGGCGGCACCAATGCGACGCTCGTGATGAGCAAGTATCGCGCGTAAGGATTGATTATGACCAACTGGATGACCGGCAAGCGCGGGCTTGTCATGGGTGTCGCGAATGAACGCTCTATCGCGTGGGGAATCGCCAAAACGCTGGCGGATGAGGGTGCGGAACTGGCGTTTTCGTATCAGGGCGATGCCTTTGGCAAACGGGTGGAACCACTGGCCGCCAGTGTCGGATCCAACCTGCTGGTCGATGTCGATGTCAACAACGACGACAGCCTTGATGCCTGTTTCGCAACGCTGAAAGACCGCTGGGGCACGATGGATTTCCTGATCCATGCCATCGCGTTTTCCGATAAGAACGAACTCACGGGGCGGTTCATCAACACGTCACGCGGTAACTTTCAGAACTCGCTGACCATTTCGTGCTTTTCCTTCATCGACGTGGCGCGCCGCGGGTCCGAGATGATGCCAGATGGCGGCAGTCTGATCACTCTGACCTTTCAAGGGTCAAACCGCGTGTCGCCCAATTACAATGTAATGGGCGTTGCCAAGGCCGCGTTGGAAAGCGCGACGCGCTATCTGGCGAATGACCTTGGGCCGCAGAAAATCCGGGTCAACGCGATTTCTCCAGGCCCGATGAAGACGCTGGCCGGGGCGGCGATTGGCGGCGCTCGAGCCACGTATCGCCACACTGAAGAAAACGCTCCCCTGCGCAGTAATGCCACGCTGGACGCGATTGGCGGCACGGCGGCTTGGCTGTGTTCCGATTTCGGCGCCTCAACCACTGGTGAGGTCATTCATGTGGATGGCGGCTATCATGTCTTGGGCTTCCCGCAGCCTGCCAACATGTAAGCCATTACTCTTGCATGCAAAAAGCCCGGCCCATCTGGTGCCGGGTTTTTTCATGCACGGCATCAGACCGTGTGCAGATAGAGGTCGAAATCCACCTCGGACACGGTGCGCATCACCCGCGCATATTCCGCTGCCTTGATCGCGGTAAATGTGCGGTGCATTTCCTCACCCAATGCCGCTTTCAAAAACGCCGAGGCTTTTGCCGCTTCGATTGCCTGCCGCCAATCCAGCGGAATCACGGGCGCGTCTTGCGCATCTTCATACCCGTTGCCCACCGTCTCTGGTCCGGGGTCGATCTTGTTTTGCATTCCGTGGCGTATGCCCGCCAGAACAGTCGCGGCCACCAGATAGGGGTTTGCATCCACCCCCGCCGGGCGGTGTTCAATCCGCCGCGCGCGAATGTCACCCGCCGGAATGCGCAACGCGACAGAGCGGTTATTGACCCCCCATGTCGGGCTGACCGGGGCATAGCTTTGCGCCGCAAACCGTCGCCAGGAATTGGCATGAGGTGCAAACACCAGCATTGATTCCCCCATCGTGGCACGAAGCCCACCCAAGGCGTGCAAGATGGTGGCGTTCCACACGCCCTCCTCCGCCTCGACAAACACATTCGTGCCGGTGGCATCCATCATCGACACATGGAAATGCATGCCAGACCCGGCGTAATCCTCATTCGGTTTGGCCATGAAACAGGCCGTCACCCCATGGGCGCGCGCCTGCGCCCGCACGATCCGCTTAAGCCGCATCAGATCATCCGCCGCCTGCATCACATGAGTGCGGTAATGCAGGGTCAGTTCATACTGACCGGGGGCGTATTCAGAAATCATCGTCTCGGCCGTGATGCCCGCCTTGGCGGCCCCTGCATAAATGTCGGAAAACAATGGCAGCATCCCGTGCAGGTGATCGACCGAATACACTTCGGTCTTGGACGATTTGCGTCCATCCAGCACGTCGCGCGCGGGCTGCATCTTACCATCCGGCCCGCGCTCATTGGCCAACAAAAAGAACTCCAGTTCAAACGCCCCGGCAGGGTGCAGCCCCTCGGATGCCAGCGCGTCGACCTGACGCTGCAAGGCATGGCGCGGATCCGAGGACATCGGCGCACCATCCAGATCATAAAGCGACATCAACACCTCGCCACGCGGAGGCGTAGTGTTGTGCAAGGGCACAAGCGTGCCGGGAATCGGCCAGGCCCGCAGATCGCCATCGCCCTGATCCCAGATCAGGCCGGTTTCATGGACATCCTCGCCGCAGATGTCGAGACCCAGAATGGAAATCGGCAAATGCCGGCCATTGTTGTAAAATGACAAAAGCTCATGCCGACGAATGATCTTGCCTCGGCCAATTCCATTCGAATCGTGCAAGATGATATCAAACGCCTCAATCTCTGGGTGGGCATCCAGGAAAGCTTCGGCTTCGGCTGGCATCGAACCAGAGGGGCTGTGTTGTGCGGTCATGGGCTTACTCAGGCAAAAAGTTCGGACAGGATTTCATCAAACGCCAGAACCAGACGATCAATCTGGCGCGGCTTTGTGGCAGGGCTTACCAGCATCATATTGTGGAACGGCGCAATCAGGCAGCCCCGGTTAAGCAGGGCTGTATGGAGGGCCGCTTCGACCTGCGGCTGATGGGAAGCGGCAGCCTCGGCCCCGTTTTTCAACGGCCCGGGCGCACAGATAAACTCCACCCGCGCGCCGACACGCACCACATGCCATGGCGCGCCATACGCGGTGATGGCCTTTTCCAACCCTGCCGCCAACCGCTTGGCGCCTTTTTCCATATGGGCGTAGGCGTCTTTTGTCATTACGTCGGACAGGGTAGCCACCAGACAGACAAACTGCATCGGATTGGCCGACAGGGTTGTGCCCATGCCGGAATGACCGGGCGGGCGCGTCGCGTCATAGGCGGTAAAGCGAGCCGCCACCTCATCCGTCATGCCCCAGACCGCCGTTGGCATTCCGCCCGCCACACATTTGCCAACCACAAACATATCGGGCGACAGACCATGCGCGCGGGTATAGCCGCCCAGGCCCGAGGAAATCGTGTGCGTCTCATCCATGATCAGCAGCGCACCGTAGCGGCGCGTCAGTGCGCGAAGCCCGTCATGGAACCCTACGTCAGGCAAGACCATGCAGGAATTGGTCATCACCGGCTCGGTCAGAATGGCGGCGACATCGCCCTTGGCCAAGGCCGCCTCAACCCCGGCGAGGTCATTAAATTCGCAGACCACCGCGCCAAGGGTCAGATCCTGCACCTGCCCCACAAGCCCGGCGCGGTTGACGGTCTGGCCATCCACCAGCTCCACCATCGTGTCATCCAGCGTGCCATGATAGCAGCCGTTGAACACCAACACCTTTGCCCGCCCCGTCACCGCACGCGCGACGCGCAAGGCAAAGCGGTTGGCGTCGGTGGCGGTGGTGGCGATCTGCCAACGGAACGCACCGAAATGGTCGGTCAGCAGGCGGCCCGCCTTTAGCGCGGCCACTGTCGGCAGCATATAGGTCAGCCCGTTGCGCGCCTGTTTGCGGATAGCATCGGCCACGGGTTTGGGCGAATGGCCAAACATGCTACCCGTGTCACCAAGACAGAAATCGTCGATCCCAAAGCCGTCGATATCGGTGATCCGCGCGCCCTTGGCCTTTGCCACCAACGGCAGGTGCGGCATCGGCCAGTCGCGCATCCAATGCATCGGCACGCCATTCAGGAACGCCCCTGCCCCTTTGGCCAAAGCCGCGGCAGATTTGGGGCGGGACTGCGCATAACGCTTGGCCTCACGCGCGGCAAAGGCGGTCAGGCGGTCGGTCTGTAATCCGGCAATCATTGGCTGTGACATGAGAGTCCCTTTGGTTGCCGCAGTATTGCCGGGAATTTGATCAAATGGAAGGGCCTGTCAGACTCTCTGCCGGGGGATACTCCAGAGTATTTTGCCAAGATGAAAGCGCGGGTCAGAGCCAGTCTGCGCGACCGGTTCCTGTGGCATCGGCCACCGAGGCAAAACCGTCTTTGGCCAGCAAAGCATCAAGGCCATGCGCAATGCGGGCAGCAAGGCCGATGCCTTGATACACCATCGCAGTGTAAAGCTGCACCGCCGAGGCGCCCGCGCGGATCTTGGCATAGGCCTGTTCGGCGGTGCTTATACCGCCAACACCGATCAACGGCAGGTGTCCTTGGGTTGCCTGCGACAGTTGCGCCAGCACGCGGGTAGACTTTTCGAACAATGGCGCCCCGGAAAGACCGCCCATTTCACTGCGCGATGCACTTTTCAAACCTTCGCGCGAAAGCGTGGTGTTTGTGGCGATGATACCCGCCAGCCCTGCCGCCAAGGCAATATCGCCAATCTCTGCCACCTCATCCGGGGTCAGATCGGGGGCGATCTTCAGGAACACCGGGATCGGGCTGGCCAGCGCTTCGCGCACCTCCATCACCCGCGCCAAAAGCGCCGACAGCGCCTCGGCCCCTTGCAGATCACGCAGCTTTTCGGTGTTGGGAGAACTGACATTGACAGTGGCGAAATCAACATGCGGGCCACAGACAGCCAGCACATGCGCAAAATCCGCAGCACGATCGGGCGAGGTTTTGTTGGCCCCAAGATTCAGTCCAATCGGCAGGCTGCGCGGACGCTTTGCCAGACGCTCTGCAATGGCCTGCATGCCGTCATTGTTGAAGCCAAAGCGATTGATCGCAGCGTGGTCTTCGGACAGGCGGAACAGGCGCGGCTTTGAGTTGCCGGGCTGTGCCAAAGGTGTGGCGGCCCCCACCTCCAGAAACCCGAACCCTGACCGCGCCAATGCGGCCAGCGCAGTTGCGTTCTTGTCGAAGCCAGCGGCAAGGCCCACCGGGTTGGCCAGCGTCATGCCTGCAACGGTGCAGGCCAGGCGCGGCGATGTCACCACCCCCGGCAGTGGAACCAAGCCTGCGTTCAGGGCTTTGAGAGACAGGCCATGCGCCGTTTCAGGGTCAAGGCGATGCAGTGCGGCCAGACCCGCGCGTTCAATCAGGTTCACCAGACACCCTCGGGAAAAATATGGCCCGTTGCACCAAGCGGCAGGGATTTGTCCCACACCACATCCGACATCTGCAAACTGCGGTACAGGTGGGGGAACAAATCGCCACCGCGCGACGGCTCCCACTTCAGGGCAGGGCCAAGAGCATCAGACCGGAAGGCGACAAGTACAAGATCGCTTTCGGTGCCAAAGTACCGTGCGGCGGTGTCGGCCACCTGAGCGGCGGTGGAAAAATGGACAAAGCCATCCGCCAGATCGACAGGGGCTCCGGCGGTTTCACCGGCGGCGCGAAAGGCATCCCATTCGGGGCGACGTAAGATCTTGTAAATCAGCATGGCTTTCCATGCACATTGCGCAGGCTTTGGTCAATGGTCTGCGCTGTCATCCGGGCTTTGCAGAGATGACGCAAGGTCAGCCCAGCCGCAACGGAACACATGGGTTTGACTCGATCCACTGCGCGAGTCAGGCTGACGCTATCAACCAACAAGGGAATCCAAGTATGAAAAACCATTTGCTGGGGACCGCCGCCGTCATCACCCTCTGGGCAGGCGCGGCACAGGCGGATTACACGCTGCATGTGCTTCATATCAATGACTTGCACAGCCGGATCGAGGCGGTGAATGCCTTTGACTCGACCTGCTCCGCCGAGGACGCCGCCGAAAACAAGTGCTTTGGCGGGATCGCCCGCCTCGCGACCAAGGTGAATGAGCTGCGCGACAGCCTGACGGCTGCGGGCCAGAATGTGATCTTTGTGGATGCAGGAGATCAGTTTCAGGGCAGTCTGATGTTCACCACCTATCGTGGCGCAGTTGAAGCCGAATTTCTGGAGCAGCTTAAGCCAGATGCGATGGCACTTGGGAATCATGAGTTTGACGATGGCCCCGAAGGGCTGGCCGATTTTCTGGACAAGGTCACCTTCCCGGTGATCTCTGGCAACGTTGATGTGAGCCAATCCAATGTGCTGGCAGGTCGGGTGCAGAACCATGTGGTGCTGGACATTGGCGGCGAGAAAATCGGCATCATTTCGGCGCTGGCGACCGATACCACAGAAACCTCCAGCCCCGGCAACACGGTGATTTTTCAAGACGAGATTGACAGCCTGAAAGCCGATGTCGCCACGCTGGAGGCCGAAGGCGTGACCAAGATCATCGCCGTAACCCATGTTGGCTATAACCGTGACCAAGAGATTGCCGCCATGGTGCCGGGTATTGACGCCGTGGTCGGCGGCCACAGCCATACCTATCTGTCGGCGACGGACCCAAAGCGGGCTGGTCCCTATCCCACCTGGGTCAGCCAGGAGTCTGGCGCGATGGTTCCGGTGGTGCAGGCCTATGCCTATTCTAAATACCTTGGCCATCTGGAGCTGACCTTTGCCGATGACGGCACATTGCTGCATGCCGGAGGCAACACCATTTTGCTTGATGCCAGCGTCATCCCGGACCCGGCGATCGAGGCGCGCGTTGCCGAACTGGCCGGGCCGATCGAAGAGCTGAAAGCCAAGATCATCGGCGAGACGAGCGAGGCGATTGATGGCAGCCGCGAAACCTGCCGTCAGGGCGAATGCCAGATGGGCAACCTTGTGACCGACGCGATGCTTGACCGGGTTCAGGGTCAGGGCGTGACCATTGCCATCACCAACGGTGGCGGGTTGCGGGCGTCGATTGATGCGGGGCCTGTGTCGATGGGCGAGGCGCTGGGGGTTCTGCCGTTCCAGAACACGCTGTCCACCTTTACCGTCACCGGGGCCACCATCGTGGCCGCGCTGGAAAACGGGGTCAGCGGGCTGGAAGATGGTGCAGGCCGTTTTGCCCAAGTGGCCGGGATGAAATACACCTTTGATCCGGCGCAGCCTGCGGGCAGCCGCGTGTCGGATGTGATGGTCGGATCGGGCGACGACTGGGCACCAATCGACTTGGCAGCAGATTACAACCTTGTGTCCAACAATTATATGCGCGGTGGCGGCGATGGCTACCGGATGTTTGTGAGTGCCAGCAACGCCTATGACTTCGGCCCCGACCTGGCCGATGTTCTGGCCGATTATCTGGCCAAGACGCAATCCTACACCCCCTATGTGGATGGTCGCATCACGCGGAAATAACCCAAGAAGCCACAAAGTCGGGGCCGCTGGAAGCAGCGGCCCCTTGTTTTATGGGGCCACTATGTCGGCCGCGCTCAGCACGACCTTGCAAAACCAGCCGTTTGGGCGCATAGCTTGGCACAACGGGTGACCGGGCCCCTCTGGCAGGACTCTGCGGCAATCCTGCGATGTCGGCACCTGAACCGACGCTTGCCGCACGGTATTTTCCTCATGCTTTCCACAGATGCAATGCAGCGCTCGACGCTGTCATATTTCACATGGGCCTTTATCGTCACGGGCATTGGTCTGGCGCTTGGCCTTTGGCTGGGGTTCAGCACGGAACATACCTTTGGTGGAGCGATGAAGGTGTTTTTCATAGTCAGCGTTCTGGCTGTGCTGGAAATCTCACTGTCGTTCGACAATGCCATCGTCAATGCCAACAAGCTCAAGGACATGACCCCGGTCTGGCAACAGCGTTTTCTGACATGGGGCATCCTTATTGCCGTTTTCGGCATGCGGATTGTGTTTCCGCTTTTGATTGTGGTGATCGCCGCCAATGTCGGGCCGTGGTCGGCGCTTGTGATGGCAGCAAGCCAGCCCGAGGAATACAGCCGCATCATGCATGAAGCACATCTGCCGATTGCGGCCTTTGGAGGCACATTTCTGATGATGGTGGCGCTGTCGTTCTTTTTCGACCACGAGAAAGACATCCATTGGGTGCGCTGGATGGAAGAAAAGGTCTCGGCCTATTCGTCGGTCAAGGGGATCGAGATTGCCTTTGTGCTGGTGGTCATGCTGGCGTTTTCCGAGGTGATCGAGGCCCAGAAGGGCGCGGCCTATGCGACCACCTTTTTCCATGCCGCAATCTGGGGCTTGCTGACCTTCCTGCTGGTCGAGGTGCTGGGCGGTGTGCTGGACCGCAGCCAGCAGGTGCTGGAAGGTGCTGCAAAGGGCGGTCTGGGTGCGTTTTTGTATCTGGAGGTTCTGGATGCCAGTTTCAGCTTTGACGGCGTGATCGGGGCCTTTGCACTGTCGTCAAACCTGTTCATCATCGCCATCGGGCTTGGGATTGGCGCCATGTATGTGCGGTCCATGACCATCATGCTGGTGGAACGCGGCACGCTGGCGCAATACCGCTATCTGGAACACGGCGCATTCTATGCCATCCTGATCCTGTCGGTGATCATGTATGTGCAGACACTGACCCATATTCCCGAGGTGATCACGGGTCTGGGCGGCGCAAGTCTGATCGGAATTGCCTTGTGGTCGTCAATTCGCTGGAACAAGGCAAATCCGGCAGAGTGACTGGAGCGGGCGGCGGGCGACAGGGACGTTAAATCGAACCTTGTCGTCTGCCACTTTATCCAGCGTTCTCAATTACTTCCGGGCCCGCTAGGCTCCAGACCCATTGATTTCAGGTTGTTGGCGTGATTCAGGCTCCGCAAGGAGACCGATCCATGAGCAACCTCTACTGGCTGACTGACGAGCAGATGGCTCGGCTTAAACCCTTTTTCCCCAAGAGCCACGGGGT
>NZ_JAUXOV010000039.1 GCF_030684215.1 Pseudotabrizicola sp.
AGCGACGCAGCAGCGCATGCTGCGATCGCCAGCAAATTGGGCTGTTCGCCAGACAGTCTTCGCGATTGGGTTCGTCAGGCCCAACGTGATGGCGGCGAGCGGCCGGGACCGACCAGTGCCGAGAAGGCCCGGATCAAGGAATTTGAGCGTGAAGTACGCGAGCTTCGGCAGGCTAATGAGATCCTGAAGAAGGCCTCGGCGTATTTTGCGATGGCGGAGCTCGACCGCCCGTTTCGCAAGTGATTGCTTTTATTGAGGAACACCGTGGGGTGTATGGGGTCGAGCCGATGTGTAAGATGTTACAGATCGCCCCATCCACCTATTATGAACGGCGCGCCATCGCGCGTGATCCTGATCGGGCGTCAGTGCGGGCGAAGGCTGACGCTGATCTCTGCGTCAAGATCGATGCTGCCTGACCGAATCCTCTGAGCATCTGGTCGCCCGGTCGGCGAGTACCTGATTCCGCCACCAGAGCTGCCATGCGTGCCTCTTTTGTCTTGAGGTTCTGCATCATGTGCCGCCTGCAGCTTTGAAGCATAACGAAATCAACGATCTAAAGCCCTGTCGATCCCCGACAGAAGGGACTGGAACGTTCCTGTTGACAATAAGTGGATCGTTCCATTACTAATGTGGAACGATCCATAAATGTGTTCGGGGGGCGTTGCTGTGAACTGGGCGTTTGTCGGGGCAAGCACGATTGCAGGCCAATATCTGGCCGGTGCGGTACGTGCGACGGGGGGCTGCGAGGTTCGCTGGGTTGTCAGCGGCTCTGCCGAGCGTGCCGCGTCTTTCGCCACAACCCACGGCATAGCTCACTCCGGCACCGACCTGTCCGCAGCTTTGGCTGATCCTGCCGTAGGCGCGGTCTACATCTCATCAACCAATGAAAAGCACCACGCTCAGGCCTTGGCGGCGATTGCGGCTGGCAAGCATGTGCTGTGCGAAAAGCCGTTGGCAACCAGCGTTGCGGATGCGCGAGACATGGTTCAGGCGGCCGAGCGAGCGGGCGTTATCTTTGCCACCAATCACCATCTGCGCAGCGCGGGCAGTCTGCGCGCCATCCGCCAGTTGGTAGCAAGCGGCAAGGTCGGCAAGGTCTTGTCTTTGCGCATTTTTCATGCGGTGGAACTCCCGGTTCACCTGCGTGGTTGGCGGCTGGATAACCCGGTTTCTGGCGGTGGTGTGATTGCTGATCTGACAGTTCACAACGCCGACACAGCGCGGTTCTTGCTGGGCGAAGACCCGGTCTCGGTCGTGGCGCATATGGATGCCACCGGGCTGGGCCAAGGCGTTGAGGATTCTGCGATGTCGGTCTGGGCCATGCCGTCGGGCGCAATGGTGTTCAGCCATGAAAGCTTTACCCATCCATACGCGGCCTCAGGGATAGAAGTGCATGGCACCAAGGGTTCAATTCTGGCGCGTGGCGTGTTGGCGCAAGAACCTGCAGGCGAGATTGATCTGATCACCGCCCAAGGCATCGCCCGCGTCGATTACGACCAAAGCGCGCTTTACGAGAATGTCGCTCGGAACTTCTGCGCGGCAGTGACGGGAACGGCCCTGCCTGCGGCTTCGGGGGGCGACGGCGTAAGATCGCTGCAGATTGCCTTTGCCGTGCGCGATGCGGCGCGCAGCGGCCAACGGCAGACTGTGAATTATGGAGTGTCCTTATGAGCAAGTTGGCAAGAGCGGCAGACGCTGCCGCCCGCATTCCCGATGGGGCGATTCTCACGGTATCTTCGTCGTCAGCTTTGGGCTGCCCCGATATGGTTCTGGCGGCCATTGGCGCGCGCTTTGAACAGGAGGGCCATCCACGGGGCTTGACCACCATTCACCCGATTGCCGCCGGTGACATGTATGGCGTCAAGGGTGTGGATCACATTGCCAAGGACGGGCTTTTGGCGTGCATCTTGGCGGGATCCTATCCATCGGGCCCGTCGTCCAAGCCGATGCCGGAAATATGGAAGATGGTGGTCGAGAACCGGGTGGCGGCCTACAATGTGCCTTCTGGCATCCTGTTTGATATGAACCGCGATGCGGCGGCGAACCGCCCCGGTGTGCTGACCAAGGTTGGACTGGAGACCTTTGTCGATCCAATCCGCGAAGGTTGCGCGATGAACGCGGCGGGGGCGGCTGCACCGATAGTGGCGCGGGTGCAATTTGGCGACGACACATGGCTGCACTTTCCCAACATCATCCCGAATGTGGCCATCATCCGTGCCACCACGGCGGATGAGCATGGCAACCTGACCTATGAACACGAAGGCGCCTATCTGGGCGGGCTGGAGCAGGCCATCTGTGTGCGGAATCACGGCGGATTGGTGATTGCACAGGTCAGCCGCATGACCAAACGCGGGTCTTTGCGCCCGCATGATGTGCGGGTGCCGGGGCATCTGGTGGATCTTGTGGTGATCGATCCTGATCAGAAGCAGACCTGCGAAACCCTGTATGATCCTGCGATTTCTGGCCAAGTCATGCGACCATGGGACAGCTTTACCCATGCCGAACATGGGGTAGAGAAGATTATCGCCCGCCGCGCCGCGATGGAGCTGCGTCCGGGCATGACCGCAAACTTGGGCTTTGGCATCTCGGCCATGGTGCCGCGCATTTTGCTGGAGGAAGGCCACCCTGAGGCCGTGACTTGGGTCATAGAACAGGGCGCTGTCGGGGGGATGCCGCTGACAGGATTTGCCTTTGGCTGTGCATCGAATGCTGATGCCTTCGTGCCCAGCCCGCAGCAATTCGTCTACTTTCAAGGCGGCGGGTTCGATGTGTCGTTCCTGTCCTTCATGGAGGTGGATGTCGAAGGCAACGTCAACGTCTCGAAGCTTGGCAAGAAGCCCTACCTGACGGCGGGCTGCGGCGGGTTTGTCGACATAACCTCGGGCGCGAAGAAGATCGTGTTCTCGGGTTGGTTTGAGGCGGGGGCCCAGATTGAGCTGACGCCAGACGGCATGAAGGTTGTCAGCCCCGGCAAGTTCACCAAGATGGTTGAGGCGGTGGAGCACGTCACCTTCTCGGGTAATCGCGCCCGCCAGTTGGGGCAAGAGGTTTTGTACATCACCGAGCGCTGTGTCATGCGCCTGACCGCCCAAGGCCTTGTTGCGACCGAAATCATGCCCGGCATTGATCCGGCCCGCGATATCATTGCGGCATCGGCGGGGCGGGTGCAGGTCGCGCCGGATGCGATCACGCTGCCGCTGTCGCTTTTGGCCGCGGCACCCATGGGGTGGGGCCCATGAGCGCCGTCCACCTGATCCGGCATGGCAAGGTGGCCGAGTTGTGTCTTGATAACCCGGCCAAAATGAACGCCTTTACGGTCGAGATGCTGGGCCAGTTGGCCGCGCATCTGGACGCAATTGACCGCGACACCACCCTAGCCGCGGTGATGCTGACAGCCACCGGTGACCGGGCCTTTTGCGCCGGGGCCGATATCAATGCTTGGGGCGATCTGAGCCCGGCCGAATTTGCGCGCCATTGGGTGCGCGACGGGCATCGGACTTTCGACCGGCTGGCGCGGCTGTCCAAACCCACGATCGCCGTTCTGAACGGCCACGCCTTTGGCGGTGGCCTTGAACTTGCCGCCGCCTGCGACCTGCGGGTGATGGCGACCGGCGCCAGCCTCGCACTCCCCGAGGCTGGCGTCGGGATTGTACCGGGCTGGTCAGGCACGCAGCGCCTGCTGCGGCTGATGCCTGAGCCGATGGTCAAGGAAATGGCGTTGTTTGGCGCGCGGATCAAAGCCGACCGCGCCTTGGCCTGCGGCTTTGTCGCAGCGGTGGGGGATGATCCACGCAGCTTGGCTGAGGCCTTGCTGGAACGCGCGATTCCCTTGTCGCCGCGGGCTCTCGAGATTTCCAAGTCAATGATCCACGCCGCACAGGGCGAGGATCGCGCCGCGATGGTTGAGGCGCTGGGAAGTGCCGCGATTGCTGCCTCGGACGACCGCGACGAAGGCGTTTCCGCATTCCGCGTGAAGCGCAAACCAGAGTTTTCGGGAAAGTGACCATGACAGACCTGCATATCATTTCGGAACAGACGGTCGCCTTGCCGAACACACCCTATCAGGCCCGCCATTTCATTAATGGTGTCGCGCAGGACAGCGCCGATGGCCGCAAGTCTGACCGAATTTCGCCGTCGCATGCTGTGTTGGTCAGCCAAGCCGGATTGGGTTCGGACGTGGAAACCGAGGCCGCGATCAAAGCCGCCCGCGCGGCCTTTGATGATGGACGTTGGAGCCGCCTTTCGGGCAAAGCCCGCGCTGCCGTGCTTAACAAGGTGGCTGACCTGATCGAGGCGAATGTCGAAAAGCTGGCGCTGATCGAAACACTGGAAAGTGGTAAGCCAATTGCCCAGGCACGCGGCGAATGTGGTGGGGCGGCAGACTTGTGGCGCTACGCGGCATCGCTTGCGCGCACCAGCCACGGCGACAGTCACAACACGCTGGGGTCGGATATTCTGGCTGTGGTTCTAAAGGAACCGATTGGTGTGGTGTCGATCATCACCCCTTGGAACTTCCCGTTCTGGATTCTGAGCCAAAAGCTACCCTTTGCACTGGCAGCGGGCTGCACCTGCGTGGTCAAGCCGTCCGAGGTAACGCCTTCGACCACCGCGATGCTGGCCGAGATGTTGGTCGATGCCGGATTGCCCGCCGGGGTTTGCAACATCGTTCTTGGCTATGGCAATCCGGTCGGCAGCCTGATGAGCACCCATGCCGACGTTGACATGGTGACCTTCACCGGATCAACCGCCGTGGGTAAACAGATCACCAAAAGTGCTGGCGACACGCTGAAGAAAGTGGCGCTGGAACTGGGGGGCAAAAACCCGCAGGTGATCTTTCCGAACTGTGATCTGGAAAGTGCCGCGGATGCCGTGACCTTCGGCATTTATTTCAACGTGGGCCAGTGCTGCAATTCGTCCAGCCGGATCATCGTGCACGAAGACATTGCCGATGCCTTCCTGGCGCGGGTGGTCGAGATGTCGGGACGCGTGGCCTTTGGCAACCCGCTGCACCCTGATACGCAAGTGGGCGCAATCGTTACGTCCGAACATGCAGCCAAGATCGATGGCTATGTCCGCGCCGCTGTAGCAGCCGGGGCCGAGGTTTGTATTGGCGGTGGTGCGTTAAGCGTACCGGGTCTGGGCGGCCAATTCTATCAGCCAACTGTCCTGCGCGGCGTGACCGCTGACATGGCAATTGCCCGCGAAGAAGTATTCGGCCCGGTTCTCGTGGTGCTGACCTTTCGCACGCTGGAAGAAGCCATCCAGCTTACCAACGATGCCACCTATGGCCTGTCTGCGGGCATTTGGTGCGACGACATCCACACCTGCCTTGAGTTCAGCCGCCGCGCGGCAGCTGGCACGGTTTGGACCAACACCTGGATGGACGGCTTCCCAGAGGTGGCATTTGGCGGGGTCAAGCAATCCGGTCAGGGCCGCGAGATCGGCTCATACGGTTTTGACGAATTCCTTGAGGTGAAATCGCTGGTGATGCGGGTTGGCCGCACACGCGCGCCTTGGGTGAAAAAGGCCTGAATTCCTGCGGGGACAGGTAAAACGAACGCAACGGGAGGAGACCAAAATGCGTGGTTACTTTGGGAAGAAGACGGCAATTGTTGCAGCTCTGCTGGCATCAACCAGCATGGCAATGGCCGAAGATGTTGAGGTTCTGCACTGGTGGACGTCGGGCGGCGAGGCAGCTGCGCTGAACGTCTTGAAGGATGATCTGGCCGCCAAGACCATCGGCTGGGTGGACATGCCAGTGGCCGGTGGCGGTGGTGAAGCCGCCATGACCACGCTGCGCGCCCGCGTCACAGCTGGTGATGCGCCGACAGCCGTTCAGATGTTGGGCTTTGACATTCTGGACTGGGCTGCCGAGGGCAAGCTTGCCAACCTGAACACCGTCGCCACTGAGGAAGGCTGGGACGCTGTGGTTCCGGCGGCCTTGCAGGCTTTTGCAAAGGTTGACGGAAACTGGGTTTCGGCACCGGTGAACGTGCACTCCACCAACTGGGTCTGGGCCAACAAGTCGGTCCTGGATGGTCTGGGCATCGCGCAGCCA
This sequence comes from Pseudotabrizicola sp., assembly GCF_030684215.1. Lineage (GTDB taxonomy): Bacteria > Pseudomonadota > Alphaproteobacteria > Rhodobacterales > Rhodobacteraceae > Pseudotabrizicola. The sequence continues at coordinate 6,059 of NZ_JAUXOV010000039.1, forward strand.
ACCACTTGGGAAGAGTTCGTGGCCGCCATGCAGGCCGTCAAGGACAGCGGCAAAACCGCACTCGCCCATGGTGGCCAGGCTTGGCAAGAAGCCACCATGTTCGACGGCGTCGTTCTGTCGGTCGGTGGGGTCGAGTTCTACAAGAAAGCGTTCATCGATCTGGATCCGGCTGCGCTTGGCTCGGAACAGATGACCGAGGCGTTCAACCGTATGGCCACCCTGCGCGGCTTTGTGGATGACAACTTCTCGGGTCGTGACTGGAACTTGGCATCTGCGATGGTCATCAACAACGAAGCCGCTTTTCAGATCATGGGTGACTGGGCCAAGGGCGAGTTTCTGAAAGCTGGCAAAGTACCGGGCACCGATTTCCTGTGCTTCCGCGTGCCGGGCAGCCAGGGCATGGTCGCCTTTAACTCTGACCAGTTCGCGATGTTTGCGCAGGCCGAAGCAGGTGCGCAGACCGCACAGGGCGAAATGGCCCGCGCGATCATGGCACCTTCGTTCCAGTCGGCGTTCAACGTCGTCAAGGGCTCGGTTCCGGCACGGACCGACGTTCCGAACGACGCCTTTGACGATTGCGGCAAAAAAGGCATGGCCGAACTGGCTGAAGCTGCAAGCGCAGGCACCTTGGTCGGCTCTATCGCCCACGGTCACGCCAACAAGGCCGCTGTGAAGAACGCGATCTATGACGTCGTCACGGCACACTTCAACGGCGAATACGATGCCGCAACCGCGACGACCAATTTGGTCAGTGCGATCGAAGCTGCGCAGTAATCATGACTGTGGAGAGGGGGGCACCCCTCTCTCCACGGATTTTTCTGGCAAGACCTGCGCAGACAATCGAACGCTACAAGAGAAGCCGCAAGTTTGCTGCGGCCAAGGAGGGGGCATGGCCTATCAATCGACCGGTGTGGATTTCCGCACGCGCCTGCAAGACTGGATACCTAAGCTGGTGCTGTCGCCGTCATTGGCTGCGATGTTGATCTTTGTTTACGGCTTTATCTTCTTTACTGTCTATCTCAGCTTTAGCAGCTCCAAAATGTTGCCCAGCTATGATCTGATTGGCTTTGAAAACTACGCCAAGCTATGGGATCTGTCAGCTTGGTGGGTGGCCGTCGTCAACCTGATGATCTTCGCCTCGCTTTACATCATTATCTGCACAGCCATTGGCCTGACGCTGGCCATCCTGCTGGATCAGAAAATCCGCGGCGAGGGGGTGCTTCGCCCGATCTATCTGTATCCAATGGCGCTGTCCTTCATCGTCACCGGAACGGCCTGGAAATGGATCATGGACCCCGGCATCGGGATTGAAAACTCGATGCACCTTTGGGGCTGGACCAGCTTTCAGTTCAGTTGGATCAAGGATCGCGACATGGCGATCTATACCGTGGTCATTGCGGCTGTCTGGCAGACCTCTGGGTTTGTGATGGCGATGTTTCTGGCAGGGCTTCGCGGCATTGACAATGAGATCCTGAAGGCCGCTCAGATCGACGGCGCCTCAAATTTCAGCCTGTATCGTCGCATCGTCATTCCAATGCTGCGCCCGGCCTTTTTGTCGGCCTTCGTTATCCTCGCCCATCTGGCGGTCAAATCCTATGACCTGATCATCGCGCTGACCGGGGGTGGGCCGGGACGAGCCACCGAACTGCCTGCGACATTCATGTATTCCTACACCTTCACCCGCAATTCGATGGGTATTGGTGCAGCTAGTGCCGTGATCATGCTGATGACGATTGCGGCGATCATGACCCCCTATCTTTACGCCGAACTGAAGGAGAAGTCGTGATGGCCTCCGTTGAACAGGATACCGCCGTCCGGACCGGTGGCATCAGCCGCGTATTCATCTACGGCATCCTGCTGATCTTCATGCTGTTCTACATGATGCCCCTGTTTGTCATGGTCGCCAATTCGCTGAAGCCCTTGCACGAAATCACGGGTGGCAACATGATGGCCCTGCCGCAGGTCTGGACGCTGGAACCCTGGCGGCAAGCGTGGTCTGCGGCGCAGATCGGGGTAGAGCCGACCGGGCTGAAACCCTATTTCCTGAACTCGATCTTTATGGTGGTGCCTGCCGTGGTCATCTCGACCATCCTTGGCGCGCTGAACGGGTATGTGCTGACCAAGTGGAGCTTTCGCGGCGACAAGATCATATTCGGCTTGCTGCTGTTTTCCTGCTTTATCCCGTTTCAGATCGTGCTGATCCCGATGGCGACGGTTCTGGGCAAGTTGGGGCTGGCGGGGTCGATACCCGGGCTAGTTCTGGTGCATGTGGTATACGGTATCGGCTTTTCCACGCTGTATTTTCGCAACTATTATGCGTCTTTCCCCACCGAACTGGTGCGGGCCGCAATGATCGACGGCGCCGGGTTTTTCCGCATCTTCTGGCGGATCATGCTGCCGGTATCGGGGCCAATCATCGTGGTCACCGTGATCTGGCAATTCACCAACATATGGAACGACTTTCTGTTTGGCGCGTCGTTTGGCGGGCGCAACCAACCGATGACCGTGGCATTGAACAACCTTGTTCAGTCGTCAACCGGCGTCAAGGAATACAACGTCCACTTCGCTGGCGCGATCCTGGCCGCGCTGCCGACACTGATTGTCTACATCGTCGCAGGCCGCTTCTTCGTGCGCGGTCTGATGGCGGGATCGGTCAAGGGATAAGTCAGGAGACCGCCGGGTGGCGGTAACCACCCGGCGGTCATGTTCAACCCAATGCCCCATTTGCAAAGACCCGGGCGAACAACGCAGAAGGAATACTAAAATGAGATACTTGTCCATAACCGCGCTACTGCTTGCTACAGCAAGCCCTGCGTTCGCCGAAAAGTCGGTCGAGGTCATGCATTTCTGGACCTCGGGTGGCGAAGCGGCTGCCTTGGGGGCTGTCCGCGACAAAGTGGTCGCGGATGGCGTGGCTTGGGTCGATGCGCCAGTGGCGGGTGGCGGCGGCGATGCGGCCAAGACTGCCCTGCAGACGCGCATTGCCAGCGGCAACCAACCAGCGGCGATGCTGATGTTGGGTCAAAACATCATCGACTGGGCCAACGAAGGTCTGCTTGGCAATGTCGATGCCCTTGCCGCCAGCCAAGGGTGGGATGCTGCCTTGCCGCAAGCGGTGAAGGATTTCACCAAGATCGACGGCCACTATGTTTCCGTGCCCACAAACGTCCACCGGACGGACATGATCTGGGCCAGCAAAGCTGCCTTTGACAAGATCGGCGCAGATTATCCAACGACATGGGAAGAGCTGAACGCGCTGGCCCCGAAATTCATTGAGGCAGGGATCATCCCGCTCGCCCACGGCGGTCAAGCCTGGCAAGAAGCCTATATGTTCGAGGCAGTGGCCGCTGGCGTTGGCGGGGCCGACTTCTATCGCAAGGCCCTGATCGAACTGGATGATGCAGCACTGCGTGGTCCCGAAATGGTCGCAGTGTTTGATCAGATGGCCGCTTTGCGCGGCATGGTAGACGAGAATTTCTCTGGCCGGGACTGGAACCTTGCCTCGGCCATGGTCATCAAGGGCGAAGCCGCCATGCAGATCATGGGTGACTGGGCGAAAGGCGAGTTTACCAATGCCGGCAAGCAACCCGGCGCGGATTACGCCTGTATTCCGGTGCCGAAGGCCAAGGGTGACTCTTTTGTCTATCTTGTGAATTCGTTGTCACTGTTCACCCAGACCGATCCTGACCTGATTGCGTCGCAAGAAGTGCTGGCCTCGGCCATTATGGACCCGGGCGTCCAGATTGCCTTCAATCAGGCCAAAGGCGCTATTCCTGCCCGCACCGATATTGATCTGTCGGCGATGGATGCTTGTGCGCAGGAAACCTCGGCATCGCTTGGCAGCAATGATGCTAGCGGCACGGCGGTGCCGACATTTGCGGGGACACACGCCGCGAATGCCGCTGTGGTTGGCGCTGCAACCGATGCGATCACAGGCTTTTTCAATTCTGAAATGACCGCAGCCGAAGGTGCAATCGCGCTGGCCGACGCCATCGCAGCCACCAAATAAACACCCGGCCGCGCGGTCAAACTTGATCGCGCGGCCAACCACGCCAAACTCAACCGACCGGAGCAGACCAATGGGCTTTCTTGAAATCCGCAACGCCACCAAATCCTATGGCAACGTCAAAGTCCTGCATCAGGTCGATATCTCTGTCGAAGAGGGTGAGTTTCTGGTGCTGGTCGGCCCATCGGGCTGCGGTAAGTCAACGCTTTTGAACATGATCGCCGGGCTGGAAGGCATCTCAAGCGGAGAGATTGCGATCAAGGGGCGCGTGATGAACGGTGTGCACCCGTCCAAGCGCAACATCGCCATGGTGTTCCAAAGCTATGCGCTTTACCCCAACATGACTGTCGGCCAGAATATGACCTTTGGTCTGGAAATGCACGGCGTGCCCAAGGCCGAACGCGACAAGGCTCTGCGAGATGTGGGAAAGCTGTTGCAGATCGAAAACCTTTTGGATCGCAAGCCGGGCCAATTATCCGGTGGACAGCGTCAGCGCGTGGCCATGGGCCGGGCCTTGGTGCGCAACCCCGATGTTTTTCTTTTTGACGAACCGCTTTCCAACCTTGATGCCAAGCTGCGCGTCGATATGCGCACCGAGATCAAGAAGCTGCATGAAAAACTGAAGACCACCATCGTTTATGTGACACATGACCAGATTGAGGCGATGACCTTGTCAACACGGATTGCCGTTATGTATCAAGGTTATGTCCAACAGCTCGGCACACCCAAGGAAATCTACGACACGCCCGCAAACGTCTATGTTGCAACCTTCATGGGCAGCCCGGCGATGAATGTTCTGCCTTCACGCGTGGTGGTGAAAGACGGCCTTCCCCACGCCCAGATCACGGACGCCAAGGGGGCAGAGCAGCTGCTGAAATTCAGCCAACCCAACCTATCTGATTGGGACGGCCGCGACATTCTGCTGGGCATCCGGCCGGAATCGATCACCGATCCTGATGGCGCGGACCGCAATTCGCGTAACATTGTGCCGCTGCGCAATCTGGTTGGCATCACCGAACCCGCGGGCGCTGATACCTTTGTGGCGATGTCTTTGGGCGGCAAAGACATTATCGCCCGCATGCGGGCAGATGCGAATGTTGTGTCGGGTCAGGATTTCGACTTTGCGATCAACATGGAAAAGGCTGTCGCCTTTGACCCCAAGACTGAAGAACGCATCAAGCCATGACGTCACCAGAAGTCATCATTATCGGGTCTGGCATTGGGGGCGCGACAATGGCGGCCACGCTTGCCGAGACGGGCAAGAGAATTTTGATCCTTGAACGCGGCGAACATCTGGCCCCTTCAGCACAGGATCGCAGTGACAAGGCCATTTTTGCCGAAGGATTATTTCGGCCCAAAGAGGAATGGCTGGACGGCGCGGGCAAGTCCTTCAACCCCGGCAACTACTACTATGTCGGGGGCAACTCGAAATTCTTTGGCGCGGTTCTGGTGCGCTATCGGCGCGAAGATTTTGCACCCTTGGCCCATATGGGCGGCGTGACGCCGGGCTGGCCAATCTCATATGACGACTTGGAACCGTGTTACGGGCTTGCTGAGAAAATGTACGAAGTGCGCGGCCAGATCGGGCAAGACCCGACCGAGCCGCCCCATTCCACCCTCTATCCACATCCCCCCGTACCGGATGAGGCGCCGATTGCTGCGCTGCGGGGCAAGCTTGCCAAGGTGGGTCTGCATCCGGCATCGCTGCCGTTGGGCGTTGATCTGGCCGGGTGGCTTGCCCGCGCCCCCACCCCTTGGGATGCCTTTCCCGATACGACCGGGGGCAAGATGGACGCGGAAACGGCGGCGCTGAAGAAGGCGCTTTTGCATGACAACGTGCAGTTGCGCACCAAGGCGCAGGTGACCCGGTTGCACAGCAGTGCCGAGGGCAAGATCACGGGTGTTGAACTTGCCTCGGGCGAGGTTTTGTCAGCGCCGATCGTCGTTCTGGCGGCAGGGGCCGTTCAGACCGCAGTGCTACTCTTGGCCTCGGCCAATGCCGATCATCCCAAAGGTCTGGCCAACAGCTCTGATCAGGTCGGGCGTAATTTCATGAACCACAATTGCTCTGCCGTGCTGGCGCTGCATCCTTTGTGGAAGAATGACAGTATCTATCAAAAGACTATGATGGTGAATGACTACTACCTGACAGGCGGTCCAAAGGGCGAGCCTTTGGGCAATATCCAGTTGCTTGGCAAAATCTCGGGGACAATCCTGCGAGCCTCAACCACAATGCCGCGCTTTGTGGCAAACTGGGTCGCGCGCCATTCGGTTGATCTTTATGCCATGTCCGAAGACCTGCCCAACCCGGAAAGCCGGGTTTCATTGAAAGATGGGCAAATCATGCTGGATTGGAAACGGTCCAATTGGGAGGCGCATCTGGCGCTAGTGGCGAAGTTGAAGCAAAAACTTAGGCAGGCGGGCTATCCGGTTGTGCTGTCGCGCGCCTTTGACCGGCGCACGCCGTCACATCAATGTGGCACGGCGCGGATGGGGAAAGACGCAAGGACCAGCGTTGTCGATACCTTCTGCCGGGCTCATGACCACGCAAACCTTTTCATCACCGACGCCTCGGTTCTGCCGACTTCGGCGGCAGTCAATCCGGCGTTAACGGTTGCGGCCTTGGCGATCCGGGCCGCACATCACCTAACCATGACAGAGCTCGCCTGAAGCGCGGGGCAGGAGGGCCAGATGGCCGACGGATACGATTTCATCATCATCGGGGGCGGCTCGGCCGGTTCGGTTCTGGCGGGGCGGTTGTCGGAAGACCCTTCGGCGCGGGTGCTGCTGTTGGAGGCTGGCGGCAGTGACCGGCACCCCTTTTATCACTTGCCTGCAGGTTTTGCCAAAATGACCAAGGGCATCGGGTCATGGGGCTGGGACACCGTTCCGCAAAAGCACATGCAGAACAAAGTGTTCCGCTATACCCAGGCAAAGGTTATTGGCGGCGGATCAGCGATCAATGCGCAGATCTACACGCGCGGATCGGCCCAGGATTATGACGATTGGCGGCAGATGGGTTGCACCGGTTGGGGCTATGACGATGTGCTGCCCTATTTCCGCAAAGCCGAAGACAACGAGACTTATGACAACAAATACCATGGCAAGGGCGGACCGTTGGGTGTGTCCGAACCACGCGCACCCCTGCCAATTTGTGAGGCCTATTTTGAGGCCGCCGCCGCCTTGGGCATTCCACGCAACATGGACATCAACGGTGAAAAGCAGGATGGGGTTTGCTACTATCAATTGACCCAGCGCAACGTGCGGCGGTCGTCGGCGGCGATGGCCTATGTTGCCCCAAATCGGCACCGCAAGAACCTGACCGTGCGTCTGGGCGCGCAGGTGCGGCGGCTGATCGTCGAAGGGGGCCGTGCGACGGGGGTTGAATTGACCGACGGCACCCGGCTGACGGCCACCAGTGAAGTGATCCTCGCCTCTGGTGCCATCGGCTCGCCGCGTTTGCTGCAACTGTCGGGGATTGGTCCGGCGGGTCACCTCAGCGCGTTGGGGATCAACGTCGTGCACGATCAACCGCAGATCGGTGCCAACCTGCAAGATCATCTGGATCTTTACTGCATTGCCGAATTGTCGGGTCCCTACAGCTATGACCGGTATGCCAAGCCGCATTGGGCCGCGATTGCCGGTCTGCAATACGTCTTTGGCCGCAAAGGACCGGTGGCCTCGTCCCTGTTTGAAACCGGGGGGTTCTGGTATGCCGACCCCGACGCGCGGTCGCCCGATATCCAGTTTCATCTTGGCCTTGGCACGGGAATCGAACACGGCGTTGTGGCGATGCCGCAGGGGGGGATTACGCTGAACTCTTGCCATTTGCGCCCCAGATCGCGCGGGCTAGTCCGGCTGCAAAGTGACGATCCGGCAAAGGCGCCGCTGATCGACCCCAACTATCTGGCTGACCCGATCGACCGCGCGCGCACCATTCGCGGGCTGAAGTTGACTCAAGAGATCCTGGCCCAATCCCCCATGAAGAAATTCATCCTGGCCGAGCGCTTGCCCGGCCCGGACGTGCGCACCGACGAGGACTATTTCAACTTCATCTGCCAGCATTCCAAAACTTCGCACCACTGCGCGGGCACCTGCCGGATGGGCGCAGATGAGGCGGCGGTTGTCGACACAAGGCTGCGGTTCAACGGCATTCAGGGTTTGAGGATCGTCGATAACTCGATCATGCCGACAGTGATTTCTTCAAACACAAACGCTGCGGCGATCATGATTGGCGAAAAGGCGGCCGACATGATCAAGGCGGACAATGGGATGGTTATGTCATGATACGCCACATCGTACTTATCCGGTTTCTGCCCTCTGTTTCCGAGGCCAAGATAGCTGACCTTTTTGAGGAGCTTCATCAAATCAGGGCCAAAGTCCCCGGTCTTTTGGACATCACCGCAGGCAAAAGCGAAAGCCCCGAACAGATGGAGCGCGGCTACATGCATGGCTTCGTCGTGGACTTCAGCGACTGGGCCGCACTTCATGCCTATCAGGATCACCCTGAACACCAATTGCTAGGGGCCAAATTGGTTGCGGCGTCGGTCGGGGGCAAGGAGGGCATCTTGTGCTTTGATTTGCCGGTCATGACACAGTGACCTTGGCTTTGCGTCACCATAAAACTCTGGTGTCTTTGTGTGTTAGGCGACAAGGTTTCTGCAAGTAACGTGATGGGTGCCGACCAAATGAACCTCAACCGCCGACCGACCATTATTGACGTCGCCAAGCACGCTGGCATTTCAAAATCGACGGTCAGCCTTGTGCTGCAAAACAGCCCCTCTGTACGGGAAGAAACGCGGGTGCTGGTGCGCAAGGCGATGGCCGAAATCGGCTATGTTTACAACCGTGCTGCGGCCAACATGCGCATGTCAAATGCGGGGCTGATTGGTCTTGTTATCAACGATTTGCGCAACCCGTTTTTCACGGAATTTGCCACATCCCTGCAGATGGCCCTGGCCGAGCGCGGGTACTCAACGGTGATCGCCAACACGGATGAAAACCCCGAACTGCAGCATCAAGTTGTAGGCTCGATGATTGAACATGGGGTGTCTGCGCTGATCATGTGCCCGGCTTACGGCGATACAAAGCCCACCTTTGACGCCATAGCGCGCGGCGGCATTCCCGCCATGCAAATGTTGCGCTGTGTGGATGAGCGGTTGGACCTGTTCCCCCTGATAGCACCCGACTATCTGTCTGGCAGCCGGGACGCGACAAGACATCTGATTGCGGCAGGCGCACGGCGCATCGCCTTTGTCGGCGGGCTGGATGGCCGCGCTGTCACCGAAGAACGCAAAGCCGGCTACCTGGAGGTGCTTGCCCAAGAGGGGCTGGAGCCGATCATCATGACCGGCAAATCCAGCCGCGCATTTGGTCGGAACGCTGCCCAACAGCTCTTTTCCAACAATGCGGGCGTGGATGCAGCGGTCTGTTTCAATGACCTTGTGGCTTTGGGCATGCTTTCAGGCTGCCACGAGGCGGGTTGGCGGGTGGGTGAAGACTTCCTGATCATGGGTTTCGACGATATCGAAGAGGTGGCCCAAGCCTATCCGTCGCTGTCCTCGGTGCGCTGTGACATCGCAGCGATCGGCGTTCAAGCCGCACAAACCGTGGTGGATTGGCTGGAAAACCGCAACGCCCCACTGCCAGAGACCCGGACAGCCGTCAGCCTCTCTATTCGCCAGTCGAGCGGAAGAATCCCCCGGAGTTTGACATGAGTGTTTTCGAACGCGTCGCGGCCATCGGTGTGGTTCCGGTGATCGCTCTTGATGATGCCCGCCACGCGCTGCCGTTGGCAGATGCGCTGGCAGAGGGTGGGCTTCGCGTGATCGAAGTGACCTTTCGTACATCCGCTGCGGTCGACACCATCCGCCAAATCGCGCAGCATCGCGCCGAGATGCTTGTCGGCGCCGGAACCGTCTTGAATGAAGCGCAGGCCGACGCGGCCAAAGCTGCGGGCGCGATGTTTGCCCTTTCTCCGGGTATTGACCGACAGGTTCTGGATCATGCCGCACAGATTGGCCTGCCTTTTGCGCCAGGCATCATGACGCCTTCCGACCTGCAGATTGCCCTGCGCGCGGAATGCAAACTGGTCAAATTCTTTCCCGCGATGGCTGCCGGTGGCTTGACCATGCTGAAGAACATCGCAGGACCCTATCTGCACACAGGCATCGGGTTTAACCCGACGGGCGGTGTGACGCGTGACAATCTGACCGATTGGCTGGGGTACGCGCGGGTTCGCGCGGTTGGCGGCACCTGGATTGCCACCAGCGCCGATATCGCAGCCGAAAACTGGGAAAAGATCCGCAGCAACGCCGCCGAGGCGGCCGATTTGGTTCGCAAAGCGCGCGGCTGAACGGGGTTAGGGCAGGGACGGGACGCGTGCCTTTGGCAGACGTGCGCCAAGGTGTGTGATCACTTCGGCAGAAAATCTTTGCCCCGCAATGATGGCCATTTGCGGCGTTTGCCCAAGCAGGCGGGCAGAAAGATATCCGGCGTTGAACCCATCACCGGCCCCTGTGGTATCGCGAATACCCTTCACCTCGGGAGTGGGAAGTGCCCCGATCTGGCCATCTGCCAGGACTGAAACGGGCCCGGCACCATTCTTGACCGCCACCTCTGCAACGCCCGCCGTGGCAAATCGTGCAAGCGTGGCCTCAGGTGACGTATCGCCCCAGAGGGCAACCTCGTCATCAAAGCTGGGCAGGGCGATGTCGGTCAGGGCCAGAACCTGCGGGATGGTCTGGCGCACCGCGTCCATCGACGGCCAGAGCCGGGGGCGGATATTCGGATCAAACGACACCCGCGCCCCGTTTGCCCGGGCATTGGCCAGCGCGGCAAACAGCGTTTCACGGTCTGCCGGGGGCAGGATGGCCAAAGTAATGCCCGACAGATGGATCAGCCCCGCCCCGGCAAAAGCCTGCGCCAAAGCGCTGCCGTCTGCTGCCAGACCGCGCGCAGCAGAGGTGCCGCGCCAATAGTGGAAGCTGCGCTCGACGCCGTCCAGTTCGATCAGGTAAAGTCCCATATTCCGCTGCGGATCACGTGTGATCACCGAGACGTCCAAGTCGTCGGCCGCCAATTCGGCAACAAAGGCATCGGAAAACTTGTCCATGCCAACCCGCGTTGCAAAGCCCACCGATGCGCGCCCGTGCAATGCCTGCGCCATGTGCCAAGCCGTGTTGAAAGTATCGCCTGCAAAGCCGCGCTTGTACTGTCCCTCACCAACTGGGGCCAGTTCCACCATCGCTTCGCCCACCGAAACCGTGTTCAGGCTGTTGAAATCAAGCATCTTGCCCCCGGTCCAGATCAAACACCGCCCCGGTCAGCCATGCGGGCCAGTCGCGTTCAAAAGACGGCTTGGCGGTCTCATCAAAGCGGCGATTGGGCCGAGTGGCAATCTGCATTTCGCCCGCGACCAGCCGCACCAGAATTTGTTCGCCTTGATCCTTCGCACGCTCTTTGCGGAAGCGAACGTCGTTCAGGGGGCCGGTCTTGGCCATGGGTGTCGCCTCGCCCGTCGGGTCACAAATCGCCCGCGCCCCGCGGCTGCCGCCGCCTTGGCTGATGTAGTGATGGAGTGCTGCCAACACCGCCTCGGAAGCCAGCGCCATTTGCTGCCATTGCAGAACCCGCGCGATTTCCCCGCTGCGCATGTAGGAAATGCCCCGCGCGCGGACCCTGTCGTTCAGCGCAGCCGCCGATTGCAGGGCAGCGGCGACATCTTGCGGTGTGCACAGAATCCCGGCGTGGTCGCTCATCCGGGCCTGCACCTCGTCCTTGATGGCGCGCACGTTCAGCGAACTGCCAGTCCGGAGTGTCTGTTCAATCTGGCCCAAAGCCTGTTCCAACTCGGCGCCGATCTGCCCAACGGGCGCGTTCTGCGCCTGCCCACCTGCCGCGATATGTTCGGCCACACGGGTTCCCAACACTTGCCCTGCGTTCAATGCCGCTCCACCGGGTCGCGTGACACCATGGGTCCCCGCCGCCTCGCCGATGGCATAAAGACCGGGCAGGGAACTGCGGCCCCAACTGTCAACCGCGATGCCGCCGTTCATGTGCTGATTATTGACCGCGAATTCCAGCGGGTCGCGCCGGATATCGACCTTGTAGCGCAAGTAAAGTTCTATCGAGAGCGGGTTCATGTGACGCAGCCGGTCAATTGGCTGGTCCTGCACAGCACCTGCACGGCCTAGATAGGCCGCCACATCGGCGTCCAACCGGTCAAGGCTGAAGGGCAGATCGCCGGGGACGGGCAGGGGATTGCGGTTGAAATCCATGAACACCCGCCGCCCCGCCTGATTTTCGCGGGTGATCGCCAGATCAACAAGGCTGGACCCGAAATCCAGCATCCGCGTCGCGTGGAACGGCCATTGATAGCCTTTGCGGAAGATGTTCGAGGCCAGCTCCTGCGTGGTCCGATAGTAATCGGCCAAAAAATTATGCTCAGTGTTCTCGTTGTCGACCGAATAGATATAGGGCATCGCCTGCACATAGGTGCCCGACAGGTTCCACGGAAACCCTTCGCGCCGGGTGCCGATACCGAACTGGCTTTCGGTCAGGTTCACCAGATCAACCCCAGCTTCCAGTGCCAGCCCCAAGGTTCCGAAGCATCCGTTTGGAAACACGGAATCGCGGTACAACTCTCCGGGCCCGCCAGCGGCAATGACCAGTGCGGCACAGCGAAACAGCGTCAGGCCATACGGATTTTCGGGTGATTGCGCCTTTGGCCGAACCGCAAGGATGCCAGCCACGCTGCGCTGATCCCCCGACCATTCAATCAGAATTCGCACGCCGGTTGTCTGGTTGAAAAACGGCACGCCCAGCCTGATCGCCTCGGTCGCCAAAACCTTGACCATCAGCCGCGAGGTGCGCGGCCCACAGCTGGTGGCCCGACCCACATCGTCATGGTCGGTCTGATAGCGCAGCGTCCCGCCGAAATCGTCCTGAGGCAAAGGCAGCCCAAGATATTGCAACGAGGCCATCGCCCGCACCGAGCCGACGGCCTCGACATAGGCGGTGTCTTCGTCCATCGCGCCGCCAGACCGGATGGCGCGGGCCATGTCCTTGAAGTGGTCGCCCCGGTCTGATGTGTTGGCGGTGTGCAGCGTCTGCTTGTCTGAACCCGAACAAGCCGAGGTGCCACCCCATGCGCTTTGGCTGATGACCACAACATCCGTGCCGCGCCGCTTCAACTCTACTGCCGCGCGCAGTCCTGCTGCGCCGCTGCCCACGATCACCGTGCCACAGGCAAAAACGGGCACGCGGTGGCCCTGCACCATGACCGAGGACGCAAACTCAGGTTCAGGCACCAGCCGAGGCATGTCCACATCGGTCAGTGCGTTCAGGATGTCTTGCGAAACAGTGTCAGCCATAGGCCATGTCCCCCTTGCCGTCAGGCGATTGAAACCCAACGCCCAAGGCGAGCCGACTCCATGCAGGCGTCAACAATCTGGCAGATGTGATGCCCGGCCTCGAACGTCGGCCACATCGGTTGACCGGTGGTGATAGAACGGATCACTTCTGCCGCCTCGATGATTTTGCTCTCATTATAGCCAAGCGCGAAATTTGGCAGCGGCAAGAAGGCGCGGAAGGTTTCATTCTCGGGGCCGACATCAATTTCGCGGAACCCCCGACGGCCGTTGGCGTCATCGTTGCTATAAAACCGCAGACGGTTCACTTCGTCATAGGTGTAAGCCAGGCTGCCTTTGGTGCCGTAAACCTCATAGGTTTGCATGAACTTGCGTCCCGTCGCGACCCTGCTGAAATCGATCAGCCCACGGGCTCCATTGGCGAATTTGCACAAGATATTGGTACCATCCGGATTGGTCACATCCGACCATTGCTCATCGCCCGTCAAGGTGGCCTGTTCGCCATAGCCAAGCCCGGAAACCACCGGGCGGCGCGGCGTAACGATAAAGTTGTCCGCGATCAGTTCTCTGACCCGGCCCACCAGAAAATCCATGAAGCTGAACACATGCGTGCCCGTATCGCCCACGATCCCGGTCGGGGCCAGATTGCCATCGGCGCGCCACATGAACGGGGCGAGCGGGTCGCCATACATGTCGACATGCTGACAGGCCTTGAACAATTTTATCTCACCAATCTCGCCGGCAGCGATGATTTGGCGTGCCAGATCATGCACCGGGTTGCGCGGAAAGGCGTGACCAACGCGAGTGATGAGGCCTTTTGCTGCTGCAATATCAGAAAGTTCACGCGCTTGGGCCGCTGTGTCGGCCAATGGTTTTTCGCAATAGACATGCTTGCCAGCCAAAAGGGCAGCCTTTGCCACCTCATAGTGCAGACTGTCGGGCAGACAGATGTCGATCAAGTCAACGTCAGGGTCCTGAACCGCCTCACGCCACGACTGCAGAATCTTTGCCCCCGGCGCGCGAAAGCCCAATTCAGCGGCAGCTTTGGGATTATCCTCGACCAAGGCGACAACTTTGGCTGTTCCGCCCGAGGTGCCCAAGAAATGCGGAAAGGTCTGATAGGCCATGGTGTGAACCTTGCCCATCCAGCCCGACGCGCCCAGAACCGCAACTCTGACTTCAGCCATTTCGTCTCCTCCACATTGAAACGTTCCTCACCGAACATGTCCCGTCTTTGCTTGGGTGGGGTCAGATATGTGAATATGGAACGTTCCATTTTTGCTACTGTAACGTTCCAAGAATGTCAAGAGAGTGAAGTTCGATCTGATGGCCAAGCGATACGACGTCAGCTTTCCCGCGGGGATTTCTTCAACATGTGTCGAACGAACAATGCGTGTTGGCTGCCTCGAGTGCTCGAATACCTCAGGCTGGCTATAGTGAACTGCAATCCGGTTTTTACATGAGGAAGGGATGACACGGATGTGCTAGTGCCAGACCTGTCGTCGACCAACGTGTATCGCTTAAGGGCGGTGAGAGTTTTCAGCTAAGAAGGGCCGCTAGCGGACTCGCGAAACCCGGCATCGCCACATGTTGTGCGGCGGACTAGCCCGGATCGCTCATCTCGCCGCAAGCACATGGGACGGGGCCGCGTTGATCGACCCGTCGCAGTAAACAATAAGCCCAGTGGCACGGCTTGCCTTCTGGATCGCCTC
This sequence comes from Pseudotabrizicola sp., assembly GCF_030684215.1. Lineage (GTDB taxonomy): Bacteria > Pseudomonadota > Alphaproteobacteria > Rhodobacterales > Rhodobacteraceae > Pseudotabrizicola. Next base: position 21,148 of record NZ_JAUXOV010000039.1, read on the forward strand.
CCGCAAGATGTCAGAATGGGCGGAATGCTCCCGTCCCTGCATACCTCCCAATAGAGCCATTATACCTTACTAAAGCAATGAAATTGCTTGTTATTCGTTTGATTGCGTTTCGGACAAGAACGATTCTGATTGCACCAAAACGATGCAACTCACCGAAAGAACCCCCGCCATGACCACCCGCCGCGCCACCGACAATTCCAAAGCCCTCGACGCCTTCATGGCCACCAAGTTCCAGATCGACGCGATGCTGGAGCGCCTGAAGGCCCTGAGCGACGACCACTTCGAGATCCTTCCCGACGAGATCAGCTGGGGCCCCGTCGGCACCCTGAACCACTACGCCAGCCTGCTGCGCCAGATCACCGACGCTGCCTTCAAGGAGGGCGAGCATGCCGCTTGATCCCGCCCAGTGCCTTCAGATCTAACAGGATGCCATCACCGCTGCATCGGAGCCCGACCGCCTCGTCGCCTGTGACGAGGCCATCGCCCTGCTGCGTGAGATCACGGATCTGGAACGCGACGACGATGGTGACGCGATCATCGGCATGGATGCCGACGTCCACAACGACCTGATGTCGCGCATCACCGCCTTCCTTGTCACGCACGACCATTAGGAGGAACCCAAGATGACAAAGCTAACCGAAACCCAGACGATCATCCTCAGCGCCGGGGCCCAGCGCCTCGACAACATCGCCCTGCCGCTGCCCAAGGGGCTGGCCGGTGCGGCGGCCAAGATGGCTGTGTCGAAGATGATCGAACACGGCTGGCTGCAGGAGGTCGACGCCAATCTGCGCCGGGGCGAACCCCTCTGGCGCGAAACTGGGGATGGTCACGGCACCACGCTGGTGGTCACCGAGGCGGGGCTGTTGGCCATCGGGATCGCACCCGCGACAGCCATGACAACGTCAACTACCCAAATTGGAGACCAAGTGGCAAAACCGCCGACCCCGCGCGCGGGCTCCAAGCAGGCGCAGCTGATCGCAATGCTGCAGCAGTCTGACGGCGCTACAATAGGCGAGATCGTGGCGGCAACTCTATGGATGCCCCACACGGTGAGAGGTGCAATTTCCGGGGTGTTGAAGAAGAAGCTTGGCTTCTTTATCACGACTGGACGGATCGAAGGACGCGGCACCGTTTACCGGATCGAAGGGCCCGATACTTGAAGTCGCGTCAGTCCAGCAGGCGATAGTGCACTTCGGTCGGTTTGCAGGCAGCACCATTGATCGGGATCATGTCCTGCGGGCAGGTGGACATCACCACAACGCAGTCGATCACCGCCCGCAGCACGACATGATCTCCCGGTTTGGACAGCGGTTCACCCCAGCTTATCTTGCCATCAGGGCCGACCGGAATGTTCATCCACAAATTCAGCGGGGCCGGGCAATCTGCCGCCCGCAGATGAAGCTGGCCGAGGGCCGCGTGCAGGTTGTCGGTGCAATTGTCGTGGTATTCCGTGCAGCCAAGCGACGCATAACGATGCACATCGCAGGCGGCGATCACCGTATCATGGCGGCCCGGCGACGTGTCTTCTTCCATGATCAGAATAGGTCGCCGCCGGTTTGTTGTCAGGCCATCGCCCTTCGCCGGAAAGATGCCCTGAAGCGTTGCATGCAGGTGTTCCATCGACATGAACTCCGACAGGTCATCGGCATTAAAGCACCAGGTATCAACCACCTGTTGACCA
>NZ_JAUXOV010000080.1 GCF_030684215.1 Pseudotabrizicola sp.
GGCACGTCGGCACCCATCCTTGAAAGAGGTGCGCAGCCCAAGCCGCGGCCGATGGGCTGCGAGATGTCTCCATGTTGACTTGCAGGCGCAGTAGCCGACGCCGCTGCGCGCGTCGGCTCCATGTCGGAGAGGCCGAGGAACCTCCGCCTGAAGACGGACGAACTGCGGACCGGGCGATCATTCGATATCTTTCCTGCGGAAGCGATAGACTCTGTGATGCTCAGGATCGAACTCGGACGGCAACTTGACCTGCAGAGACTTGGCTTCCTTCCCCAAAGCCAGAATGCCTAGCTGGCGGAGCAGTCGTGCCGCCGTTATCGGTCCAAGGTCTCCTGCGACCTTGCGTGCGAAGGTCGTCATGTCGAGATAGGTCCACGAGCTATTCTGCCAACCTCAGACAGGACATAACGTCGGACCTAAGCGGAAATCTTCAACTCAATAAGACGACCCTCGGCGTAGGCTTACTCTTTTCTTGCCGCTCAAACTGGTTCATTCTTGAGGGGTCAGAGATGCCGCTCGTTCGAAAACTGCGGTCTTTGGCGAATTCCTGCGTGGAACTTGGCGGCCTGATGCCATGAGAATTGCGTGTTGATCCTCAAAATCCTGTTCTCATGAAAGTGTATCCATTACCCACAGGCCATCCCGGGAGGAGAGACGGGATATCAAGGGCTCAACGCCTGAAAGTGGAGGAGAAAGAATGTCTATAAAGCTGGTTGGAGGGCTTCGCGCCCTGATCGCCCCGGTTGCAGTTGTTGTGATCGGCCTTGGTTCTGCGGCGCAAGCGCAGGAATTGTCCATCGCCACCGGAGGCACTGGCGGTGTCTATTATCCCTATGGCGGCGGGTTGGCCGAAGTCATTGGCAAATATGTGGATGGCTATTCTGCCAGTGTCGAAGTGACCGGCGCCTCGGTAGAGAACATGGCGCTGATCCAGCGCGGCGACAGCGATATCGCGCTGGCGCTTGCCGATACCGTCTATCAGGCGTTCACCGGCACTGGCGCATTTGAGGGCAAACAGATCCCCGAGGCGCGCGCGCTGGCCTCCATCTATCCCAATGCGGTGCAGATCGTCACGCTGGCTGACAGCGGGATCACCAGCCTTGAAGACCTGCGCGGCAAGCGCGTGTCTGTGGGCGCCCCCGGTTCGGGCACCGAACTTAGTGCGCAGATCATTCTGGCAGCCAATGGCATCACCTATGATGATTTCGATCCGCAGCGCCTGAACTTCAACGAGACCGCCGACGCGATCCGCGATGGTGACATTGTGGCTGGGTTCTGGAGCGTGGGTCCGCCCACCTCGTCGATCATGAACCTTGCCGCCACCCGCTCAATCAGCGTCGTAGGCCTGAGCGATGACGAAATCGCCAAAGCCCGCGAGGCCGAGCCGACCTTTGCGCCTTACGCGCTGCGTGCTGGCATGTATGATGGTATGGCCGAACCGGTGCAGTCCATCTCGACCCCGAACGTTCTGGTGGTCAATGCCGACATGGACGAAGAGCTGGCCTACAACATCACCAAGGCGATGTTCGAGAACGTGGCCGAGCTGATCGCGATCCACCCGGCGGCCAATGACACCACGGTCGAATTCACTGTGGCATCGACCCCGATCCCCTTCCACCCCGGCGCGCTGCGCTATCTGGAAGAAGTCGGCGCCGCTGTGCAGGATCACCAGCGTCCGTGAGGCGTGACAAGAACGGGCGGCCATCTTTGGCCGCCCTGTTTGCCTCTGGCCTGTTTTGCGTAACCTTGTCTTACGCCACCCTGGCTTGCGCCGCAGCTGCGCGGGCAGGTGATGTCCTTGCGGTTGAGACGCGCGAGGGGCAAATGCTGGGTCAGTTGCCCTTTGACGCGGGGCACGCGATTTGCCTGCGCTGGTCCCATTCCGTCACTGGTGGCGCAGTGGCCGACTGTTTCGAGAACAGGTCAGGCACGATGGTGCTGACACGGTCCTATCTGCACGATTTCGCGGCCGGTCTGGGCGAGGTGGCAGGGCGCGGCCAGCTGCAACCTTCAGCGGGGGGCGGCTACTGGATCACCGGCATAGATGAGGTGATCCCCGGCAACGCACTTGCTCTGCGTGTAGGGCCCATGGCGGTGAATCACACCCTGAGCGGCGGTGGACAATCCCTGTCGCTCAGCCAGATCGCGGCAGACACCCCTGTCGTTTTGCGTCTGAAACCTGACCGACCCTGACCAAAGAGTGATCGCAGACCAAGAGTGATCGCAGACCTTAGCCCAAGCCCTTGCACCGACAGGACAAGACCATGAGCAAGCAGACATCCGACGTCACGGCCACCGCCGCCCGATCTCCCGACCTGCCAGTAAACCTGCAATCGGCGGATGCGGTTCAGTCGCGCCTGATCCTGTGGCTGATCACGGTTGTCGCCATTTTGATGTCGCTGTTCCAGTTGTACACGGCTGGCATCAAGCCGATGGGCCTGTTCTACCAGCGCTCGGCGCATCTGGGCTTCATCCTGTTTCTGGCCTTCCTGATCTTTCCGATCACCGGCGCCACACGTCCGCGCGGCATCATCGGCTGGATCGTCGATGCGGTCTTCCTGACCGCCGCTTTTCTCAGCGGGTTCTATATCTTCTTTTTCCTTGATGACATCATCAGCCGTGCGGGCTGGTGGTCGCAGACCGACATCGCCATGGGGATCATCGCCACAATTGCCGTGCTGGAGGCCAGCCGCCGCGTGGTGGGCCTTGGCATGACCATCATTGGCCTGACCGCCATCTCTTATGCGCTTGCCGGACCGCGCGGCGCGCTGCCATGGCTGGGGGAGTGGATGCCGGGCATCCTGTCGCATCGCGGTGCCAGTCTCGAGCGTGTGGTGGGGCAACTGTATCTGGGACAAGAGGGGATTTTCGGGCTGCCGCTGGGGGTGGCCGCGACCTATGTCTTCATGTTCGTACTGTTTGGTGCCTTTCTGGAAGTCACCGGGGCGGGTAAATTCTTCATTGATATGGCCTTTGCTGCAACGGGGCGTAAGCCAGGCGGGCCTGCCAAGGCCGCTGTCATTGCCTCGGCCGGAATGGGGTCAATCTCGGGTTCGGCCATCGCCAATGTGGTCACCACTGGGGCGTTCACGATCCCCTTGATGAAGAAACTTGGCTACAAGCCGAAAGAGGCTGGCGGGATCGAGGCTGCCGCCTCAACCGGGGGGCAGATCACGCCGCCCCTGATGGGTGCGGGGGCCTTCCTGATCTCGGAATATACCAATGTGCCTTATATCGACATCGTCATGGTCTCGATCTTTCCGGCGATCCTCTATCTGGGGACGGTCTATCTGTTTGTTCATCTGGTGGCGATGAAAGCGGGCATGACCGGTATGGCCGCGTCGGAATTGCCGGTGGTGCGTGATGTGCTGGCGGCAGGTTGGCAGTTTATCGTGCCGTTGGTGGTGCTGGTCTATCTGCTGGTAAACAATATCTCGCCCACGCGGGTGGGGTTCTGGGCGATTGTTTCGGTGATCGTTGTCACAGCCCTGCGTGCTGGCTTTACCCTTATCGTGATGGACCCTAAATCGGGTAAGCCGCTGACCATTGACCGGCTTCAGGCTGCGATCTTGAACGGGCTGCGCCTGATGGCGCGGGCGCTGGAACTGGGCGCACGCAATGCGGTTGCGGTCAGTGTGGCCTGTGCTGTGGCGGGCATAATCGTCGGCGTGGTTGGGCTGACCGGGCTGGGGCTGAAGTTCAGCTCGATGATGATCTCGCTGTCGGGCGGCAATATGGCGCTGGCGTTGATCTTCGTGCTGCTGGCCAGTCTGATCCTTGGCATGGGTCTGCCGGTAACGGCGGCCTATATCGTGCTGATCGTGCTGGTTGGTCCCGCGCTGAATCAGGAATTCGGCATCCCGCTGCTGATCGCGCATCTGGTGGTGTTCTGGTACAGTCAGGACAGCAACGTCACCCCGCCCATTGCACTGGCCGGTTTCGCCGGGGCTGCCATCGCCGGATCGAAACCGATGGAGACCAGCATGCAGGCGTGGAAATATGCCAAGGGTCTGTATCTGATCCCCGCTTTCATGGTCTATAACCCCGAGATCATCATGGGCGGCGAGACATGGTATGTGATCTGGACCGGAATCCTTGTGGTGATCGGACTGGTGGGCTTTGCCTCGGCCATCGAGGGGTATCTGTTTACCTGGATGGACAAGCTGTCACGCCTGCTGATCGTGCCGGGGGTGATAGCCATCTTCAACCCCGACGAATGGATCGAAGCCGCAGGCGGCATGCTGGTTCTAGGGATTTTGATCTGGAACTGGCTCAAGTCACGGCGCGCAGGGCGGGGGGCTGCCAATCCTGTCGCAAGTGGCTGACGCGCAGGTGCAAACACTCTATCCTGTCTGCTTCACGACACGGTAAAAGGGCCATTTCATGAAATCCTTCCTGCCATTCTTTGCGGCTGTTCTGGCGGCGGTGGTGGTTTGGGTTGCAGCCCAGCATCACGCGCTGGGGGTGGCACGGCAAGAACTTGACCAGACCCTGTTGCTGACCGCGCGCGCCGTCGAGGCTGAGGTGGACCGCCTGCGCGCCTTGCCCGATGTTGCTGCCGAGGATATGCGGATCCGTTCTGCGCTGACCGGCACCGGGTCGCTGCACGAGGCCAATATCTATCTGGAAACGATATCCAAGCATGCCGGCGCGGATGAGTTGTTCTTGCTCGATGCCAGCGGCCTTACAATTGCTGCGTCAAACTGGAATCGCGAGGGCAGTTTTGTCGGCCACAATTATGCCTTTCGACCATATTTCCAAAAAGCGATCCAGCAAGGGCACGGGAAATTCTATGCCATAGGGGTCACAACCGGAGTGCCCGGCTATTTTCTGTCTACCCGTGTTGCTGCGGGTGATGCTGTCGGCGTTCTTGTGGTCAAGCTGAACCTCGAACCCTTGCAAGAGACTTGGCGGGCAGCCGGTGCCGATGTTGCGCTGGCGGATGAAAACGGCGTCGTGTTCCTGTCTGCGCGGCCTGACTGGCAGTATCGTCCCTTGTTGCCGCTTGATGAGGCGACATTGCAGGAAATTGCCCGCACCCGCGCCTATGAGGGGGCGACATTGGCTCAAAGTGTCGTCTTGTCTACTGACATGCACTCGGGCGCTGATGTTTCGGGGCAGGGTTGGATTGCGCGGGTTGTGTCGATGCCCGCGACAGGGTGGCAGGTGATTGCAGCGCGCATCACCGGCCCTTTGTATCGTGTCGCCATGGGGTGGGCCGTTCTTGCCGCACTGGCAACGCTGGGCATTGCGACCGGGCTTATGGCATGGAAACAGCGCAGGCAGATCATTGCGCTTCGGCTGTCGCAATCTCAGAATCTAGAGTGCATGGTCAAGGTGCGCACCTCTGAACTGGCCCGCGAAATCGAGGCCCGTGCGCAGGTGGAAAGTGATTTGCGCGCCACACAAGAGGCCTTGATCCACACCGAGAAAATGGCCGCGCTCGGGCGGATGTCGGCAGCCATTGTGCATGAAATCAGCCAGCCTCTGGCTGCAATGGAAGCCACGCTTGCCGCCGCCGAAATGGGGCTGCGCAAGGATGATAGCGCGACGGGGTTACGTCTGGGCACGGCGCGCGGCCTGATAAAGCGGATGCAGCGGATCACACATCACCTGAAAAGCTTTGGGCGCAAAGAGGCGGGCGAACTTTCATTGATCGACATGCGCGCGCCTTTGACGAGTGCGCTGGAAATGGTCGCGCCGCGCGCGCGGGTGGTCGGTGTGACCTATAACCTTACCATATCCGACAGCCCCGTTATGGTTTTGGCCGGCGCGGTTCGGGTAGAGCAAATTCTGGTCAATCTGCTGCTTAACGCGATTGATGCAATGGCTGACAGTGAGCAGCGATTGATTGACGTGACGGTGTCGGCGCAGGATGGCCAAGCGCTGCTCTGTGTCAGTGACACGGGTGCGGGTATCGCCGATCACGATCTGCCACGGGTGACAGAGCCGTTCTTCTCAAGCAAGATGTCAGGTGCAGGGCTGGGGCTGGGGCTGGCCATCTGCAAGGCCATTCTTGCCGACTTTAATGGCACGCTGGAGATTGCTTCGGTCAAGGGGCAGGGGACAAAGGTTACGGTTGTCCTTCCCTTGGCCATGTTGGCCGAGGTTGCAGCACAATGACGGCGCTTGTTCATATCGTGGATGATGACTGCGACCATCTGGCGGCGCTTTGCGATCTGGTCGAGACCGCAGGCTACAAGGTGCAGGGCTTTGCAGGTGCGCAGGCAGCTTTGGGCGCACTTTCCCAGATGCCCGATTTGTTGGTCAGCGACCTGCGAATGCCCGGCATGGACGGGATGGCTTTGCTGGCGCAGGTCAAGTCACAGGCTCCGGGGCTTCCGGTTGTGATGCTGACGGGGCATGGCGATGTGGGCCACGCAGTTGATGCGATGCGCGCGGGCGCCGAGGATTTCCTTGAAAAGCCCTACGACTCAGCGCATTTGCTGGCGGTCATCCGGCGCGCGCTTGAAGCTAACGCCACACGGACCGAGCTTGCGCGCCTGCAACAGGTGCTGGCAGAGCGGGCGAATGTCAGCATTCTGGGCACGTCGCGCGCCATGCGCAGCTTTCGCCGCCGCATTGAAGCTTTGGCGCAGGTTGATCTGGATGTCGTGATCACAGGTGAAACCGGCACGGGCAAGGAACTGGCCGCGCGCGCCATCCATGGAGGCGGCACGCGCACGCATGGGCCGTTTGTTGCCCTCAATTGCGCAGCCCTTCCCGAAGCGATGGCCGAAACCATCCTGTTCGGCCATGCCGCGGGCATATTCGCGCATGATTTGCATGGCCGTGCTGGCAAGATCGAGGCCGCACATGGCGGCGTGCTGATGCTGGATGAGGTCGAGGCGATGCCTCCGCCAATACAGGCCAAGCTGTTGCGAGTGCTTCAGGAACGGATGGTCGAGAGGATCGGGGAAAACACGCCGCGACCTTTGGATATCCGCGTTATCGCAACGACAAAAACCAATTTGCGTCTGGTCGAGGGGTTTCGCGATGATCTCTTTTTTCGGCTCGCGGGAAGCGAACTGTCCACCCCGACCCTGCGCGAAGCTGGCGAAGATGTTGCGCTGATTTTCACCCATTACGCCCATTTGGCGGCGCGGCGCTATGGCCGACCCGATCCTGACCTGCCTTGGGACCTGCTACAGAAACTCAAACGGCGCGGCTGGCCCGGAAATGTGCGTGAGTTGAAGACAGATGCCGAAGCCTATGCTCTTGGGCTTTTTGAAACAAAGTCGCTGGAAAGCGCTGCACCGGGGCCGCAGACGCTTGCGCAGCGTGTTTCCGAATTTGAGGCGCGTGAAATTGCATCGGTGCTGGATGCGCATCGAGGAAACACGTTGCGTGCGGCAGATACTTTGGGGCTTCCACGGCGGACATTGAATGACAAGATGCGGCGCTACGGGTTGCACGCCGAGCCTTGATCCTGTGCGAAGCGGGCGACCATGCTTTTATCGCGTGATTGTTGATATGTTTGCCAGTGGCGTGGACATTGTCCTGATCCTCTCCCAAACCTCGTCCAGTATGGCCGACCGTGTGTCCCCAAGACGCGCGGCGATGAGCGTCATCGAAATCGCGGGCAAGGTGCTGCGCAGGTTCACAAGCCGCCCGGTGCGTATGTCCGGGTTGGCAAGGTGTTCGGGGATCCATGCGACACCAAAGCCGGTCCGCGCAAATTCCAGCGCTGCAAGGGTCAGCGCTGTTTCCAGACGCGGTCGAATGCGGCCAACGCGTGTCAGCCTTGGAAAGATGATCCGCCTCTGGACCTGACCCAGAAACACATCGGCCGGATAGGCGATAACAGGCAGCTCCCCTCTCGCATAGGCTTGGTTGAGCGTTGGCAACCGATCCGCAGCATAGACAGGGATCAGGGTTTCGGTGCCGATATCCATCATTTCCAGAAAGTCAGAGCCGGGGATACCCTCATGGCCAGCGACATTGTGGATCAGGGCGATATCCGCGCGGCGGGTCATTAACTGGGCAAGGCAGTCATCCCGATTGGCAGAGCGCAGCCGGGTGTCCACATCCAGATCGGCGTATCGTCCTATGATCTCGGGGGTCGAGGTGGCCGCGATGGCATGTTGCGAGGCGATGACAATCCGTCTGTGGCGCGACCCCTCTGTGTCGCGCAGCACCAGCGCAAGATCACGCAGCCCCGCCGAGAGTTCGCGCATCCTATCCAGTTGTTCAGCCACATGCGGGACAAGCCTCGCCGGGCGCGCGGTGCGATCGAACAATGTCACGCCGAGGGCCTCCTCGATCTGACGGATCCGGCGTGAAAAGGCAGGTTGGGACACATTGCGCTTTGCGCTGGCCGCCTGAAGCGACCCATGTTCCGCAACTGCAAGGATATCTTCGATCCACTCAAGGCGCATTTGCGGCTTCTTTCATGCGTTTTCTGCATATTATTGCATGATATTGGCATTTGAACAGGCTTAACTTCAGTGTTTTACATGTTGAAAGTAAGAAGTAAGGATCCCAGCATGCATCTTTCCCGGTTTCCCAGATATCGCCTTGGCCACTTCCCCACCCCGCTGGAACGCCTCGACCGGTTGACCGAAGTGCTGGGCGGACCGGAAATCTGGATCAAGCGGGATGACTGCACAGGGCTTGCCTCGGGGGGCAACAAAACCCGCAAGCTGGAGTTTCTGGTGGCAGCGGCGCTGGCCGAAGGCGCCGATACATTGGTGACTCAAGGTGCCACGCAATCGAACCATGTGCGCCAGACGGCGGCGGCGGCCTGTCGCGTCGGGCTGAAGTGTCATGCGCTGCTGGAACGGCGCGTGACAAATCAGGGCGCAGATTATGAAACTGCCGGAAATGTGTTGCTGGACACCGTGCTGGAGTGCGAAATCGACTTTCGCCCCGAAGGTCTCGACATGAACGCCGAGGCTGAGGCCCTGGCCGAGACCCTGCGCTCCAAGGGCCTGAAGCCCTATGTCATTCCGGGTGGCGGCTCTAACCCGGTGGGCGCGCTGGGCTATGCCGCCTGTGCCGAGGAACTTGTCTGGCAGGCCGACGACGCTGGTTTGCGTATTGACCATATCGTTCATGCGACGGGAAGTGCCGGTACGCAGGCAGGTCTGCTGGCAGGCCTTTTCGCGTTGAATGCGCCGATTCCCGTAACGGGCATTTCTGTCCGCGCCCCGCGTGAGCGCCAGATCGACAATGTGCACGCGCTGGGCGTTCGCACGGCCGAATTGATCGGCGCGCGCGGCACCCTGCCGCGTGAGATGGTCGTGGCCTATGACGATCAGGTTGGCCCCGGCTATGGCCAGCCTACCCCAGAGATGACCGATGCCATCCGGCTTTTGGCCCGGACCGAAGGCATCTTGCTGGACCCGGTCTATTCCGGCAAGGGCTTCGCCGGGCTTGTGGCGATGATTCGTGCCGGAGCCTTTGGCAAGGATGAGCGCGTCGTGTTCTTGCACACCGGTGGGTCTGTGGCGCTGTTTGCCTACGGCCACCTGTTTTCCAACCAGAAAGCCGCCTGAGCGGCTCGTGATCCCATCCAACACCCAACAGCGGAGACACTCATGCCCACAACCGCCAATGTCCTTGCCATGTCGTTTGCCGGAGCCCTTCTGGCTGGCGCGGCACATGCCGAAACGATCCGCCTTTCGACCTATGTGAACGAGACCGACATCCGCCATCAGGGGTTCATCAAGTTTGCAGAACTGGTCACTGAGAAGACCGAAGGCCGCGTTACGGTCGAGATTTTTCCATCCTCGACCCTCCACACGTGGTCTGATGGGGTTGATGCATTGCAGGGCGGCGTGTCGGATATCAGCTGGATTTCAGCCGATACGCGGCTGCCCTGCTACCGGGTCACATCGCTTTATCCTGCCGCAATCAATCTGACCGACCAGATCGGGCTGGATGCAGCCTATGCCGAACTGATCGCCCCCGAGGCTGCGGCGGTGGGGCTGATCCCGATCCTCAATTCGAATTATTCCTATGATCAGGAATGGTGGTTTCAGGGACCGATTGACGGGCTCAACAAGCTGGATGGCAAGCTTGTCCGCTCTATCGGGCCGCTGGTCAGCCTGATGATCGAGACATGGGGTGGTCAACCGGTGTTCATTGCACCGGGCGAGGTATTCCAATCCGCCGAACGCGGTGTCGTGAACGGTATCAACATGGGTGTTGCAACCTACAGCTCGTGGCAATTGTGGAATGTCATGCCGTATATGGTGAATGCCAATCTGTTTTATGGCAATATCCAGTATATGATGAACGTCGATCGCTTCAACGCGCTGGCCGAACCTGACCGCGCCGCCCTTCTCGAAGCCGCAAGCGAAACCGAGACCTGGTTGCAGCCGCGCTATGAAAGCTGGATCAACGAACAAGTTGGTAATGCCGTCATGAGCGGCGGTGGTGCGGCCGTGTCGATCTCGACCGAAGAGCGCAACGCTCTGATCGCCGAGATCGAACCGAAATGGGCCGCCGAGGTGGACGCGGCCTGCGGGCCGGATCTGGCCGGCAAGCTGCGCGATCTGTTTGCCAAGCACCGTCTGTAAGACAGCACGCGGAAAACCCGATCTGGTTTTCCGCGCCTTCGTTGAAAAAAGGGCAGGGGGTTGGGCGGGACGCATGGGCGCGGACAGTAACAGCCCCCTTTGGAGCAACACCGGAAAGCGGGGGACGGATGCGTGAACTGATTGATCGTTTGGTCTTATGGGTCGAGGCACTGGTTGTTGCCCTTGCGGCCTTTGGCGCGTTTCTGATCTTTGTTCAGATGATCTGGATCAGCTATGGGGTGTTCATGCGCTATGTGATGGGCGCACCTGACAGGCTGGTGACCGAAGCGACGGCTCTGCTGCTGTTTCCTGTTGCGCTGGTCGGTCTGGCCTTTGCCATGCGCGAGGATTCCTATCCGCGCGTCACCCTGCTGACCGATAAGCTGAGACCGGGGCTGCAAAAGCTTTTGGCCTTGTTCAACGGGGCGATCATGGTGCTGATCGGTCTGTTCTTTTCCATCACCACGATCAACGCGACAATCCGCGCTTTCAATTCTGGTGCGGCGTCGGAAATCCTTCGCTGGCCGCGCTTTCTGTTCTGGGCACCGGTGGCGCTTTCCCTGACACTGTTCACCCTTTATGCCGTGCTGCGCCTTGTGCAACTGGCGCTGCGCTCGGCACCTGCAGCGGAGGCACGCGATGGAATGGTATGAAGTCGGCCTTGGACTGCTGGGACTTCTTGTCCTGCTCATCGCGCTTGGCCTGCCGATCCCCTTTGCGCTGGCGGCGGCATCACTGCCGTTCCTGTGGCAGATCCAAAGCTTCAACACCTCGCTCGTCTCGGCACAGCTGAAGCTCTGGGGGGTGTGGATCAACTACATCCTGCTGGCGGTGCCGCTTTTCATCTTTCTGGGCGAATTGATAAGCCGGTCCAACATCGGGGCCAACCTCTATGAATTCATGCATCGCGGGGTGCGTATCCGGGGATCGGCCGCCTATGGATCGATCGGGGCCTGCGCGGGGTTTGGCGCGGTTTGCGGGTCTTCGATGGTGGGGTCGCTGACCATTGGCGGGGTGGCCCTGCCCGAGATGCTGAGGCTTGGCTATGGCAAGCGTCTGGCCAGCGGTGTTCTGGCGGCCGGGGGCACCCTGAGCGTGCTTTTGCCGCCCAGTCTGATCTTGCTGTTTTATGGCATCGTCACCGACCAGTCGATTGGCAAGCTGTTCATGGCCGGGGTCATTCCGGGGCTGATCCTTGCCACGCTGTTCGTGCTGGTGGTGGTGATCTGGGGCTGGCTGCGCCCGCAGGACGTGCCCGAACGCGACAGGGGCCCGCGGATGCGCCTGATGCAGGTTGTGCTATCGCTTGGGCCGGTTTTTGTCATCGGGGCGGTGATCACGCTGGCCATTTATGGCGGGATCGCCACCCCGACCGAGGCGGCAGCCGTTGCCGCGCTGGTGACGGTTTTGCTGGCGGTCGGCGTTGGAGGGCTGCGCTGGGCGGGCTTTGTGCAGGCGCTGATGTCGACCATGCGCACGATGGGCTATCTGGGGCTGCTTTTGTCGGCGGGCGTGCTGTTCGGCTTTGTGCTAAACTACTACCGCGTGCCGCAGCAGTTCACGACGCTGTTCCTGAGCTTCGATCTTGCGCCGTGGATGGTGCTGGGCATGGTCATCTTGTTCTACATCGCGCTGGGGATGTTTCTGGAACCTGTGTCGATGACGTTCATCACCCTGCCGGTGATCGTGCCGCTGATTGCCTCTGCCGGTTTCGATCTGATCTGGTTTGGGATCGTCTACACAATCACCATGGAGATCGCGGTGCTGACGCCCCCTGTCGGGCTGAACCTTTATGTCATTCAGGGGATCAGCCGGGGGCAGGTGACTGTGGGCGATGTGATCATCGGCAGCCTTCCCTTCATCGGGGCGCTGGTCGTTCTGGTCGGTGTGATGATCGTGTTTCCTCAGGCGGCGCTCTGGCTTCCGGGGCAGGTCAAGTGACAGAGGAATTGCCGTTTGTTCGCGCAGGCAGCGGCCCTGCGTTTGTTCTGGTGCATGGTTATCTGGGGGGCAGCGCCCAATGGCAGGACCAGTTGCACGCCTTTGCGCCGGGCCATGATGTGATAACCCCCGATCTGCCCGGCTTTGGCGCTGCGGCGGCCCTGCCAGGGCCCGACAGCATCGGCAGTTTTGCCGAAGCGGTGCTTGGCTGTCTGGACGGGCTGGGGATCGGGCGCTTTGCGCTTATGGGTCACAGCATGGGCGGGATGATCGTGCAAGAAATGGCAGCCCGCGCCGGGGACCGTGTTGAAAAGCTGGTGCTTTACGGAACCGGCCCTTTGGGGCGCATGCCTGATCGGTTCGAGCCGCTGGAAACCTCGATGGAGCGTCTGGCCACCGAAGGGGTTGCAGCCACGGCGGATCGCATCTGTGCGACATGGTTTGTCAAAGGCAATGACGCGACGGGCTATGCGCTGGCGCGCGATCTTGGCAGGCGTGCGAACCCGCAGGCGGCGCGCAACGCCCTTGTGGCGATGCGCGACTGGGATGGGCGCGCGGCCCTTGCCAAGCTGCGGATGCCGTGCCGGATTGTCTGGGGAGATCAGGACAGGTCCTATCGCTGGCCGCAGGTAGAAGCCCTGTGGCGGGGCATACCCGATGCCAGTCTTGCTGTGGTTCCAGAGGCCAGTCATGCTGTGCATCTGGAAAAGCCTGCGCTTTTCAACGCCATGATCCGAGACTTTCTGTTGCCTGACTGAACTGCCACCAGACCGGACATCATCATCGGTCAGCCAGACGGATACTGGCATAAAAAGTAGAGAACCGGAGCAGGAATGTCAGTATTGTCAATGTGGCGGGTCAAGGCCGCGCAAGTCGCGCCGGGACTGTTGATTTCGGCCACTGTCGCGGCGGCGGCCAGCTTTCTGGGCACGCATTACGGCGCACCGGTTATGCTGTTCGCGCTGTTGATCGGCATGGCCTTCAACTTTCTGTACGACGACGGCCCCTGCCGTGCTGGGGTCGATCTGGCCTCAAAATTCATTTTGCGGCTGGGTGTCGGCCTTTTGGGGGTGCGTATTGCGCTGGACGATCTGGCCCGGATCGGGGTTGACGGTGCCATGGTGCTGGCGGGTCTGGTGGCGGCAACCATTGCCTCGGGCTTTGTGATTGCGCCGCTTCTGGGACGGCAATGGCGCTTTGCCCTGATCACCGGCGGGGCGGTGGCCATTTGCGGCGCTTCTGCCGCGCTGGCGATTGCCGCCGTGATCCCGCCGAATGACAAGACCGAACGCAACACGCTGTTTACCGTCATGGCAGTGACGGCGCTGTCGACCGTCGCAATGGTCGTCTACCCGGTGCTGTTTCAGGCACTTGGGTTTTCCGAAGGACAGCAGGGCTTTCTGATTGGTGCCACGATCCATGATGTGGCGCAGGTGGTGGGGGCGGGGTTTTCGGTGTCGAACGCTGCGGGCGAGACCGCAACCGTGGTCAAGTTGTTCCGGGTGGCCATGCTGCCGGTGGTACTGATCGTCATCGCCTTGACGCTGCGCCTTGGCCCGCATGGTGGTGCGCAGGGGCGCATAGCGCTGCTGCCATGGTTCATGGTGTTGTTTTTGGCGCTCGTGGTGCTGGGGTCGGTGGTGGATCTGCCCCTGTCGGCGATTGATCCCGTAAACACCTTGTCGCGCACATGTCTGATCGTCGCCATCGCCGCGCTTGGCATCAAGACCTCGCTCAAGGCCCTGAGCACCGTTGGCGGGGGGCATCTGGCGGTGGTGGTCATCGAAACACTGGTTTTGCTTGGGCTCGCGACACTGGTCATCGGCATGGTTGATTTTGTATAAGGCGCTCAACGAACATTCCAAGCCTTTGAAAGCGGTATGTAAGGCGGCTTGGTTGCGTGCCTGATCCCGTTACGGAATGCACACCCTTTGGATGACCTCAGGCGCGCGGTTTTGTCCGTCTATCCCGCCATGCATTGCGCCACCTGGAGGCTGACCCGTCGCTCATGCCACGCTTTTGGCATGGCTGCGATACGGGACCGCCGTCTTCAGATTGGCGCTGGATCGCAGAGATGTGGGTTTTTCAAATTTCGTCATCGTCATCAGACTTTCTTCAGGCATCTTGCTGGGAGAATTCTGTATACGCACCCCTCAAGCATTGGGGAGGATGACCGGAGGCTTGCCTTTGCCCGACCGGCCTGCAACCATCAGTAACAACAGATTTTCTGCATTCCGGGTGGGTTAGGATTTACGACAGGTGGCGTTTCGATTTGTTCATACCGCTGATTTGCATCTCGACTCGCCGCTGGTATCCTTGGCGTTGCGTGATCCCGACCTTGCGGCCGAGGTGGGCGTTGCCAGTCGCACGGCCCTGACGCGCATTGTTGATCTGTGTTTGGCCGAAAGCGTAGATGCGCTGCTGATTGCGGGTGATCTGTGGGACGGGTCGCAAACCTCGGCCAAGACCCCGCGTTTTCTGAAGCAGGAACTGGTCCGGTTGTCCGAAGCCGGCATTCGCTGCTTTATCTTGCGTGGCAATCACGACGCTGCATCCAAGGTCAGCAAAGAGCTTGAACCGCCGGCGCTTTGCCATGTTTTCGGCACCAAACCGGGTACTGAACGGTTTGAGGTGGGCGGCCACAGTATCGCCGTTCACGGCATCTCTTTTGCCGAAGGTGCTGTGCCTGAAAGCCTGCTGCCGCGGTATCCGGCGCCTTTGCCAGGTGCTTTCAACATCGGGATGATGCACACCAGTCTGAACGGAAGTGCAGGGCATGATGTCTATGCGCCGTGCAGCGTCGGGGATCTGGATGCGCATGGTTATGACTATTGGGCGCTTGGCCATATCCACAAACGGGCCGACTACACAGGGCGATCCGTTGTTGTTATGCCCGGCATCCCACAAGGCCGCGATATCGGTGAGGCGGGGGCGGCGTCGGTCACGCTTGGCCTCTTGGATGATGCCGGACATCTGACGCTGCACGAACGCCCCGTCGCCGCCTTGAGGTTTGACAGGCTGACGGTAGAGTTGACGGGAGTTGAGAATTGGGGTCAGGTCGTCGCGGCTCTGACGGGCTCTTTGCGCGCCGCGGGCTTGGCTGCACGCCCCGAAGAACATCTGGTTCTGCGCCTGCACCTGACCGGCAACACATCATTGGCCTTTCGCATTGCCCGCGATCTTGACCAACTTCGACAAGAGGCCGTCGCCTGCGCTGAAGGGGTCAACGGCCTGTGGATTGACAAGTTGGAAAACCGGACCTTAGGAGGCGGCACGGCAGAAACCCGGCTTCCGGCTGATCTTGTGGCCATGGTTACCTCAGATTTACCCAACGATCCCGCATTGATGGCTGCACTTGGCGATCTGGCGCGCGATCTTGTGCAGGATTTGCCCCCCGATTTGCGCGACCTGCTTGGCGACGACGAAGACACCCTGCGCCGACACTGCGCCAGCCTTCTGGCCGAAGGCACGGCGCAACTGTTGCCGCGACTGACGATGGGCGAGGGCTCCTGATGCGTCTCGACCGGCTGGACCTGACGCGCTATGGCCGCTTCACCGATGCGCGCCTGGATTTTCCTACCCCGACAGGTGGCGCGCCCGATCTGCACGTGATTTTTGGCCCGAACGAGGCTGGCAAATCTACGCTTTTTTCAGCTTGGCTCGACCTGCTTTACGGCATCCCCGTGAGAACTCGTTACGACTTTTTGCATGCTGGTCCGACCATGCAAATCGGGGCCACCCTGACCCATTCCGGCGGGGTGCTTGAAGCGGTGAGGGTCAAGCGCAATGGGCCATCCTTGCAAGATGCCACGGGCCAAACACTGCCCGAAGCGGTGATGCAGGCGGCATTGGCAGGGCTTGGGCGCGAAGGCTATGCCGCGATGTTCTCGCTTGACGATGACACGCTGGAACAGGGTGGCGACTCTATCCTTGCCAGCCGTGGTGATCTGGGTGAGATGCTGTTTTCAGCCAGTGCCGGGCTTGCCGGTCTTGGGCCGCAGCTGGAAGCCGTCCGCAAAGAGCTTGATGCCTTCCACAAGCTGCGGGCACGCAATTCGACACTGAAGGTGGCGAAAGACCGGCTGCACGAACTGGACAGACAACGGCGCGAGTTGGACATTACGGCCACTGCCGCGCAAAAGTTGCAGCGCGACCTGACGTCCGCCGAAAAAGCATGGGCCACAGCGCGGCAGTCCGAAAACGACTGCGATGCGGCCCTGAAGGCAAATGCGGCGGCGCTTGCGGTTCTGCCGCAGCAGGCAAAGCTCGCGCGGCTACAGGCCGAGGTTGAACCGCTGGCCGATTTGCCAGAGGCGACCGAAGCCGATGCGCGCGCCCTGCAAGAGATCGAATTAGCTCTGCAAGGGCTTGCAAGTCAAATCGCCACACGGGCTGAAACGCTGGCCGAACTTGATCGTCGCAAGGTGAACCTGCTCCGCGACGCCGCGATTTTGCCCTGGGCGGACCAGATTTCCGAAGCGACCGGTCTACACCCGCTGCATCTTGCTGCACTGGCCGACCTGCCCAGACGCCGGGACAAGCTGGGCGAGGTCGTGGCGGATTTGGCGCGACAGATGCAGACGCTTGGGCTTGCCGATGCGGCGGCGCACCACAGCATCGCGCCTGCATCAATGGCGCGTTTGCGTGCATTGGTCACAAAGCGCGATGTCACGCTTCAGGCCCTTGGCCGCGCGCAAGTTGAGGCTGTCAAAGCCAAGAACCGTTTGGCCGCCGCGCGCGAAAAACTGGGCGATCCCGCACCTGCCGCAGATTTGCAAAGCCTCGCGCATCTTGTCGCCCGCCTGCGCCAGACCGACCCCGAGGTGCAACAGATGCGCGCCGAACAGGGCCTTGCCCTTCGCAACGCCGAAGTGTCGGAAGCGATGATCCCGCTGACCCCTTGGAGTGGGACCGCGCAGGAATTGGTGACCCTTGCCGTGCCTGCCCCTTGGCAAATCACCGCTTGGGAAGTGGCCGATCAAACCACCGGCCGAACCTTGCGCGATGCCTGTGATGCACTGGAACGCTGCAAGGGCGATCTGGCAACAGCGCAAAAGGGCGCGCCTGCGTATGTAGGCGCAGCACCATCATTGACCGAGGCCGTAAACGCGCGCCAACACCGTGAGGCGGCATGGGCCGCGCATCTGGCCCGCCTTGCACCCGAAACCGCAGCAGCGTTTGAAACCGCGCTGCGGCTTGATGACCGGATCACCTTGCATCTGGCCGAAGCGACCGCCGCAGCAAAGCTTGGCGCTGAACGCGCCTTGGCCTTGGCCCAGATCACCGATGAAGTGGCCAGGTCCACCGCCGAGGTTCAAAGACAGCAAGCGGAACGGCAGGCGTTAAAGCGGGCAGTGGCGGAATGCGCCAAGGAGCTTGGCCTGGACGGTGCGGGGATCGCTGACCTGAAGGGCTGGCTGTCGCTGCGTGAAAAGGCGCTGATAGCAATTTCAACCCGCGACCAAGCGCAAGAAACCCTGTCCCGCGCAGATGCCCTACTAGACGCAGCAACGGGCCATCTTGCCGAAGCGCTAAGTCTGGCCCCAGAACGCGGATTTCCCCCGCTTTGGTCCGAAGCATTGGCACGGCTGGATACCGTCAGCCAACAGCAAGACGCCGCAAAACAATTGGCAGACCTGAACGCCGACCTTAACGAGCGTACTACTGACCTTACCGCGGCGAAACTGGCTTTGGAAAGCTGGCGCGAAGATTGGGCCACCGCCAGCACAGGTACGCCTTTGGCCGAGGTGGCTGAGGACGATATGGGTCTTGCAGCCTTGCTTGACGAACTCGACACTCTGACCCGGCTTGAGATCGAACGCGCGGAACTGGCTGACCGCGTGGCAAAAATGGAAAGCAACAGTCGCAGCTTTCTCGATGCCTCGGGCGTCATCTTTGTGGCGCTCTCATTGCCTGCGACCACGGCTTGGGCAAGTCTTGGGGATCGCCTGACCGCTGCACAACAGGCCGAACGTGACCACGCGCAAATTCTTGCGGATTTGGCGCGTGAACTTGAGGCTCAAGGTGTCAGTCAGGCTAAGCAAGTTTCGCTTGCAGCCAAGCGCACAGCCCTCGGCAACCGGTTTGAATGGGCTGGTGATGGAAGCCTGTCCGATCACCTGTCTGCTTGCCTGCACGCCAACCGTCTGCGGCGCGATATCGCCGAACTGGAGGCTGACCTGGCCCGACATCCCGCACCTTTGGAGGATGCAAGCCTGCTAGAGGCCAACGCAACCCGCCTGCAAGATGCGCTTACCCTTGCGCGGGCAGGTTCCGAAGCCCGCTTGACCGAACTGACAGAGACGCGGCGGTTGCTTCATGCGGTCGGCGGCGACGACGCGGTTGCGCATATCGTGGCCGAAAGGGCAAACCTTTTGAACGAACTTGCAGACCAGGCCCGAGCGCATCTGGCGCAGCGTTTCGGGCTGATGGCGTTTGAACAGGGCCTGCGACGCTATCGCGACAGTCATCGCAGCGCCATGCTGGCACGCGCGTCCGATGCTTTTCGCCAACTCAGCGGCGGCGCCTATACCGGGCTTGCGGCACAACCCGAAGGCACAAGCGAAGTTCTTGTCGCTCTGCCCGCAAAAGGGGGCTCGAAACTGGCAACTGATCTGTCAAAGGGCACACGGTTTCAGCTGTATCTTGCCCTTCGGATCGCCGGATACCATGAGCTGGCAAAGTCTCGCCCCCCCGTGCCGTTCATCGCAGACGATATTATGGAAACCTTCGACGACGTTCGCGCCGAACAGGCCTTTGGACTTTTGGGTGACATGGCGCACAAAGGGCAGGTGATCTATCTGACCCACCATCAGCACCTTTGCGACATCGCGGTCGCGGCCTGTCCGGGCACAAGGCTGGTCGACCTTAGGGAACTCTAAACAAATCTGACTTGGAAAACGCGGAGTGTGATTGCCGTGCGTTGGCAAAATTGGCACCGGGGCTTTGCGCAATCATGGCCATCCGCTCATCCTGAAAATGCGCTGCTGCGCCGGCCACCAGTTGTAAAAGTGTCTGCGCCGCGTGGCCCGTTGGCTAGACAGCGTCACTCCTCTGGCAGTCGCCAGAAAGCGAGCAGAAATCACGGCCCTCTGATTGCGCGAAAAAGCCCGCTCCGCGCGATCTTGCAGGCGACGAAGACCCGCCGCGTCGAATGCTGTGCCAAGGTTTTTGTGACGGCACGACCGATGGCCAGATCAAGCAGAACATCACAATGATAAACTCTATTGACTGTCCGTCGTCGAATGATTTGGAACAGGCGGCCTGATTTTGGAGCGGAGAGTGCGGGCTCACCGATTTCATTTTATGCTGCTTGACACTGGTGGTTCAAGCGGCGGTTTTGGATTGTCTTCTGTTTGATGCGCCTCCTTTCGGCCAGGATGGTTTCGCCGCGCCCGAAGTAGACGTCAGCCGGTGTCAGGTTGCCGATGCTCTCGTGGTAGCGGCGGTTGTTGTAGTGATCGATGAATGCGGCGATGGCGGCTTCAAGTTCACCTGCAAAGAAGTAGTTTTCCAGCAAGATGCGTTTCTTGAGGGTCTGGTGCCATCGTTCCGTTGCCCGGCAGCGGTTTGTCTTCAAACCGCGAGAGGGGATTTTGTCCTGGGTCTGGGCCCTTACGGCGATGCAAGCATCGCCTACCGGGTAACAGATGCATCGGCGCGCCGCGAACATGTTTCATGCCCTTGTCCTCGAGGTATTCGGCCAGATCCCCCGCAATGTAGGACGAGCCATTGTCGCTGAGCAGGCGCGGTTTGTGCAGAACCTTGGCACTGTCGCAGCCTGATGCGGCAAGGGCGATGTCGAGCGTATCGGTGACATCTTCGGCTCGCATATTGCCGCAGAGCTTCCAGCCGATGACGTAGCGCGAGTAGTCGTCCAGGATCGTGGACAAATAGAACCAGCCCCAGCCGATGACCTTGAGGTAGGTGAAGTCGGTTTGCCACATCTGGTTTGGTGCTGTGGTTTTGTCTTTGAACTCATTCGCGGCCTTGATGAAAACATAAGCGGGGCTGGTGATCAGGTCATGGGATTTGAGCAGGCGATACACAGAAGCCTCTGATACAAAATACTTTTCCAGATCAGTAAACCGCACCGCCAATTCGCGGGGCGACAGTTCCGGCTCTTCCAGCGCCAAGGCCACGATCTGAGCCCGCACCGCTTCCGGAATGCGGTTCCAGACGCGGGAAGGCCGTGAAGAGCGATCTTCCAACCCCTCGGGCCCATGTTCGATGAAGCGGTCATACCATCGATAAAACGTAGTGGGTGGGATGCTGATCTTGGCCAGGGTCCGCCGGACAGGCAGATGCGACTGCTCGACCAGCCGGATGATCTCGAGCTCCTGAGTGGCAGGATACCTCATTCGTGGTCGCCCCCAGCCCCGGTCATGTTTTTTTTGAGCAGACGGTTTTCAAGGCTGAGATCGGCCACCAGTTCCTTCAATGCCAAAGCCTCGGCGCGCAGATCCTTCACCTCGCCTGTATTCACCTGGCGGGCCGTATCACCGGCCAGCCGCTTCTTGCCAGCCTCGAGGAATTCCTTCGACCAGCTGTAATACAGGCTTTGGGCCGTCGTCGGGCAAACAGCCCCCCGGACTGTTTGCTGACCCTCCTCCACCTTCCTTGCGGCACAGCTCGGCAATGCTGTCTTCGCCACGAAGGCCGAGCACGATCCGGATCTTTTCCTCGGAGGAATGCAGCTTGCGCCCCTCTCATCGATACTGCGTATCGATTGCCGGGCAACGGTACGCGCGCCGTATGTCTTTAACGACCTGCTCGGCAGGGGCCTTCGTCGTCACGGGTTTCTTCGTCATCTTCAACTCCAACTGGGGTAAAGATGAGCCGCAAACCCTCCGCTATGCAATCACGCTAAACTGTTCCATGGGCGCTGATGGCGGACACATGCGCGCCGATGATCACCGGGGCGTTCGACCAAACCAGCGCCGCCGCGTTGAGGCTTTCGCCGGGCTTCGGAAAACTGGCGGAGCGGATCGAGTTGGCGAGGCGCGTGCCCAGCCCCGCACCGGTGATCTGTGTGCGCCAGGCGGATTTCAGGCCCTTGCCTCGGGGGTTTCGGCCAGTTCCTTGCGCTCGCGGGCCAGATCGGCGGTTTCGGCATCGGTTTGCGAACTGACCGAAACATATTCGCCTGCGGCCATCGACATCGCCCCTGCCACAAGACCGGCGAGACCGGCAATCAGCACTTCAGGCCGACCGCTGCCTGCGGCGGCAACGCCGACAACAAGACTGGCTGTCGATACGATGCCGTCATTTGCCCCGAGGACAGCGGCGCGCAACCAGCCGATGCGATGCACAATATGGGTTTCGGAATGGAAGAGGCGGCTCATGCTGTGGCTCCTTCAGGGGATGCTCGCGGGGTGTCTATGCCAGCAGGGGAAATGCGCAGTGCGCGCAGAGCATTCAGGATGACGGCAACGTCGATGAATTCTTGAAACAGCGCGCCTTGAACGGGTGACAAATAGCCGAAAGCTGCCGCAATCATGCCCAGCACGGACAGGCCGATCCCGACAACGACGCTTTGCAATGCAATATGGCGGGCGCGCCGGGCGATCTCGATCCCCGGTGCGATACGGTCCACGCGGTCGACCAGCAGAACGACGTCGGCGGCTTCGGCACTGGCCGCGGCCCCGCGCGCACCCATCGCCACGCCCACATCGGCAACAGCCAGTGCAGGGGCATCATTCACACCGTCGCCCACCATCATCACCGGGCCGGTCTGACGCTCGGCCAGAACCAGATCCACCTTGCCATCCGGGGTCAGTCCGGCGTGGATGCCATCCAGCCCAAGACCCTGCGTGATGCGTTGGGCAACCTCCATCCGGTCACCGGTGGCCAGCAAGATTCGGGCGATCCCCTGCGCGCGCAGGCGCATCAGCATCGCAGCGGCGCCTGCGCGTAGAGGGTCAGCCATTACGAGATGCCCGGCCAACCGGCCATCCACCGCCACGGCGACCATCAGCGACCCGGCGGCCAGTTCGGGGTGATCGCCCGACGCTTTTCCAACTTGCCCCGCCACGAACCCATCGCCGCCGACAATGACCTGCAGCGCGTCAATCCAGCCGATCACCCCTTCGCCGGGGGTTTCCGCGACATCCAAAGGGACTGGCAAGGTCAGCCCCCGCGCTTTGGCCGCAGCAACAATGGCTTGCGCAACCGGGTGCTTGGACGCCTGATCCAGCGCTGCTGCAAACCGCAGGATGTCATCGGGCGTCATGTCACACGCGGTGTCGATGGACACGATCTGCGGCCGCCCGTCGGTCAGTGTTCCGGTCTTGTCCAGGATCAGCGTGTGGATACGAGCCATCGCCTCTAACGGTTTTGCCCCTTTCACCAGAACCCCAAATTGCGCCGCCCGCGACAGGCCCGCCACCAGCGCAACCGGAACGGCAAGGATCAGCGGGCAAGGTGTTGCCACAACTAGCACAGCCACCGCACGGATCGGATCACCCGTGAACCACCATGCCGCAAAGGCAATGGCGACCGTGACCGCCAGAAACCCCAGCGACCAGCGATCCGCCAGCCGGGCCATCGGGGCCTTTGACCGCTGCGCCTCTTCAACCAGCCGAACAATCCCGGCATAGGTGCTGTCTTTTGCCTCATGCGTGGCCGTCAGATCAAAGGCTTCACCAGCATTTGTCGATCCGCTCATCGCGTCGGATCCGTGCTCCAGCCGGACAGGCAGGGACTCTCCAGTCAACGCTGAGGTATCCAGAAACGCCGCCGCGGACGTGACATGGCCATCGACTGGCAGCACATCGCCTTGGCGGATCAGCAGCAGGTCACCCGGCGCAATGTCGTCCAGCGGCACCTCCTCCAGCCCGCCGTTCAGATGCCGGGTGGCCGTACGCGGCACGCGCGATAGCAGGTTTCGCATCTCGGCCCTCGCGCGGCCTTCCGCAAAGCCTTCTAGAAAGGTGCCGCCCGAATACATCAGCGCAACCACCGCCGCTGCCAGCGTCTCGCCAAAGGTCAGTGCCGCCGTCATCGACAGCGCCGCCACGATGTCCAGTCCGACTTCGCCGCGCAACAGGCTGCGCAGGATCTCGACCACCAGAGCCGCCAGCACAGGGGCGACTCCGGCAAACCAGACTGTCGACGCCAAATCGGGCCTGTCGACGAAAGACAGGGCCAGCCCCCCAATCAGGCCCGCAAGCGCAACAGCAAGAAGCAGCGTTTTCAGGCGATCTGTCTGTGTCTGATCCATGGCTATCCCTTGGTGTCCGGGGTCATTGCCTCGGATATGGTGCGAAAAAGGTGGCCGACCCCTTGGGTTTGCAAACCATCGGCATTGTCATGCAAAACGAACAGGGCCTCCAGCCCGTTCCGTTGGGCCAGTTCCGCTCCGCTCGTTGGCCCTGCGACCATCAACGCCGTGGCCCAGGCATCTGCTTCGGCGCAACTGGGAGCAACGACAGTGACCGAGGCGGGCGAGGATTGCAGTGGCGCACCCTTTGCAGGGTCCATAGTATGTGACAGGCGACGGCCCTGCACGTTAGCCCAGTGCCGATAATCGCCCGAGGTCGCCACAGCGGCATCTTGCAGCGCGAGCATTGAAAGGGGCGCCCGGCGTCTGATGTCGGGTGCCTCGATTGCGATGGTCCAGGCCTGTCTGTCCGGGCGCAGGCCGAAGCTGCGTAGCTCGCCGTCTATCCCGACAAGGGCCGCGCGGTTCCCATGCATCTGCAATACCTCGGCCAGACGGTCCACGCCGTAGCCTTTGGCGATGCCGTTCAGGTCAAGCGTGACAGGTGCCGTTTTGCGCACGCGCTGCCCGAAGGCTCATTGCGTCGTTTCCTCGCTTGTTTTCAAAGAGGTCGAGGCGAACGGGTTACCGTCCCAGTCGCCATGGCTGCGCAGGGCGCGCAGGCGGGTGAAGGACGAGTAGTCGAACATCAGCCCCGCGCGGCTTTCGTCCATCCGGGCGCGGTGGCGGCCGTGGTGATAGGCGGCTTCGCGCATCGCCTCGTCCGAACGCCAGAGCGAGCAGGTAAAACCCTCGCGCCCGTCAGGACCGTTGAACACGTCGTTGTGCAGGTTCGAGGGCAAGGCGCCATACCACGCCATCACCTCGGCCACGCCTTCGACGAACAGCCGGATGCGGGGCAGCATGTCGGCATCGCGCGACAGGAACCCCGCCGTGGTGACGACGACAAGCGGGCCCCCGGGATCGGCTGCCGAGGGGCGGATCGCAGTGCCGTCCTCGACATGACCGCGCCAGTTGACCTGGCTGCGATGCGCGACCGGGATGGCAAGGCAGTGCCAGGCGTTGGCGGTCTCGGAAAGCCATGGCATCGCCGCGCCCGGATCGTCGAGCATCGCCTCGGCCTCGGCACGGCTGCCCCAGATGTCCGAGGTCAGCGTGACAAGCCCGTGCTCTCCCGGCGTGTGCTGCGGACAGAACCGCCAGACGAGGGCGCCCGACACCGGTGGAAACGTCCGGTCATGCACAGATATCGCGTCGGGAAAGCGCAGGCGGTGAAGGGTGATCCAGTCGTGACCACCCGAGGCTGTTAAGGGGCCTGGCCCCGGCGCGATATCTGCGGACACGTTCAGCCTTGCGGTGGCTGATAGGCGCCGGTCACCTTGCCCGCCATGGTCATCGCGGCCATCGCATCGGCTGCCGTCATCAGCTTGACGGTCGACGAGCGGGATATGGTTCCCGCCGATGCAACCGCCGCCGCGCCTGCCATCATCATCTTGTCATCCGGCCCCTCGACCAGACAGATCACATCATACTCGCCAAAGGCAAAGAACAGATGGTGTAGCTTGCCGCCAAGCGCCTCGATCAACTTGCGGGCCGCCGCCTCGCGGTCGGACGGGCTTGCGACCATCGCCTTGATCGCCTCTTTCGAATAGCTGAGTTGATAGAGATAAAATGCCATGTGGTATCCTCCCGATTGCGTTAGTGGCAGGGGTCATTCTCCGCCCCGGCCTGCAATACCATGCGCCTCTCGCCGTTCCCCGGCTATCAGAGCGGCTAAAAAGTTCTAAATTTGCCTTGTATTTGTGCAGGAACGCTTGTTTGCCAAAGGGGCAGATGGCACGTTACACGCGCCGGCTTCCTGCCCCGCACCGCTCTCGTGCAGGATGAATAATGGCTAAGGGTTCGATACAACATGCAAGACGCATAGACCTATACCGAGATTGCCGAGGTCGTCAGAACCTACGTCGAAGGCATGTGCCAGGGCGATGCCGCAAAACTCCGCGCTGCCCTGCATGTGAATGCCTGCAGCATCGGGCAATTTTGAGGGTGGGCTGGAATGGGAAAGCCGTGAGGGTTTCATCGGCATCGTCGCGGCGGCCGTCAAGGAACCGGACCTGTCACCGTGGCATGTCGTCAATGCGATTTCGGTGGTCGGGGACGTGGCGACGGTTCAGGTCGAAGACATCTGGCTTGGCATGCATTACGACGACACGCTGACGCTGTTGTGGCATGAGGGCCGCTGGCAGATCGTCTCCAAGGTGTTCTTTCTGCGATCCGCTGGATGATCCGGACGCATCCAACGTCTTCCGTCCCGTCCGCCCACAAAGATCTGATACTATTATAGTTTTCGACATTTTGCCTTGTTAGCGTGAAATCGGCTAGCGCAAGGCGTCGGCAGCATCGGGCGGGACGAGGCCGGCCGCGATGCGGAAGAACATGTGCGCCCGGGCAAGATAATCCGCGTTCGAGGTCAGCCAGTCCCCAGCGAGCCGCGCCTCGACCAGTGTTGGCGCAATGGCCCTGACCTGGTCAAAGGCCGCGGCCGCCCGGTCGATCCGGCCAACCCCGACCCAGGCGATCGTGGCAAGGATAAGCGGTGTGGCGCTGCCTGCAGCCTCGGCATGGGCCGCCTTGGCAGCATCAGCGGCAGCGGCATAGTTGCGCACCGCAAAATGCGCAAATCCCAGAGCCGCCAGCAGCGACCCGCGTGCGGGGTCTCGCGGGCTGCGCCTGAGCGCCGCCTCGGCCAGCGGCACGCCTTTTCCCGCGTCACCGTGAAAGCCCTCATAGAGCCCCAGCCAAGCCAAAGTCACAGCACAGTTAGGGTTCATCTCATGCGCCTGCCGCAATTCGGGCAGACCGGCATTGGAATTTTGGTTCATGAAATGCAAAAGCGCCCGCAGCCGCCGGGCGTGGTGATCGGTCGGGTCCGCAGCGATAGCCCGTGTGGCAGCTTCGATGCCGTCGGCCAGCGTCCCCGGCACCGTCTCTGTTGTCGCATGATAAGCGTGCCACCACGACACCCATGCCAGAACCCGCCAAGCCAGTCCCGAACCGGGATCGCGCGTCAGCGCCTGCCGGGCCAGATCCGCAGCCACGTCACGGGGACCTCGATCATAAGACATTTCCCGAGTCGAGATCAGAGACCAGCCGCGCAATGCCATACCATGCGCAGTTAGATCGTCGGGCGGGTCACTCTTGATCCGTGTCGCCTCGGCCCGATCGATCTGCGGTGCGAGGCAGGTCACGATCGCTCGGGCTACGCGCGCCTGCGTTTCGAAATGGCCCGCAAGATCGCGGTCGAAGTTCTCTGCCCAGACATGGCCTCCAGTGGTCGCGTCGATCAATTGTGCTGTCACCCGCACATGATCGGGGCTCGCACGTACGCTGCCCTCGACGACATAGCGTACTCCAAGTTCGCGCGCGATCATGCGCAGGTCGCGCGGCATGTCGCGATACACGATGGCCGAGTTGCGCGCGACCACAAAGAGATCGCGGAAACGGGAAAGCTCGGTCGTGATGTCCTCAACAAATCCGTCTGCCAACCAGTCTAATTCCGCGTCGCCACCGAGGTTTGAAAACGGCAGAACGACGACTGAAGGCCGTTCCGGCAGGGCCAGATGTGCCGTTTCCGGCGCGACCTCCAATCCGAAGTGCAAGCCACGCCCGGGCACGGTCACGATGGCCCCAGCCCCAAGCATCCGGCGCAAGTTGGCAACCTGGACTGAACCGCCCCGTGTTTACCGGAGGGCAAAACTCTCGGAGAATTGCCCATCATGGAACAGAATCGAAAGAAAACCCCGAAGCCGTATTCACCTGACTAAGGAGGATCAGAAAACAGTCCGGGGGACTGTTTTCCCGACGAAGCGCGAACGTGCGGTGCGGCTTGTTGCGGAGCACCGCGACGAATATCGAAGCGACGCAGCAGCGCATGCTGCGATCGCCAGCAAATTGGGCTGTTCGCCAGACAGTCTTCGCGATTGGGTTCGTCAGGCCCAACGTGATGGCGGCGAGCGGCCGGGACCGACCAGTGCCGAGAAGGCCCGGATCAAGGAA
>NZ_JAUXOV010000071.1 GCF_030684215.1 Pseudotabrizicola sp.
GACTGAACTGATGCGGTGGATGCCCCCACCCGCCGGCATCGGATAGCATGACGGTTGTATATTCGCTTAGTGGAGGGCACATCGATGACATCAAAGATCAGTATTTTGGCGATCGACTTGGCAAAAGGCAGTTTTCAGGTCTGTGCAGTTGGGCTTGATGGGATGGTTGTTTTCAACCGCGCTATGTCGAGAACGCGTTTGGCAACGCTGTTGGCTGACCACCCTGCCTGCACTGTGGCAATGGAGGCTTGTGCCACCTCGCATCACTGGGGAGGTTTGCGCAAAGCCACGGCCATAAGGTTCGGCTTGTACCAGCTGCTTACGTGAAGCCGTTCGTAAAACGCCAGAAGAATGACCGCGCGGATGCAGAAGCCATTGCGGAGGCGGCCTTGCGACCAACCATGCGGTTTGTGGCAGTAAAGAGCGCGGCAACCCAAGGTCGTGCTGTCGCATTCCGAACGCATCAATGTATGGTTCGACAGCGGACGCAGCTGATCAACGCCCTGCGCGGCCATTTGGCTGAATTTGGGTTGGTCGCACCCAAAGGCCCCGCAAGTCTCAAGCTGCTTGAGAACGCCCTTGCTGACGAGAACACAGACCTGCCCGAGCCGGTCCGACACATGGGGTCGATCTATGTTGAGCAGATTGCGCATCTCACCGAAGTCGTTGACCGGCTTTCCGATGAGTTGGAAACCTCATCGAAGACAGATGAACAATTGCGCAGGCTTTGCACTATCCCCGGTATCGGCCCTGTCACCGCCGGCGCTGTCGCGGCATTCGCCCCTGATCTTGATACATTTGACAGCGGCCGCAACTTCGCCGCTTGGCTGGGCGTGCGGTCCGTCACTCGGACGGATCGCGTTTCGGCCCGCACTGCCGCGACAAAGGTCAACGGGCGGAAAAGCCAGACTGGGATCGGTCAGCAAAATGGGGCAAACCGACATCCGTAGATTGCTGATCGTTGGTGCCATGAGCGTAATCCGCTGGGTAGTTCGCAGAGGCGGCAGTGCAAACCGCTGGTTGGCCGCACTGGTGGCACGCAAACCAAAGATGGTCGCCGCCGTTGCCTTGGCGAACAAGATGGCGCGGATGATCTGGGCACTTTCGACAAAGAAGGAGAATTATCGAATGGCGTGACCTAACCCCGAAAAGGAGAAAGGCACGGCATGGCCGCAAGGCCAGGGTGAGCGATCGACGAGGAGTATGCGATACGGACTTCGAAGTTCAAGGCAGGGAAATTCAGACCCGGGGCTCGAGCGCTTGCAGCTCTCTGAACCGATGTGAACCCAGCCTTCCGAACAGCATACCGGCCCGTGGCGTCATAGAGGGCCACACTCAGAGGCCTGACACACGTCCGATCGAAGACCCCGCAGAAAATCAAAGATAGTGCTTGCCAAACAGGGGGCATCCACACACGTCATGGTATCAGATGCCGGCGGGTGGGGGCATCCACCGCATCAGTTCACCTGGCCAGCGCCGAAGTCGTCCCGCTCACCCTGCGCGAACCATGCCCTTGGCTCGCGGCGGCCCGATGCGGATCGTCGAGATCTTCCGGCGGGGCGCGATGACACAGTCACGCGCACCACCACGGGAGCAGGTCACTCCGGGCGTCTCTGCCAGTTGGAAACGAGGGCGTTCCATCCCTTGCAAGCCAAGATTGCACCAACGTCAAGCGGCAAGAACTCTCCGGCTGCGTCAACATCACACCGTCGCTGTTCCTCTGATAGGGAAACGGTGCCACCTTCACCACTCTTTACCCATAGACAGAGCCCGGTCCGCGCAGCTGCTTTCCTTAGGCAGTCTTTTGCATACGGGGAATGGCGAAAGGTATCGCCATTTGTCTCAAACCCTTTTTCAGCATTTGAAAGGTTCCGACAAAACGATGTCCCGCTCTGTGTTTCATGTCGGTATAAAGGCGGGAAAGTTTGCTAAAGAAGCCTGACTGGGTATTGAGACCCATCAAATAAGCCGAGGTTTGCCATGCGTGTCGATGTATTCAGCACCAAGCCCCACGACCGGTCCCTGCTGAGCCTCGCCGCCGAGGGGCAGGCGCTGGAGTTGAACTTTCACGAAGCGCGCCTGAACAAGGACACCGCCCGGCTGGCGGAAAGCGCAGAGGTGGTCTGTGCCTTCGTCAATGACGATTTGGGCGCCGAGGTGATCGCCGAGCTTGCCGCTTTGGGCGTGCGGATGATCGCGCTGCGCTCGGCCGGATTCAACCATGTCGATCTGATCGCCGCGCAGGCTGCCGGGATTGCTGTGGCCCGTGTGCCCGCCTATTCCCCACATGCAGTCGCCGAACATACGGTCGCCCTGATCCTTGCGCTGAACCGCAAGACGCATCGCGCCTACAATCGGGTGCGCGAAGGAAACTTTGCGCTGGATGGGCTGATGGGCTTTGACATGCATGGCAAGGTGGCGGGCATTGTCGGCACCGGGCTGATCGGCACGGTTCTGGCGCGCATCCTGCGTGGCTTTGGCTGCGAAGTGCTGGCCTGCGATCCCCAGCCCAGTGCCGAATGCGAGGCCTTGGGTGTGGCCTACGTTCCGATGGACCAGCTTCTGAAACGCTCTGACATCATCACGCTGCAATGCCCACTCACCCCTGCAACGCATCATCTGATCAATGACGCGGCCATCGCCGCCATGAAGCCGGGGGTCATGCTGATCAACACCTCGCGCGGCGCGGTGATTGACACCCGCGCCGCGATCCGGGGGCTGAAATCGGAGCAGATCGGGGCGCTTGGGCTGGATGTGTATGAAGAGGAAGGCGATCTGTTCTTTGAAGATCTCTCGGACAGTTTCATCCCGGATGATGTCTTTGCGCGGCTGCTGACCTTTCCCAATGTGCTGATCACGGGTCATCAAGGCTTTTTCACGCGCGAGGCGCTGGAGGCGATCGCCGAAATTACCGTCGCCAATATCACAGTCTTTCGGCAAAGTGGGGTGCCGCTTCATCCAGTTTCCCGGCCGGATTGAGATGCCAACCGCGCTGGCGGCCCTGCCGATCGTTGTTGTGGTCCTGACGATGGCCCTTCTGCACTGGCGCGCGGCGCTGGCCGGTGCGGTCGGGCTTTGCGTGGCACTGGCGGTGATCCTGGGGGGCAACGGTTTATCTGGTGGTGCCGTGATGGTTGCCGGGGTCGCCGCAGAGGCCGCAAGCAGCACGCTTACCATTTTGTGGATCATCTTGCCTGCTCTGGTGATATACGAGGTTCAATCGCAGTCCGGCGCTTTAGAGCGGATACGCCTTGCCCTCACGCGGCTCAGCGATGACCGCGCGGTTCAGGCCCTGCTGATTGCGTGGTTCTTCGGGCTGTTTATGGAGGGGGCCGCAGGGTTCGGGGCGCCTGTGGCGTTGGCTGCTCCGCTCTTGGTCGGCCTCGGCTTCACGCCGGTCAGGGCCGTGACGCTAGCGCTTTTGGGGCATGCGGCAGGTGTGTCGTTCGGGGCAGTCGGCACGCCCGCACTGGCACAGATTGGCCTGCTCGGCCTGCCCGGATCACAGTTGGCAGCGCTGACCATGATGGTGCATGCACTGCCTCTTTGCGTGCTGTCGCTTTGGGTGATGCGTTTGGCAACTGATGTGCCACTGACACGCAGGCATGTGGGGATCGCACTCCTTGCGGCCCTGTGTTTCCTGTTGCCCGCACTGCTGCTGGCCGGGCTGGCCGGGCCGGAATTGCCCACGCTGGGGGGCGCCCTCGCCGGCGGGGCGATCTTTGCCGTGGTCATGCGGTCTCTACACCTGAAGCGGATCGATGAGGGGAAGTGGAGGTTAAGCGATCTGGCCCCGTATCTGCTGATTGTCGCGCTGGTCCTGCTGACACGGCTGCTTCCGCCTGTGCAGGTCGCGTTGTCCAGCCTGTGGTTGGGGTGGGAGTGGTTGGGCTATTCCGGCGGTTTCGCACCCTTTTATCACCCCGGCACTATGCTGGCGGCGGGTTTGGTAGCCGGGGCGTTGTTGACCGGTCGCGGGGCATTGTTGGGGCCAGCCCTTGGCGCAGCCCTGCGCAGGCTTGCCCCTGTCGCATTGGCGCTTCTGGTGATGCTCGCCCTGGCGCGGTTGATGGTGCATGGCGGCCTGATTGCCCAGCTTGCCGGGGCGGCGTCACAGGCCGGGGCGCTGTGGCCGCTGCTTTCGCCGTTCATCGGCATGCTTGGAACTTTTGTCAGTGGTTCGGCCACAGCTTCTAACATCCTGTTTACGGACTTTCAGGCAGCGACGGCGCGCGCCCTCGACCTGCCGGTGGTGCTGATGGCAGCGGCACAAGGCGTCGGGGCAGCCATTGGGAATGCGATCGCGCCGCACAACATCATTGCGGGCGCGGCAACAGTCGGCCTTTCGGGGCGGGACGGAGAGGTGCTTGCCCGCACCCTGATCCCGGTTCTGACCTACACCACATTTGTAGGGATCATAGTCTTCATCGCCTCACGGCAGTTTTGACATTGCTTGGCTTCAACATGACGCAAATGCTTGCAACGCCACAAAAGACGTCAAGGCTTTGACCAGCCAAACGTTTCCACCTGATATACTTTTCGATGTTTGGACAGATTTCCGGCTGGTTCAAGCTACTGCCTGCTCCTGCTGGTCGGCTTCTATACTGTTTAAGCAGACACCGGCACGCGCTTGGGATCCGGTAGATAGACGCACGCATTCTTCAAGGATTACCAAGCAAGGCGCCTACAGATCTAGGGGCTGTTCATAACCATGAGCTTGCGGTCCCGTCCACATACTCAGGCATCCCGGCGCCCGAGGACGATATTCAAGCGGTGTTTACCGTCTTGCAACGCAATTATCAGTCCATTTTCCGCCACAGTCAGTTCTGTGCCGTTCAAGTCTGCAGATCGGATTCCGGCCCCACAGCCGTCAGGATTGTGGATTGACACGGCATAGTGCGCCGCGTCCAGAGTGATGTTCACGGTAAGCTCGGGCCAGAATTTCGGAAGGGACGGATTCAAGCAAAGGGTTCCGCCGTTGCGGGTAAGACCGACGATCCCCTCGATGCCGGCGCGATACATCCAGCCGGCCGACCCCGTATACCAGGTCCAGCCACCGCGACCGGTGTGGGGTGGCGTGGAATAAACATCGGCCGCAACGACGTAGGGTTCAACCTTATAGCGGTCTGCATCGGGGCGGGTCAGAGCATGGTTGATCGGGTTCAGCATCGCGAACAGCTCGTGCGCGGCATCCCCGTCGCCAAGCTTTGCGTGCGCAAGGATCGCCCACATCGCGGCGTGGCTGTATTGGCCGCCGTTCTCGCGCAGGCCGGGTGGGTAGCCTTTGATGTAACCGGGGTCCAACGGAGTACGGTCGAAAGGCGGCGCAAAAAGCAGCGCAAGACCGGGATCGGGACGGATGAGGTGTGTCGTCATCGAGGCCATCGCGGTACGCGCACGGACTGGGTCGGCGGCCCCGGACAGGACAGCCCATGATTGTGCGATGCTGTCGATGCGGCATTCGTCTGAGCTTGCCGAACCGAGCAAGGTGCCATCGTCGAAGGTGCCGCGCCGGTACCACTCCCCATCCCAGCCGTCTTTCTCGATAGCGTCCAGAACCGATCTTGCGTGGGTGCGCCAGCGCTTGGCACGGCCCGGGTCGCGGGCATCGGCCAGCGGGGCCATCAGGTCGATTGTCGCGATCAAAAGCCAGCCAAGCCAGACACTCGTGCCCTTGCCGCCTTCGCCCACGCGGTTCATCCCGTCGTTCCAGTCGCCGGTGCCGATCAGGGGCATTCCATTCTGGCCCGTCAGCGCGATGGCCTGGTCCAGCCCCCGGGCGCAGTGTTCAAATAGGCTTGCGGTGTCTTCGGACACCTGAGGTTGGAAGAAGTCATCATGCGCCCCTGGTGGTACCTGCGGGCCCTGCAGGAACGGCACTTCTTCGTTCAGGATCGACGTGTCACCCGATACAGCAATGTAGCGCGTGACGCCGTAGCCAAGCCACACGCGGTCGTCCGAGATGCGGGTACGTACGCCCTGACCGGAATGTGGCAACCACCAGTGCTGCACGTCTCCCTCGGGGAATTGGCGGGCGGCAGCGCGCAAAAGGTGCGCGCGCGTCATCTCGGGACGCGCGAAAGTCAGCGCCATGCCATCCTGCAACTGGTCGCGAAAACCATAGGCTCCACTGGCCTGATAGAACCCAGCCCGCGCCCAGATACGGCAGGCAAGTGTCTGGTACATGAGCCAGCCGTTCAGCAGGATGTCCATCGCCCGGTCAGGGGAGCGGATCTGAACGCTACCGAGAAGCCCGCTCCAATGGTCTTTTACCGCAGACAGAAGGTCATCAGAATCGACCAAGCGCAATCGTTGGATCAGGGCACTGGCGGTCGTGTCGCTGTCTGTCTGACCGATCAGGAAGGTAAGTGACACCGTTTCACCGGGGCGGAGGGTGACCCGGCGCTGCAAGGCGGCGCAGGGGTCGAGCGCCGGGCCGGTCTTGCCTGAAAGAGGTGCGTTGTGGATGCCAGCCGGAGCGGCATGCGAACCACCAGTCCCGATGAACTCGGCCCGGTCGGCGGTCAGGCTGGACACGCCTGCCCCGAAATCGGCAAAAGCGACGCGACCCGGAAAGGCGGTGCTGAATGTGTTCTGCGCCAGAATCGCCCCGGTCGCAGGATCAATGCGCGTGAGGATATAGGGCGCGCTTGCCCCCCGCGACGTGCCCAGCACCCATTCTGCGTAGGCCGTGACCGCAAGGGTGCGCGTCGTGGTGCCGTTGTTGCGCAGGTGAAGGCGGGTGATCTTGGCGGGCGCATCCAGCGGAACGAACTGGGTCATGTCGGCCGCGATGTCATGCGCATTGTGCTGGAAGCGGGAATAGCCAAAGCCGTGGCGTGCGATGTAAGTGTCAGGTCCGCGAATCGGCAGGGCTGTTGGTGTCCAGACCTGACCGCTCTCCAGATCATGCAGATAGATCGCTTCGCCGGACGGGTCGGTGACAGGGTCGTTCGACCACGGAGTGATCTGATTCTCGCGGCTGTTTTCCGACCAGACGTGGCCATTCCCTTCTGCTGAGACCTGAAACCCGAAGCTTGGGTTGGCGACAACGTTGATCCAGGGGGCCGGAGTGGTGCGCCCGCCCTGAAGGATGGTCACATATTCGCGCCCGTCCAGACCGAAGCCGCCGATGCCGTTGAAGAATTCAAGTTGCGGCAATTCGGGCGGTGGCGATGACGGACTTGGCGCAGTCAGGCTGGCAGCCATCGGCACCGGCACCGGCACCGGAAGGGGTGAAAGGCGCGACAATTGGCTGGCAAGATCACCCCGGCTTGCAACAAGGACCGCGCGCGCCACCGAAACAAGGTGCTCTCTTGCGCCGGGATTGAGAAGGTCGGCGCGCAACGCGTGGATCGTGCCGTTGACCGGGGCGTGGATGCCAATGGCCCGCGGGCGGGAGCGCGCGGCACGCACGGCGCTGTCGATGGCGATCTGCAGATCCTGCACATACGATGAGGTCCGGTCGTTGAGCACGACAAGATCCACTGCATGCTGGTGCATCTGCCAGTACTCATGGGCGCTGATTGCCTGATGTAGGACGGAAATGTCTGCGGAATCGTCAATCCGCAACAACACGATCGGCAGGTCCCCCGATATGCTCAACGCCCAGAGCGCGGACTGCGGCGCCGCGCCCGCAATAATCTGGGCAGGCGAAGCGCGCAGCCGGGCGTCGTTGCGGATGAGCATGCCGCCCAAAGTCTGGAAGTCGGCCGCGTCGGCGTGGGTGATGCCAAGGTGACGCAACTGGACCTGCGCTTGTGTCCAGGCGAGGGTGGCTGCGCGCGCGAAAGCCGAGGGGTCGCGGTGTCGATCCACCAGGTCGAGAAGCGCATCCGGCGTATCGGCAACCATTGTCCAGAAGGTCACGCGGGTGGTGCCGCCAGCCGGAATACTGATCCGGCGACGGATAGAGAAGATCGGGTCCAGAACTGTCCCGGTTGTCCCGGACAGGGGCTGGTCCATCATCGCCGCCGAGGCAATGTCGTGCCCGCGCCCGATGAATTTCGCGCGGTCCGTCTCGATCTGGATCGGGGCGGTGTCTTCGCCCTCTACCACCGCGATATGCGCAGCCCAGACCTCAGGGTCAGAGGGTGAACGCCGGCGGCGGGTGGCGATGACCACACCCAGTTCGGGCAGGAAGTCCGTCACCACGAACATCTTGGAGAAAGCCGGATGTGCCTGATCAGCCGCTGGCGGAGCGAGCACCAGTTCTGCGTAGGATGTCACATCGATTTCCCGGGCGCGCCGCCCGCTGTTGGTCAGGGTGACGCGCCGGGCCTCGGCATCGTCTTCGGCTGAGACAACAACTTCGGTCAGGGTCGTCAGCTGCGGCATATGGTGGGTGAAGGCCGCGTGGTGTTCGCAAAATACGGCACGGTGACTGTCGGTCTTGGCCCGTGTTGGCTGGACGCCAGCCGACCAGACTTCGCCTGAAGCCGTGTCGCGCAGGAACAGGAAAGACCCATGCGCTGCCTGAGCCGCCTCGGGCCGCCAGCGGGTAATCGCCATGTCGCGCCAGCGGCTGAACCCTTCGCCGGTTGCGGTCAGCATCACGCCATAGTTGCCGTTGGACAGAAGATGAGCCGTTGGCGCATCCGTGGCCGGGCTTTCATAGGCCCGGACAGCCGGTGTGTCGTGATTTTCAACAGGGGCGACCAGCACCTCGGTCGCTCGCGGTGGCGCACTGGCGACATCACGGGGAACCCGCTCTTGCAGCAGTAGTTCAGCGCCCTGAATCATCGGTTCGGCATGGAACCTGTCCCGCAGGCGACCATTCTGAAGGATGTTGGCAATGGCGGTGATCGTCATGCCCTGATGATGCGCCATGAAGCTGCGGACGATGGACCGCGTTTCACCGGACTGCAGGCGCGAGGGTGTGAAGTCTACCGCCTCGTAAAAGCCGTAGCGCCCCTCGGCGCCAATGTCTGCAAGAACGGCATAGTTTTGCGCCGCCGCGACCGGGTCGATCATCGCAGCCAGCGCTGTTGCATAGGGCGCGATTACACGGTTCTCGCTGAGACCGCGTTTCAGACCCAGACCCGGCACCCCGAAGTTGGAGTATTGATAGGTCATCTCAAGGTCGCGGGCGTTGTAGGAAGATTCGGATATTCCCCAAGGGATGCTTAACCCTGCCGCGTAACTGCGCTGACGGGCGACGACCAGCCGTGTGGTCTGTTCCAGCACAGATCCTGCCGGAGCGCGCATCACAAGCGATGGCATCAGGTATTCGAACATGCTGCCCGACCAAGAGATCAGCGCAGCAGCCGATCCGATCGGCGTTGTCGGGCGGCCCAGGTGGAACCAGTGCCGGGTGGCCACATCGCCTTTGGCAATGGCAAAAAGGCTCGCCAGCCGCGCTTCAGAGGCAAGTAGGTCGTAACAGTTGGTATCCAGCCGGTTGGTCGCCACGGAAAAGCCGATGGAGAGCAGCTTTCGGTCCGGGTCGAGAAGGAAAGTGAAGTCCATCTCTAGTGCAAGGCTGCGGCAAAGCGACTCGACATCCCGCAGAAGCTGGGTATCGCCGGACCCGGTCTGATCTGACAGGTGATCGGCAAGTGTGGATTGCATCGCGAGCGTCCAGAACTTCGCCTCGGAAGGCGTGTCGCCGCTCAGGCGCACGGCGTTGCCCATCTGCGCTGTCAGCGTTGCGAGGGGCGTCGCCGGATCTGCCGCCGCCGCAGCGATCGCCGTAAGCGTGCGGATGAGGTCCAATTGGTCGGCATCCCGCCCAAGCGAGCGGCGGACAAGAATTGCACAATCGCCCATCGCCTGACGTACGGCCCCGTCTTCGCGCACGGGCTGCGCGGCCCAGGCGCGACAGGACTGCGCCACCGCGATCAGATGCCCCGCAAGATTTCCACTATCAACCGAGGACACATAGGCCGGATCCAATACGCGCAGGTCTCGGGTGTCGTGCCAATTGTAGAGATGGCCGCGAAAGCGTGGCATGCGCTGCATGGTCTGAAGCGTGTCGAGCATCCGCTGCAAGGCCGTCTGTTGGCCGATCCAGCCCATATCATGCGCTGCGACTGTAGAGAGGAGATAAAGCCCGATGTTGGTGGGCGACGTCCGGGTTGCGATGGCGGGTCGCGGGGTTTCCTGAAAGTTGTCGGGAGGCAGAAAGTTTTCCTCCGGTGTGACGAAGGTCTCAAAATACCGCCAGGTTCGCCGGGCAATCAGCCGCAACTCTTGCGCCTGCACCTTGGACAGAGACGCTATGGGCAACGGCAGCCGCGGCAGGCTGATCACTCGGGCAAGGGCTGGCGCAGCGGCCCAGATCAGGCCGAACATTAGCGGCAGCGGCCAGACTTCCGGGTTCAGGACCCATGCCAAGACGCATGCGCCCACACCCAGCACCAGACCAGGCAGCATGGACAGATACTGTTGCATCAGGGTGGGACGCGCATGGCTGTTGGCCTTGGCTGCGGTCATCCATTCCAAAAGGTACCGGCGTGACACCAGAAGCCGCCATGCCGTCCGCAACACCGCGTCCATCATTGTCGCAGCGGTGTTGGCAAGCAATGCCAAGCTGACTGCGATCTGGCCGACAGCGGTCAGGGCATCCGCCCGCAGTGCTGCGAAATGACTACTCAGGGTGATGCCGCTGCGGGCTGGAAAGAAGTCGAAGGGCAATGACAAAAGACGCGGGAGCGCAAGCATCGACACGGTCAGCGCCGTCCACAGTGCGGCCAAGGGCAGCGGCAGCATCCAACCGGCCACAAGCGATAGCAGCGCCAGCGGTGCAAGCATCGACCGCCGCAGGTTATCGATCATTTTCCAGCGACTTATTGCCGGAACGCCGCCCCGGTCGTGGCGATGGCGGCCGAAAATCCATGGCAGAAGTTGCCAATCGCCCCGTGCCCATCGATGCTGGCGGCGGATGTCGACATCGTAGCGCGCCGGATAATCCTCAACCACTTCGATATCCGAGACGAGTGCGGCCCGCGCAAAGGTTCCCTCGAACAAATCATGGCTCAGAAGCGTATTCTCGGGCACCCGACCGTCCAGCGCCGCGTCAAACGCGTCCACGTCATAGATGCCCTTGCCGGTGAACGTGCCCTCGCCGAACAGGTCCTGATAGACATCCGACGTCGCCGCTGCATATGGCTCAATCCCACCGGGGCTGGAGAAAAGCTGCTGATAGATTGATCCGTCCGGCCCGGTGGGCAAAGACGGGCTCACTCTGGGTTGCAATATGCCATAACCGCCTGTGACAGCGTGCTGTGTGGCGTCAAACCGAGCGCGGTTCATCGGATGCGCAATCTTGCCCACCAACTGTGCGACGGTCCCGCGCAATAGCCGGGTATCGGCGTCCAGTGTGATGACATAGCGGACATCGCCGGGCAGCGGACTGCT
Source organism: Pseudotabrizicola sp. (assembly GCF_030684215.1). Taxonomy (GTDB): domain Bacteria; phylum Pseudomonadota; class Alphaproteobacteria; order Rhodobacterales; family Rhodobacteraceae; genus Pseudotabrizicola. The sequence goes on from NZ_JAUXOV010000071.1 coordinate 11,359, forward strand.
GACCACCGAGTAGCTGGTATCGGTCGCACCGCGCAGCAGGCGGTTCAACTCGGTCAGCTTTCCGCGCTTGCGTTCCCATCCCATCCAGACGCCCTCGGACGGATTCCACAGACGACGGCGGTGCAGGAAGAAGAAGCGGTCGCTGCCCTCGCTTGGGTAGCGCGCATTGAGGTGCGCAATTGCATCGGACGCGGCAGTGACAAGCGCGGTATCTTCAGAAGCCACCTCTGTGACAGAGTCCGGCGCATCCGAGAGCAAGGCATAATGCACGGCCCCACCGGCACTAGACAAATGATGAACCTCAAGCCGCTCAATCTGCTCCGCGATATCGTCGGTATTGCGCAGCAAGACCGGGACGGCGACCAGAGTGCGCAGATGCAGCGGAATGCCTGTCGACAGATCGAACCCCGGAAGGGGTCTGGGCGACACCGTACGGGTGATGAGTGTATTGACGATTGCCGTCGCCAAATCCACAGCAAGCCAGAACCCGACCATCGCCAGCGCCAGAACGCCGAGCGGGCCAACCCCCGCAGTCGCCATCTCCGCCAACGGTGGGATGAAGATCACCACAGCCACCAAAACGATGGCCCCCAGATAGCCGCCCAACCCCCATCTTCCAACCCGGCGAAACAGCGACAGTCGAGCGGGCGGACGGAACCTGATCGCGGTCTCAAGCTCTCGGCGACCCTCTCCGATCAGCCAGTATCCTGCATCCCGCCGATGCTCGTCTTCACCCTTCCCGGCAAGGGCAAGGGCAGTGTCGGCCACCTCGCCTTCAGTCAGCGGCGCATTATGTGCAAGAATTTCGATTTCGGTCCGATAGCGGTTGCGCGTGGCAAAATCCATCGCGGCATAGGTGGGATTGTCCCGTAACCGTGCATCGACCAGACTCACGTCCTCGAAAAAATCGGCCCAGTCCATCTCTGAAGCAAGACGGATCGACGTAACGATGTTGCGCATGGTCACGTTCGACGCGCCAAGCCGAGCCTGAGTGTTGGCAATCACCTCATCAACCGACGTACCCTGGCGGGTCAGACGATCTTCCAGCCAGCCCAAAAGGGGTGTCTGCAACGGATCAAGGCCCCGAAGCCGCTTGGCGATCTGGCCAGCGACAATTTCCGGCAGCGCTCTCGATTCATAAGGCGCTACGACCCTTTGCATGACGGATAGCGCGGTTTCTCCGTGCGTCTGCGACGCGCTCAACGCCGCATCGACCATCGCGTCCGCCTGAAGGCGCTTCGAGTGCCCCTCGACGATCTGTAGCGCAAGACGGCGCATATTCTCGATCAGGACAATACGGAGTGTAATGGCCACGGCCCAGAGTTCGCCGATCATCAGTGGCTGGACGTGCTGATACGCTTTGACATAGCGTGCCAGGATCGGCCCGGACATCAGGCTGTCGGTATGGGCGACATAGGCCCACGTCAGGCCAAACACCCTCGGGTAGCCCGCAAACGGCCCCTCGGCGAGCTTCGGTAGCTGACGATAATACCCCGGCGGAAGGTCGTCGTGGATCTGGCGAAGCTGCTGTTCAACCAAGTGGAAGTTGTCCAGAAGCCACTCAGCCGCCGGGGCAATCACCTGCCCGGACTGCACCGCTTGTGCACAGCTCCGGTAGGCCTGCAGAAGAATGTCGCCATTCTCCCTTACCCTGCGGCTAAGCGGCTGGACCCGCAGGGCCTTGCCCGTGGTTATCAGCTGGGCTGCCGCCAAGCTTTGCGCGTGATGCTCAAGACGCTCGGTACCGAAAAGGTCAGACCGGATCGGAGCGCTGTCATCCCAGACGTCGGGAACCGCCTTAAAGCGCACACCCATCGACGCCTGCATGAGGCGGAACTTCCCTTGCCAATCTGTCACTTAGCGGGTGTCTTGATCTCGGAATCCGTGACAGCAAAGACTTGGGTGTCTGCGATACCCGGCGTTGTGTCGTCACGGCGTTTGAGCGTGCGGACCGACCCTTCGCGGGCTGCAATACGGTCGTCGCCCCAGTCAGCACGAATGCGGCGGGTCATCACCGCCCATTTGCTTTCGATCTGATCCCATTTCATGGCTTCTATCCTTTCAGGTCATGGCAGTGCCCACGTCTTGACGTCGCTCGAGACTGAACGCCCCACGCTGTCATCAGGTTCCGTCTTCGAAGCGCCGTCTTTGTAAAGGCCAGCAGGTGAGAAATCCTGATCGGGCTTCACTCGTTTCGTGTCATTCCCACACTTTCGGCGATGCATTCTTGCAGGCCGAAAAATTCACGAATCCAATACTGTCTTGCTATAGTGAGAGTGTAGCACGACTCGTCGCTGCGGGGTAGGTGAATGCGATCCGGCATATTCGGCGACAGCATTTTCTTGCCGGGTCACATCTTGGCGCGCCAGTGACGCGGCAAGCAGCCCGTCGTGGTTGCCGCAATCATGGCGGGTTCCACTGAACCTGAACGCGACGACGGGAATGGCGCGACCAGAAATCGCGATGGCATCGGTCAGTTGAACCTCGCCGCCCTTTCCGCTTGGGGTATTGTCCAACACATCGAAAATCAGCGGATCAAGGATGTATCGGCCGACCGCCGCATAGGATGACGGCGCGGTTCCGGGCGCCGGTTTTTCGACCATTCCAGACACTGGCAGACACCTGTCCCTGGGCAATCCGCCCAGCCGAAAGATACCGTATTGCGACGTTTCCTCAGCCTTAACTTGCATCGCGGCGACCATGTGACCGGACGCGTACTGCGACGACATTTCGGAAAGACAGTTGGGGCCCATGACAATGTCATCGGGAAGCAGCACCGCAAAGGGACCGGGCAGTGTGACGTCCCTACAGCAAAGGACAGCATGCCCCAACCCGAGCGGGCGGTCCTGAAAAACGTACATAATTTGCGGGCCAGTCTTGATTTTCGGGCCGATCGTGATTTGCGGGCCAGTCTTTTGTGCAGCACTGGATGACTCGTCATGCCCTGCGGTTTGGAGATTTTTACTGGCCAGGTAGGCCTGAATCGCAACCTTTGCAGTGCTGATTACGACTACAATCCGCTCTGCACCCAGGCCGATGGCTTCCTCGATGGCGAAGTCCAGCACCACGCGGTCGTAGACCGGCAAAAGCTCTTTTGCCGTCACTTTGGTCGCAGGCAACAGGCGGGTACCAAGACCCGCGGCTGGAATGATGACAGTCCTGATAGATGTGTCCGACATGCCTGACTCCAGTGTTTGAATGTGTTCGCACTGACAAACACGACTGGTGCCCAGAAGGTTCCCTTGTGGGGCGCACTGTTGCACAAATCAGCTTATGGCCGAGCGTCCCCCTCCCCTGCATAACCCCCCCTCACAGCTTCTGTGACAGGTATGCCAAGCGCGGCGACGCGGACCAGGAACTGTCCGTCCTGACGATCAAAGTCCCTAGCGCTCAGGCGACGGCCCGGCAGTTTAACACAGTGCATCTTCGTTTCGACGCAGCTTCGGCAGTGATACGACACTGGATTCGCGAGATGAATCCCTGATGGAAACAGTGCAACAGTGGCCTGCCCCATGGTCACGACCCAAGTCTTTCGGCCCTGACCGTATACCCGATCGGTAGAGCAACAAGTGTGTTTACGCTTGTGCAATTACCGCGACGCAGCCTTGAGCAACCAGGCGGATGCCCCAACTGAATTTCAGAGTTGACGACCGATCCATCTCAGAATAGTAATCCACTTGGATGTTATTTGGATGATTTAATGCCAGCCCTACAAAAGACAACAGCCGAACCCCGCCCCAATGACAGTGAAAAGGTCACGATCAACCTTGGTCACATCGAGGCTGGGCAGATCGAGCTGCTGGTTCTGGAGGGGTTCTACGCCAACCGGTCGGACTTTATTCGAACGGCGATCCGCAACTTGATCGACAAGCATGCTGTCGCAGTCGAACAGGCAATGGCGCGGCGGCGCGTGGTGCTTGGCTTGCACCGCTTTACGAAGTCGGAACTTGAGGCTCTGCTATCAAGGGGCGAAGCGCTGGAAATCAGAGTGCTTGGCCTCGCAGTGATAGAGCCAGACGTCCCTGTCGATCTTGCCCGTGCCACCATTCTTTCGGTGTCGGTCTTGGGTGCGTTTCAGTGCAGTGCCGCTGTGAAGTCGGCGCTTTCAGATCGAATGTCCTGACCCCTTATTCTGGAAAGACCGCAATGAACCGCAAATTCCTGGCTGGCATGGCCGAGGCAACGGCGTTGACGCGCGCTGGTAAATTGACCGACGCGACTGAAGTACTGCAACGCATGCTGCAAGGCAGCACCGACGAACATCACGGGTCCGTGGAAGATGCTACGGCAGACGGCGATATCATCGACGGTGTCTTTACTGTTGCGGCCGACCCCCTCCGGGAGCCCGCCGGGAAAGGCACCGCACCCAAACCTGATCAAGGTGCAGCCACCCCAAAGCCGCGCAAACCGCTTGGTGCGACCTTGCGTGACATTTCGCGTGGCGGAATGCCGGATACGGGCCACCGAACAGCGCGACCGCTTGGGAAGGATGCTAATTTTACCCTGCATAGGCACAACAGTGCGGCAGGTTCGCGTGATTTCATGGTGTTCTTGCCCCACCCAATGCCGACGACTCCTTGCCCGGTTGTTGTGATGCTGCACGGTTGCACCCAATCGCCACAGGACTTTGCTGACGGCACCCAGATGAACGCGCTTGCCCATTCTGAGGGGGTAATCGTCGTATATCCGGCCCAGCCAGTCGGGGCGAATATGAACAAATGCTGGAACTGGTTCCGGCCAGAAGATCAGCAGCGCGAGACTGGCGAGTTGGCCATTGTTGCGGCAATCACCCGCGACGTGCTTTTGGCCCAAAATGCAGATCCGGCTCGGGTGTATGTGGCAGGTTTGTCGGCTGGCGGGGCGGCGGCGGTTTTGCTGGCCCAGGCTTACCCCGATCTGTTTGCGGCTGTTGGCGTTCATTCCGGCCTCGCAGCGGGTGCTGCAACGGATATGCCGCAAGCCTTTGCGGCCATGCGCAATGGCGCGTCAGGAACAGTGACGCAACACAAAATCCCGACAATTGTGTTCCACGGAACGGCCGATACCACGGTCCATATCGACAATGCCCATGCAGTGGTCGAACAGGCGCAACGCGGTCTGGGGGGCAAGCGCAGCACCACCAAATCCACTCCGGCCAACGGCAGGTCATATGATCGAACCATCCTGAAGTCAGCCGAAGGCACAACCCTGGGCGAAGTATGGCTGATCCATGGGGCGGGCCATGCCTGGGCGGGGGGTAGCACGGCAGGCAGCTTTACCGACCCCAAAGGTCCCGATGCCAGCGCTGAAATGCTGCGCTTTTTTGCGCAACATCGCCGCGACTGACCGACCGACATTCCGGCCAGAACGCCAGATTCAACAGCGCGAGGCCAGATTGGTGCGCTGAGGGGATGGAACCGTTCGGGAGGTCACGAGTTGAGTGCTTATGAAACCAGCCTTTAAAAGGGCGCGTACACTCAAGGATTACCATGAACAGCATCATCTACCTAGTCGGCCTTGTTGTCGTCGTCCTCGCCGTTCTTTCCCTTTTCGGTCTGCGTTGATCGCACAAGAAGGATCAGAAGATGGAAAGAACTGAACAGATGACCCAAGCCTCGGCACCGTCAAAGTCGCTTGAAGGGTCTTATATCGACTGGGCTGCCATTTTCGGCGGCGGCGTAGTCGCAGTGGCCGTCGGGTCGGTGTTTGCGGGCTTTGGCGCCGTGCTGGGACTGTCAACAATTTCTGCAGAACCGGGCAAAGGCAGCTTCAGCTTTATGCTGGTGATCAGTGCCCTCTGGATCATTGCAACTTTGGTCAGCAGCTATGCGGCTGGTGGCTATATCGCAGGACGGATGCGTCGGCGGGTCGACAGTGTAGGTGCAGACGAAGTCACCGTGCGCGACGGGATCAACGGGCTTGTGGTCTGGGGATTAGGGATCGTTGCTTCGTTATTCTTGTTGGGAGCGGCGGTGTCAACAACGGTTTCCGCCGTCGGATCCGCCGCCACGACGGTGGGTGCTGTCGCCGGTGACGTTGCAACAGCAACCGGATCAGTGGTTGGTGGCGTTGCCGAAGGGGCAGTCTCTGCCGCCGGTGCGATGGTTCCCGAACAAGCCGTGCAAAACCCGATGGCTTATGTCAGCGACACCTTGCTGCGCCCGGCTCAGGCGACTGCTGGCACCAACGCACCTGAAACGGTCGCACGCGAAACAGCGTCAATCATGGGAAACATTGCTCTGACGGGTGAGGTTTCAGATGCCGAACGCAGTTATCTGATCAGTGCTGTGGTCGCAAACACTTCTGTTTCGCAGCCAGAGGCCACGACCCGCGTCGACAACGCCATCGCCACTGCACAGAAGACCCGCGCCGATGCGATCCAGACCGCAGAAACGGCCAAGGCCGAAGCCGACCGTTTGGTCGAAGACGCCAGGCAAGCAGCTATTGACGCGGCAGAAGTTGCCCGCGTCAGTGCAATCCTGACGGCTTTCATTCTGGCCGCCGCTGCAATGGTTGCCGCCGCTGCCGCCTACGTTGGAGCCGTGCGTGGAGGTCGCCACCGCGACGAAGGCCGCATCTTTGGCGGCTTTGCATACCGAGGGTAACTCTTGCTTTTTCCGAGCAATTTGGCCGCTGCGCAAGCAGCGGCCAAATTGTTTGAAATGCTTTGTGGCACCAAGCCAGGCGGATGAAACGATGAAGCCGTCACGGTTCCCGGCGCGATGCTCCCTCTCGTGCATGCAAACATGCACTGCCGGGCAATGGGTCACCGAAATGCCCGAGATCGGCACCATCTCCGGCGAAGAGGCTGCGGCACTCACTGGAGGTCACCGGGCCCTGCGGCACGTGATGTTCCAAGCGGCACTGGTCGCGGCACATCACAACCCAAGCCTGAAATCCTGCGCGGATCACCTCTGCAAGGCTGGCAAGCCGCACAAGGTCATCATCACCGCCCTCTCCACAAAGCTCGTCACCATCGCGAACGCCCTGTGCAAGGGCCGTCAGAAATGGACCGCCGCAACGGCGTGAGAGATACAGTTGCTTCTAGATGCGGCGCCGCCAAAAGCTGTCGACCTGCTTTGGTCAAACGGAAACTTATCAGTCGTGCACTTCTGCGGATGACCTACTGTCGCTCAAAAGCAAGCGCGTCATCATGTCGATAATTTCATGTTCGTTATAGGGTTTTGAGGAGAACAGGCTCCCCGATGGCAGGCTGCTTTCTTGAAGAATCGTCATGCCAGACGCGACGAGCAGCTTCACGGGAGGCCATCGGTCACGGATGTAATGCGAGAGCTTGATGCCATCCATCGTGCCGGGCATTTGCACATCGGTAAAGACCAGATCGATGTCATCTCGCGATTCCAGAATGCGGATGGCTTCGGCTGCATCACAGGCTTCCAGCGCCTCGTAACCGGCAGAGCGAACAAGGTCGAGGGCCCCCATCCGAATGAGCGCATTGTCTTCGACCACGAGGACCACAGCCTTACCGTTTTTCATCTGCTTCTCGTCTCTCAAAATTAAAGGCCCGCAGGCTTTGACAGTAAACCAAAGCGCGTCAGCATCTTTTGGTTCCTACGCAACGGAGCGGATGCCTTCTTGGTGATCGGCACTCCCACGATGACTGATCGTGACAGCAGTGCCCGGATTTGCTTCGCTCATCTGAAGTTCGCACTTCAGGTTCTTGGTCAGTGCTTCCACAATCCCGGTTCCAAGGCCTGCTTTAGGCGCGCTGCTGCCCGCTTGCATGCCGATGCCATTGTCCGTGACTGATAAGGTCCAGTTGCTGCCTTTTGCAAGGTAGCCAACTTCGATCCTGCCCGTCGCCTGATCAGGGAACGCGTGCTTGAGCGCGTTGATCACCAGTTCGGTGACAATGAGCCCCAGACTGACGGAAACCTCTGCTTTTACGGCACTGTCATCGGCGATGACTGAAATCGAGAGGCGATCAGGGTCAGCAATCATTGATGCGCCGAGGCTGTCGCAAAGTTGCGTCAGATAGGTGCGTATCCCGACCTCGCCGCCAAGGGAGGTTGAAAGCTGCTTTTGCACCGCTGCAATCGACATGACCCGGTGATGGGCATTGTGAAGGTGACCGCGCACCTCTTCGGACAGCACCTTTCGTGCGCTCTGCATCAGAACGCTGGCAATGATCTGCAGGCTGTTCGCAACCCGATGCTGGACTTCCTGAAGCAGAATTGCCTTTTCCCGAACCAGATCGTCTTTGATGCGCGCTTCGGCACGCATGTCCGTCACATCGGTCACCGCAAGCAGCATCCGGATACGATCCTTGTCGCCGTCATCCAAAGTGCAGGCGTTGACGACCAGGTTCCGTATCTTCCTGTCCTGCCGAATGAGGTCAATCTCGTAGGCTTCGATATGCGCACTTCCCGCAGCGGTCGCCTTCAGCAGCGAGGCAAGATTCGGCATCGCCCACTCTCCGTTTCCTACTGCGCTGAGATGCCTGCCGGGAAGCGTCACCGGATCAATCTCAAAAGCCCGGCAAAATGAAGCGCTTGCAGCGATGATCACCTGATCTGCGGAAAGAAAAAGCAAAGGCTCATGTGAGGAGACCACCACGGCAAGTGTGCTCGCCGCTTCGAGGTGGTCAAAAGATGTCTTGGACATGTCAGAAGTCCTCTTGGGCCGAAAACTCGCGGAGCGAGCCAAAATTCGGCAGAAACGCAGTCAAAAGGCACGCCCTCAACTAACGATCAACCCAGACGTATCACATCGTTCCCAGGCCGGCACTACACTTAATCGGCCGGGGGAGGAGATAGCTGAACAGAACACGCCGATGTCCGCCTCACGAGCGATGTGGCACCTCAAACAAAGCCCTCCCCAAACGCAAAACGCCCACCCCTCTCGGGGCGGGCGTTTCCGTATTCGGTCGCTCAGGCCGCGCTTAGCGGCGCAGGCCGAGGCGGGCGATCAGGGCGGTGTAGCGTGCCTCTTCCTTGCCTTTCAGATAGTCCAGCAACTTGCGGCGCTGGGCGACCATCATCAAAAGACCACGACGCGAGTGGTTGTCTTTCTTGTGGCTCTTGAAATGCTCGGTCAGGGTCGCGATGCGCGACGACAGGATGGCCACCTGAACTTCCGGCGAGCCGGTGTCGTGTTCTTTGGTGGCGTATTCCTTGATCAGGCGGGCTTTTTCTTCGACGGTGATCGACATCGGATATCTCCTTGAGCAGAAGGGTGACGGTGCGAGCCGGGATGTCGTCCAGCAAGACCATTGGGCCCCGAAAACATCGGGGATGGGAGCGTATAGGAGAAAACCGGCGCAAAGAAAAGCCCTCATGTGCGGGGGAGCTTTGGTCACGCAAGGCAGCGTTAACGATGCGCCCAGAATTCGCGACGGCACCCTGTCAGAACTCAACGATTCGTGATATGGATACTGGAAGAGTTTTCGTTTGCAATCGAGGGGTTGCACGGCGAATTGGTTAACGTGCAGGTTGCGGCAAGGGATTGGCTGATGTTGGCATTGCTGGCAATTATGGGTGCCTTGGGCGCAGGCCTTCTCGCTGATGGTCTCCTGCGCACCTCGGGTGCCGAGGAAGACGCCGAACCAGAGGCGGATGATCAAGACCCGTCAGCCGAAGGAGAAGACGAAAATGCTTCGCTAGGTTGGCTCCTTGCCGATACAGATACAGATACATCAAACGGAACACGATCCGGCTATGTTGATGACGGAATGCCCGTTTCGGATGACATAGCAGAACCAGAGGCGGCACCGGTCGCCCTTACGGGCGACGGTGGGGCCAATATTCTAAGTGGCGGGGCCGGAAATGACACGCTGTCCGGCGGTGGCGGCGATGACCAACTTGTCGGACGCGGCGGCAATGACAGACTGTCGGGCGGTTCAGGACGTGATCATCTGGATGGAGGCGACGGCGATGACAGCCTGTTTGGTCAGGGCGGCAATGATGTCCTGATCGGCGGGGCGGGCGATGATCTACTTTTTGGTGGCAGGGGCGCGGATCACCTTGCCGGTGGTGAGGGCAATGACCATCTGATCGGTGGCGGCGGGGCCGATACGCTGATGGGCGGCGAAGGTCACGATACGCTTGATGGCGGCATGGGCCGCGACTGGCTGGCGGGCGGAGCCGGAAATGACCTGCTGATCGGCGGCGGATCGCAAGACACGCTGGATGGCGGATCTGGGAATGACACGCTATGGGGTGGGTTCGAAGGACGCAGTGATGCCGCGGTGGATGTGCTGAACGGTGGCGCGGGCGACGACTTCATAGGCATCGGCCCAGGCGACATCGCCATGGGTGGGTCCGGTTCCGATACCTTCCAGCTGCAAGATTTCGCACCCGGCCTGCCAGTGTCGGAGATAGTGGATTACAGCCCCGACGAAGATCAAATTGTGGTGGTCTATGACCAACTGCAGCATCCACTCCCTGCCCTATCGGCAGAACCCGTTGACGGAACAGATGATGTAACTCTGTTGCTCGACGGTGTCGCAGTGGCCCTGATCCGCAACGCTGTAGGGCTCGACCTGTCATTGATCCAACTACAGCCTTCCTGAACGCAAGACAGGCCTGCAGTCAGTCCCACAGTTCAGGCTGCTGAGCGTAGGCGATATACAAAGGATGCTTGGGTTGACCCGAGGCTGTCATCCCCAAATGCCATAACGGCTGCCCAGTGCCGCGCAATAATCGCGCCACAGCGTCTCCCCGCCCCAGATGCAGACCGTGGCCACCCCAAGCACAGACCACCCGACCGGGCTGCCAGTCCACTACGCTCGACAGGATCGCCATGTCATTGCCTGGCCCGACCGGATCCTCAAAGGCCCGCATCACCTTTGGGTCTGTCGCGCGAAAGCCGAAGATGTTCACAACACGGAATGCTCCAAACCCCAGCGCACGCGCACGACGCTCACAGCGCTCCACCGTCGGGTCGTTTTGTACCTCGGTCGCAGTCGACGGATTAAGCATCACAAACAACGCCCGCTCACCCCCCCGGTCCCAGACCCTGGTCAACAGATAGCGATAGCGCTCGCAGGGTGAATATACCGCCTCCGATGCAGCTTCCCCCTTCAGATGCTGCCGTACAATCAGTCCCACATTTCTTTGCATTTGCTGCTTTCCAAATACTCCCGCGCGGAGCGCCCCCACCGCGCCGCGCTCACCCTCGTCAAAAGGCCTGGCTGTGGCAACGCCGTCATGCGGGGCTCGATGCCCCGCATGACGGCCACCGGCTTATGTGTTGAACACCCGGTTCGGGTGCAGTTCTCCAGCCTTGTAGATGCCAACCGCCACCGCGCGGCCTTGGTAACTCGCCCAAGCCTCGTCCCCCCAGTCCACGCTAGAGGTCAGCACCATTCCCGGATTGCCATTGCGCAAACGCGCGGCGCCTTCGGGCGTGGCGGGCAACTCGGGAAGGTCGGTCAAACCCAGTTCCAGCGGGAGCAGCAGGGCGTCGATTTCATCTGTTCGGGCAAGGCGGTCGATGTCTTCCAGCGTCGCCGCCCCAGTCACCTCAAACGGGCCGGACCAAACCCGACGCAGCCAAGCCACATGGCCAAGACAGCCCAAAGCCTGCCCCAGATCGCGCGCAACCGACCGCACATAACCGCCTTTGCCGCAGATCATTTCCAGATCAACATGGTCGGCATCGGGCCGTGACAGCACCGCCAGCTTTTCCACCCACAAGGGACGGGCCACAAGATCCATCTCGATCCCTTCGCGCGCCAGATCATAGGCGCGTTCACCATCGACCTTTACCGCAGACACCTGCGGCGGCACCTGCATGATGTCGCCGCGAAATGCCGCCAAAGCCACCTCGATTGCGGCATCATCCGGCCGCACATCGCGTGTTTCCAGCACAGTGCCAGAGGCATCATCGCTGCTGGTCGCCGCGCCGAAGGCCACCCGGAAGTGATAGCATTTCAGCCCATCGGTGACAAAAGGCACCGTCTTTGTCGCCTCACCCAAAGCAATCGCCAGAACGCCAGTGGCGTCCGGGTCAAGCGTACCGGCATGACCCGCCTTTTGCGCCTGAAACGCCCATTTCACCTTATTGACAACAGTGGTCGATCCAACCCCTGCCGGTTTATCGATGATGACCCAGCCGGACACAGCCCGGCCCTTTTTCACGCGGCCCATGTTTTCAGTCCTTGTTGACGACGGTGCCGACCATCGGTCCCATGGCAAAGCCAAGGTCGTTGCGCCGGACTGCAGGCGCGTAAAGACGCGAGATCTTACCATCAAAATACAGCGCATCGGGGAGGCCGAGCGCATCGCGGAAGAACCGGGCGAATCGGTGGAAGTTCACCCGGTCGTTGGAAATGACGAACACCGCGCGTGTGCCATCGGCGCTGACACCCACGCCGTTGCGGATAAAGGTGCTGTCGCTGTCGGGGATCAAGCGTGGGTGCAGCGCTCCATCTATCACCAGCATCGGGCCAGATTGTGTTGCATAGCTGCATTTGGGCGGCGTGGCGGAAAACGCGCGGCTTTCGACCACGGAAAACCGTTCGCCAATGCAGAATACGCCATTGGGCAGCAGGCCAAAATTTCCCGGCCCCTGTGCTGTCACGATATCCGACTGCGTGCTCCCTTGCTCGATCAGCAGGCCCACAGGCGCACGGTTCGGGTGATACATGCCCGCATTCATCGCAAAGCCAAGCGTCTTGCCCTCAGCCGCCAAGGCGGCGTTCACCGCATTGAAGCTGCCCAAAGGGCCAGAGGGACCAGAGTGGAACAAACGCAGATCTTCGCCCACTCTCACTTCACAGGCAGTAAAAGACGTATCCTCAAAGCGCTGAATTTCGCAAACAGCCGAATCCGCCACCTGCGGCAGCAGGAAGGCGAACAAGGCGGCAAGACGCAGCATCGCTCAGACGTCCCCGTTGGCGTCACCTTCGTCATCCGGCGACGACAGGTCTTTCACAACCTTTGGATCGGCAAACAAGCGGCGGGTTTCATCCAGGCGGTCAAAGGTCTCGTCCGGGCGGAAGCGCAGATCAGGCGCGTATTTCAGGGTCAGTTGCGACGCGACGCGGTGGCGCAGTTCTCCCTTGTTCCGGGCGAGGGCGGCAATCGCATCCTCAACCGGGACCGATCCCATCAGAGGCATGATATAGACCGTCGCCACCTTAAGATCGTTGGAGCACGACACCTCGCCCACGGTGATCGACATGCGATTCAGGTCTGGGTCGTGGATTTCGCTGCGGTTCAGCACATCGGCCAGCGTGCGGCGGATAAGTTCGCCGACACGAAGCTGGCGTTGATTGGGGCCATCGCCCGAGGAATTGCGTTTATTCGACATGGGGGCCACATAAGCTGTTTTTACCCGCCCCGCAACGGCGGGCTTTTGTCGCGCGCGCCAACACGCTACACCGCGCGGGCGCAACTGGGAGAACCACCATGCAGACCTTGCCAGGAATCGTCGTCACTGGGGCATCGGGCCGGATGGGGCAAATGCTGATCCGAACGATTGCGGCGTCGGACAAGGCGCGGCTGGTCGGCTGTCTGGAGCGGTCGGGCCATGCGTGGATCGGCCGCGACATAGGTGACTGTATGGGCGGCGCGTCCATCGGGGTTCTGGTGACTGATGACCCGCTGGAGGCCTTTGCCCGGGCGCAGGGGGTCATCGACTTTACCGCGCCCGCAGCCACTGTCGAATTTGCGGCGCTGGCAGCACAAGCGCGTGCGGTGCATGTGATCGGCACAACAGGGCTTGAGCCGGGCCATATCGCCGCAATCGATGCTGCGGCACGCCACGCGGTGATCGTACGGGCGGGAAATATGAGCCTTGGAGTCAACCTGCTGGTACGGCTGACGCAAAAGGTAGCGCAGGCGCTGGATGCCGATTGGGATGTCGAGGTGGTCGAGGCGCATCACCGGATGAAGGTGGATGCACCGTCAGGCACCGCGCTGATGCTGGGTCAGGCGGCGGCGGACGGGCGCGGAGTGACGCTTGATCAGGCCATGGTGTCGGGGCGAGACGGGATCACCGGCGCACGCGAGCGGGGCACCATCGGGTTTTCCGCGATTCGCGGTGGCGATGTGGTGGGCGAGCATGACGTGATCTTTGCCGCCGATGGCGAGCGGATTGTGCTGCGCCATCTGGCCACCGACCGCACGATTTTCGCCCGTGGCGCGCTTAAGGCAGCGCTGTGGGGCCAGACACAAAAGCCCGGTCACTATGATATGATGGATGTTCTGGGGCTTTAACGCTGGACAGTGTGAACCAAACGCCCCCGACGCTCGTATACGAAAAGTATCGTCCATCGAGGTTGCCATGCACCGTGTTCTTCTCGCCCTGCTGATCTGCGTCCTCCCAGCCCTTACCTTGGCCAATACGGCCGGGCCAATTCGCGACAAGACGGCGTTTCTATCCTTTGTGCAGGGCAAAGAGCTGCGGATCGGGTTGTATAACCTGTCGCTAAAAGTGACGCCGGATGGCAAGATCACTGGATCGGCGCTGGGTTGGGGCATCAGTGGCAACTGGGTCTGGCAGGATGGATACTTTTGCCGCGACATGGATTGGAGCGGCTATGCCATACCCTTCAACTGCCAGTTGGTCGAAGCCATGGATGCCAGCCGCTTGCGCTTTACCTCGGACAAGGGGCAAGGCCAGTCAGCCTCGTTTCGGCTGCGATAAGGCTTAGAAGTCGATGGCCAGACCCTTTTTCTCCCAATCGCCATAGCGCACGGGTTCGGGGCCATCTCTGCCCCCAAGCTCTTTCGGCAGCGTCATCGCTTCGGCATGCCGTCGGCGCTCTTCTGCTTCGGCAAGGGCGCGCTTGGCGGCTGGGGGAAGATCAACGGGGGGCAAATCGGGTGTATCGGTCATGGCGGCTTTCCTGTCTGTGCTTCTTGATATACGGCGTTTGACCAGCGAGACAAGAAGCAGGGGCGTCGCAGGATGAAGGCCGGAACCGAAAGCGTGACCGCACGCAGTGCCGCCGTGGGTGTGCTGAACGCCGTGCTGGGCGAAGGCATGATGCTGTCACAGGTGGCGCTGCCTGATGGCCTGTCGGGGCCGGATCGCGCGCGGGCCGAGCGGTTGGCGGCGCAGGTGCTGCGCCAGATGGACCGGATTGACCGGGTGCTGAAGCCGTTGCTGCGCAAGGTGCCCCCTTTGGCGGTGCTGAACATTCTGCGGCTGGCGGTGTGGGAACGCGCGGACGGTGCCGCAGCACATGGCGTGGTGAATGAGGCGGTGGCGTTGGCGCGCCGCGGCAAGCGCACCACGCATCTGTCGGGGCTGGTGAATGCGGTGCTGCGCGCTCTGCCGGAGTTGGTCGATCTGGCCGCCCTGCCCGCGCCCCAACTGCCGCGCTGGATCCGGCAGCCGCTGGTGCATGCGTATGGGCGTGAAGTGGTAAGCGCCATTGAGGCCGTGCAGGCGCAGGTGCCGCCGGTGGACATCACACCAAAGGCAGGCGCTACTGCGCTGCCAGAGGGCGAGCTTTTGCCAACGGGCAGCATCCGGCTGGCCAGTGGCGGGCAGATCACCCAACTGCCGGGCTATGCGAGCGGCGACTGGTGGGTGCAGGATGCAGCGGCGGCCATGGCGGTGCGGCTGATGGGCGTGCAAAAGGGTGAGGCGGTGCTGGATATCTGCGCCGCCCCGGGTGGCAAAACGCTGCAACTGGCAGATACCGGGGCTGTGGTGACCGCGCTGGACATCTCTTCGCCCCGCATGGCGCGGGTGGCGGAAAATCTGGCGCGCACTGGTCTGAGTGCTGCGCTGGTGGTCGCGGATGCACTGCATTGGGCGCCCGAGGATAAGTTTGACGCGGTTTTGCTGGATGCGCCCTGCTCGGCAACAGGGACACTGCGGCGGCACCCGGATCTGCCGTTCATCAAGGACGGGTCGGAAGTTGAAGGGCTGGTTGCGCTGCAAGCGGCGCTGATCGACCGGGCGTTGGGATGGCTGAAACCGGGCGGGCGGCTGGTGTATTGCACCTGCTCGCTGCTGCCTGCAGAGGGCGAAAACCAGTTGGCGGCGGCGTTGCTGCGGCACCCGGGGCTGCGCGTTCAGCGACCAGCCCTGCCTTGGGTGCAGGCGGAATGGATTACCGAGCAAGGCGCAGTCCGGTTGCGGCCCGATCTGTGGGCCGAGCGCGGCGGGATGGACGGGTTCTTCATAGCCACGCTCATCGCTCCCTGACGGTCAAGGCGATGGAAGACCGGCTATTTACGCGGTGCAAACATCCGGTAATAGGCCCAATCGGGCAAGAATTGCGACAGCCGGAACAGCCAGGAAAACATCAACGGAAAGCTTTTCTTGAACGTGTCGCTGTTCATGTGTTCGAACATCTCGCGCGCGGCCTCTTCCGGTTCCATCAGGAAGGGCATTGAGAAATCGTTCTTGTCGGTCAGCCGGGTGCGGATAAAGCCAGGGTTGGCCACCTGCACATCAATGCCGCTGTCCCGCAGGTCGGCATAAAGACATTCCGCCAGCGACATGACCCCGGCCTTCGAGGCGGTGTAGCCAATCGAACCCGGCAAACCACGAAACCCGGAAAGGGAGCCGGTGATCACCACATGCCCCGATCCGCGAGCCACCATACCGGGCAAAACAACCCCGATCACGCGGGCGCAGCCGGTGAAATTCACGTCGCACATCGCCTCGACTTCATCAGCCTTCCACTCTTGTGCTTTGGTCGGCCAATAGACCCCTGCAAGATATACCACGCCATCTACCGGCCCGATCTGATCGGCGGCGGCCTGCACAGAAGCACGGTCGGCTACATCACAGGCAACGGCGCTGCCTTTGCCTGCCAGTGTGGCCACGGCTGCGGTAAGACGATCTTGTGAACGGGCAGACAGGATCACCTCGGCCCCGGCGCGTGAGAGCATCTGGGCCAGAGCAAGGCCAAGGCCCTCGGACGCGCCCACGAGCCAGTAGCGTTTTCCTGTCCAGTCTCTCATCGTTTGTATCTCCTTCATCCGGCGTCCATGAGCATATTCTGTATAAACGGGTGCGGTTGGTGATGGTTCCGCTGAAGGCCGACGCCACGGCCTGTTACATCAAGGTTGTGTCCCCTCGCCCTCGGGTCAAGCCTTATGCGTGGGTTTCGGCTGTTTCGGCTGTTTCAGTTGTGACCAGAAGCGCCATGGCAATAAGTTTGAGCGCGCAAGGCAGTGCGGCGTAGAGCAGGGACAAGGCCAAAAGCGCATCGGGCGGGTTGTCTGTGCCCGGGGTGAAGCCTGCGGCAGACAGCGCGGGCAGAAGCGTAGCTGCGGCCAGGGCAAGCGAAAGCTTGGACATAAAGGACCACAAGCCGAACGCTGCGCCCTCGCCCTTGCCAAGGGCAGACAGGCGGCGTGCGAACAGGGCAGGCAACAGGGTAAGGTCGGCACCCAGCGCGGCACCGGATGCCGCACAGATCACGGCAAAGGGCAACGCATCGCCTTCGCGCAAGGCGACAGCCCAGAGGAAGGCGGCGATGGCCAGCGCCATGGCGGCCAGCAGGCTGCGCTTTGCGCCAAAGCGGGCGGCGCTCCGGCTCCAAAACGGGGCAGAGGCGGCGGCGGAGAGGAAGAACAACAAAAGCAACGGGCCCTCAAGACCGGGGGCGCCAAGGCGGCTTTCGACGAAAAAAAGGAACAGGGTGGAGGTCACGGCCACAGGGGCCGCGTTCAGCAGCGCGATCAGTAAAAGACGGCGCGAGAGCGGGTCGGCGAGAATGGGGCGGAACAGGCCGACGGCATCGGCAGGGGTCTGCGTTGCCGGGGCGGCGGTCCATTCACGGCGCATCGTGACCACGGCGACGAGCGCAAGCAAGGCGAAGCCAGCGGCAAAGCCGGTGAAGGGGCGGTCCGTAAAGCTGCCAAGCACCACCGGCGCAACGGCGGCAAGCGAAACGCCCAAAAGCGACCCGGTTTCCCGCCAGCCCGCAAGCCGGAAGTGGCCAGTGGGGCCAAGCAGGGCAGCTTTTTCGACGCCTTGGGCGTAGAAAACGATGGTGAGAAACGAAAACCCGCTGAACAGCAGCGCAAGGGTTATGGCGAACCATGCCAACGGCGCTATGGGCGGGGCAATGGCGAAAAGGCCAATCATTGCAAGGGCCATCACCATAGCCGCCCCCCAGACCAAAGCCGCGCGGCGCTTGCGCCCCGCCTCGGCCAGCCAGCCCAACAGGGGGTCTTGGACCACATCAATCAGACGCAGCGCGGCAAGGGTTAGCCCAAGTGCAGTCAAGCTGGTGCCGTAGGTGTCAACATAGAATTTGGGCGCGTGAATATAGATCGGCAAGCCTGCAGCGGCGATCATGGCCGCGAACAGCGACCATGGCCAAAGCGGCGGCCAGAGCGGGGCAGCTTTGGTCATCTGGTGACGTCTTCGGCCGGGGGCTTGGGGTGGCTGCGGAACTTTGCGCCCTTGATCGCCAGTTTCAGTGCCTGCCAATGGATCAGCGCCAACACCCGGCGCGAGCCAAACGGGCGGCGCAGGCAGGCGCGCAGAATGCCCGTGTTGGTCAAGGGCACACGGGCGCCGGTCAGGTTGGTAAACAACCCGCCACCCGGAGTGGTGTAGTCGATCCAGATGCCGATACGGTCGTCGGTGATGTCAAAGCGGAACGCATAGCCGCCCTCGATCGGTTGAAAGGGTGAGACATAGAAGATCTTGCGCGCGCTGAGTGTATCCTCGCGGGTGATCGGGCCATGGTTGTCGTGATGCGCAAGGTAGGAGTGGCGGTCGCCATAGGTGTTCGACACTTCGGCAATCACCGTGCGCAGATCGCCCGCCGCATCATAGCACAACCAGAACGAGACCGGGTTGAAGACATGCCCCAGAATGCGCGGCTGAGCCATCAGGATAATGCGGGCGGGTGTTGGAAGGTTGTGCGTGGCCAGCACCTCGCGCACCCATGCCGACCCCCTGCCCTGCCCCGGCAGCCCGCCATGGTCAGTGTCCCAAAGCGCAGTCAGGTTGCGGCGGTTGCGACCAAAAAGGCTTGGCCCATCTGCGGGGGCCTCGACATCAAGGGCAATGTAATCAACGGTATAGCGAAAGCTGTTCTGGACCGCGCCCTTGCGGCCATGAAACGTCTGACCGTGGATCATATCCACTGTCATACGGTCATGCCAGACGCGCTTCGGTGGCCCATTGCGGTCACCGCATCCACTGCGCTGCCGATACCATCTTCATGGAAGCCGTTTTTCATCCACGCGCCACAGAACCATGTGTTTGCGGTGCCGTTCATCATTCGGATAGCCCCTTGGGCCGCCAGCGCCGCCGCATCATAGACCGGGTGGCGGAAGGTGACACTGTCATAAATGCACTCATCCCGGATCGCGCGGTTGCTGTTGAGCGTTACAAAATGCGGATCATCCTGCGGGATGGGTTGCAGGCTGTTCATCCAATAGGTCAGGTCGATGCGGTCGCCTGGCCCGCCTTTTGGCTCAACATAGGCCCAGCTTGACCAGGTCTTGCGCAGCCGCGGCATCAGGCTCTCGTCGCAGTGCAACACGGCTTCATTCGACTGATAACGCACGGCCCCCAAGCTGGCGCGTTCGGCGGCAGAAGCATCGGACAGCAGCGCCAATGCATCATCGGAATGGGTCGCAAAAATGACGTCATCAAACGATTCCCATTCCGAGCCGTGAGGGCGGACCTGAACGCCGCCATCGCCCCGCTGCACAGCCGCAATGGTGGCCCCAAGCCGCAGATCTACGCCCTGCCGCACCAGTGCGGCCTGAAGGCGCTGCACATATTGCACCGAGCCGCCCTGAACGGTGAACCATTGGTGCTGGCCTTCGGTATGCAAAAGCCGGTGGTTGTTGAAAAACCGGATCATCGCATCCGCTGGAAAATCGAGGATACCCTTGGTCGGCGTCGACCAGATCGCCCCCGAGAACGGGGTGATGTAATAGTCGCGGAAATAATCCCCAGTGCCAAGCGCCGCCAGCAGATCGCGGATCACCATACCGGGCTTGGCGACTGACACCGCGTGCTTGTTGAACCGCAGAATATCGCGGATCATACCGATAAACTTCGGGTTCAGCAGGTTTTTGCGCTGGGCGAACAGGGTATCAAGATTGGCCAGCGCATATTCGATGCGGCCACCGTCAATGCTGGCGCCAAAGCTCATTGTGCTTCTGGCCGTGGGCACGTCGAGTTTTTCAAACAACCGGACGAGATGCGGATAGTTGACATGGTTGAAAACGATAAATCCGGTATCCACCGGCTGATCCCCGCGCTTGCCTGCCATAACAGTGCGGGCATGCCCTCCAAGTCGCCGCTCAGCCTCGAACAACACGACATGGTTAGCATCACCCAGCATATGGGCAGCAGACATACCAGTGATGCCCCCCCCGATCACGGCAATGCGGCGCGGAGCAGAGGCGGCGGTCTCGAATGGCATAGGACGGCTTTCTTTGTTCGTTTTGCGGTTATACGCACAGATCGTCGCGCAGATCACTTGTCCAGTTGCAGCGCCCACGCAGGATTGACAACGATTGTACGAAAACCAGATTGCTGAAATGTGATCCAACCTAAGACATGCCGCGTAGACAGAGTATGATGTTCGATGCAATTGCACCCCAGAAAGCGTATGCAACTGTCAACCCTCGGCTTTACGCTGCGGGCGATAGGTGTATGACGCCGAAAAAGGGGAACCTGCGTTTGACAGCAGATGCCGAACAAATCGATTGGTCAGCCCTTGTTTTCCGGGTGCGTGACGATCAGGACAAGGTGGCTTTTGCTGCCCTGTTTCGGCATTTTGCGCCACGGGTAAAGGCGTTCTTGATGAAATCAGGGGCAAGTGAAGCCTTGGCCGAAGAATGTGCGCAGGATGTTATGGCCACGCTTTGGCAAAAGGCGCGGCTGTTTGATGCAGAGCGGGCATCGGTGGCCACTTGGGTCTTCACCATCGCCCGAAACCGACGGATCGACGCGCTGCGCAAATCGCGTCGCCCCGAGCCAGAAGAATTACCATGGGGACCAGAACCCGAACCCGATCAGGCCGAGGTGCTTGAGGCTCAGCAAGAAACCGAACGCTTAGGCACTGCGCTGGCACAATTGCCCTTGAAGCAGCGCGTTTTGATTGAACGGGCCTATTTTGGCGACCTGTCGCACAGTGAAATTGCGGCCGAAACCGGCTTACCGCTGGGAACAATCAAATCGCGGATACGACTGGCGCTGGAACGGCTGCGCCATCAGATGGATGTGAAGGCAACGGATAAATGAAGATCAAACATCACATGTCGGATGAATTGTTGATGGCCTATGCGGCAGCAGAATTGCCGGAAGCATTCAACCTTGTAATTGCAGCACATCTTTCGATGTGTGACGAATGCCGCGCGCGGTCGATGGCCTTTGACGCCCTTGGCGGGGCGGTGATTGAAGACAGCACCTGCGACATGTCGGCGGGCAGTCTTGAGACGTGCCTGGCGCGGATCGGCGCCATGTCGCAAACCGATGCCCCGTTGGCACGGCGGCAGGACAGTGTTTTGCCCGCCCCTTTGATGGATTATGTGGGCGGCGGGGTAGATTCGGTCAAATGGCGCCCGCTGGGCATGGGGGTGCGCCAAGCGATCTTGCGCACGGGTGACAAAGGGGCTTCTGCGCGGCTTTTGTACATTCCCGCCGGGGCTTCAATGCCGGATCACGGACATAACGGGCTGGAACTGACCTTGGTCTTGCAAGGTGCGTTCCGCGATGAGGCAGATCGTTTTGCCCGCGGCGATGTTGAAATTGCCGACGCGTCGGTCGAGCATACCCCGGTTGCCGAAGCGGGAGAGGCTTGTATTTGCTTGGTGGCAACCCAAGGTTCGTTGAAGTTCACCGCCCTTCTGCCGCGTCTGGCACAGCCGTTCTTCCGGATCTGATCACTCGGCCGCGCTGGGGGCAATCACTGGTGTGGACGGGGTATTGGCGATTTCCTCAAAGTCAAAATTGTCCAGACGGCGGGCGCGTTTGGTGGCTTTGTCAGAGCTGATCTTGATTTCCTCGATGTCTTTTGCCGCCTGCACAAAATGCCGGTCAAGGTTTTCGACACGTGTGCCCAGACGGTCGACATCGGCATAAAGCAACGCCAGTTCCTTGCGGATCGCGCCCGCCTGCTCACGCATCCGGGCATCTTTCAGCACCGCGCGCATGGTGTTCAGCGTGGCCATGCAGGTGGTGGGCGACACAATCCAGACCTTTACCGCAAAGCCTTCGCGGACGATTTCGGGGAAGTTCGAATGTAGTTCGGCATAAACAGCCTCGGACGGCAGGAACATCAAAGCGCCGTCGGCAGTTTCCCCTTCGATGATGTATTTCTCGGCGATGGCGCGGATGTGCTGGCGCACTGCACCGCGCATCAGGGTTGCTGCTTCTTGTGCCTGCCGGGGGTTTTCGGCGCGGCGGATCGCCTCATACGCCTCAAGCGGGAATTTCGCGTCAATAACGATTGGTCCGGGAGGTTGCGGTAAATGGATCAGGCAATCGGCGCGGCGGTTGTTCGAAAGCGTGGCCTGCATGGTGTAGGCGTCTTTCGGCAAGGCTTTTTGCACGATGTCATGCAACTGGATTTCACCAAAGGCACCACGCGTTTGCTTGTTGGACAAGATATCTTGCAGGCTGAGCACATTGCCCGACAGTTTCTCGATATTCGCCTGCGCTTTGTCGATGGTCTCCAGCCGTTGCTGCAATTCGCCCAAAGACCGCGCCGTCCGGGTAGAGGTGCCGTGCAGGCTTTCACCCATCTGGCGCGAAACTTCGGCAAGGCGCTGCTCCATCACTTGCAACATTGCGGTTTGGGAAACGGCCTGTGCCTCGGACACATGGTGCAGGCCACCCGCCAATCGTTCCTGGCCGTCACCCAAATTTTGCACGCGCTGCGCCAGCCAGCCAATTTCGCGCATCAGGGGTTCGGCCATGGTCGCCGACCGCCCCGCTGTACGCAAGATAAGGGCAAGGAATATCAAAAGGATCAGCGCCGCACCGCCAAGAACCAGCACCTCGGGGTCGGTGATTGCAAAAGTCTGGCCAAAAAGAGTGATCATCTGCGCCCGAACAACCGCTCAATATCGTGGAGTTTCAGTTCAACATAGGTAGGGCGGCCATGGTTGCACTGGCCCGAATGCGGTGTCGCCTCCATCTCGCGCAAAAGCGCGTTCATTTCCTCGGCCCGCATCTGTCGGCCCGAACGGACAGAGCCGTGGCAGGCCATCCGCGACAACACCGCATCAATTTTTGCGCGGAGAAGGTGGGTTTGGCCGGCGTCGGCCAGTTCATCAAGCACGTCGCGGATCAGCGCAGCGGCGTTGACTGTGCCAAGAACAGCCGGAGTTTCGCGCACCGCGATAGCATTGCCGCCAAACGGTTCAATCACCAGCCCGATTTCGGCCAGCGTGGGCGCAGCATCAAGCAGGCGCGTGGCATCGGTTGCGGACATTTCCACGATCTCTGGGATCAAAAGCGCCTGTGCGGCGATTCCAGTATCGGCCATCTGGCGTTTGAGGCGTTCATAGACCAGCCGTTCATGCGCGGCGTGCTGATCAACAATGACGATACCCGTCTCGGTTTGGGCGATGATATAGTTTTCATGCAGCTGTGCACGGGCCGCACCAAGCGGGTGGCTCTCATCGCGCGGCTCGTTGCGATCTTCGATCCGTGCCGTCGGCATTTCGGCAAAGCCCGAAGCGGGGTCGGGTGCCTGAAAGGCAAAGGCGCGGGCAAAACTGGCCTGCGAGGGGCGGTCCATCTGATAAACACGCGGCGGCTCGGGGCGCATGGCGGCAAGGGTTTCCGTGGCCACGGTGGTAGAAGCGCGGTGACCTGCGCCCGAAAGTGCTGAGCGCAGGCCGGTGATGATCAGGCTACGGGCGGCGTCGGGTTCACGGAAGCGGACCTCGGCCTTGGCGGGGTGGACGTTCACATCCACTCGTTCTGGGTCGCACGACAGGTTCAGCACGGCGGCCGGGTGGCGGTCGCGTGACAGGAAATCGAAATAGGCAACCCTCAGCGCGCCCAAAAGCAGCTTGTCCAGCACCGGGCGGCCATTGACGAAGACAAATTGCTGTGCCGATGAGCCGCGCGAATAGGTGGGCAAAGCAGCATATCCGGTCAGGTGCAGCCCATCGCGGGGAACGTCGATGCGCAGGGCATTGCTTGTGAAATCTGCGCCCAGAATGCCGGTCAAGCGACCGTGTAGCGCGTCAAAGAAATCGCCCGATTGCGGGTCAGCACGAAACAGTGTGCGGCTGTCACCGTTTGATACTTCGGTCAGGGTAAAGCCGACATGCGGTTCGGCCATGGCCAGCCGCCGCAGCACCTCGGCGATCGTCTGCGCCTCTGCCCGGTCGGTGCGCAGGAATTTCAGCCGCGCAGGTGTGGCGTAGAACAGATCGCGCAGTTCAACCACAGTGCCACGAGTCAGCGCTGCAGGGCGCACACCGGCCATACGCCCCCCGGCGACAGTGATCTGCGCTGCATCTTGGCCCGCCGCGCGGGAGGTGAGGGTCAGGCGACCCACAGCACCCAGCGAAGCCAGCGCCTCACCGCGAAAGCCAAAGCTGTGGATGTTCAGAAGGTCTGATCCGTCGATCTTTGACGTGGCATGCCGGGCAATGGCAAGCGGCAGATCGGCGGCGGTCATGCCGCAGCCGTCGTCTGTCACCCGGATAAGCGTCTTGCCACCATCGGCAAATTCCACCGTGATGCGGGTGGCCCCCGCGTCGAGCGCGTTTTCCACCAGTTCTTTGACCGCAGAGGCCGGACGTTCGACCACCTCTCCCGCGGCGATGCGGTTGATTGAAGCCTCGTCCAGCGGCCGGATGACCGGGCGGTCCATGGATATGTTGGGGGTCGCCATGTTCATACCCCCAAGTTTAGCATCACTCGTCCTTAAGGGCCATAGATTCGGTCAATCGGTCGAGCCAACACCTTCGGGCTGGCCCACAACCACAAAGCGCAAATCTGCCTCGCGGAACAAGGTTGCCGCTACCCGCGCCACGTCTTCCATCGTGACCGCTTCCACCTTGGCGTTGCGGGTTTTCGGGTAGTCCGGCGCAAGGCCAATCATCTGCATCCCGACCAGCATCGCCGCAATAGGCCTGTTGCCATCGAAACGGAGCGGGTAATTGCCTGTCAGGTAGGTCTTGGTGTTTTCCAGCTCAGCCGCAGTTACACCATCGGTGGCAATCTTGCGCCATTCGTCGCGGATAACGTCAATCGCCTGCCCCACGGTGCCATTGGCCGAGGAAAACTGCCCCATCAGCAATTCGGCTTGATCGTAGCCCAGCAAATAGCTGCCGATACCATAGGTCAGGCCGCGACGATCACGCACTTCGGACATCAACCGCGCCGAAAACCGCCCGCCGCCCAGAATTTCGTTCAGGATGGAGGCCGCGAAAAAGTCGGGGTCATCGCGTTTGATACCCTGATGGCCAAAGATCACGGTCGATTGCGGGCCGGGGAAATCCTGAACTGTAATGCCCCCTGTCAACGCCATCGGCGCGCGGTCTGGCAGTGGTGCGCCCGTGGCAGGCAGAGCCCCCAGCAGCGTGTCCAGCAAAGGGCCAAGCTCTGCCGCCGAAATATCGCCCGCCGCCGAGACATAGATCCGGTCAAGCGCAATAGAGGCGCGGTGCGCGTCCAGTATGTCATCGCGGGTCAGCGCAGTGACGGACTCCTCCGTGCCATCGCCGGTGCTGGCATAGGGGTGATCGCCGTAAGCCATTTCGCGCAGGCGACGGCTGGCAAGCGTGCCGGGATTCTTGGCATCTTGCCGCAAGCCTGCAAGCACCTGGCCCCGCACCCGGTCAAGCGCGTCTTGGTCAAAGCGCGGCTCCACCAAGGCGCGGCGCAACAGATCAACGGCCTCGTCCCGGTTTTCGGTCAGAAAGCGGGCCGACACGCCAACGGAATCCTGATCCGAGGAAAAGCTGAAACTGGCGGCCAAAGAATCGCGGGCGCGGGCGAAACCGACAGAGTCGAGATCACCGGTGCCTTCCTCGATCATGGCTGTCATCAGGTTGACCGCGCCGCGCTTGCCAGGCATGTCCAACGCAGTGCCCCCCCGAAAGCGAATTTCCAGCGCAGTAAAAGGAATGCCCGGCTCTTCGACCAGCCAAGCGGTGATACCACCCGGCGAAGTCACGGTCTGGATGTCAATTTCGGCGCGGGCGGGCAGTGCAAAGGCCACCAACAGGGCCGCGAGTTTAAACATATTCATTGCGCGGCCTCTTCAGTGGGCATCAGCCATCCGGTCACTGCGCGGTTGCGGTTCAGCACCTCACGCGCGGCATCTTGCACCTGTTCGGGAGTCACCGCATCCAGCACGGCAGGCCAGTCCTGCACATCCTGCACGGTCAGACCAACGGCCAAGGCTTCGCCATAGCGGCGGGCAAGTCCATCAACGTTGTCGCGGGCATAGATCTGATTGGCGCGGATCTGGGTCTTGATCCGGGCGAAGTCTTCGGCATCCGGTCCCGCGTCAACGAAATCGGCGATCACAGCATCCATCGCAGCTTCAGCCGTGGCCAGATCAACACCCGGCATCGGCACCACAAGCAGCCCGAATGTGGACTCGTCCAACCCCGTCCCGTCATAGAATGCCGAGGAATACACCGCCACCGGATTTGCCCCGAATTGCAACGCCTGCGCAAAGAGCGAGGTCTGCCCAGAGCCGCCCAGAATCTCGGCCAGAATGGTCAGCGCAGCGGCCTTTTCCTGATCGCCCGGATCGCGTTCCGGGGCAAGATAGCTGCGCAACACATATGGCTCTGACACACGCTGATCGGTCAGCGTCATGCGACGTTCCGCGATTTGCGGCGGCTCAGCCGGGCGTTTCCGGTCGGTGATGGCATCAGATGGTGCCAACGGGCCGTAATGCCTTTGCGCCATCTCGCGCACGGCTTCGGGCGTCACATCACCTGCGACCACCAGAATAGCGTTATTTGGCGCATAAAAGCGCGTGTAGTGATCCAAGGCCGCCTGACGGTCGAGCGTCTCCATCTCGTGCAGCCAGCCAATGATGGGAATGCCGTAGGGATGGTTCAAAAACTGGGCGGCGCGCATTTGTTCTTGCAACAGCGCCCCCGGGCTGCTGTCTGTGCGTTGCTTGCGCTCTTCGATAATCACCGCGCGTTCTGTCGTGATATCATCTTCGGAAATCTGCAGGTTGCGCATCCGATCAGCCTCTAGCCGCATCATCAGAACAAGACGGTCTGCCGCAACGCGCTGAAAATAGGCAGTATAATCCCAGCTGGTAAACGCGTTGTCATTGCCGCCCTGCGCCTCGACCGTGGCCGAGAATTCTCCGGGTGCAAGCGTATCGGTGCCCTTGAACATCAGGTGCTCCAGAAAATGCGCAATGCCGGAACGGCCGGGCGCCTCGTCCGCTGCGCCGGTGCGATACCAGACCATTTGGGTAACAACCGGGGCGCGGTGATCTTCGATCACCACCACCTCCAGCCCGTTATCGAGACGAAAGGTGGTGACATCTTCGGCCAGAAGCGGTGTGGCGGCCAAAAGGCATAGCGCAAGTGTGCGACGCAGCATTGCGGAGAATTCCTTGATGGTTATACAACAAAGCTACGCGGCGGCGCGCAATGCGCAAGCCCTGCTTACGGCAAAGTGACCAAGGCAGACCTGCGCAGACTATTCGCCCTTTTTCGGCGGCGGTGCAGACGGGGTCCGGACACCGCGCTGACGCCAGCGCCACAGTTCGGCGTGCTGATCAAGCTGCTGATCCTCATAGGCGCGGTAATAGACGTTCACGTTGAACAGGCGTTCCAGAATACGGCCATTGTTGTCACGCCGCCATTGCAGATCCTCTGCCGCGACGGTCTGCCGAATGCCCGCTGCAATGCCAAAGCGCGACACATGACTGACCAACCCGGCATCAAGTCCTGCCCCTGCACCCGGACGGCCACCAAGCGCGATGATCGCATCCGCTTCTGGCGTGGGGTCTGTGCGGTTGCTTCCGCCCAGCGTTGGTTCAGGCAATTGCGCAAGGTCGGTCGGCATTTCCAAAGGCTTGGGTGGCAGAATGCCGAACTCATCCGGGCCAGAGGTCGACGAGCGCACATTCATCAGTTGGGGTGGCTTATCACCATTGCCGCAACCAGCAAGAATCGCCGCGCATGTCATCGCGAGGATTATCCGTGCTGTCTGCATCATCGCCTCCACCAAGTCAGTCGTTCATGTTCTTAGCGCAATCGTCACCCCGCGTCACGGGGTCTTTCGGCGCGGTTTGCGAGGTGTCTTATCTTTGCCGCCTCCGGTGAACAGTACCAGCCCTGCAGCGCCCGCAAAGATCGCAATATCAGCCACGTTGAACGCATAAGGGTTTTCAATCCCGCAGCAGGACATGTTCAGAAAATCGGCCACTGCGCCGTAGATAATTCGGTCAATCACATTGCCCAGCGCACCGCCAACCAGCAGCCCCGCCGAGATTTGCGCCCAGCGCCCCGGATTTTCCCGCCCCACCCAGACCCAGACCCAAGCCGAAATTGCCAGTGAAATCAGGATCAGACCCCAGCGCACCAGATCGGCATCATTGGCCAGCAGGCCAAAGTTGATCCCCCGGTTCCACGCCATGCGGAACACGAGGAAAGGCGGCACCACCTCGATCACGCCACGCTCGATCAGGTTAAGGCCCTGAACAACGGCCAGCTTTGAAAGCTGGTCAAGGACAAAGGTTGTAATCGCTGTGATGGTGGCTGTACGCATGAGTCAGTGCCGGAAATGGCGCATGCCGGTGAAGACCATAGCAAGGCCCGCTTCATCCGCGGCGGCAATCACTTGTGCATCGTTCATGCTGCCGCCGGGTTGGATGACCGCTGTCGCCCCAGCCTCGGCCACTGTCAGCAAGCCGTCGGGAAAGGGGAAGAACGCGTCAGAGGCGACGGCAGAGCCAATGGTCAGCGGCTGCGGCAGGCCCAGCGCCTCGGCCATGTCCTGCGCCTTGCGCGCGGCGATACGGGTGCTGTCGACCCGACTCATCTGCCCGGCCCCGACACCGACCGTTGCTACGTCCTTGACGTAGACAATGGCGTTGGATTTTACGTGTTTGGCGACTTTCCACGCAAACAGCAGGTCGGCCATTTCCGCATCTGACGGCGCGCGTTTGGTCACCACCTTCAGATCGGCGGGGTTGATCCAGCCGTTATCACGGTCCTGCACCAGCATCCCGCCCGACACCTGTTTAAAGGCAAGGCCACCTGCGCGCGGATCGGGCAGGCCCGCCGTTGTCAGCAAGCGCAGGTTTTTCTTGGCCGCAAAGATCGCGCGGGCCTCATCACTCGCGCCCGGTGCGATGACGACTTCGGTGAATATCTTGACGATCTCCTCCGCCGTTTCAGCATCAAGCGGTTGGTTCAGCGCGATAATCCCGCCAAAGGCAGAGGTCTGATCGCAGTGATAGGCACGCAGATAGGCATCTTTCAGGCTGCTTGCCCGCCCCACGCCGCTGGGGTTTGCGTGTTTGATGATCGCGCAGGCGGGGCCTTGATCGGGGGCGAATTCGGCTACCAGTTCAAAGGCGGCGTCAGTGTCATTGATGTTGTTGTAGGACAATTCCTTGCCCTGCCACTGGCGAGCAGTAGAGACGCCTTCGCGCTTTGACCCATCGGTATAGAACGCCGCCATCTGGTGCGGGTTTTCGCCATAGCGCAGGGTTTGCGCCAGTTTGCCCGCAAAAGAACGGTTGCGTGGGGCCTTTTCCTTGATCTCGCCCGCAAGCCAAGTGCTGACAGCGGTGTCATAGGCGGCGGTCTTAGCATAAGCTGACAGTGCCAGCTTCTGGCGGAAGGCAAGGCCGGTCGCGCCGTCCTGTGCTTTCAACTGGTCCAGCAGCGGGGTGTAGTCGGCCGGATCTGTGACCACCGCCACAAACTTGTGGTTCTTTGCCGCCGCCCGGATCATGGCCGGGCCGCCGATGTCGATGTTTTCGATGCAGGTGGCGTGGTCAGCACCCTTGGCCACTGTCTCCTCGAACGGATACAGGTTGACGATAAGCAGGTCGATCGGTTCGATCCCGTGGGCGGCCATGGCGACAAGATGTTCATCATCATCGCGCAAGGCCAGCAACCCGCCATGCACCAAAGGGTGCAGCGTTTTCACCCGGCCATCCATCATTTCGGGAAAGCCCGTCACGTCAGACACATCGCGGACCGGCAGGCCTGCGGTGCGTAGCATCCCCGAGGTGCCGCCCGTAGAAATCAGCTCCACCCCCATGGCGTGCAGCGCGCGCGCAAAGTCCAGAAGGCCCGATTTGTCAGAGACGGAAATCAGCGCGCGGCCGATAGGGACGAGGTTGGTCATGGGCAGCCCTTTGGTCAGAGGGGGACCGGGGTGTCATCGCGGTCCAGATCGCGGATGGCCAGCGGAGTATCCTGTGCTTTGGCCAAGGTCCAGCCGATACGGGTCTCAATCTCGGCCGCATGACCGGAAAGCACGATCTGTTTGGTCGCACGCGGCTTTAGACGGCCACGTTCCAGATAAACCGACGGCTCCAGCGCCAATTTGGCGCGGCTGTCATGGCGGAACACCCATATTTCGCCTGATTTCAGGGCGATCGATATAGCATTGCCTCCCATGTCGAGGGTCGAATCAGTGTCGGGGTGCAGGTGAAAGCGGATCGAAAACGGCACGCCCTGCAATCCGGTCGCGGTCAGCACCCGTTCAAACCGGGCTTTGCCCTGTGAGTTCAGGGAGATAAGCGTATCGACCCCGGCGATATGACGCCCGTCGATAGACAGTGCCAGATCGCGCGCATGGGTAAGCCCATGGGTAAGCGCCCAGCCATCATGGGCGGCATGCAAAGCGGCCCCTTCGGCTGTGGACTGTTGGCGCAAGGTCAACACAGTGGCACGTTCTGCCAGTATCTCGCCCTCACCCGCCCCAAAGCGGGACGAAGACGCGCCGTCGATGCCCAGCGTGGAATGCGAGGGGGTTGCCCGCCCTGCCCTCCGCCATTCCGTGCCAAAGGGCGCGCCCGATCCGCAGTTGACCACCAGCGGTCTGCGGCCTGACGTCACCTCCATTGCGAGGGTGGAGGCGTGGGCCGATCCGCCCGCACGCCCGCCGGGGGGCGCTGCGGCATCGAGCAGAATCGAGGTGCGCGCGAATGACAGACGCACATAGCCCATAGCCGGGGCGTTGCCGTGGCCCAGTGCCTTGTGCGGGCGAATTCCTGCACTGGCAAGTGCCTGGTCCAGCCGCCCTTCGGCCCCTTTGCCCCCGCCATGAAATCGCGCCAGTCCGCCATCGGCATGACGCAACGCACGCAAGGTGGGGGCGATGCGTTCAATAGCGTCAAGGTGCTCGTCGGGCACCGGGTGGCCTGCCTCGGTCAGGGCAAGTGCGGCCCAGTTCAACAGGGTGAACACCTCCAGCAGTTCTTCGGGGTTTCGGGTGGTGATACCACCACCTGCATCCACTTCGGTCTTGGCTTCAACAGCCAGCGCGGCAACGGCAGGAGAGACCAGAGACTCCATCCCGATCAACGACAAGCCTGCATAAACCAGCCCGGTCAAGGCCTCGAACCGCGGCAGGCCGGGGGCGGCTTTTGACCAATGGCGCGACAAATAGCGGGTCTGCACGGTCAGTGCCCGGTAATAGGCGTCGGTTGCACCTCTGTCCGCACCGTTCAACAAGAACAGCGCATGGTGAATCCAACGGATCACCCGCCGCCCGGTCAGGTTTGGCGTCCAGCCGGGACCACGGCCCGCGCCAAAACGATCAATCCACTCATGGGTCCAGTTCTGCGCTCGGCTGCGGGCCTGCGCATCGCCCAGCGCAGCCAGATCGTCAAGCCAGCCAAAGCCTTGAAGTTCCGCAGCAAAATCGACATCGGGTGGGGCAATATCCCACAATCCAGTGCCGGGGGCTTCAATCAGGTGGCCAGAGAACAGGTAGTTACCCGCCACCAACTGCCGTCCCTTGGCAAACAGCCCAATCGAGCGCGGTTCGGGCGACGAGGTGAACCCCTGCGCCATAGGGCCACGCGCTGCGCGCCACACGGCAAGCCGCGCGCGCCAACCGCCCGCGCCAAAGCCACCATGAGATGCGCGATATGTCGCCATTTGGTTCCGCCCGCCCTGCCCGCCCGGATTCCCGGTGCTTGTCAGCGCGCAGCATAGCCGATGCGCGGGGCGTCTGTCACCCCACGCTTCACGGGCTAGCCCAGATGATCAACCCGCTGAAGATACTGCACCAACCCCTGCACCTGATCCATCCAGACCGCGATCAGTTTCGGGTCATGCGGGGCTGCATGCACACCCGCCGGAATTTCGCGGCTTGCCACCGCCTCAACCCCCAATGACACCGGGACCGAGACCAGACGACCCATCGCGGTGCCGCGCGCATCGCCTGCAGCATCCATCGCCCATGTTTCATGGAACACCGGGCGGCCATCGCGTTCCGCCTTCAGGCTGACGAACAGCACCACGCGGTCGGGTTCCCCCGGCGCATAGGAATTGTCTTTCAGAAGCACATTGGCGCGGGTGGTCAGGGCGGTGTCGATCTCGGCAGGGGTCAATCCTTCCAGTCCTTCGATCTCGGCAAAGATCGGCGCCCATGCGTCGGCCCAGCCGTTCAGGCGGATGGTGCCGCGCACAAAATCGCGCAGTTTCCATGCCGGATCAAAGCGGTAGTCGGCGATAAAGGGCAGGCTGTCGCGGTTTGGATAAACCTCAAAGCTCTCCGGCTGCGGCAGCGGGGCATCATAAGCGGTGATCGCATCCCAAGGCCGATTGACTCGCAGTTCCGAGAAGTTGCGCAAAGAGCGCGAGGGCGAGCGCAGGGCTTTCAGCACACCCGCCGGGGCCCATGAGAATTTGTAGCGAAAAGCGTTGGCCAGTTTGGGCACACCACCACAATAGCTGGTGAAGCTAAGCACGTTATCGGCGTGATAGGCGGGGCTGGCGCGGTAGCGCGCCACCAGATCATGCGCCATCAGGTGGTCAATGCCAGGATCAAGTCCGATTTCATTCAGCGAAACGAGGCCCTTTTCGCGAAACTGTGCATCCAGCGCACGCATGTCCGGCGCGATATAGCTGGAGGAGACAAAGTTCGCCCCTTTTTCCAGACAGAGCTGCGCAATCGGCACATGCTGATCGGCGGGCAGCATGGAAATGGCGATGTCGCCGGGCTGCAGGGCATCGGCCAGCGCCTGCGTGGTAAAGGCGCGGATGTCGGTGGCGATATCGCCCACCGCTTCACGCGCTTTGTCGACCGTGCGGTTCCACACCACAACCTTGTTGCCGCCGTCAATCAGCCGCCGCAGACCGGGGATTGAGGACAGACCCGTGCCGCACCAATGAATTGTCATATCCGTATCCCCTTAGACAGTTGCGATATGGCGGTCATATTCCGCCTTTGCCCGCCCCCAGACGCCCGCATCAAGTGCAGTCAGCGTCAGCAGGCTGGGCAAAAGTTGGGCTGCGTAATCCTCGCTTGATTCCACGGGCAGCAAGGAGGGCAGGTTGTCGATGGCAGTCACATCCAGCGGTGGATTTTGCGCCACTCGCAGCGCAGGCGCGGCCCAGTCGGTCGCGCGGTCATAGACCTTGATCGGCGAGAAATCCGAGGTGGGATCGCAGGCGATGTCACCGATCACGGTCAGCGCGCGGGATTCGGCTTTGGCGCTTGCGGGCACAAAGACCGGGCAACCGGGGCGGGCGAGGATGCAGTTCAGGAAAATCTCATGCTGAAGCACCTCGGGGAATGGACCGCCGTGCGCGGTTTCGGCCATGTCCCATTTGGTAACCTTGACGCCAAGGGCTTCGCACAGGTCACTTGCCCCGGTGCCAACCCGACCCAGCGCACCGATGACAATGGCGCGGGGGCGCAGCATCGTGTGCATTTCATCCGCCAGATCATCCAGCAGCGCCTGACGCCCCGGATATTTGGCGACAGGGCCGACCAGTTCGCCGCGCTGTTGGGCAGCCCATGTTTTCAGCGCCACAGCGGCCCCGGCATAACCCGCCCAATAGCCAAAGGCGGCGACACGGCGACCGTCTTCATTCACCAGATATTCCAGATCATACAGCGTGCCACCGCCTGCCTTGAAGCGTTTCAAAAGCGCGCGCCCGGCGGGTTGGCCCTTGTAGGCATGACCAAACATGATGTGGCGGTGCGGCAGCGGAGTGCCGTCTTCGGGCAGTTCTTTCAGGCCAAAGATGATGGCGTCAGCGGGAGCCTGAGGCCATGAGTTTTTTTCGGCAATCTGGCATCCCGCCTGCACATAGCCATCAAGCGGAATCGCGCGAACGGATGATTTCTCGACCGTCACCCGCAGCCCGGCCTGCACCAATGCGGCGGCACCGCTTGGTGTAAGGCCCACACGTTCTTCATTCGGGCGCTGTTCGGCCCGGACCCAAAGATGTGTCATTCGGTTGTTCCTTCGATAACATAGCCGCGCCTCATCGCCCGTTTGCGCCACCGCTCGGCGGCCATGCAGGCATCGCGCAGGTTTGAGAACCAGACCAGCAGATGTTGGCCGCCCCGTCCCTTTGGCCCCCATTCGCGCATGACGGAATACTCGCCAAACAGGTTATATGCAACCTCGACCCGGTAGAAGCGGGCGCGGCGTTGGGCGGTGCGGGTCATGAGAAAGGTCAGCAAAAGGCAGCCTCCATCTGGTCTTTCGGGTTCAGAGTTATCAGATATGACAGCGGGAAAAAGGAGAAAGCGATGCGCAACGGGATGCTTGCACTGGTGATTGCTGCCTTGGCCGGGGGGGCATGGTGGTTGTGGCAGGGGCGTTTGGCCAAGCCGCTGACAGCCGATGCGCTGGCCACGCGGCTGGCAGTGCCTTTGGCTGCGCCAGAGGGACCGCTGGCGGTCTATCACCTTGGGCATTCGCTGGTCGGGCGCGATATGCCCGCCCTTCTGGCACAGATGGCGGGGCATGATCACGCCAGCCAATTGGGGTGGGGCAGCAGCCTGAAAGACCATTGGCACGACGAAGTGGCCGGGTTTGAGACCGAAAACGCCCATGCACGACATCGCCCGGCAGGGCAGGCGCTGGACAGTGGCGACTATCAGGTGGTGGTGCTGACAGAGATGGTCGAGATCCGCGATGCCATCCGCTATCATGACAGCGCGCAACATCTGGCGCTGTGGGCACAGCGTGCACGCAAAGCGCGGCCCGATGTGCGGCTGTATCTGTATGAGACTTGGCATCGTACCGATGACTCCGAGGGTTGGTTGGCGCGGATCGACGCTGACAGCGCGCGCTATTGGCAGGGCGATGTGCTGGCTGGCGCGATGGCGCAGGAGGGTGTGGGCGCGATCTATGTCATACCAGGAGGCCCTGTGATGGCAGCGGTGGTCCGCGCAATTGACGCCGGGCAGGTGCCGGGACTGACCACGCGCGACGATCTGTTTGCCAGCGATGAGGTAGGGGCTGTCGATTCGATCCACTTCAACGATGCTGGCGCTTATCTCATGGCGCTGACCCATTATGCGGTGATCTATCAGCGCAACCCCAAGGGATTGCCCCACAATCTGACCCGCGCCGATGGGGCCCCGATCACAGCACTGTCAGAAGACACCGCGCGGGCGCTGCAACGGATAGTCTGGGACACGGTTTTTCGCTATGGTCTGACAGGCATGTCAAACGGTTAAGGTGATCAAGTGGGCTTTTTTGCGCTGTTGACGGATGTTCTGTTCGTGGGTCACAGTCTTGTCGGCCCCGATCTGCCCCCATTGGTCGAGGGTGGATTGCGGCTGATGGAACAGCCCGCGACGGTTTCAGCGCAGATCATCAACGGCGCGCCTTTGCGCTTCAATCTGCAAAACTCGGCCACCGCCGAAGGGGTGGATGCCCGTGCCGAACTGGCCAAGGGCAAGACCAAGGTGCTGATCCTGACCGAAGCGATACCGCTGGCCGAACATCTGCGCTGGAGCGACACGCCGGGGGCTATTGCCGCTTTTGCCGGGTTGGCGCGGGCTGGCAACCCGGATGTACGGGTGTTCGTCTACGAGACATGGCACAGCCGCAATTCCAGCACACCCGTTGAGGGCGACACCAATGCGACCCTGCCATGGCGCGAACGACTGACGGCGGACCTGCCGCAGTGGGAAGGGGCCTTGCGCGCATCAGGGGCGGATGTGGCGCTGATCCCTGCCGGGCAAGCGATGGCACTGCTGTCGGATGCGGTAGCAGCTGGCACGGTGCCGGGTGTGGCGACGATGGATACCTTCTTTTCCGACGACATCCATCTTTCGGATAAGGGCAAGTATTTCGTGGCACTGGTGCATATCGCCGCGATCACCGGAGCCTCGCCCGAAGGGTTGCCCGCGCAGATGACCCGCACATGGCGAAGCCGCGATGCGGTGATTGGCGACGATCTGGCCGCGGTGTTGCAGCGTCTGGCATGGCAGGCCGTGAGCGGCTACGCGCCCGTCGCTGTCTCCGACACAACGGCAGAGGCGGCGCCACAGCCGGTGGCGAAACCGGAACCAGAGCCGATGGCTGAGGCCACGACCGTTCCCGCTGTGGTAGAGCCGGTGGCGGCGACTGCTGTGCCAGAACCAGCGCCCCCCGCAATGATGACCGCAACGGATACAGCAGCATTGACGCCGATCACCAACCCAAACCTTGCTCTGGGATTGCATGGCATCACCGATTGGTCAGTGCAGCAGCCATTCCTTGATGTGATGAAAACCGCCCGCGACTGGACCGGGCATCTGCCCGGCCAATATGGCGGCTGGGACCATGACCGGATGGCGGCGGCGGGAGTGTTGGGGCCGAACGGCTGGCCCACAGCGATTCCGCCCGAAATCACCGGTCTGTCCACGCTTGTCATGGTGGATCTGCCAGCCGATGCGGCTGGCGTTGCAGGGCACTATCTGGTCACCTATGCGGGCAAGGGCGATCTGCGCATAGATGGGCGCGCACAGAATGTGGTGTATGCGGACGGCACCGCGCAGTTTGATTTCACCCCCGGAGAGGGCGGGGTGTTTCTGCATCTGGATGCCATCAACGCGGCGGACCCGATCCGCGACATCGTCATCGTGCGCGAAGATCGCGCGGCGCTTTTGGCTGACGGGGCTGTGTTCAACCCCGATTGGCTGGCACGGCTGCGCGGGGCAAAAACCATCCGTCTGATGGACTGGATGCGCACCAATGACAGCAAACTCGCGCAGTTGGAGGATCGACCAAAGCCGCAAGATTACACTTGGACGCGGATCGGTGCTCCGATTGAGGTGATGGTGGCGCTGGCCAATGAATTGGACGCAAACCCTTGGTTTACGATGCCGCATCTGTCGTCAGATGAACTGGTCAGGTTCTACGCCACCGCCGCACGCGATGGGCTTGAACCGGGCTTGGTGGCCCATGTCGAGTTTTCTAACGAGGTCTGGAACTGGCAGTTTGATCAGGCGGCCTGGGCCGAAGAACAGGGACGCGCACGCTGGGGGGGCGACTCGAAATGGGTGCAGTATTACGCCCACCGCGCAGGCGAGGTGGCAACAATCTGGACCGATGTCTTCGGGGCCGAGTCAGACAAACGGTTGGTGAGGATTCTGGCCACTCAGACCGGATGGCTGGGGCTGGAGGATCAGATTCTGACCGCAGCGGATGTGGTGGCCGAAACCGGAACGGCACCGGCCACGCTATTTGATGCTTATGCTATCACCGGTTATTTCAGCGCCCTTTTGGGCAGCGACGAAAAGGCTGCAATGGTGCGCGGCTGGATCGCCGAGTCAGAGGCGGCGGCACGCACAGTCGCACAGGCGCAGGGCTTGCAGGGGGTTGCGGCAGAGGCATTTGTCGCATCTCACCGCTTTGATGCGGCGGTGGCCTTTGCCTTACCGGAACTGGAAAGCGGTGCGATCAGTGGCAATGCCGAGGATAGCGTGACCGATTTCCTGACCCGCATTCTGCCGCATCAAGCACAGGCAGCCGCAGCCCATGGCCTGCGGCTGATGATGTATGAAGGCGGCAGTCATGTGGTGGGCAACGGTGCGCAGGTTGATGATGATGCGATGACCGCTTTTTTCGTGCATCTGAACTACACTCCCGAAATGGCACAGCTTTATGACCGCGTTCTGAAAGGCTGGGCGGCGGTGACTCCAGAGCCGTTCAACGCCTTTGTCGATTTGGCCAGCCCCGGCAAATGGGGCAGTTGGGGGGCCATGCGGCACTTGGGCGATGACAACCCGCGCTGGCAGGTGCTTGCCAAAGGGTGCCTTGATTGCTGAGCGTGATCATCCCGGCCTCGAACGAGGCTGGCTATATTGGCGATTGTCTGACGCATCTGTGCGCCTCGGACGCGGCGGCGGTGCAGGTGGTTGTGGTGGCAAATGGCTGCCGCGATGATACCGCCGATGTGGCGCGGGCGGTGCTGGCCACACATCTGCCGCAAGACTGGTCCAGCCGGGTGCTGGAACTGGCGCAGGGCTCAAAACCCGGCGCGCTGAATGCGGGCGATGCGGCGGCGCTGCATCCGCTGCGGGTCTATCTGGATGCAGATGTAATTGTATCATCGGGGCTGCTGGGGGCGCTTGCCAACGCTTTGGGAACCGATGCGCCACTCTATGCCAGTGGCACGCCGGTTATTTCGCGAGCAAAAAGCGCGGTGACCCGTGCCTATGCCCGGTTCTGGCAAAAGCTGCCGTTTAACCAGACCGCGGCCCCCGGCTACGGGCTGTTTGCGGTGAATGCGGCAGGGCGGGCGCGCTGGGGCGTGTTTCCGGCGATCATCTCGGACGATACTTTTGTGCGGTTGCAGTTTTTGCCGGCTGAGAGGGTTCAGGTTTCAGACACCTATATCTGGCCCATGATCGAAGGCTTTTCGGCATTGGTGCGTGTGCGCCGGCGTCAGGATGCCGGGGTGCGCGAACTGGAAGCGCAAAACCCCGGTCTGCTGACACGGGAAGGCAAGCCCAAGCTGACCAAGGCCGCGCTGATTCGGCTGGCGTTGGCAGACCCTGTGGGCTTTACCTGTTATGCCGCCGTGTCGCTGGCGGTGCGGACTAAGCGGGGCAGCGCGGGGTTTACGCGGGGACGGTAGACGCGCCTAAAGATCAAAGGTGGCAAACACCGGCACATGATCGGACGGTTGCAGCCAGCCGCGCACCGGGCGCAGGATGCGGCTGGAATGCGCGGCAGTGGCGATATCGGGCGTGGCCCAGATATGGTCCAGCCTGCGGCCCTTGTCTGCCGCATCCCAGTCGGCGGCGCGGTAGGACCACCAGCTATACAGCAACCCGTCGGGAATATCCTTGCGGGTGATGTCCTGCCAAGCCCCCGCCTCCATCACCTGAATGAGATGTTCGACCTCAACCGGGGTGTGGCTGACGATTTTCAACAGGGCTTTGTGGCTCCAGACATCATCCTCGCGCGGGGCGATGTTCAGGTCGCCCACAAGGATAGAGCGGTCGGGCTTGTCCCAGCGGCACCATTCGCGCATGTCGGTCAGGAAATCGAGCTTTTGCCCGAACTTGGCGTTCACCTCACGGTCGGGAATGTCGCCACCTGCAGGGACATAGCAGTTGTGGATGGTCACGCCGTTTTCCAACCGGGCCGCCACATGGCGGGCATGGCCCATGGCGGCAAAGTCACGCTCGCCTGCATCCATGATCGGCAGCTTGGAGATAATCGCAACGCCGTTATACCCTTTTTCCCCCCGTGCCACCATGTAGCGGTAGCCAAGTGCCTGAAACTGTTCGACCGGGATTTTCTCGACCGGGCTTTTGCATTCCTGCAGGCACAGAATGTCAGGAGATTCCTCGGCCATCAGGCGGGCGACCAGACCTTCGCGCAAGCGGACGGAATTGATGTTCCAGGTGGCGAGGGTGAAGGTCATGCGTGTCTCCTTTTGTTGGGCGCAGATTAGGGGGCTCGGGGGGGCATCTCAACCCTTGTCGTGGCCGGGCACTTACGCAAAGCTGCGCAAAACAAGGGGGCGAGCATGCTGCTGACACAGAACCGCAATTACCGATTGGTGTTTTCGGCATCGGTCGTGTCAAACCTTGGAGACGGGGTGCTGGCGCTGGCGCTGCCTTGGCTGGCGACCGTTCTGACCCGCGATGCTATGCTGGTGGCGCTGGTTGCAATGGCGCAGCGTTTGCCATGGCTGCTGTTTGCATTACCGGCTGGGGTGTGGACCGACCGGGTCGACCATCGCGGGTTGATTTGGCGCGCAGATGCGTTGCGGGCGGTCATGGCGGCGGGCATCCTGATGCTGGCGCTGTCGGCAACCCCGGATCAGGCGCTGCTGATCTGGCCGCTGGCGCTGCTGGCGTTCCTTTTGGGCGCGGTCGAGGTGATCCGGGACAATGCGGCGCAAACCATCCTGCCATCGGTGGTGGCAAGCGCCGATCTGGAGCGTGCCAATGGCCAGATGTGGAGCGCGGAAAAGGTGACGGGTGAGTTCATCGGCCCGCCACTAGCTGGGGTGCTGATCGGGGTGGGGCTGGCGGTGCCGTTCGGGTTTGATGTGCTGACCTTTGCGCTGTCGGCGGTGCTGATCTGGCTGATCGCGATGCCCCCGCGCGTTCTGCCGGTGCCACAGGCTTTTTGGCCAGCGCTGCGTGAGGGGATCGTGTGGATCAAGGGGCAGCCAGTGATCCTGACGCTGGCGCTGATGCTGGGGGCGGTGAACTTCCTGCATATGGGTGCGTTCACCATGCTGGTGCTGTATTCTCAGGAGGTGCTTGAACTGGGGCCCGCTGGCCACGGGCTGCTGCTGACCGTTGGCGCGGCGGGTGGTGTGATGGGCGGACTGATTGCACCTGCAATTGCCACGCGGCTGGGGATGAAGGCCAGTCTGCTGCTGGCACTGGTGGGATTTGGGGCAAATTATGCCATTTTGGCGGTCTTGCCGACTATCATATCTGCCGGGGTGGCGATGTTTGTCGGGGCGGCCGCATCGATGCTGTGGAACGTGGTCACGGTGTCTTACCGCCAACGCATCATCCCTGCGGGCATTCTGGGCCGGGTAAACAGCATTTACCGCTTTTTCGGCTGGGGCTCGATGCCCTTTGGGGCGCTCGCGGGCGGGCTGATCGTGACGTGGGGCGAGGTTGGACTGGGCCGCGACATGGCGCTGCGCCTGCCCTTTGTGGTGGCGGCTACGGGCATGGCGCTGGTGGCAGTGGTAGCAGTTGCCCGTATCCCCCGGAAGGTATGAACATGGGAGATCACAGAGCCCGGCCAAAAAAAGGCCGGGCACAAGGCCCGGCCAGGTCCAACAGGGAGGTGCCGTGCCATAACCCCGACACGACAAGGGGAACTCTTGTCATCAATCTCAACCTTAAAGGTATAATAAGGGTGAACATGGCGACAATAGGACGTTAGGCCACCAGACGATATCCGCCGCTTTCTGTGACCAAAATGCGCGCATTTGAGGGATCTGGTTCGATCTTTTGCCGCAAACGATAAATATGGGTTTCAAGCGTATGGGTCGTGACCCCCGCGTTATAGCCCCAGACTTCGTGCAGCAGAACGTCGCGAGCAACAACCCCAGATTGCGCGCGATACAGGAATTTCAAGATGTTAGTCTCTTTCTCGGTGAGACGGATTTTCTTTTCTTTTTCATCCAGCAGCATTTTTTGCGCGGGCTTGAACGTGTATGGCCCAAGCTGGAAGATTGCGTCTTCGGATTGCTCATGCTGGCGCAATTGCGCACGGATACGGGCCAGCAGAACGGGAAACTTGAACGGCTTGGTCACATAATCATTCGCGCCGGCGTCAAGACCAAGGATCGTGTCCGAATCACTGTCATGCCCGGTCAGCATGAGGATCGGGCATTTCACGCCTTGCTTGCGCATCCGGCGGCACAATTCGCGACCGTCAGTATCGGGCAGGCCGACATCAAGGATGACCAGATCGTAAAGCGCGGCTTTCGCCTTTTCCATGCCCTCGGCGCCATTGCTGGCCTCAAACACGTCGAAATCTTCGGTCATGACGAGTTGCTCGCTCAGCGCTTCGCGCAGGTCGTCATCGTCATCCACCAGCAGGATCTTGCGCAGTTGCGCCATGGGGGCCTCCTTTTATTCGTCTGGGGTATCACATGCGCGTGCATCGCGCTCTCGACAAGAAT
This sequence comes from Pseudotabrizicola sp., assembly GCF_030684215.1. Taxonomy (GTDB): domain Bacteria; phylum Pseudomonadota; class Alphaproteobacteria; order Rhodobacterales; family Rhodobacteraceae; genus Pseudotabrizicola. Next base: position 53,298 of record NZ_JAUXOV010000071.1, read on the forward strand.
TGTAACCTTTGGCTCACGCGGACGTGTCGGCTGCTGTGGATATGTTTCAATTCTGTAATTCCCCGGCTAGAGATAAGCGCAGGAGAGTGCCATGACCCTTGCCCCGACCATCACTGAACGACTGAACCGTGCGCGGGGCGATCTGCGTATGGGGGTGCCAGTCGTGCTGTCCGGGGGCGGACGCGCCGCACTGGTGGTCGCAGTAGAAGCGCTGACGGCAGAGCGACTGGCGGGGTTGCGTGAATTGGGCGTGGCGGAACTGGCGCTGACGGCGCGGCGGGCAGAAACGCTGAAAGCGCGCGCCTATGATGGTGATCTGGCGCGGATCATGGTTCCTTTGGATGCCGGGGTGGCATGGTTGCGCGCGCTGGCTGACCCGGCGGATGATCTGCGGATGCCGATGAAAGGGCCGCTGCGGTCTGTACGTGAGGGCGGGCCAGATTTGCACCGTGCCGCTGTCGCTCTGGCCAAATCGGCGCATCTGCTGCCTGCGGCTCTGCTGGTGACCGTGCCGAACGGGCTGGCCTTGGCGGCGGAACTGGGGCTGACCTTTCTGCCGATGGATGCGGTGGCCCCTGCCCTGCTGGAACTGTCGCCGCTGCACGCGGTGACGTCTGCCCGGTTGCCGATGATGGCCTCTGACGCGGGGCGGGTTCATATTTTCCGCCCCGAGGATGGGGGCGATGAGCATTACGCGATTGAGATCGGCCAACCGGATCGCAATGCTCCGGTTCTGGCGCGTCTGCATTCGGCCTGTTTCACAGGTGACGTGCTTGGCAGTCTGAAATGCGATTGTGGGCCACAGTTGCGCGCGGCCTTGGCGCAGATGGGTGCCGAAGGCGCTGGGGTGCTGCTTTACCTCAACCAAGAGGGGCGCGGGATTGGGCTGGCCAACAAGATGCGCGCCTATTCCTTGCAGGATCAGGGGTTTGATACGGTCGAGGCCAACCACCGCCTTGGGTTTGAAGATGACGAGCGCGATTTCCGCATAGGCGCGGATATCCTGCGGCGAATGGGGTTTTCATCGGTGCGGCTGTTGACCAACAACCCGAAAAAGCTGGCGATGATGGAGTCTTGTGGCGTGAAGGTCGTGGAACGGGTACCTTTGCAGGTCGGCAAGACAGCGCAGAATGCTGAATATCTGGCCACCAAGGCTGCGAAATCGGGGCACCTTTTGTGACACCGCTGGATCTGATGGTCACCCGACAGGGCGCGTGGTTTATGGGGCGTCATTTCCCCTGCTCGGTTGGACGCGGCGGCATTGTGCCCGCGCGCGCCAAGCGTGAAGGCGATGGGGCCACACCTGCGGGGGTGCATCGGTTTGTGGGCATGCTCTATCATCCCGCCCGCCTGACCCCACCGGCCGATTGGGCCCTGCCCACCGCCCCTGCCGACCGCTGGTCGGACGACAGCGCGGACCCCGACTATAACCTGATGGTCCGCCTGCCCCATGCATTCAGCCATGAGCGGTTGCAACGGCCCGACCCGCTGTATGATCTGATCATGATCACCGACTGGAACTGGCCGCAGGCTGAACCGGGGCGCGGATCTGCTATTTTTGTGCATACTTGGCGCAGCCCGCGCTTTCCCACGGCAGGCTGTGTGGCCTTTGCGCGGGCTGATCTGCTGTGGATCGCCGCGCGGATACGGCATCAGAGCCGCTTGATCATCCGCGTCTAAAGCTCTTTCCAAACCGCTTTGGATTGCCTAGTCTGCCGTCACGAACAGTGGGAGGACGACGATGGCCAAAGCAACCGCAACGGCGGATGACGAGATTTTCGCGCTGCGGCTGGAACGGTCTGCCCCCGATATTTGGCCCATGCTCGACGCGCTTTATGGCCGCCACCCCGCCTTTGACGCTTTTCGCGCTAACCTATTGAAGACACTAAAAAAGGCTTGGGATGCCCGGCCCGTCGATCTGAAACGGCTGGACCTGAAGCGCGACCTTGAACCCGATTGGTTCCAGCGCCCGGATATGGCGGGATATGTGTTCTACATCGACCGTTTCGCGGGGAACTTGCGCGGGGTGCTGGACAAGCTGGATTACTTGACCGATCTGGGCATCACCTATATTCACTTCATGCCCTGCCTGAAGCCACGCCCCGGTGACAGTGACGGCGGCTATTCGGTGATGGATTACCGTCAGATCAACCCAGCCTATGGCACGATGGCAGAGTTTGAACAGGTGACTGCCGCATTGCGGGCGCGAGGCATGTCGGCTTGTATTGATCTGGTGCTGAATCACACGGCCAAAGAACATGCTTGGGCAAAAAAGGCCGCAAAGGGCGATGCGCGCTATCAGGATTACTACCTGATGTTTGACACGCCCGAGATGCCTGACCGCTATTCCGAAACACTGGTCGAGGTGTTTCCCGACAATGCGCCGGGAAATTTCACCCATTACCCCGACCTTGGCAAATGGATCTGGACCACGTTCAACGAACACCAGTGGGATCTGAACTGGGCCAATCCGCAGGTGTTTCTGGAAATCGTCGAGATCATGCTGCATCTGGCCAATCGCGGTGTCGATGTGCTGCGGCTGGATGCGGTGGCCTTCATGTGGAAGCGGCTTGGCACGCGCTGTCAGTCAGAGCCAGAGGTGCATATGCTGCTTCAGGCCCTGCGCGCGTGCAGTCGCATTGCGGCCCCGGCGGTGATTCATCTGGAGGAGGCAATCGTCGCCCCGTCCGAAATGCTGCCCTATCTCGGGCGCGGGCAACATGATGGCAAGGAAGGAAACCTTGCTTATCACAACAGCCTGATGGTGCAATTCTGGGGGGCACTGGCCACGCGCGATACGCGGTTGATGGGGCATGTCCTGTCAACCCATTTCCCCGAAACCCTGCGCAATGCGACCTATGCCACCTATATCCGCTGCCATGATGATATCGGCTGGGCGGTGACGGATGAGGACGCAGCAGCGGTCGGCATGTCTGGCCCGGCGCATCGGGGGTTCTTGTCCGAGTTTTATGAGGGCGGGTTTCCCGGCTCATTCGCCACGGGCGCGCTGTTTCAGGTGAATGAGGCGACGGGCGATAAACGGATTTCGGGCAGCTTTGCCTCGCTCGCCGGGTTGGAGCAGGCGCAGAAACTGGGCGATGTGGCAGGGGTGGAAATGGCGGTGCAGCGGATGCTGCTGGGCCATGCGCTGATTGCCAGTTTTGGTGGTATCCCCTTGATTTATATGGGGGATGAACTGGCCCTACCCAATGATTACAGCTATCTGGACACGCCCGAACACGTCCATGACAGCCGCTGGATTCACCGCCCGCGCATGGATTGGCAGGCGGTGGCGCAGCGGCACGATGGCACCAGCCCCTCGGCGCAGGTGTTCTGGGGCACGCGGCATATTTTGGCGCGCAGGCGGGCGGTGGCGGGGCTGCATGCTGGCAATGGCACGCGGGTGGTGTTCCCCGATGCGGGCGGCGTATTTGCCTTTCAGCGGCTGGCACCAACCGGAGTGGTGCTTTGCCTGTTCAACTTTACCGAACATTGGCAGCATATTTCCGAAGATTGGGCGCGCGCACAAGGGGTTAGCCTGATGCACGACGCGCTGTCGGATCATCCGGTTGAAACGCATCATGGGGCCGTGGCCTTACCGCCCTATGCGCGGGTGTGGATGGTCTGATCAGCCATAGGTTCGCGCGCCGAAAATCGCGCTGCCAACCCGAATATGGGTGGCCCCATGCGCGATGGCGGTTTCAAAATCGCTGCTCATGCCCATCGACAGACCGGAAAGGTCGTTGCGGGCGGCGATCTGTGCCAGCAGCTTGAAATGGGGGGCCGCGTCTTCGGCTTCGGGGGGAATGCACATCAGCCCCTGAACCGGCAGATCCATGGCGCGGCATTGCGCGACAAATGCATCGGTATCATCCGGCAGAATGCCCGCTTTTTGCGGCTCGGCCCCGGTGTTTACCTGAACGAAAAGCTGCGGGCTGGCCGCTCGCGTCTGCGCCAGTTTTGCCAGCTTTTCCGCCAGCGACATCCGGTCAAGCGTGTGGATGGCGTCAAACAGCTCAACGGCCAGCTTGGCCTTGTTGGTTTGCAGCGGGCCGATCATGTGGACTTGCACCGCACCAAAGCGGGCGCGCAGATCGGGCCATTTTGCCTGTGCTTCCTGCACATAGTTTTCACCGAACAGACGGTGCCCCTGTTCCAGCACATCAACCACACGGTCCAGCGGCTGCACTTTTGACACGGCGATCAACTGAACCGACCCCGGCGCGCGGTTTTGCGCGGCGCAGGCTGTCGTCAGACGGGACTGGATAGCGGCAAGTGACATGGAAACCCCTGGATTGATGCTGCATCCCCATAGCACAAAAGAAAAGAGCGGGCACGAGGCCCGCTCTTTCCGTCGCAATGATCTGTTAAGATCAGAACGAGAACTTGATGCCGAGGTCGGCGCGGATTTTCGAGCCTGCTACGTTGTTGTCAACTATGCCGCCCGAAAGGGTTGCGCCGCCGCCGAGAGCGTAGTCAGCACCGATGCCGTAGCCAGTTGCGCTAGCACCACCAATTTCGGTTTTCTTCACGTAGCCTTTAACGGTCAGAGCGTCGACTTTGTGGGTCACGCCGATACCGTAGTGCTTCAGACTGGCGAGCGTGCCCGAACCGTCGCCGTAGAAAGCTTTGACGGTGGTCGTGCCGAATGTGGCTTCGCCGCCAACGATCAGGTGCTTGGCGGAAGGGCCAGCGGTCGGATCAGCAACTTCGTAACCCAGCGAGACCGAGTAGCCATCAACGGCATACTTCACACCAACCGAGTAAGCTTGCACGCCGTCAACTGCAGCGTAGATGCCACCAGCGTTGGTTGCGCCATCGTTCATGCCCAAGGCAAAAGTCAGGCCACCGGTCGAATAGGTGTACAGAGCGCCTGGGTTGGTTGCCGAGGGGTAGAATGCGCCGTCACCGGTCAGGAACAAGGTGTCATTGTCGGAAGCATTCAGGGCAAGACCGCCGCTCAGATCCTGGAAACCAACTTCTGGCAGGTTGCCAACAACTTCTTCAGCAGCACCAACCACGTCACCCATGGTCAGCTTGCCGAAAGCGCCCGAGATGAACACGGAACCAGCAGAACCGTTCGAAGCAGGACCAGCGTCATGCACGCCGAATTCACCACCGAATGCCAGACCCGAGTCGGTTTCGCCCGACATCGAGATCGTGGCGCGAACACGGCTGGAGAATTGCAGTTTGTTTGAAACAGCGTCACCGTTATAAACAACACCCATACGTGCGTTGCCCGACAGTTTCACTTCAGCAGCGGCGACGGTGGCGGTCATTGCCAGAACGGTCGTCGCGAGAAGAACTTTTTTCATGTTATTCCCTCTTTCCTCAAGGTAAGCCCGCCGCAGGGGAATCCGCAGTCGGAATGATCGTGTTTTCCACCCAGACCCGCCTGATTGCAACGAAGACCGTATCTGCCGCCAAAAACCAAGGATGCGTGGTGCAGCAATGCCACAGATCGGTGACAGGCGGGGCGCGCCACACCTAATACAAGCCAGCCAGTCAGATGGCGGCTGTGAAAAGCCTTGGCACGCCCCAAGGCCTAGGCTAGACACCATCTAAAGAGATTGCGGGGGTGCAGATGTTCTTTCACCGTCTGGCACGGGTTGTCATTTTGACCGGACTTGTCGGCGGGCTTTCAGCCTGCGGAAGCGGATTTGCCAGCGGCGACAGTGGCCTGTTCCGCCGGAACGCGCCCGGTATTCCCAGCGAACGCCAGCTTGACCAGAAAGCGCGCGCCGATGCCCAGCGTGAGGCGCTGGCCCGCGCATCTGGCGCAGATGAGCCAAGGTCGACCATCTGGGATCTGTTCGGCAACCGCGATGACCCGAACACGACGGTCGAGGTGAACAAATACCTGTGGCAGGCCAGCCTTGAAGTTCTGAACTTCCTTCCGATTGAATCTGTGGACCCGTTCACGGGCGTTATCTCGACCGGGTATGGCACGCCTCCGGGCGGTGGCCGCGCCTATCGCGCGACAGTTTATGTGCAAGACCCGGCGCTGGATGCCCGGTCGCTGCGTGTGGCCCTGCAAACGCGGGGCGGCGGCGCTGTTTCCGCAGAAACCGCGCGGTCGATCGAAGACGCGATCCTGACCCGCGCCCGGCAACTGCGCATCCGCGACAGCAAGCTGTAAGCTGTACACAGGCATCAAAGGCATATGCGGGGCGCTTCGGTGCCCCGTTTGTTTTTTTGCGATCACGACCGCGTGATCTGTCGGGTTGCGCGAAACTTATCACCAGTCTCGACTCGTTCCCCAGATGTCGGCGGCCAATGACGGCCAGCCATCACCCGGAGGAAGCCCTATGAAATTGTCCCTTGCCGCCCTGCTGCTTACCCTTGCCACCCCGGCGCTTGCCGAGAACCCGATGGTTGGCGGTGCGCCGATGCTCGAGTCGAAGAATATCATTGAAAACGCGGTAAACTCTGCCGACCACACCACTTTGGTTGCAGCTGTGCAGGCCGCTGATCTGGTGGATGCGCTGCAAGGCCCCGGCCCGTTCACCGTGTTTGCGCCCGTGAACGCTGCCTTTGCCGCCCTGCCCGCCGGCACCGTTGACACGCTGTTGATGCCGGAAAACAAGCCGATGCTGACCAAGATCCTGACCGCGCATGTGGTGTCGGGCAATCTGTCGGGTGCCGAAATCATGCGCCGCGCCAAGGCATCGAAAGACCGCTACTTCCACATGCAAACCCTGTCGGGCGATGCGCTGTCCGCCACCGTGCGTGGCAACAAACTGTATATCATTGATGAATCGGGCAATGCGTCGCAAGTAACCATCGGCGACGTGAACCAGTCGAACGGCGTGATTCATGTGGTGAACAAGGTGCTGTTGCCCAAGTAAATGATCCTGTGCCCTGTTATATCTGTGGGGTGAGTGTTTGCGTGTGTGTCGGGCGGCCGGTCGATCAGACCCGCCGCCCGTTTGCCTTTGGTGCAAGACTTGCCTGACCACTGGACCTTTTGCCCCGCATCGGTGTAACTCCGCGCATCACCCGGAGGTCTTTGTCATGTTGCGCTACGAACCCGCCCAGATCGAACCCAAATGGCAAGCCGCCTGGGATGAGGCACAGGCCTTTCTGGCACGGCGCGATCCGGCCAAGCCGAAGTATTATGTGCTGGAGATGTTCCCCTATCCGTCGGGGCGCATCCACATGGGCCATGTGCGCAACTATACCATGGGCGATGTGGTGGCGCGGTATAAGTCAGCGCAGGGGTTTTCGGTACTGCATCCAATGGGTTGGGATGCATTCGGGATGCCTGCCGAGAATGCGGCGATGGAACGCGGCGGCCACCCGAAGGACTGGACCTATAGCAACATTGCCGACATGCGTGGCCAGATGATGCCGCTGGGTCTGTCGATTGACTGGACCCGCGAATTCGCCACCTGTGATCCGGAATATTACGGCCAGCAACAGGCGATGTTCATCGACATGCTCAGCGCCGGGCTGGTCTACCGCAAGAATGCCGTGGTGAACTGGGACCCGGTCGATATGACCGTGCTGGCCAATGAACAGGTGATCGACGGCAAGGGCTGGCGGTCTGGGGCTGCGGTTGAACGGCGCGAACTGACACAGTGGTTTTTCAAGATCTCTGACTATTCCGAGGAACTGCTGTCGGCGCTGGACGGCCTGACGCACTGGCCCGAAAAGGTGCGCCTGATGCAGGCGAATTGGATCGGGCGGTCGCGCGGGCTGCAATTTGCCTTTGATACAGTAAGCGCGCCTGAGGGGTTTGAACGGCTGGAGGTGTACACAACCCGGCCCGACACGCTTATGGGGGCAAGTTTTGCGGCGATCTCCGCCGATCATCCTTTGGCCAAGGCCCTGGAATCCGATCCGAAAGTGGCGGCTTTCGTGGCAGAATGTCGCCGGGGTGGCACCTCGGCCGAAGAGGTCGAGACGGCAGAAAAGATCGGCTATGATACCGGTATCCGTGTCAAGCATCCGCTGAACCCAGATTGGGAATTGCCGGTCTGGATCGCGAATTTCATCCTGATGGATTACGGCACCGGGGCAATCTTCGGCTGCCCGGCGCATGACCAGCGCGATTTTGACTTTGCGACCAAGTATGACCTGCCGATCAGTGCTGTGTTTCTGCCCGAAGAACGTGGCGAGGCAAGCGATGAGACCTTGGCCGAAGCGTTTGTGCCGATGAAATCAGAGCGCGTGCGCTATGTGCGTGGCTTTGCCGGGGATGGCCTGCAAACTGGCGACGCGGCAGTCGCCGCCGCGATTTCTCACGCTGAAGCAAATGGTTACGGCACCGGCGTCACCAAGTTCCGACTGCGTGACTGGGGCGTATCACGTCAGCGCTATTGGGGCTGCCCGATTCCGGTGGTTCATTGTGAGACCTGCGGCGTGGTGCCCGAGGCCAAGGAAAACCTGCCGATCCGCCTGCCCGATGACGTCAGTTTCGACGTGCCCGGCAACCCACTGGACCGTCACCCGACGTGGCGCAACTGCACTTGCCCGAAATGCGGCGCGGCGGCCCGGCGCGAAACCGATACCATGGATACCTTTGTCGATTCGTCCTGGTATTACGCCCGCTTCACCGCCCCACGCGCGGCAACGCCCACTTCGATGCCGGATGCCGACTATTGGATGAATGTTGACCAATACATCGGCGGGATCGAGCACGCGATTCTTCACCTGCTGTATTCGCGCTTCTTTGCCCGCGCGATGGCCAAGACCGGGCATCTGCCTGAGTCAGCGATTGAACCGTTCAATGCCCTGTTCACCCAAGGCATGGTCACGCACGAGATTTACAAAACCACCGACGCCAATGGCCGCCCGGTCTATCACCTGCCCGAAGACATTGTGCGCACTGACGCGGGTGCCAGCCTAGCCGACGGCACGGTGGTAGAGGTGATTCCTTCGGCCAAGATGTCGAAATCCAAGAAGAATGTCGTTGATCCGATGAACATCATCGCGTCCTTCGGGGCCGATACCGCGCGCTGGTTCGTGTTGTCTGACAGCCCGCCAGAGCGGGATGTAGAGTGGACGTCCTCGGGCGCCGAAGCCGCGTTCAAGCATCTTTCGCGCGTCTGGACACTGTGTTCGCGAATTGGCGAGATGCCTGCCGATCATGTGGGTGAGGGCGACGACGATCTGCGCCGGGCCACGGCAAAGGCCATCGACGATGTGACCAAGGGAATCGACAGCTTTGCCTTTAACAAGGCGATCGCGGTGCTTTACGGGTTCACCAATACGCTGGCGCGCGCCAATGCCAGCACAGCCGTGATGAAAGAAGCCATCCGCACATTGGCGCAACTGATGCAGCCCATGGTCCCGCACATCGCAGAATCGGTCTGGGCCTATCAGGGTGGCCAAGGGCTGTGCTGCCAGGCAACCTGGCCAAAAGCAGACCCTGCGCTTCTGGTCGATGATACTGTCATTCTGCCCATCCAGATCAATGGCAAACGCCGGGCGGAAATCAGCGTGCCAAAGGATATGCCCGGATCAGAGGTTGAAAAGATTGCGCTCGCGAATGAGGATGTGATCAGGTTCCTTGCCGGTCAGCCGGTAAAGAAAATCATCGTCGTTCCGGGGCGTATCATAAATGTTGTTGCCTAACCGCCGAACTGTGCTTTTTGCGCCACTCGCCCTTGTGGCCTGTGGTTTTGCGCCCGCCTATGGTCCCGGTGGCGTGGCAGAGGGATTGCAAGGCCGGATCAGGGCTGCAGACCCCAAAGACAAGCTGGGCTTTGATCTGGTCGAACGGCTGGAGGAACGGCTGGGCCGACCTCAGGCGGCCCGCTTTGATCTGGCCTATACCATTGTGACCAAGGCCGAGACGCTGGGCGTTACCCCCGAAAATGCGATCACCCGCTATCACCTGACCGGATATATCGACTGGACCCTGACCAGCCGCGAATCTGGTCAGCGCGCGACAGGTGGGCGGGTGCAGGGCTTTGCCGGTTATTCTGCAACCGGCAGCACTGTTGCAGGGCTGACGGCAGAGCAAGACGCGGCCTTTCGGCTGATGCGCATGTTGGCCGATCAGATTGTCACCCGGTTGATTGCGACATCGGGCACTTGGGCATGATCCTCAAGGGGATTGAGGCAAGCCGCTATTTCGCCAAGCCCGACCCATCCAAGGCCGGATTGCTCATCGCCGGAGCAGACCCGATGCGGGTCGCGCTGAAACGACAAGAGGTTATCGCCGCGTTGATCGGGCCAGAAGGCGAAGGCGAAATGCGCCTGACCCGCATTCAGGCGGCGGAATTGCGCAAGGATGGTGCCGCACTTTTGGATGCGGTCAAGGCGGTAGGCTTTTTTCCCGGCCCGCGCGTTGCCTTCGCCGAAGACGCAACCGATACCTTGGCCCCCACAATTGCAACGGCATTGAAAGACTGGAAGCCGGGTGACGCGACGATTGTTGTCACCGCAGGCAACCTGACCGCAAAATCTGCTCTCAAGGCGCTGTTTGAAAAACACCCGAATGCGTTTTGTGCGGTCCTGTATGACGACCCTCCCTCGCGTGAGGAAATTGAGGCGGCGCTGACAAAGGCCGGGCTGACCAGTATTGATCGCGAGGCGATGGCTGATCTGACCACTCTGGCCCGCGCGCTGGATCCGGGCGATTTCCGGCAAACGTTGGAAAAGATCGCCCTTTACAAATATGGCGACCCAACGCCCCTGACCCCTGCCGACGTAGCCGCCATGGCCCCAACCACGCTGGAGGCCGAGGTGGATGATCTGCTGCATGCCGTCGCCGACGGGAAGGCGACGGCCATCGGGCTGTTGATGCGCCGGTTGGAGGGGCAGGGCATATTGCCAGTAACCATCTGCATTCAGGCGCTGCGGCATTTTCGGGCACTACACATGGCCGCATCTGATCCGGGTGGCCCGGCGATGGGGCTTCAAAAGGCCCGGATTTATGGCCCAAGGCGCGATCAGATGCAAAGGCAGGCGCAGGCGTTAGGGATGCGCAATCTGGAACGCGCCGTCTCGGAATTGCTGGAAACCGATCTTACCTTGCGCTCTGCGTCACGGGCGCCGGGAATGGCGTTGATGGAACGCGCCTTGATCCGGTTGGCGATGACCCCACGCTAGGATAAGACTTGGCCAACGCGAGTTTAACGCAAAGCACGGGATCGTCAGAATGTCAGAGTTTGAAACCGTGCTGGCCCCGCTTGCGCAGATCACCCGCAAGAACAAGGCCATCGAGGCTTATGTCTACTGGCACAAGGATGGCGCGTGGTCGGATGCATCAGGCGAAAGTCTGGACAGCGAAGAAATCACGTTTTACGCCGAGGGTCTTTTGATGGAAGGCTTTGGGCTGGCCTGGGACCATCTATCGGACCCCGACCTTGGCGATCTGATCCGTCTGTGCTTCTGGCAAGGCACCAAGCCGGAACTGCCAGCCCTGACGCAAGTAACACTATGGCTGTCTGGCGGCGCAAGCACGGCTTAGGGCTGTGCGCCGACGTTCATCACCCAGTAGGTTTTTCCCGAACCACTTGCGACAGCCAAGCCGATTTCCCTGACCTGAGGCTTGAGAATATTCGCCCAATGTCCCGGAGATTGGCGCCAAAGCTTTGCCGCCTCTGCAACATTTGCGCGGCCCGTATAGGCAATGTTTTCAGCAACAACCCGATAACGATACCCATTTGCCTTTGCTCTTTGCCCCAGTTTTGGCCCGCCAGCGCGCTGATGCGCGAAGTAATTGCGTGTCGCCATATCACACGCATGGCTTTGGGCTGCCGCACTCAGCGAAGATGACTGTTTAAGCGGGTTTAACCCATTGGCTTGCCGTTGCTGATTGATCCATTGGATCATCCCGGTTTCCAAGGATGCGCCTCCGGGTGGCTTTGCGCAGGCTACGGCAAGGGTTGGGGCAGAAAAGGCAAGCAAAACTGCAAGAACAATCAAGCGCATGGGGGTTCCTTTATGTTCGCCTGAGAAAGACCTTACCCATAAAAACGGTCTGGATGGGGGAATATTCTGCAGCAACGCAGTTTTTTTCTTATACAAGTGTTGCCCTGCGACCTGCCCACTTTCCTGTCGCCCAGCACGCCGTCAGCAGGTAGCCACCTGTCGGGGCCTCCCAATCCAACATTTCTCCGCTTGCATAGACACCAGGCAATGTGCGCAGTTCCAGCCCTTCGGTCAAACTGTCGCGTGTGATGCCACCCGCAACCGATATGGCCTCGTCCATCGGGCGCGGTCCTGTGAGGGCTATGGGCAGTGCGGTCAGCGACTGTTCCAAAGGAAGACCACGGCCAAACTCCATCACCAATGCGGCAGCGGCAGCTGACAGACCCAACTTGCGCAAACGGTTGGCCTGACTGTCAGTGCGCTTCAGACGTGCGATGCGGGCAGCCAAGATCAGAGGCGCAAGATCTGGAAGCAGGTTGATGGTTAACGGGACCCCGTCGCGCAGAAACCGGCTGAGTGCGTAAATCGCGCTCCCCTCAACCCCGCGCGAAGACAGCACGAACTCTCCCCGGATCTGCTGTCCCCCGGCAGACAATAGCGCAGACTTGATCGGCTGACCAAAATTGGGGGCCATATGGGCAGACCAGTCAACACCAAACCCCATATTCGCCGGACGAAAAGGGGCGATACTGACACCTCGGGCGGTCATCCACGGCACCCATGCTGCATCAGACCCCAAGCGCGACCAACTGGCCCCACCCAAGGCAAGAACGGTCACACGAGGGCGCAAAAGCTGCGGGCCTTCGGGCGTGGCAAAGCGAAAGGCATCGCCCTCCCAGCCCTGCCAACGCCAACGGGTGCGCAGATCAACCCCTTGTCCTGCCAAGCGTTGCAACCATGCCCGCAACAGGGGTGAGGCTTTCATCGCCTTGGGAAACACCCGTCCAGAGCTGCCGGTAAACACGTCCTGCCCCAGATCACGGCACCACTGCGCCACCTGTTCCGGCCCGAAATCTGCCAGAATGGGGGCCAGCCAGTCGGTGTTGAAGGCAGCGGCAAAGGTGTCCGGCGGTTCATCCTTGGTCACGTTCAGCCCGGACTTGCCTGCCATCAGAAACTTGCGCGCCGGTGTTGGCTTGGCTTCGGCCACCACAACCTTGCGTCCGGCGAGGGCCAGTTCTTCGGCTGCCATCAGCCCGGCGGGGCCTGCGCCTATGACCAGCGCATCAATCATGGCGCAGGTGGATGTCTCAGGTGAACAACACGCTGAGGGAACGGCATTTCAATGCCTTCGGCTTTCATCGCGTTCCAGACGGCGAACAGCACCTGCGACTTGTATTTGTTTAACCCGTCATCAATTCCGTTCACCCAGTATTCCACAATGAAATCCACCGAGGATTCACCGAACCCGTCCAGTTCACAATCCGGCGCTTCGGGATGTTTCAGCACAAAAGGCAAGGCGGCAACGGCTGCTTCTATGATTGCAGGCACGCGGTTGATGTCGGTGTCATAGCTGACCGAAAACTCCGCTTCATAGCGATTGGCGCTGCCCTGATCCGAATAATTGATAACGCGGCTGGTGATGAAATGCTCGTTCGGGACCACGATCCACTTGCCATCAAACGTCTCCAGAATGCAGGCGCGGGCTGTCATCTTGACGATCGTGCCCTTTTCGCCGCCGTCAAGTTCAACATAGTCGCCCACGGTGGTCTGGCCCTCAACAAGCAAAATGATGCCCGAGATGAAATTGGCGGCAATCTGCTGCAAACCAAGGCCAATGCCGACGCCCAACGCGCCACCAAGCACAGCAATCGCTGTCAGGTCGATGCCCATGATGCTCATGAGCAAAATGAACGACGCGCCGAAAATAACGATCTCGGTCGCCTTTACAGCCAGTTCACGGGTGGCCGGGCGCAGTTCCTGTTGCGCTTTGATATAGCTGGCGGATTGCCGGTTGGACCAAGACCCCATCCAGAACAACAATGACCCTGCAATCATGCCGCGGATCAGCGACAGAGCCGAAAACTGGATATTGCCCAGTTCCACACGCGTTTCTGAAAGCGCCAAAGTGATCTGATCCAACACCCCCAACGCATACAGTGCGGCAACCGGGATCAGCACGTATTTGCCAAGCAGATGCAGGAAGGAATCTGTCACCACGTCACGCACCAGAGTACGGGCGGCAAGAAACAGGAAGACCCGTTTGCCAAAGGCAATCACCTCACCAGAGCCGAACATCGTCCGGGTCAGGCTTTCTCCGGTTGCCGTCAGCCCGTAGGCGATCAAGGGCAGCAAGAGCGGCAGGAATGTCAGGGCAAAACGACGCGCCGTCGGAAGCAGGCCTGTCGCAGTCTCTTTTGGCGTCAGAACTTTGCTCAGCACCGCCGAAAGCCGCACAGCAAGGACACGCGCCGCCAGATACGCAATCGCCAACAAGGCAAACTGCGACCATGCCGCCGGAGAAAACAGCCAGCCAAGCGCGATCTGTCCGGCCTGATCCAGCCAGTCCAGTGCCTGTGCTATCACTTCACTTTCACCATTCATCGCGCCTCACCGAACCTTGACACCAACCTGTATTCCTTTGGCGCGGAAAAGGTTTGCTGACAAGGGGATCGGCACGAAACGACCCGCTTCGTGCGTTTGCCACGAAAGATGCAGGCATCCCCGGCGCATAGACATCCCTGAGCTGTTCACAAAGTGATACTAGCATTCGAAAAAACCCCGCCATGCGGACATGGCGGGGCAAGTGGCACCGCAGGCGGACTACGGTGCAGGCGTACTGATTTGAATATGGGGTGTAGGGCGGGGTTCACCCCGCCCTCCGATTCGACCCTACGTCAGTTCGGGCGGGCCTGATCGGCCTCCATCTCGGCGCGGATCTGCTGGCGTAGAATGTCGATGGGGATCATCTTGCCATCACGCTTGAAGTGCCAATAGGTCCAGCCGTTGCAAGATGGCGCGCCCTCATAGGCGGCGCCAACCTGATGGATAGACCCTTTCACATCATTGCCCACCAACGTACCATCGGCGCGCACCTTGGCCATGTAGCGGTTGCCGACCGAAAACAATTCCTCGCCCGGACGCAACATGCCGCGTTCCACCACCTGCCCGAAGGGCACGCGCGGTTCTGATCGTTTCGATCCGGTGATTTCCAGCGCCGAGGCGTCAAACTTGCGCACGCGGGCAAGCCGCGCTTCGGCGACAGTGCGATACGCTTCTTCGCGTTCGATCCCGATGAAATCGCGACCCAGCATCTTAGCCACAGCGCCGGTGGTGCCCGTGCCAAAGAACGGGTCCAGCACGACATCGCCGGGGTTGGTGGTGGCAATCAGGATACGGTGCAAGAGGCTTTCCGGCTTTTGCGTCGGATGCGCCTTGTCGCCATTGGCATCTTTCAGCCGCTCATGCCCGGTGCAGATCGGCAGAACCCAGTCTGACCGCATCTGAATACCGTCGTTCAGCGCTTTCAGTGCCTCATAGTTGAAAGTGTACTTTGCGCTCTCATCACGCGACGCCCAGATCAGGGTTTCATGCGCGTTGGTCAGGCGTTTGCCTTTGAAGTTCGGCATCGGGTTTGATTTGCGCCAGACCACATCATTCAGCAGCCAGTAGCCCTGATTTTGCAATTCGGCCCCAAGACGGAACACATTGTGATAGCTGCCAATGACCCAGATCGCGCCGTTGGGCTTAAGCAGGCGCTTGGCGGCTTTCAGCCACGCTCTGGTAAATTCGTCATAGACAGCAAAGCTGCTAAACTGGTCCCAGTGGTCATCAACCGCATCAACCTTGGAATTGTCGGGCCGGTGCAGATCGCCCTTTAGCTGCAAATTATAGGGCGGGTCCGCGAAGATCAGATCAACAGAGCCCGCAGGCAGGCTGTTCATCAAGTCGATGCAGTCGCCTGCAAGGATCTGGTTCAGGGGCAGGTCCGCCACTGTCACTTTAGTCTTTGACGTCATCTTCTGCCTCTGTCCCCGGCGTCATTCGGTGCGCCGTTCTTGTGGATAAGAATGAGTCAGAGATGATTCGGCGTCAAATTCTTTATTGAATCAACAGGTTATCTATTTCTCTTGATACAAGATATTGTGGACAGGCTTGAACGAACGTCTATGAACGGGGGTCACCCCAAGATTTAGAAGCGCACTCAGGTGCGCTTTGGTCGGGTAACCTGCGTTCATCTCCCATCCATAGCCGGGATATTGTTGCGCCAAATCCACCATGAGGCGATCACGTGTGACTTTTGCGCAAATCGACGCGGCGGCGATTGAGAGTGATTTGGCATCACCTTTAATGATCGCCAGCCCCCGGCATGACAGGTTTCGGGGAATCATGTTGCCGTCGATCAGCGCGAAATCGGCGCTCAGCGCTGCCACCGCGCGTTCCATCGCCAGATGGCTGGCGCGCAGGATGTTCAACGTGTCGATTTCCTCGACGCTCGCATGGGCGACGGCGATTTGCGCCACCTGCTGCAGCTCGGCAAACAGGGCTTCACGGCGCGCGGTAGTCAGCGCTTTGGAATCAGCAAGCCCCGCGGGAATGCGGGTTGGGTCCAGCCGGACGGCCGCAGCGGTAACCGGGCCGCACAATGGCCCCCGGCCCACCTCATCGACCCCGACGACAAAAGCCGCCCCCTGTGACAGAGCGGCAAGTTCATGGGTGAAGTCTGCTGCGTGTTTTATCATACCCCGGCATAGCGCGGGTTCAGCCCAGGAAAAAGGGGGTGGGAGCTGCTCACCCTCCCACCCCCGCAAAGGGACTCAATAGGCGTGGCGGGGACGTCCACGGCCGTAGTCCCGTCCGTGCCCGCGCCCATGGTCACGAAAACCACGATCGTGGCCACGACCAGACTCGACGCGGAAACCCGCATTGCGCAGGCAGTCTTCGGAATAGACCCGGTCCACGCGGCCAAAAACCCGCGCGTTGTTGGCGCAATGACGCGGCAGGCGATAATCAAAGCCTTCGCGGCGTAGGCAGCGTTCGGGGAAAACGGTGACGTCACGGCGTGCGCCAGAAATTTCGATGGCACAGACCGACGGCACGCGGGGAGACCGCGCCTGAACCGGGGGCTGCGGCACGGGCGCAGGCTTTGCCCGCCCCTTGTCAATCGAGTGGACAATGGCCCCGATCGCGACGGCAGCAACAAGTGCCTTGGCCAGATTGTCACTGGACCGATCCGCGCGGGCGGGCAAGGCTGTTGCAGTCATCAGCGCAAGTGCTGCAGCGGCAGCGGTTATAACGGTAATAATGCGGCGAATGGGGCGCGTGGTTTCACGGGGCATGGACGAGGAGATGGCGGTGGACACGGCAAACATGGGGGCCTCCTGTCAGTATGGGGTTGCGGTCTGTTGGCGCGACCATCGCACCAGATCCGATGTCCAAACCGTGCCTCCCCCTGCCCCGGACAGGCAATATCGGCTGCTTGATATGCGATAACAGCACCTGTCAGGCCCCCTTGATATTGAATATCGCAGTAAACACGCGCAACTCTGTGGTCAGAACAAGCAGCCCCGAGCAGGAGCAAGATATGAAAACCCCATTGCTGATCTATGCCGGCCTTTTGGCCATGGCGTTGACAAGCCCCGCTTCGGCGGAATGCTACGCAGATTACAAGGCCAAGCAGGATAACCCCTTGCGTCTGCATTATGGTGTGGCGCAAGTCAGTGACGGCAACTGTTCACCGGGCGCCGCCCAAGGTGAATTGAAGCCTCGGCTTGCGTCTGCGGGCTGGACGTTGTTGAACGTGTTGGCAACATTCGGGCCCGAGGGCCTTGGCGAAAGGCAAGCGAGTGCAGGAGAATTCTACCTCCGTTACTGAGAGTCTGAAAGCTGGCAACCGGGTTGTCAGCTTTGGTATCGCGGGAATTGTGCTGATCCTGTTTGGCGCGGCGTTGTTTTTGTTCCTCAGCCTGCCTGATGCCAACGCGTTCAACACGCGGGTGGAACGGTTGTTCGTGGAAAACGACAATTTGACCACGGGAGCCGAGATCAAGCTGCTGGAGATTTTGGCGCAAAGCGGCACCTCGTTTTCCGAGGTGCTGCAAAGCTACCGCATGGTGATCTTTGTGCTGCTGGTGTTTTCCACCGCGCTTTTGGTGGCCGCGCTGGTCTTTCTGGTGATGATCATTGCCCTGAACCGCCGGATTTCCGCGATCCAACGGTCAGGCATTCAGGTGGCCAGCCTGATGATCAGTCGCGAAGGTCGGGCGGTCTATATCAACGACATGGAATTTGCGCTGACCGAGGCGGCCCTGGAAACCCTGTCGGTTCTGGCCGAGGCGCGGATGGACGATGAAGTTCTGACAGGCGCGCAGATCGAATCGGTGATCTCGGGCCGCAATGAGGGAGATTGCGACGAAGCCGCCGGGGCCACCCGTGTCAAACGACTGCGCGATACGCTGGGCAATCAGCTGGTCAGCGAATTGCTGGTCAAGACGATTGCGCGCCGGGGTTATGTTCTGGCGGTGGGAAAAGACGTTATCCGCATGGTCTGACTGTCATCTGCCCGTCACAGGGCTTGCATAGGGGGGTGGGGGGTCATACATAGCGCCCCTCTTGTCCTTCTGCTGCCCTGAGGGGGATGCGATGATCCAGACGCCGTTTTACCTGATCGACCGTGCCAAACTTGCACGCAATATGGCCATCATGGATGAGCTTCGGCATGCGTCCGGGGCAAAGACCCTGCTGGCGCTGAAGTGCTTTGCCACATGGGGCGTGTTCGACCAGATGCGGCAGCATATGGACGGCACCACGTCGTCCAGCCTGTATGAGCTGAAGCTGGGCCGTGAGCGGTTTGGCAAAGAGACACACGCCTATTCGGTGGCATGGGCAGATCATGAGATTGCCGAGGCCGTGGGCTATGCCGACAAGATCATCTTCAACTCCATCGGTCAGTTGGAACGGTTCGACAACCAGTCAGCCAGCATCAACCGTGGCCTGCGCCTGAACCCGCGCTTTTCGACCAGCGGGTTTGATCTGGCCGACCCGGCCCGCCCGTTCAGCCGTCTGGGCGAATGGGACGCCACCAAGATCGAGCGGGTGATGGACCGGATTTCCGGCTTCATGATCCACTACAACTGCGAGAACGACGATTTCGACCTGTTCGACCAGCAGTTGTCCCGGATCGAGAATGAATTCGGCACCCTGCTGTCGCGCCTGCAATGGGTCAGCCTTGGCGGCGGGATTCATTTCACCGGGACCGGCTATCCGGTGACCAAACTGGCCGCGCGGCTGAAAGCGTTTTCGGAACGCTTCGGCGTGCAAGTCTACCTTGAACCCGGCGAGGCTGCGATCACCGGGGCGGCGTCGCTGGAAGTCACAGTGCTGGATGTGCTGAACAACGGCAAGGATCTGGCGGTCGTCGATTCGTCGGTCGAGGCGCATATGCTTGACCTGCTGATCTACCGCATCGCAGGCAAGATCGACACCGATGGCGATCACCCGGTCCAGATCTGCGGCAAATCCTGTCTTGCGGGCGATGTGTTTGGTGAATTCAATTTCCCCGCACCGTTGCAAGTCGGGGACCGGCTGAGCATCGCGGATGCCGCGGGCTATACGATGGTCAAGAAAAACTGGTTCAACGGGGTGAAGATGCCGGGCATCGTCATCAAGGAGTTGGACGGGTCGATGACCGTCGCACGTGAATTCGGCTATGCCGATTTTGAAGGCAACCTTGGGTAACCCCGGTTGCGCCCTTCCCTCTGTCCTTAAAGGAGACGGTTCGAAGTGAAACGGAATGTTCTGATCATCGGCGCTGGTGGCGTGGCCCAAGTGGTCGCGCACAAAGCTGCACAGCACAATGACCGCCTTGGCGATCTGCACATCGCCAGTCGCACCGTGGCCAAGGCGCAGGCCATCATCGAAAGCGTGCATGCCAAATCCGCGATGAAGGTGCCCGGCGTGTTTGACGCCCATGCGCTGGACGCGATGGATACGGCGGCGGTTGTCGCGCTGATCAAGGTAACGGGCAGTCAGATCGTGATCAACGTAGGCTCGCCTTTCGTGAACATGACGGTGCTGGATGCCTGTATTCAGGCGGGTGTGGCCTATATGGACACCGCGATTCACGAAGACGCAGGCAAGATTTGCGAAGCGCCACCGTGGTATGGCAATTACGAATGGAAGCGGCGTCAGGCCTGCAAAGATGCTGGCGTGACGGCAATTCTGGGCGTGGGGTTCGATCCCGGCGTCGTCAATGCCTATGCCCGCGTCGCCGAAGGCCTGATGGATACCATCGAGTCGATTGATATCGTCGACATCAACGCCGGATCACATGGTAAATGGTTTTCTACCAACTTTGACCCCGAAATCAACTTCCGCGAATTCACCGGCACGGTGTATTCTTGGCAGAACGGGGCCTGGCAGACGAACAGCATGTTCGAGGTCGGCCAGACCTTCGACATGCCGGTCGTGGGCGCGCAAAAGGCCTACCTGACTGGCCATGACGAGGTGCATTCGCTGTCAGCGCGCTATCCGGCCGCTGATGTGCGGTTCTGGATGGGCTTTGGCGATCATTACATCAACGTGTTTACCGTGCTGAAAAACCTTGGCCTGCTGTCGGAAAAGCCGGTGAAAACCGCTGAAGGGCTGGAGGTTGTTCCGCTGAAGGTGGTCAAGGCCGTGCTGCCAGACCCGGCAAGCCTTGCCCCCGACTACACGGGCAAGACCTGCATCGGGGATTTTGTGAAAGGCACCAAGGACGGCAAACCCGTCGAAGTGCTGATCTACAACGTGGCCGACCACAAGGAAGCTTACACAGAAGTCGGCTCTCAGGGTATCAGCTATACCGCTGGCGTGCCGCCCGTGGCCGCCGCGCTGTTGATCGCCGATGGCGTCTGGGATGTGGGCAGCATGGCAAATGTCGAAGACATGGATCCGGCCCCCTTCATCAACCTGCTGAACGAAATTGGCCTGCCCACGCGCATAAAGGATGCCTCTGGCGACCGCGCCCTAACGCTGTAAAAGATCAACCCGCCGGAAAGGGCGGGTTTTTTCCACGCGCACAAACAATGTGGCGATCAGACCCGACCCTAGCCCCGTAAATCCTCTTTGAACAGGCTTGACGGGCCCTATATGCTTGCCCAACATTTATATGCACAAGCCAGTTGGCCCCTGAAAATCAGGGGTCAGGCGAAACGTCAGCACCTTACCGATGACCAAGGATCACCCCCATCTGCAACCTTTACTCCCAGACCAAAAGTCAGGACGCGATGCGCCATGTGTTCGACGCCATTGCCCAAGAGGGCGAAGGCTTTGACGACCTGACCGGCAACCTGCCACCAATGCCGGGTATCTGGCCGGATTACCCCGCGCCGGTCTTTCGTCATGGCGCGCCGGGCGGCTGGCAATTGTCAATGGCCCGCTGGGGCATGCCGACGCCGCCGCAGTTTCTGACAGGCAAGCGCACCGATCCCGGCGTGACCAACATCCGCAATCTTGACTCACCGCATTGGCGGCGCTGGCTGGGGCCCGCGCATCGCTGCCTCGTGCCGTTCACCCGCTTTGCCGAACCGGACATCCGCCCCGGACCGGGCAAGGTTAAGCCGGTGTGGTTCGCCCTTGGCGAGGACCAGCCTTTGGCGTTCTTCGCTGGCATCCGCACCGACTGGACCTCGGTGCGCAAGCTCAAAGAGGGTAAGGTGACGGTGGACGCCTTCGGCTTCCTCACCTGTGCGCCCAACCGCGAGGTGGAGCGGGTTCACCCCAAGGCCATGCCGGTCATTCTGGTGCGCCCCGAAGAATGGCGCACATGGCTGACCGCGCCGATCGAAGACGCGCTGCATCTGCAACGCCCCTTGCCGGATGGCGAGCTGGATATTGTGGTGGAGGATGCGCATGACCACCCTGCGTGACTTAGCCCACCGCCCACCGCCCGCTGATCCGCTCACCCTGACCACGGCCCGTGTGCACGAGGCCGAAGGACCGGGGCGGCGCAGCTTTGCTCTGTTTCAGACCCTGCGCCACCCCGGCGCGGTGCTGTGGGTGCTGCCCGCGCATGAACCCCAGCGGCCCATGCTGCGCGGCCTGCCCGAGGGCCTATCCGAGCGCCTGCTACTGCTGACTCCCAAAAGCGAGACCGACCTTTTGTGGTGTGTCGAAGAGGCCTTGCGCGCCGCCCCGGTCGGGCTGGTCATTGCCGAGCCGCAGCAGGTATTGTCCCTGACCGCAGGCCGTCGGTTGCAACTTGCAGCCGAGGTTGGGCGCACAACCGGGCTAATGCTGATCCGCGAGGGTCAGGGCAGTTCTGCCACGCACACCCGTTGGCGTTGCGCGCCCACACCTGCGACCAGTGCGGACTCGACTCTGCACCACTGGAGTCTTAATAAGAACAAAAAGGGAACTCTTGGACAGTGGGTTGTGAACTGGCATGGCGCGTCGGCTGCTTTCAATCTGGTTCCCGAGGCTGGCAAGCGATGCCAGCCTGCGGAACCGACCCGTTGAAGGGCCGTTTGCCCTGACCCATCGGTCGGGCAATGCGGATCATCTGCATTGCCTGAACCGCACGGCAGGCCAGCGCGGATTGCATCGCGGCATGGCGCTGGCCGATGCCCGAGCGATCTGCCCGGATCTCTCCACTCGACCCGCCGATCTGGCGCACGAAGCGGCAGCGCTGGCCAGCCTGCGGCGGTGGGCCAGCCGCTATGCCCCAATGGTCGCCAGTGACGGCACCGACGGGCTGATGGCCGACATCACTGGGGTCGCGCATCTGTTTGGCGGCGAGGCAGAACTGCAGGGCGACCTGCACGCCCGGCTGGACCGCGCCGGGCTTTCGGTCACCAGCGCCATCGCAGGTACGCGCGGTGCGGCTTATGCGCTTGCCCGTCATGGCGGCGGGATCATTGCCGATGGCGCGCTGGCACAGGGCGTTGACCGGTTGCCGGTATCCTCCCTGCGCATCGACCATGCCACGGCCGAGGCGCTGACCCGCATGGGCCTGTCGCAACTGGGCGCGCTGATCGCCCAGCCCCGCGCGCCTTTGGCCCGACGTTTTGGCCCGGCACTGGTGCTGCGGCTGGACCAACTGTTGGGTCACCAGCCAGAGCCGGTGGCAGCAGGGGCAGAGCCACCGCATTTCGGGGTGCGGATGACCCTGCCAGACCCCATCGGTCTTCAGTCCGATGTAATGGCAGGTCTTGCACGGCTCCTTGACCGGCTCTGCGCGACGCTGGCCCAACACCACCACGGCGCGCGCCGTCTGCGGCTGGAATTGCACCGGGTGGATCATGCGACAGCGCAGGTCGAAATCGGTCTGGCGCGCCCGATGCGTGACCCGCTGCGCATGGCGGCTTTGTTCGCCAAAGGGGTGGACGAGGTGGACGCAGGCTTTGGTATCGACGCGATGCGCCTCTCTGCCCCGATCACCGAGCCGATGCCGCCCGAACAGATCGGTAGCGGCCCCGCCGTGCGGCACGAGGATGCGCTGGCCGATCTGGTCTCGCGCCTTGGTAATCGCATCGGGTTTGACCGCGTGCTGCGGATGCAGCCTGCCGACAGCAAAATCCCCGAACGCAGCTTTCAGCTGGTCGCTGCGGCATGGTCGGAACCCGTGGCCGTTCCGCCCCGGCATGGCCCAACGCGCCCCCTTACGCTGTTTCCACCCGAACCCGTCAGCCATGCTTCCGGTCATCCGCCAGCGCAGTTCCGATGGCGGCGGATGCGCTTCACCACCCTGCGCGCGCATGGCCCGGAACGGATCGCACCGGAATGGTGGTTCGACGATCCGGCCTGGCGCACGGGCCTGCGCGACTACTGGCGGATCGAGACCCGCGAAGGCCCGCGCCTGTGGTTGTTCCACACACCGCAAGCCCCAGACTGGCCCGCGCCTGCAGGGGCGCAAAACTGGTGCGTGCAGGGGGAATTTGCCTGATGCCCCTTCATCTTGACCCAAATACTCTGGGGGGGCCGGGGGGCAAAGCCCCCCGGCCCTACGCCGAGCTGTGCGTCACCTCCAATTTTACCTTCCTGACCGGAGCCTCGCACCCAGAGGAACTGGTCACGCGCGCGGCAGAGCTTGGCCTGACCGCAATCGCCATCACCGACCGCAATTCGGTGGCGGGTGTCGTGCGGGCGTTTTCGGCGCTGAAGGAACTGACGCGGCAGCGCGAAGAGGCGCAAACAACCGATCAGATCGCGCAGGACGGGCCAAGCATCCGCTCGCAGCACGTCACCGACCATTCCAGCCGCCAGACCGTGCCACATTTCACCGGTGCTACCGCCACCCCGGTTCTGCCCGATACAGCCCTGCCCCGGCTGATCCCCGGCGCACGGCTGGTGCTGACCGACTCGGCTGTCGAATGGCTGGCCTTGCCGACCGATGTGGCGGCGTGGTCGCGGCTGACTCGTCTGCTGTCTTTGGGCAAACGCCGTGCGCCAAAGGGCGAATGCCACCTGACCGGTGCCGATCTTTTGGATTGGGGCGCTGGCCTGATCCTGATCGCCCTGCCGCCCGACCTGATGGAGGCCGATGCACGCCAAGCCGCCGCCACCCGTGCCGACATGGCCCGCATTGCAAAAGCCTTTCCCGGCCAGTGCTTTCTGGGGGCGGCCCCGCAGTATGATGGCCGCGACCAGCCCCGGCTGGACCGGCTGGCGACCCTCGCCCAAAGCACAGCCCTGCCCATGATCGCGGTCGGCAATGTGCTGATGCACCGCGCCGCCCGCCGCCCGCTGGCCGATGTGCTGACCTGCCTGCGCATTGGCTGCACCATCGACACCATCGGCCAGCACCGCTTGACCAATGGCGAGCACCGGCTGAAATCCGGGGCCGAGATGGCGCGGCTGTTCCACCGCTATCCCGCAGCGCTGCGCCGCACGGTCGAGATTGCGAATGCCTGCGCCTTTCGTCTGGACGAGCTGCGCTATCAATACCCCGATGAGGCGCAGAACGGCGAACCGGCGCAGGCGCGGCTAGAGCGTCTGACCCGGAACGGCCTGCTTTGGCGCTACCCCGATGGCGCATCCCCCAAGATCATCGCCCGGGTGGAAAAGGAACTCGCCCTTATCCGCGACGTCGAATACGCGCCGTATTTCCTGACCGTTCATGACATCGTGGCCTTTGCCCGATCAAAGGGCATCCTGTGTCAGGGGCGCGGCTCTGCGGCCAATTCGGTGGTGTGCTACCTGTTGGGCATCACCGAGGTGCCGCCCGAATCCATTACCCTGATCTTTGAGCGGTTCATCAGCAAGGAACGCGGGGAGCCGCCGGATATCGACGTCGATTTCGAACACGAACGCCGCGAAGAGGTGATCCAGTGGATCTATGACCGCTATGGCCGCGAGCGCGCGGGCCTGACCGCAACCGTGATCCATTTCCGCTCGCGCGCCGCCATACGTGAGGTCGGCAAGGTCATGGGGCTTTCACAGGATGTGGTGGCCCGCCTGTCGGGTCAGATCTGGGGCTGGTCGTCATCGGCCCCCGGACAGGACCGGATGCGCGACGCGGGCCTTGATCCGACCGACCGCCGCATGATGCTGACCACACAGCTGATCGCCGAGATCATCGGCTTTCCGCGTCACCTCAGCCAGCATGTCGGCGGCTTTGTCATCACCCATGGCCGGCTGGATGAGCTGTGCCCGATCGAGAATGCCGCGATGGATGATCGCACCATCATCGAATGGGACAAGGATGATATCGCCGCGCTGGGGCTACTCAAAGTGGATATTCTGGCGCTTGGCATGCTGACCTGTATCCGCAAGGCGTTCTCGTTGCTGAAGGACCATCGCGGGCTTGGCCTGACGCTGGCCAATACCCCCGCCGAAGACCCGGCGATCTATGACATGTTGTGCCGCGCCGATGCCATCGGGGTGTTTCAGGTGGAAAGCCGGGCGCAGTTGAACTTCCTGCCCCGGATGCGCCCGCGCGAATTCTACGATCTGGTCTGTGAGGTCGCCATCGTGCGCCCCGGCCCAATCCAAGGCGGCATGGTGCATCCGTTCATCAACCGCCGCATGGGCCGCGAGTCGGTCGAAGACCTGGGCCCCGCGATGATGGAGGTGCTGGGCCGCACTTACGGCGTGCCGCTGTTTCAGGAACAGGCGATGCAGATTGCTGTGGTGGCGGCAGGCTTTACACCGTCCGAGGCGGACCGTCTGCGCCGGTCACTGGCCACCTTCAAACGCATGGGCACCATCGGGTCATTCCGCGACCGCTTTGTGTCTGGCATGCTGGAACGCGGATATGACGCCGATTTCGCCACGCGCTGTTTTGCACAGATCGAAGGCTTTGGCAGCTATGGTTTCCCCGAAAGCCACGCCGCCAGCTTTGCCCGGCTGGTCTATATCTCAGCCTGGCTGAAGTGCCATCATCAGGCGGTGTTCACCTGCGCGCTGCTGAACTCCCAACCGATGGGCTTTTACGCCCCTGCCCAGCTGGTGCGCGATGCGCGCGATTGCGGGGTCGAGGTGCGGCCGGTGTCGGCCGATCATTCGCAGTGGGATTGCACCCTGGAACACCGCGCCGACGGCCAGCTTGCCCTGCGACTGGGGTTTCGCCAGATCAAAGGGCTGCGTGAAGAAGATGCAAACTGGATCGCAGCCGCGCGAGGCAACGGCTACCCCGATGTGGAAAGCCTGTGGCGCCGGGCGGGCGTGCCGCCAGACACGCTGGAGCGGTTGGCCGAAGGCGATGCTTTTGCCGCCCTTGGCCTGAGCCGCCGCGATGCACTTTGGGCTGCCAAGGCATTGCGCGCCCCTGCCCCGCTGCCGCTGTTCGGCCCGGATGGTGAAGGCGGGGTTGAACCCGCTGTCAGCCTGCCGCGCATGACCCTTGGGCAAGAGGTGATCGAAGATTACCTATCGCTGCGCCTGTCCCTGCGCGCGCATCCGGTGGAACTCTTGCGCCCGCGCCTGCCAGAAAGCCTGCCCAGTGACAGACTGGCGCAGACACAGGGCCGCGTCACAATAACCGGCCTTGTGATCACCCGCCAACGCCCCGGCACCGCGTCCGGCGTGATTTTCCTGACGCTGGAGGATGAAACCGGCACCGCCAATGTAGTGGTCTGGAAAAAGGTGTATGAAACGTTCCGCAAGGCCGTCATCGCTGGCCGCCTTGTGCGGGTGCGTGGCCAGATCGAACGCGATGGCCCGGTTGTCCACCTGATCGCCGAGCATGTCGAAGACGTCTCGCCGTTGCTGGCCACCCTTGGCCGCCCGGTGATCATCCCGTCCAACGACGGGCGCGCGGATGAAACCAAGCGGCCCGTCAACAGCCGGGCGCAATCAAGCGCCCGCCACCCTCGCGAACAGGCAAGAAAACTATTCCCCAGCCGGGATTTTCATTGAATGCCAGAAGCCGCCATTTGCTCACAGCGGCCAGACAGTCCCGCAGACCCGAATCGGCTGGCGATCAGGCAAGCGCAAAGCGCTTTAACTTAAAAACCAGTCTTAATGATAAGGAGTGGTGAGCCGGACAGGATTCGAACCTGTGACCCGCTGATTAAAAGTCAGCTGCTCTACCAACTGAGCTACCGGCCCACAACTTGGGCGCTGATTACGGTCAGCGACGGGTGGGGTCAAGGGCAAAAGATGCAGGGCTCTGGCAAATTCATCGGATCGGGCGTATATGCCCCGACATGGACCAAATGAACCTGCCAAATGGCCTGCCCTTCATGAAAATGCACGGCGCTGGCAATGACTTCGTGGTGATCGACTCGCGCGGGCGCGCGGGCGCGATGGTGACGCCTGCGCTGGCAAAAGCGTTGGGCGACCGGAATCGTGGCGTGGGCTTTGACCAGTTGGCCGAGATTCGCGACGGCGCGGCGGGGGCCGATTTCACTCTGGATTTCTGGAACAGCGATGGCAGCCGTGCCGGGGCTTGCGGCAATGCAACGCGCTGCGTGTCGGATTATGTGATGCGCGGGTTGGGGCTGGATGCTGTGTCCTTGATCACAGCGCGCGGCGGGTTGTCAGCGGTGCGCACGGCGGATGGCCGGGTATCTGTGAACATGGGCGCGCCGCAACTGGACTGGCAGGCAGTGCCCGTGGCGCAGGACGTTGATCTGATGCACCTGCCCCTGCTCGGTGATCCGGTCGCTGTGGGCATGGGCAACCCGCATTGCGTGCTGTTTGTTGACGACGCTGAAGCGGTTGATGTAGCAGGCCTTGGGCCCCGCTATGAACATGATCCGCTGTTTCCACAGCGCACCAATGTTGAATTTGCGTCCCTCATCGGGCCAGATCATCTGCGTATGAGGGTGTGGGAGCGGGGCACGGGCATTACGCTGGCCTGTGGCTCTGGCGCCTGTGCCACCGCCGTTGCCGCCCATCTGCGCGGGCTGACCGGGAGACGGGTCACGCTTGACCTTGATGGCGGAGTGCTGGAAATCGACTGGCGCGAGGATGGCGTCTGGATGACCGGCCCGGTTGCACATGTGTTTGACGGCTGGCTGTCGCCCGCGTTTCTGGCGGCGCACACATGACAACCCCGGTTTTTGCCACGCTGGGCTGTCGCCTGAACGCCTACGAATCCGAGGCGATGAAGGAGTTGGCTGAAGCCGCTGGCCTACAAGGCGCGGTGATTGTGAATACTTGTGCGGTAACAGCCGAAGCGGTACGCAAAGCCAAGCAGGAAATCCGCCGGCTGTCCCGCGAAAATCCCGGTGCTGCGGTGATTGTCACCGGATGCGCCGCACAGACCGAACCCGAGACCTTTGCCGCCATGGCTGAGGTAACCCGCGTGATCGGGAACCACGAAAAAATGCAAGCCGAGACGTGGCAAGGCATGACTGGCCCCGATTTCATCGGCCAGACCGAGCGTGTTCAGGTTGATGACATCATGTCAGTGCGCGAAACCGCAGGCCATCTGATCGACGGCTTTGGCCGCCACCGCGCCTATGTGCAGGTGCAAAATGGCTGTGACCACCGCTGCACCTTTTGTATTATCCCTTACGGGCGCGGTAATTCCCGCTCGGTTCCGGCGGGCGTGGTGATTGAGCAGATCAAGCGCTTGGTAGACAAGGGTTTTAATGAAGTGGTGTTGACCGGTGTTGACCTGACGTCTTGGGGGGCGGATCTGCCTGCCTGCCCACGTCTGGGTGATCTGGTGATGCGCATTCTGCGCCTTGTGCCCGACCTGCCGCGCCTGCGCATTTCGTCGATCGACAGCATCGAGGCGGATGACAACCTGATGCTGGCCATCGCTACCGAGCCGCGCCTGATGCCGCATCTGCATCTGTCCTTGCAGGCGGGCGATGACATGATCTTGAAACGGATGAAGCGGCGGCATCTGCGCGATGATGCGATCCGATTTTGTGAAGATGCGCGACAGCTGCGGCCCGATCTCGTCTTCGGGGCGGATATCATCGCAGGTTTTCCAACCGAAACCGAACAGATGTTTGAAAACAGCCTGAAGTTGGTCGATGACTGCGGGCTGACCTTCTTGCACGTCTTTCCGTTCAGCGCACGCAAAGGCACGCCAGCAGCACGGATGCCTTTGGTCAAAGGGCCAGACATCAAGGCGCGCGCCGCGCGGCTGCGGGCCAAAGGCGCCTTGGCACTTACGTCGCATTTGCAAAGCCAGATTGGCCAGACCCATTACATTCTGATGGAAGGCCCACGGATGGGACGCACCGGACAGTTTACCGAAGTTGAGTTTGTGGCAGATCAGCCCGAAGGTCAGATCATCCAAGCGCGCATCGACGGGCATGGCCCCACACGCCTGATCGCGCGCACAGGTTCAGCCTAGACGTCTCCGGCGGGAGTATTTGCAAAGCAGCAATCGGCGGACCGTCATTTTTACCGGACTTGCTGCATTTTTCGTGCGCGGTCCCGTACAGATCGCCGACGTCGCTCTGGGGCGATGCGGTAACGCGCCGCAACTTTACAAATCCATTGCAAATTTACAGGCCGCTTTGTATTTGTTGATGATCCGAAAGAAAGCCCCACACAGACAGATGACCCCCAGAGACCCAGACCGCAATGGCCCTGCCGATCCGTGGCTTGCTGAAGCCCCTCGGGCGGTGCTGCTGGCCGATGTTGTCTATGACAGGATCCGTCGTGCCATCGTGCAGGGGGACTATGCGGAGGACGAGCGGTTGCCGGGGGAAAACAGCCTTGCCACGCAATTCGACGTATCGCGCCCTGTTGTCCGGGCAGCACTGAAACGGTTGCGCGACGAGGGGTTGATTACGTCGCGGCAAGGATCGGGCAGCTATGTTTCAGCCACGGTCGCGCCAAAGACCTTGGCATTTCAGCGGTTAGAGACCATCGCCGATCTGCAACGCTGCTACGAATTCCGGCTGACCATCGAACCCGCCGCCGCCGCCCTTGCTGCCATTCGCCGCAGTGAGTCTGCATTGGCAGAAATCAGCAATCTGTTGCAACTGCTGCGCGACGCGACCGAGCGCCAAAGCCACCGCGAGGATGCGGATTTCAGCTTTCATCTGGCGATTACGGCCACATCCAACAACCAGTATTTTGAAACCTCGATGCGGGCGCTCAAGGATCATATTGCGGTGGGGATGAAGTTTCACGGGCTGTCACTGCGCACAGTCAGGGGCGGGCTGGATCATGTGCTGGAAGAACACACCGCCATCTTTACTGCGATCAAAGACGGCAAGGCGGACGCCGCACATGACGCCATGAAGCGGCATGTCGAGGGGTCGCGTGACAGGTTGTTCGAAGGGCGGCTGCTTGATTTGTCGTCGCGCTAAAACGCTTCGCGATAGATGGCTTCAACCTGTTCCACGGACATGTCACGCGGGTTGTTGTCCATCAGGCGGCGAATGGCGTGTGCCTCGGCCGCCCATTTCGGCAGATCGGCAGCGGTTGCCCCGTGCTCTGACAGGCGCATCGACACTCCAAGACCCGCACACCAATCGCAGGCATCGACCAGCAAATTCTGAGAGTTCAGCGACAAGAGCTCGGCAATCTCGGCCGTTTTGTCTGTGGCAACGGGCTGATTAAAGGCCAGTACATGCGGAAAGATTATGGCATTCGCCACGCCATGCGGCAGCTTCAGCCGTGTGCCAAGTGGATAGGCCAAGGCATGCCCCGCCGCAGTGTTCACCGGCCCCAGACAAATGCCGCCGTAATAGGCCGCAAGCAGCAAACCCGCCCGCGCCTCGGCATCATTGCCATCGGCCACGGCACGCGGCAGATAGCGCGCCACCAATGATATGCCCATGCGGGCATACCCGTCGATCATTGGGTGGGCCTTGCGGTTGGTAAACGCCTCAACGCAATGGGCCATCGCGTCAATTCCGGTTGCGGCTGTGACCGCAGACGGGACAGAAAGTGTCAGGTCCGGATCAAGGGCCACCATGTCGGCCAGCAAAAGCGGACTTTCAACGGCCATTTTGTTCAGCGTGGCAGCATCAGTGACAAGGGCGCGAATGCCTGCCTCGGACCCGGTACCAGCGGTTGTTGGCACAAGGGCAAGCGCGCTTTGCCGGGCGGTCACTTTGTTTGGCCCCACCACATCGCTCAGCGTCTGATCGCCGCGCAGCACCGTCACCAGTTTTGCCAGATCCATCACCGATCCGCCGCCAAAGCCGATGACCAGTTCAGGGTCCGCTAAGCGCGCCGCCGCCAGCACCAGATCAAGGTTGTCGGTATCGGGTTCCGGATGCACCTGATCGCAGACGGTCACATCGCCACGCAGCGCCAACCTGTCCAGATTGCCCAGCATCGGCTTTTGCGTCAGCACCAGAATGCGGCTGTAACCTTGGGCAGCGGCCCAAGCCCCGACCTCGGCGGCGGAGCCTGCGCCGACCTCAACCCGGCGCGGTTGGTGAATACGCAAGGGGCGGGCGTAGTCGGTCATTGTGCAAACTCCTTTACCGTGCCGCCGATGGCCAGCAACCGCCCACGCAAATCAGCCAGTTCGTCTGACGTCAGGCTGACAAGCGGCGGGCGAAGGCGTGTCCATCCCACCTGCCCGTAACGCGAGGCGATCATTGCCTTGATGGCGGGAAGCTGGGTGTAGCTGTTTGACAGGTCACGGTTCGCGTTGATCCGGGACTGCGCTGCAGCGACTGCATCTTTCATGGCGATGTCGTTTGCACCTTTGAACACGGTCGCCAGATCTGCCCCAACAAGGTTTGAGGTGGCAGTGATGCAGCCAGCCCCGCCCGCCTTCATCAGTGGCAACAGCAACGGGTCCGCCCCTGCCAGAACCGAAAAGCCGGGAAAGCGAGCAATGATTTCCAGCATATTGTCGAGTTTGCCGGCGGAATCCTTGATGCCGACCACCGTTTCGGGAAATACCGCCACAAGCCGGGCAATCAGATCATGGCTGATCGGCACGCCCGAGATTTGCGGGATGTGATACAGGATGATCTGCAGCCGGCTGTCAGCGATGGTCTCGATGATCTGGGCATAGGCTCGGAAAAGGCCTTCGTCACTGACGCCTTTGTAATAGCTGGGCGGAAGCATCACGACGCGGTTCACCCCCAAGGCAAGCGCGTGGCGGGTCAGATCGATCGTCTCGGGGGCGGCATTAACGCCGGTTCCGGGCATCAACCGGGTGGGCGGCAACCCTGCCTCAATAGCGGCTTCAAGCAATGCGCGGCGCTCGGCAAGGCCAAAGGAATTGGCCTCCCCGGTCGTGCCCAAAAGGGCGACACCATCGCAGCCATCGGTCAGCAACTGATGGCAATGTGCGGTAAAGGCGGCCAGATCGGGCGACAGGTCGGCTTTGACCGGGGTGGCGGCAGCACAGTAAACGCCGGTGACAGGCAGGGTCATGATGGGGCCTTTGGCGATACGGCCATGCGCCGGGCATAGGCAAGGGCATGGTCAAGGTTGATGTTGTTGGCGATGCCCTTGCCCGCGATGTCAAATGCGGTGCCGTGATCAACCGAGCAGCGGTCGATGGGCAAGCCCAGGCTGACATTGATTGCGGTGTCAAAGGCCACCAGCTTGATCGGGATATGGCCCTGATCGTGATACTGGGCGACGACCAGATCGAACGCCCCCTGATAGGCGCGGTGAAAGACGGTATCGGCAGAGATCGGGCCGGAAACGTCGATGCCCTCGGCACGGGCCATGGCGACGGCGGGGGCGATGTGGGTATCGTCCTCATCCCCGAACAGACCGCCCTCACCGCAATGCGGATTGATCCCGGCGACAGCGATGCGGGGCGTTTGGCCAAGGCGACGGAAATGCGCGTGGCCAGCGCGAATGGTTGCCAGAATCCGGTCTGGTCGGGCGCGGTCGATGGCCCCCTTCAGAGAGATATGGGTGGAGACGTGGATCACGTTCAGCCGCTCTGACGCCAGCAGCATGAAACTGGATTTTGCGCCGGTCAGGCTGGCCAGCATTCCGGTATGCCCATCATAGTGATGGCCCGCCGCATTCAGTGCTGCCTTGTTGATCGGGGCAGTGACGATGCCGGCGATCTGGCCCGCCTCGGCCTGACGCACCGCCGCCTCGATAAAGCGGAAACACGCCTCACCGCCGCGCGGGTCAAGCTGGCCAAAGGGCAGCAGATCGCCGGGAATATCGGTGTGACACAGGTCTATGCTGTCAAGCAACAGGTCAGAGCCCAGAACCGCAATGGCCGCCGCCAGACTGTCGCGGTTGCCGAACACGCGATAGCGGGAGCGGTCTTCGGTGGGCATAGCGGACAGAGATTTGACGATTATTTCCGGGCCAACCCCCGCCGGGTCGCCCATGGTGATACCGATGGGGGTGATACCGATGGCGGCTGTCATGATTGTCCTTCCCAGTTGGTCTTGTCCGCGCGGCTGACGGCATGGCATGCGATGTGGTGGCCCGGTGTGACCGCGCGCCACTCCGGCACTTCGGCCCGGCAGCGATCGCGGGCGATGGGACAACGGGTGTGAAACCGGCAGCCCGCTGGTGGGTTCAGCGGACTTGGCACCTCGCCCGTCAGGCGTTGGCGGTTGACGGGCGCGCGCGGATCGGGTTTCGGCACCGCAGACAACAGCGCGCGGGTGTAGGGGTGCAAGGGCCGGGCAAACAGATCCCCGGCCGGGGCAAGTTCGGTCAGTCGGCCCAGATACATCACACCAACCCGGTTGCTGATATGGCGCACCACGGCAAGGTCGTGCGCGATGAACAGGTAGGTCAGCCCGTATTTTTCGCGCAAGTCCAGCAGCAGGTTCAGAATCTGTGCCTGCACCGATACATCCAGCGCCGAAATTGCCTCGTCGCAAACGATGAACCGTGGCTGACAGGCCAGCGCCCGCGCAATCGCCACGCGCTGCCGCTGGCCACCCGACAATTCGTGCGGATAGCGATTGGCAAAGCGCGGGGTCATGCCAACATCGGCCAGCAGATCAGTGACACGAGCGGGCAACTCGGCCCGGCTGGCAAGGCCGTGAAACAAGATTGGCTCTGACAGCGCCTCGCCAATGGTCATGCGGGGGTTGAGGGTGGAATAGGGGTCTTGGAACACGATTTGAAGGTCGCGGCGGAAGGGGCGCATGGCGGCTTCGTCCAACCCGGCAATCTCTTGCCCCTTATACTTGACCGACCCGCCCGA
Source organism: Pseudotabrizicola sp. (assembly GCF_030684215.1). Classification (GTDB taxonomy): domain Bacteria; phylum Pseudomonadota; class Alphaproteobacteria; order Rhodobacterales; family Rhodobacteraceae; genus Pseudotabrizicola. The sequence goes on from NZ_JAUXOV010000071.1 coordinate 87,625, forward strand.
AGGCTGGTGCAGATTCAGGATGCAAAAGCCGGTGGTGGATTTACCGCAACCGGATTCGCCCACCAGCGACAGGGTTTCGCCCTCGATAATATCGACCGAGAAATCATCGAGCGCCCGCACGGTTGCCGCGCGATCACCGAACGCGCCGAGTGTCAGGCCAAAGTGTTTGGACAGGCCCCGGATTTCCAAAAGCGCGGTCATGCGACGGCCCTTTCGATGACAATCGGGCAGGCGACCCGGTGGCGTGGGTCGCTGCCGGGCACCGGGGCCAGTTTTGGCACCGCGTCCGAGCATGCAGGCTGCGCCAGCGGACAGCGCGGCGCAAAGGGGCAACCGGGCGGTCGTCTTCCGGGCTCTGGCGGTGTGCCTGTGATTGAGGGCAAGCGCGACATCGCCTCCCCCGCCAGCGTCGGCAGTGAGTCCAGCAGCGCGCGGGTATAGGGGTGAGTGGGGCGGTCAAAAATCTCGGCAACCGGGGCATCTTCCACCACGGTTCCCGCGTAAAGCACTGCGATACGGTCGGCCAACCCGGCAATCAGCGCCAGATCATGGGTGATCCAGACCACCGACATATTCAGCCGGGTTTTCAGGTCGCGCACCAGATCGACGATCTGGGCCTGAATGGTCACATCGAGCGCCGTTGTCGGCTCGTCCGCGATCAACAGTTTCGGGTGCCCCGCCAGACCCATGGCGATCATCACGCGTTGGCGCATCCCGCCGGACAACTCATGCGGCCAAGCCTGCGCGCGATCTTCGGGGGCGGGAATACCGACAAGTGCCAGCAGTTCCACGGCACGAATGGCGGCCTGCGGTTTTGTCATGCCCTTTTGATAGATCAGCGCCTCGGCGATCTGATCGCCAATACGGATCACCGGGTTCAGGCTGGTCATCGGGTCTTGGAAGATAAACCCAATCTCTGACCCGCGCACACGGCGTAGCGCGCCGGGAGTCATTTTCAAAAGATCCTTGCCGCCAAACATCGCACTGCCCGCAGTGGCGCGGATGCGGTTTGGAAGCAGCCCGACGAGTGACAGCATGGTCAGAGACTTGCCACAGCCGGACTCCCCCACGATGCCAAGGCTTTCGCCAGCCATGACGGTAAGATCAATGCCATCGACCACACGGGCCGGGCCTTCATCCCGGGCAATGTCGATGGTCAACCCCCGTATTTCCAGAAGCGCTGTCATTTCTGCCCCTTCGGGTTGAGGGCATCATTCAGACCGTCACCAAGGAAATTGAACGCCACCGTCACCACTGCCAGAACAGCCGCCGGGGCAACCAGCAGGTGGGGATAATTGGTCCAAACCCGCAGCCCGTCGGAAATCATGTTACCCCAGCTTGGGGTTGGCGGCGTTACCCCTACGCCAAGGAAAGAAAACGCGCTTTCCAGCACCATTGCAGTGCCCAAACCCGCCGACACCGCCACAATCAGCGGCCCCATCGCATTTGGCAACACATAGCGCGTCAGAATGATCCGGTTGGTCAGGCCCAGTGCGCGGGCAGCGGTGACATAGGGGCGATTGCGCACCGACAGCACCTGCGCCCGGACCAAACGCGCATAGGCAGGCCATGAAATCAGAGCCATCGACCCGAACACCAGCACAAAATCAATCAAGGTGGAATTGCGGTAGATCGGGTTCAGCGTCTCAATATACCGCGCTTCCATCCACTGGCTGATCGGCTGTTTCAGGCTGGCGTTTATCACGACCACCAGCAAAAGCTGGGGCACAGACATAGTGATATCGGTGAACCACATCACGAACCTATCAAACGGCCCACCGAAGAACCCGGCCACAGCGCCAAGACTGACGCCGATGAAAACCGCCGTCACTGTCACCCCGATCGCCACCAGAAACGCTGTGCGCGCGCCAAACATCAGCCGCGCCAGCACATCGCGGCCAAGATCATCGGTGCCAAGCCAATGGCTGGCCGAGGGCGGCTGGTTGCGCACATCCAGATTCTGCGACAGGAAATCATAGGGCGAAAGCCAAGGCCCGATCACCGCCACCAGAACCACACCGAAGATGATGAACAGCCCCGCCACCGCCAGCCGGTTGCGGCGCAACCGCCGCCACGCATCGCGCCACAATCCACTTGGCCGGTCATCGGTATCAATCATCGTCATGATTACCGCGCCCCCTTTGCATCAGCAGCGCGAGGGTCCAGCAGCGGGTACAACAGATCGACCAGCAGGTTCGAGGCCATCACCAGAAATGACCCGATCAGCGTGATCGCAAGGATCACCGGGAAGTCAGAGTTGATCAGCGCCTGCACTGTCAGACGACCCAGACCGGGCAGGCCAAACACCAACTCCACGAAGATCGCGCCATTCACGATGGTGATCATGATCAGCCCCAACTGTGTGACCACAGGGGTCAGCACCGGGCGCAGGATATGGCGCAGGGCGACCACCAGTTCAGGCACACCCTTGGCGCGGGCAGTGCGGACATAATCCTCGCTCATCACTTCAATCACCGCAGCGCGGGTTTGCCGCAGGATCAGCGCAATCGGTTGAAACGACAGCACGATCAGCGGCAGGATTATCTTGACCGAAAACAAACCGCCCCACCCATAGGGCATGGAGCCTTCGGGCAGCACGACCAACAGCAGCACCATCAAAAGCGGCCCCGCCACATAGGCTGGGATCGCCCAAAGCGTCACAGCGGTGCCCAGAATGATGTAATCGAGCCGCGAGTTCTGCTTCAGCCCAGCCAGCATCCCCAGAGGAATGGCGACAACAGCCGTCAGGATGATCGAACACAGCCCCAGCAGAAATGACACCGGGGCCGCAGCCGAAATCATCGCCCAGACCGAGCGGCCAGAAAACAGGGAGTTGCCAAAATTGCCTTGCAGAAGGTTCCAGATATAGCTGCCGAACTGTACCAGAAACGGGCGGTTCAGGCCCGCCTGCTCGCGGATTGCCTCGATCTTCACCGGGTCATAGGCCACATCGCCGGGCGCGCGCAAAAAGATCAGCTTGATCGGATCGCCCGCGCCATAAAACGCCAGCGCATAGACCCCCAGCATCACCAGAAGGACCGAAGGCACCCAGATGAGAAAACGGCGGATGATGTAGGCGAGCATAGTACCCCCAGCCGGGAAAGGAACGGGGCACAGCCGCATGGCCATGCCCCGCTTTTGACGTCAAGCAGATCAGCCGACGGTGATTGCCCAGGGTGCAACCACTTGCCAATCAAGGTTTTTCTCTATGCCCGTCACGTTGGCATTGGCCCAGCGGCTCATGGTTTGCTTATACCAGGGAAGGAACATGAAGTCGTCGCGGAATGCACGCTGCGCCTCTTGCGCCAGTGCCACCCGTGCCGGATCGTCAGCAGGTTTGGCCAGCGCCTCGGTAATTTTGGCATCGACCACATCGTTTTTGTAGCCGCCCATCTTGCCGATGGCATTGCCCGAGGTGCTGGCGATAGACCCGGCCAGATATGACGGTGCATCGGGAACGCGGGTGCCAACGTCATCGCGGAAGATCTGGATCGAGTTTTGATCGGGACCAGAGTACTGGTCTTGTTGTGGCTTCATATCAACTGCGGCAATGCCCAGATTTTGCCGCCACTGTTCCGCAATATATTGCGCCGCCGCCTCGTTCGCCGGGCTGGAGATGCCGACAAACATGATCTTTGGCAGCTTTTCTGGCCCGCCATAGCTTGAATCAGCCAGCAGTTGCTTTGCCCGCGCCGGGTCGAACGGATAGGGGACAAAGGCCGGATCGTTATCACCTGGAACGGAATTCATGACCATATCGGTTTTCTGGTGCGGGCCATCGGGGAAGCTGGCCTTGATTAGCCCGTCACGATCCACCGCAAGGATCAAGGCTTCACGCACCTTTGGGTCATCCATAGGCGCGCGGGACGCATTGAACCAGAAATGCTGGCTGGTCGGAATGGTCGGCCCGTCGCCGAACCCGGCCCCCAGATCCAGCGCCATCGTTGATGTCACCAGTTCGGTATGCGCCTGATACTCGCCTGATTTCAGCATCTGCGTCGCGGTGACGTTATCTTCAACCGAGGTCAGTTCAATGCGGGCAAGCTGCGGTTTTGGTCCAAAGAAATTCGGGTTTGGCACAAATACCAGCGCACCCGCATCCAGATCAGCTGATTCAAGCATGAACGGCCCCGATGTGGCGCCGTTCGCGCCCAGGAAGAAGTCTGCAACCTCGGCCCCATCTGCGCCACGTGCGACCGAGGCTTTGACGATTGGCGCGATGTGGTTGGCAAGGCGCTGGAAAAAGATCGGGTCCGGGCCGGTCAGTGTCACAGTCAATGTGCCATCACCTGCCACGATGCCACTGATATCAGTTGCGGTGCCATCCTTGACCGCCGCAAAGCCATCGACATTCGACAAAACCTGATCAATCCGCTGGTTCTTGCTGGTCGGCATCGCCGCCAGTTCCCAACTGCCCTTTACATCCGCCGCGGTAATTGCCGACCCATCTGCGAATGTGGCCGCCGGATCGACGGCAAATGTCCAGACCGTGAAATCATCATTCGGCATCCATTCGGTCAGAACATAGGGCTGAATTTCGCCACTTTCGTTGAAATACATCGCACTGGCATTCCAGTACGAATTCCAACGGAACGGCACCCCACCCCCGCGCAGCGGCGACCAGTCCTGACTGAAGGCCGGATGGATCGCCTTGAGCACCTGCCCATCCTGCGCCATTACGATCCGTGCACCCGCACCCAACGCAGCTGCCGCCACCACGCTTCCAACGCCGAGCTTCAGCAACCCACGCCGGGTCAGCGCGCTTTTTTCCATGTGAAAATCTGACATGTCTTTCCTCCCTGACTGTGCTGGCTGACGGTGCCACCGTGGCGGCTTTCTTCGAGTCCGCTTCAACGCGAAAAGACAGCCCTGGCAAATATTTGTCAACTTGTTAGTTACAAAAACAAGTTTTGACAGAGTAAGAACTAGAAATCAGAGGCGTAATTCAATATTTATAACTATATATCAATTAGATATCTGACATCCGCCCGAAAGCACCACATCGCAGCGCTTGACAAAAAACTTTACAAGTTGTGATCATCCGACAGCGAAACCCACTCCGGATGCCCCAAATGCCCACTTTCCCAGACCGCGAACTGACATCAGCAGAAGTTGCTGCCGCGATGGATGGGCGGCTGCGCGCCCATGCAACAACGGACCGCAAAGATGCGTTCTTGCCCTCCCCCGCGATACAGAACCACGCGGCAAACCTGCATTTTCTGCCCGATGGCAGTTTGGCCTGTGTCTGGTTCGGCGGCACGATGGAAGGGATGGGTGATATCTCGGTCTGGATGGCAACGCTTGCGCCTGACAGCGATTGCTGGTCGCCAGCACGCCAGTTGTCAGATGATTCGGCCCGGTCAGAACAAAACCCGCTGTTGTTCACCGCACCCGATGGTCGGGTCTGGCTGTTTCACACCAGCCAGCCCGGTGGGCGTCAGGACGAATGCGAAATCGTTGCCCGCATTTCTGACAACGGCGGCCATAATTTCGGCCCCGCCCGCCGCATTGGTGATTTTCGCGGGATCTTCGTTCGCCAGCCCGCGCTGATCGGACCAGATGGGGAATGGCTGTTGCCCGGCTTTCGCTGTGTCACACCGCAAACCGGACGCTGGACAGGAGACCACGATCTGGCTGTCATGCTGATCTCATTCGATGCGGGAAAGACATGGGTGGCCCGCGACGTACCGGACAGTCTGGGGGCGGTGCATATGAACCCTGTTGCCGCCCAAAATGGCACCATTCCTGCGTTTTACCGTGACCGTTTTGCCCGAACTGTTCGGCGCAGTGTGTCGGTGGATGGTGGGCTGACCTGGTCTGCGCCATCCGCCACAGACCTGCCGAACAACAACTCGTCCGTGCAGGCGATCCGGCTGCAAGATGGGCGTATTGCGATTGTGATGAACCCGGTCAACGCCGCCATGTCCGCCGACCGCCGCCTTTCGCTATATGACGAGCTGGACGATGACACACCCGAAACCGAGCCGCAGGCCAGCGCCGGGGCGATCTGGGGCGTATCGCGTGCGCCGATGACGCTGGCGATTTCAACCGACAATGGCCTGACTTTTCCCCAGCGCCACCACATTGACACAGGCACCGGGCTGGCGCTGTCAAACAATTCCAAAGACGGGATCAACCGCGAACTTTCCTATCCGTCGATTTTGCAGGATGCGAAGGGCCGATTGCACATCGCTTACACCTATCATCGCCGCGCCATTCGCTATGTCCGGCTGGCGCAGCCACCACAGGTCAGCGGGGCGGCGGGTTAAGCGCCTTGTTATAGGGCTTCCAGTCGGTGATGTCGGGATAGTGAAACTTGCGCCACGCCCGCACGCGGGGGTTCATCATGCGCCGCCACAGCAGCGGGTTCATCGCGATGAATACCATCAGCGGATAGCCCAGAGGCAGTTGAGGGGCCTGATCCTCGCCATAGGTTTGAAGCAGTGGAAACCGGCGGTCTGGCTTGAAATGGTGGTCGGAATGGCGTTGCAGGTTGATCAGCAACCAGTTTGACGCGGTATGCGATGCGTTCCAGCTGTGATGCGGTTTGACATGTTCATACTTGCCATCGCCCAGATGCCGCCGGGTCAGGCCGTAATGTTCGACATAGTTCACCGCCTCCAACTGCCAGATTGCAACTGCGGCCTGATAGACGAACAGCCCAAGGCCAAGCCAGCCACCTAGCGCAATTGCCAGCATAAGCATCGCCGCTTGCAAAGCGCCGTAGCGCCAAAACGGGTTACTGCGATGCCACCACGGCAGGCCGCGCCGCGCCAGCATCGCGGCCTCGGCCCGCCATGCAGATACCGGGCTTTGGCGCAGAACACGCGGAAAAAAGCGGTGAAAGCCTTCGTTATAGCGCGCCGTCACCGGGTCGCGGCAGGTGCCGACATAGGTGTGATGCACCCGCAGATGTTCCGACCGGAAATGGGAATACAGCACCGATGCCAGCAAGATATCGGCTAGCCAGCGTTCCAGCTTGTTCTTCTGATGCATCAATTCATGGCTGTAGTTGATCCCGATTGTGCCTGTGACAATGCCGATGCCAAAGAACAAAACCCCAAGCTCCAGCCCGGAAAGATGGCTGGTATGGGCGGCATACCAGATGGTGCCAAACAGGATAAACATTTGGACAGGCGGCCAGATCAGGGTCAGAAACTGATACCAGAACAGCATCTCATCGGGGGTTTCTGGGTCAGCATTGCGTTCGTTCAACCCGGTTAACGCATCAAGCGATGAATAGACCAGAATGGAATAGACCGGAACCACGGCTGTGAACCACCCGCCATAAGTGGCGCCGATCAACGCAAGCGGCACGATCCCAAGGGTCAGCCAGAACGGCATGGCCTGAGCAAATCCGATCTTCTGGCGCGGGCGGTCTGTCATGTTTGGCCATCTGTTTGCTGGCAGATGATGGGCCAGCGCGGTGGGTTTCTCAACGGGACATGTTGCCCCGCAGGTGATCATAGGCTTTGCGCATCACTGTTGGCAGGTCAGAGGCGCTGAAATCGTTGTGAGAGATAAACTCCCCCCGTGTCACGATGGTCCCGTTTGGCAGTTCTGCGACAAGAAGTGTCAGGTATAGATGAAAATGGGTGAATGTGTGGCGTATTTCGCCAATGTCTTGCCACTGAGCCACCGCCGGGGCAGCAGCGCCATTGCCATCCCAATCGTCACCGGGAAAGCCCAGCATCCCGCCCAGCAACCCCTTGTCGGGGCGACGTTGCAGCAAAATCGCGTTGCCTTGTGTCGCCATCCAAAGTGAGCCGCGACGGACGGGCTTTTCGGGCTTTGGCATCTTGCGGGGCAATTCTGCCTGTATCCCCTCGTGGCGGGCGGCGCAGGCATGGGTCACCGGGCAAATCCCACAAGCCGGGTTGCGTGGCGTGCAGATGGTGGCACCAAGATCCATCACGGCCTGTGCGTAATCGCCGGGGCGCTGATCAGGTGTCAGGGAAGCGGCCAGCGCTGTCAGCTCTGCTTTGGCCACAGGCAGTGGGGTTTGCACCGAAAACAACCGGGACATGACCCGTTCCACATTGCCGTCAACGACCGTTGCCGCCTCGTCATAGGTAATTGCGGCCACGGCACTGGCGGTATAGGGACCGATGCCGGGCAGGGCCAGCAGGCCATCACGGCTGCGCGGAAACACCCCGCTGTGGTCGGCAACAACGGCCCGCGCAGCCTTCAGCAGGTTGCGGGCGCGGGCGTAATAGCCAAGGCCCGCCCATTCGGCCATCACATCCGCATCCGGCGCGGCGGCAAGATCGGCCACTGTTGGCCAGCGCGCCGTGAAGCGGTGAAAGTAGTCTTTGACGGCCGCAACCGTGGTTTGTTGCAGCATCACCTCGGACAGCCAGACTCGGTAAGGATCGGGCAGCACGCCACGCTCGCGATCTTGCGGCGAAACACGCCACGGCATGACGCGCGCATGGCGGTCATACCAGCGCAGCAAAGCCTCACTCAATTCTGCGTCACGCAATCTTTATGCCCTTTGTCGCGTCTTGCCACTGGCGGTGCGGCCTTGGCAGGTTAAGATAGCGCAAGTGTCACAGGATACCAGATGGCCCGCAACGCGACCCCATATACAAAGCCGAGCCGCCGGATGCGTGGGTTTGAACCGGCTTTTGGCCTTATGAAAGACCCTGTCCGCACGGCCGGAGAATCGCGCGGTTTTGCCATCGCCCGGTTGCTTACCCATTGGACCGAGGTTGTGGGCGAGGAACTGGCCAAATGCACCCGCCCGGTCAAGGTAGGCTATGGGCGCGAAGGGTTTGGCGGAACACTGACGCTTTTGACGACAGGGCCAATGGCCCCGATGATCGAAATGCAAAAGGAAATGATCCGCACCAAGGTCAACGCAATCTACGGCTATAACGCGATTTCGCGAGTGTTGCTGACCCAAACGGCACCGATTGGTTTTGCCGAAGGTCAGGCCGAATTCACGCCCGCCCTGAAAGCCCCGCGGGCAACAGACCCGGCCATCAAGGCCGAGGCGACGCAAACAGTGGCCCCGATACATGACCCCGGCCTGCGCGCAGCACTTGAAGCCCTGGCCGAAAACATCCTAAACCGTCGCAAGACGACAGAAGGCGAGAAATGATGTCAAAGAAAACCACTCTGGCCGCTTTGGCCCTGATTATGGCGGGCGGGTTTGGCCTTTGGTCGGTAACCTCTGGCAATGTCAATCAAACGCTTGCGCCGGTTTCCAGCGCCGTCGCACAAGAAACTGCACCTGCGGCAGATGTACCAGCCATCGAGGTCAAGGACATGACCCTTGGCCCGGTCGATGCCAAGGTGACGGTCATCGAATATGCGTCCTACACCTGCCCGCATTGCGCGACCTTTCATGCAAATGTCTTCAAGGATTTGAAAAAAGATTACATCGATACCGGCAAGATTCACTTCATCTACCGTGAAGTTTACTTTGACCGTTATGGCCTGTGGGCCTCAATGGTTGCGCGCTGCGGCGGGGACATGAAGTATTTCGGGGTGCAGGAAATGCTTTATAAAGACGTGCAGACATGGGCAGGGTCGGATGACCCGAATGTAGTTGTTGGCAACCTGAAAAAGATTGGCCGGACCGCTGGGATGGATGATGCACAGCTTGATGCCTGCATGCAGGATGGCGCTATGGCTCAGGCGATGGTTGATCGTTTTGAGGCCTCGATGAAAGAGCATGATGTGCAAGGCACGCCGACTCTGGTCATCAACGGCACCAAGCATTCGAACATGACTTATGCCGAGATGAAAACCATTCTTGACGCAGAGCTTGCCAAGTAATGTCCACGCCTCTTGCCGGTGTGAAGGTTGTTGAACTGGCGCGGATTCTTGCGGGACCGTGGGCCGGACAAACTTTGGCCGACCTTGGGGCAGATGTGCTAAAGGTTGAGGCCCCCGAAGGCGACGATACGCGTCGCTGGGGGCCCCCGTTCATTGAACGCGATGGCGACCGATCAGCCGCCTATTTTCATGCGACGAACCGGGGAAAGCGGTCGGTCGTGTGCGATTTTCGGACAGCCGAAGGGCAAGAGATGGTGCGGCATCTGGTTGCGGATGCCGATGTGGTGATTGAGAACTTCAAGGTCGGGGGCCTGGCAAAGTATGGGCTGGACTACAACAGCCTGAACAAAGTGAACCCGCGGCTGATCTACTGCTCCATCACCGGATTTGGGCAAGACGGGCCTTACGCCCACCGCGCAGGCTATGATTTTATCATTCAGGGCATGGCCGGATTGATGAGCGTGACCGGTGATCCGGACGGTCAGCCGCAAAAGGTCGGGGTTGCCGTGACCGACATTTTCACTGGCATCTATGCGGCCACCGCCATTCTGGCCGCGCTGCACCAAAGGCACAGCACCGGCCTTGGCCAGCACGTTGATATGGCGCTGATGGATGTGGCGGCGGCAACCATGGCCAACCAGTCAATGAACTATCTGACAACCGGGGTTGCACCAAAAAAGATGGGCAATGCCCACCCGAACCTTGCGCCCTATGCAGTGTTTGACTGTGCAGATGGCTGGTTGATTCTGGCGACCGGAAATGACGGACAGTACCAACGCCTGTGCAAAATCCTTGGTCTGGACGACATGGCAACCGCTCCAGCGTTTCTGACCAACGCCGACCGCGTGCAGAACCGAGACGTGCTGACCACGCAATTAACCGCCGCAACCAGCACATGGACCAAGGCCGACCTGCTAACCGCCTGTGAGGCGGCTGGCGTGCCTGCCGGGCCGATCAATGATTTGGGCGAGGTTTTTGCCGATCCGCAGATCATCGCGCGCAAGATGCAGATTGCGCCAGATGGCGTGCCGGGCGTGCGCTCGCCTTTCCGGTTTTCCGGCGCTGACCTTGCGCTTGACAGACCTGCCCCCAAACTGGGCGAACATCAGGCCGAGGTTGGCTAAGGCTGCGGCGGTGCTAAAGCATTTTGGCGATAGCCGCATCCAGCGCAGACCAGTCCGCAACCTCTAGCCGCACAACAAGCGTCAGCACCTTTGGCCGGAAACTGGCAGGCAGGCGCACCTGATCTTTTTCTGTTGTCACCAGTTGTGCACCCAGACCGTTCGCCTCGGCTTCCAGACGCCGCAACAGAGTGTCGGACAAGGGCTGATGATCATCCAGCGAAACGGCGCGCACAATTTCAGCCCCCTGACTGCGCAGGCTCGCAAAGAACTTTTCAGGATGGCCGATCCCGGCAAAGGCCAGCACCCGCTGGCCCTGCCAATCCATTCCCATTTGCACCGGCTTCAGCGCGCCCCGCAGGTGCGGAAGCCTGATCAGATGGCCCCATTCCCGAAGAAAACGGTCCTGCCCATCCGCCTCACCAATCGACAAAAGCGCATCCGCCCTTGAAAGCCCGGCCTTTACAGGTTCGCGCAACGGCCCGGCGGGAAGGCACAGACCGTTCCCGAACCCACGCGCGACATCGACAACGACAAGAGACAGATCCTTGTAAACCGTGGGGTTTTGAAACCCGTCGTCCAGCAAAACGATCGCCGCGCCTGCCGCTTCGGCCGCCTGCACCCCTGCGGCGCGATCTTTGGCCACCCAAGTTGGTGCGAATGCGGCCAGCAGCAGCGGCTCGTCGCCGACTTGGGCCGCAGTGTGCCGTTGCGGATCCACCAAGACCGGCCCGGACAAAGACCCGCCATAGCCACGAGACACCACATGCGCGCCCGAGACCCGGCCCAAAAGCGCAATGGTGGCGGGCGTTTTGCCAGTGCCGCCAACATTCAGATTGCCGATACAGATCACCGGAACAGCAGCGCGATAGCCAGAACGCGCCACGCGCCGGGCGGTCGCAGCGCCATAAATCTGGCCCAGTGGCTGCAACAGACGCGCGGCCAGTCCGGGGGCGGCTGGGGGATTGTGCCAAAAGGCAGGCGGCCGCATCAGACTTTCGCCCTTTTGATCTTCCGGACCAGCGAAACCACGCCTTCCGTCACCTCTGCCCCATCAGAGGCCACCCTCCATGCCGCTTGCGCAAGGCGTGCCGCGCGGTCTGGCGACAGCAAATCAGACAGGGCTTCGCCCAGATCGGTCGCACTTCCCACCGCCCGGGCCGCGCGCGCGGCCCCCAAGCGTCCGAAAGTGCCGCCAAATGGACCCGGTCTCGGACCGTACAATATTGCCGACCCAAGGGCCGCCGGTTCCATTGGGTTTCTTACGCAACCCTGCCCCGCCAGACTGCCGCCCATGAACGTAATGGGCGCAAGCCGATACCAAAGGCCCAGCTCTGACATGCCGTCGGCCACGAAAACTTCGACCTCTGGTTCGGGCTCCTGATCGTGTGTCCGTTCGGCGACAATCCAGCCTTCATCATCCGCCAGCCGCTTCGCGAGCGCCCCGGAGCGCGCCGGATCTTCTGGTGCGACGATCAGCAAAAGACGATGGGCCAAACTTTGCGCCGCGCGATGTGCGGCAATAACGGCGGCCTCTTCAGCTTCGGGCAACCCTACCGCCAACCACACCGGGCGCGTCGCCAGCAGTTTTGCCAGGGCCGCACGCTCAGCCTCCAGACAGGACAAAGCGGCACTGTCTTCCTCCATTCGTCCGACGGCACTGACAGCGGCCAAAGATGCGCCACTCTTGCGAAAGGCGCGTGCTGACGCCTCGTCTATGGTCAAAACATGCGAAAAGCTTTGCAATGATGCCCGCATAAGACCGGGGTACCAGCCCTCACGCTCCTTTAGAACATAGGGCGCACGACCATCCACCATGAGCAAAGGCAGACCAAGTTCCCCCGCCTCGTGCAGCAAAGAGGGGCGCAGTTCGCCGTCTGAAAAAAGCACCATTTCGGGTTGCCAGTGATTCAGAAACGCACGCGCCTCGGCTGGTCTGTCGATGGGTGGCGGCTGGTGAACAAGACCTGTCAGAGGCGACACCGCCTCAGGACAGGTGAACAACACATTAACGCTGTCTTCGTCGATCAGTCTGGCCGCCAGTTCCAACAAACCTCTGGCGGTTTCGGCGGTCGGCGAGTGCATCCAGATCAGGCGACCGGGCATCCGGTCGGGCCAGACGACCCCGGCAGTCGGGTCTCGCCGGGGGCGCAGGTTATAAAGCGTCAGGCCAAGGGAATGAACCATTTGGGTCGCAGGATTACCGGCCCAGTTCTTCCGTTGCAGAGGCGGCCTGCTCCTCATCGCGCAGACGGTGAATATGGGCAATGAAATAGCGCATATGAGCGTTATCCACTGTCCGCTGCGCCTCGGCTTTCCAGGCTTTGTGAGCCGCCGCATAGTCGGCAAACATTCCGACGATGTGAATATCATCCACATTTTCAAAGGTTGACTTGGAGGGGTCAACCAGTTCCCCGCCAAACACAAGGTGTAGCCGCTGAGTCATTCATATGCTCCGTCATCTGTTGGTTGCTTCCACCCCGGTAAGACAGGGTAAAGAGCCCAAGGGCAAGATCAAGCCCGCATCCGAAGGGTCGGCGTTTCCGATTTCGAAAGATTCGCTTCGTAAGGTCTGCATAAGCACCAGAACGGTGCGTGTAAATCGGGCGGGTGGCGCATGCGGCAGAATGCAGTTTTACGGGTTGGCTTGGCTGTTGTGTGGCTTGCGGGCTTGTCACAAGCAGATCAGTCGAATGCATTCGCTCTTTCATCGCATGGCGGGGTCAATCCTTGCGACAACGCTGCGGCAAAGGCGGCAAAGTCCAGCGGCGCACCGCTTGATGTTCTTATGGCAATCGCACGGGTTGAAACGGGGCGCACCATCGGTGGCGTGTTTTCGCCTTGGCCATGGGCGGTCAATCAAGCCGGGACCGGTTCTTTCTTTGACACCGCGCAAGACGCGGTGGTTCATGTTTCGCAGGCCATGACCAATGGTGAGCGCAACATTGATATCGGTTGTTTTCAAATCAATGTTCGCTGGCACGGTGATGCATTTGCATCGCTGGATGCGATGTTCGACCCAAACCAAAATGCATCTTACGCCGCTCATTTCCTGCTACGGCTCTATGACGAGTTTGGGACATGGGACGGCGCGATCGGGGCCTATCACTCTCGGCAAGCAGGGGCCGCGACAGCCTATTTGTCCAAGGTTTCGGGTTTGATGGCAGGACCCCCGCCACAGCCCATCGCGCTATCAACCGCGCAGCGCGACAACCGCTATCCATTGCTGCGTTCCGGCCCCTCCGCTGGGAATGGGTCGCTGGTTGCCACCAGGTCTGACCTTCCTGCCATCCCATTGTTCCGGTAATCGCAAGATGACCGTCCAGGACCGAATAGCTCTTTTCTTTCGTCCGACCATCCTGCTTGCCTTGGCGCTGATGACCATCATCGTGATGATGGTGCTGCCCGTACCGGCATGGATGCTCGACATCGGGCTTGCACTCTCATTTGCACTTGCGATCCTGATGCTGACGGTGACACTGTTCATCGAACGGCCACTCGATTTCTCGGCATTCCCGACAATCTTATTGTCATCGCTGATGTTGCGGCTGTCGCTCAACGTGTCCTCAACCAAACTGATCATTGGCGAAGGGCACACCGGAACGAGTGCTGCCGGGGCTGTGATCGAAGGGTTTGCCAACTTCATCATGGGCGGCAACGTTCTTTTGGGTCTGGTCATCTTTTGCGTTCTGCTGATCGTGAACTTTATGGTCATCACCAAAGGTGCGGGCCGGATGGCCGAGGTTGGTGCCCGCTTTGCACTGGACGGTATGCCGGGCAGGCAGCTCGCGATTGACGCCGATATGGCCGCCGGTGCCATTGACCACGCCGAAGCCAAAGAGCGGCGCGAACGTGAACTGGCCGAGACGAACTTTTTCGGCTCGCTCGACGGCGCGTCAAAATTTGTCAAAGGTGACGCGGTTGCAGGCCTTCTGATCACCATGCTGAATATCGTCATGGGGCTAGTGATGGGGGTGTTTTTGCACAACATGCCCATTGGCCGCGCGTTCGAAACCTATGCCATCCTGACCGTCGGCGATGGTCTTGTCAGCCAGATCCCGGCGGTCATCATCTCTGTGGCGGCGGCTTTGCTGCTTGCCCGCGGTGGCGCAAAGGGCGCGGCAGACGTTTCTTTCTTCGCACAACTGGGCCGGTATCCCGGCGCGCTTGGAACGGTTGCCGTTCTGATGGCTCTGTTCGCGCTTGTACCGGGGATGCCATTTTTGCCGTTCATTCTTGGGGCTGGCACTTTGGCGGGAACTGCGTTGCTGGTCCACAGGCGCAATGAGCAGCCAAAAAGCGAACCTTCACCAACGACCGAGCCACAACGAAAGCGGGCCTTGGGTGATGTTCTTGATTTTGATGAACTTCATCTGGAATTTGCGCCTGACCTGATTGCGATGGTGCTTGATCCCGCCACCGGTCTTGATGGTCGCATCGGAAACATGCGTAACCATATTGCGGCAAGCTATGGCCTTATACTGCCCGAGATCCGGCTAACAGATGAACCCTCTTTGCCGCCCGGCAGCTACCGCATCCGGATACAGGGGGTGGAACGTGTGACCAACCGGCTGATGCCGGACCGCTGTCTTGTTCTGCTGAACGAGGGCATGCCAGCGCCTGATGGTGTAGATGTTAGTGAACCGGTTTACGGCACACCGGCCCGCTGGATTCTGCCTGACATGCAGGAAGATGCGGCAATCGCGGGCATGACCGTCGTCTCTCCCCCCGAAGTGCTGGCAACCCATTTGCTGGAGGTGATCCGCGCCAATCTTGCCCGTCTGCTGTCGCTGCGTGGTCTCCGGCGGCTTTTGGATGAATATGTTAACGTATCAGACCCTTCACGGGCCGAGTCCAATCGCAAGCTGCTGGATGACATGATCCCGGAAAAGGTGCCGGTTGATTTACTGCTGTCCGTCTTGCGACTTCTGCTGGACGAGCGGGTCTCTGTCCGCAATCTGCCCTTGATCCTTGAAGCGATTGCAGAAGGGCGGGGCCTGCCCTCGGCCGAAGCGATCTGCGAACATGTCCGCCAGAAAATCGGTTTTCAACTGGTGGCAGACCTGAAGCGCCATGACGGCACGATCCCATTGATCCAAATTGCGCCAGAATGGGAAAAAACCTTTGTGGCCTATCAGGTTGACGGAGAACGCGGGCACCGAGACGTTGCGCTGCCGCCAGAACAGTTCTCGCGCCTGTCTGGCCTTTTGGCCGAAAAGATAAACCGGGCCACCGAAAGCGGCATCAATGCAGCCATCGTGACGTCAACACTCAGACGGCGCTTTGTCAGAACCGTGCTTGCCGCCAAAGGGTTAAGCACGCCAGTCCTGTCCTATGAGGAGATCGGCCTAGAGGCGCGGCCCGCCATTGTTGGCCTTGTTCCGCAATGAACGAGATGCTCACCCTTCTGATGGCGTTTCATGGCCTTGCCGCCGATCAGGCCGAGGTGGCAGCGCTTGTTTTTCTGCGTGTCGGTGCCGTGATGGCAAGCTTGCCCGCTTTTGGTGAAGTCACCATCCCTGCACGTATCAGGCTGGTGCTGGCCATTGTCTTTTCCGCCGCGATCTTCCCCGCAGTCCAGCCCACGCTGCAAGACATTCCACTGGAGACCGGGTTCGCCCCGGAAGTTCTGATCGGTCTGGCGCTTGGCATCATGGTGCGGCTGTTCGTGCTGTCGCTGATAACGGCGGGATCTATCGCCGCAAACGCCACATCTTTGTCACAGCTTTTCCCCGCCGGAGCAGAGGCGCAGCCTGCAATATCCAAACTTCTGGTGGTCACGGGTCTGGCGCTTGCCGTCACAACCGGCTTCCACCTTCGAGTGCTTGATTACCTGCTGCTCGGCTATGACTTGCTGCCCGCCGGGCACTGGCCATCCGCGGGCTTGCTTGCCGAATGGGGCGTCGCCCAGACCGGGCGCGCTTTCGCGATGGCCTTCATGATTGCCATGCCCTTTGTCATTGCATCGCTCATTTATAACGTGGCGCTTGGGGTGATCAACCGCGCCATGCCACAACTGATGGTCATGTTCGTCGGCGCCCCAGCCCTGAGCCTTGGCGGGCTGGTACTGTTCGCACTTGTTGCCCCTTTGGGTCTGGCTGTCTGGCTCCAGACCCTGAACAGCTTTCTTGCCGCGCCTGCAGCACCGATACCCTAGCCTAACATGTCAAACTCCGATGACCAAAGCCCCGGCGATAAAGAGCACGATCCAAGCGAAAAGAAGCTGGCGGATGCGCGTCGCAAAGGTGACATCGCCAAGTCGACCGAGCTTTTGGCCGCCGCCGCCTACACCGGGTTGCTTCTTGCGGGACTTGCTGGGGATCAGGCAGTGACAAAAGCTGCAACCACGGGCCGCATTCTGATTGAGCAGGCCCCAGAAATCGCGCGACTTGCCACAGGATCTGCTCGCACCGTTGTTGGCGGAATTATTCAGACTGCAATCTTTCCCTTGATTTTGTTGCTTTTTGTTCCTGCAGTGATGGTGGTTTTGGCCCTTATCGCTCAACGCGCTATTGTCTTTGCGCCCGACAAGCTGGTGCCCAAACTGTCACGCATTTCTCCATTGGCGACGGCGAAGAAAAAATTTGGGGCTGAGGGTCTTTTCGAATTTGCAAAGAATTTTGCAAAGCTGATGATAGTCGCAATTGCCCTTGGATGGTTCCTTACGGGCCATGTTGACAGCATTCTCGCAACTGCGACACTCGATCCGAGACAAGGCCTAAGTCATCTTGTCACCTTGCTTGCTCAGTTTCTGGTCATCGTCATTTTGGTGACTGCGACGATCGGGGCCGGTGATCTTCTGTGGCAGCGCCACGCTCTTTTGCAGCGCAATCGGATGTCGCGAAAGGAACTGATGGATGAGATGAAAGAAAGCGATGGTGATCCGCATGCCAAATCGCAGCGGCGACAACGCGGGCAGGAAATTGCGATGAATCAGATGCTTGCCGATGTGGTCACGGCGAATGTTGTCATCGTCAACCCGACGCACTTTGCCGTTGCGCTCAAATGGAACAAGGGGGCCCGCAGCGCGCCCATAGTAGTGGCAAAAGGGGTGGATGAGATTGCTCAGCGCATTCGCAAAACCGCTGCGGAAAGCGGCGTGCCGATCCATTCTGACCCACCAACGGCGCGCTCACTGTTTGCCACAGTAGACATCGGCAAGCCCATCGGACGTGATCAGTACCGCGCAGTGGCAGCAGCAATACGCTTTGCCGACGCGATGCGTAAACGCGCTCGGGACAGAATCCGATGAACACCGCGGATCGACTTCGCCAGCTCAAAGCAATCACAGATCTTATGCGAGACCGCGATCTGTCACGCCTGAGTCTTGCTTCCCTGCAGAAGGCCAAGATAGAGGCGCTTCTTGGCAGTCTGGACAAAACGCATTCTGCACCTGGATTGGACCCGATTGTAGCGGCACAGGTTGTTGACCGTTTCGGCCTTTGGACAACAAATCGTCGGATTTTGCTTAATCAGCAACTTTCCCGCGCAACCGCCGACTGGCTGGGTGCAAGGGCCGATGCGCAAAGATCCTTCGGGCGGGCTGAGGTTGTAGACAAGCTGACATCAAAGCGATGATGCCCCAGCCAAATACGGGGCAGCAGACATAACAATGCCGGACAGTTTCATTGACACATGGCCCGGCATCGGCCCAATCGGTCTGCCCTTTGGGTCAACCGCTGGTCAGGATTTGGCAGGATCATCCGAGGTTTCGGTTTCAGCTTTTTCTGGTGCAGCTGCGGGCCGCGCGCCCAAAGAAAATTGCTTCCACTTCCGGGACTTCGGGCTGCCGGGTTTGCTGAGGAATTCGGTAAGGTCAAAGGGTGTTTTCTGCGGGGAATATCCCATGGTCAGGCTCCTGTCAGGCTGGATTCGGTGTAAAACCGGCCGGGACAGAGCCTGCCATGACGCCGCACATAGACTCTGTGCAGGTTTACTCAAGATGGGGTTCCGGGTGGTGATAAACCAGTGCCATTGCATAACAATCGCGCAAGCCAAGGGGAACACCCGCAACTTTTGACCCGCCCCAAACGCAAAGGGGCGGTGCCTTTGATCAGAAGTCGAGGTTTTCCACGTTCAGCGCGTTTTGCTGAATGAACTCCCGACGTGGCTCCACCACATCGCCCATCAGCTTGGTGAAAATGTCGTCCGCCTCGGCAAGATCATCAACTTTCACCTGCAACAGCGTGCGCGCTTCGGGGTCAAGCGTGGTTTCCCACAGCTGTTCCGGGTTCATCTCGCCCAGACCCTTATAGCGTTGCAGGGTCAGACCCTTTTCGCCTTCGGCCAGAATGGATTTCAGCAGATCTGTCGGCCCGTAAACCAGCTGCTCACGATCCTTGCGGACCAGCTTAGCCGGATCGCGGAACGTATCCCGCGTTTCGCGCGAGATTGACGCCAACCGCCGCGCTTCGCCGGATCGCAACACAGCACCGTCCAGCGTCCGCAACTCTTCAACCCCGCGCAGGATGCGAGACAGGCGGATGCCATGTTCCTGGGTGATGCGCCCGGCCCAGCCTTTTTCATATTCCGCGGCAATCAGGTTCAGACGATGCGCCACGGTATCGGCCACGGCTTGCAGATCGGCATCTGCTTGGCCGGGGTCAAACGCGCCCGACAGCGCCGCCTGTTCCAGCAGATTACGCGGGTAATTGGTGGGGAACGATTCCAGCACCCGACGGAATTGACGCGCGCCATTGATCACCCGGCGCAGGTCTTCGCCTGCCAGTTCTTCACCTGAGCCAAGCCGCAGAATCGCGCCATCCAGCCCCATGTCGATCAGGTAATCTTCCAGGCCGGCCTGATCCTTGATGTAGACCTCGGACTTGCCGCGCGCCACTTTGTACAGCGGTGGCTGCGCAATATACAGGTAGCCGCCCTCTATTAATTCGGGCATCTGGCGGAAGAAAAACGTCAGGATAAGCGTCCGGATATGCGCGCCATCCACATCGGCGTCGGTCATAATCACGACCTTGTGGTAGCGCAGTTTCTTGATATCAAACTCGTCGCGACCAATCCCGGTACCCAATGCGGTGATCAGCGTGCCGATCTCTTGGCTGGCCAGCATCCGGTCAAACCGCGCGCGCTCTACGTTCAGGATTTTGCCCTTCAGCGGCAGAACCGCCTGATTGGAGCGTGACCGCCCCTGTTTGGCTGACCCGCCCGCCGAATCCCCCTCGACGAGAAAAATCTCAGACTTGGCCGGATCGCGCTCCTGACAATCGGCCAGTTTGCCGGGCAAGCTGGCCACATCCAGAGCCGTCTTACGCCGGGTCAGTTCGCGCGCTTTGCGCGCCGCCTCACGCGCCAAGGCTGCCTCGATGATTTTGCCAACGATAATCTTGGCCTGCGCCGGATTTTCCTCAAACCACTCGGCCAGCTTTTCGTTCACCAGATTCTCAACCGCAGGTCGCACCTCGGAAGACACCAGTTTGTCCTTGGTCTGGCTCGAGAATTTCGGGTCAGGCACCTTGACCGACAGCACACAGGTCAGCCCTTCGCGGGCGTCATCCCCAGTGAAATCAACCTTTTCCTTCTTGGCAATGCCCTTGGCCTGCGCATAGCCGTTGATCGTCCGCGTCAGCGCACCCCGGAAACCGGCAAGGTGCGTGCCGCCATCACGCTGCGGAATGTTGTTGGTAAACGGCAGCACCATCTCGTTATAGCTGTCATTCCACCACATCGCGACTTCAACGGTCATACCGTTACGCTCACCGATCATATAGATCGGCTCTGCCATGATCGACGATTTGGAACGGTCAAGGTATTTCACATATTCGCGCACACCGCCGTCATAATATAACTCTGTATGCAACGGCTCTGCAGGGCGCTCATCCTCAACGATGATACGCACGCCTGAATTCAGAAATGCCAGTTCCCGCAGCCGGTTTTCCAGTGTTTTGAAGCTGTAGTCGAGGTTGGAAAACGTCCCCTCCGGAATGTTGACCTTGGCCGACGCCAAAAACCGCACCTCTGTCCCCTGCATCCCAGGCGCAGGACCAATGGCGCGCACGTGCTCTACGCATTCGCCATGCTCGAACCGCGCGCGATACTCGGTCTCGTCGCGCCACACAGTCAGTTCCAGCCATTCCGACAGAGCGTTCACGACCGAAACACCAACCCCGTGCAAACCGCCAGACACTTTATAGGCGTTGCCAGAGTCATCAGTGTTGTTGAACTTCCCGCCGGCATGCAGTTGAGTCATGATGACCTCAGCCGCCGAAACGCCCTCTTCCGCGTGAATATCAACCGGAATTCCGCGCCCATTGTCGCGCACCGATACGCTGGAATCCGCGTGGATCTTGACTGTCACCGCAGTAGCATGACCGGCAAGGGCCTCATCAATCCCGTTGTCCACCACCTCATAAACCATGTGGTGCAGACCCGACCCGTCATCGGTGTCACCGATATACATGCCAGGGCGCTTGCGAACCGCCTCTAACCCCTTGAGAACTTTGATGGAATCGGCGCCGTATTCGGCGGGTTTGCGGGCAGCTTCGGCCATGCGTCTAGAACCCCAAATTATGTCTGCGATTTATACCCCCGGGGGCTGGGAATGTCACCCCTAAGACACAAGATTTGGGGGTCAGGTAAAGGGAATCACGCAACCCACCGCAATCAGCAAAACCCCCGACACCATGTTCAGTCGCTGCAAGGCCGCTGGGCTTTGCAGCAATCGCCGCGCCCGGTCCAGAAACAACGCCAACCCCAGATTTCCCAGCATCGGGATCAGCGCAGAAACCGCCAGAATCGCCGCCACATCCCAGGCCGTCACCCGACCAAGATCAAAGAAGCCCGGCAAAAAACCCATGTAGAACAAAATTGCCTTGGGGTTGCCGATCACCGCCGCCACGCCCACCGAAAAGCCGGCCCAGACACCGGGCCGCGTCAACCGGCTGTCTGCACCCGGCACCGCTGCCGGCTTGCGCAGCAACAAAGCCCCCATCACGATGAAGACCGCCGCAGCCGCCCAGCGCAATATTTCCAACAAGCCGCCATAGATCGACAAAACCCAAGCCAGCCCCAGAATGGCGCAAAACGGCCAGATCAGATCGCCCAGCGCTACTCCCACTGCCAAGGGCCAAGCCCCCGCCATCCCACCCGACAGCGCCCGCGCGGTCAAAGCCACCCATACCGGGCCGGGAATGACCCACAGCCCTACCATCGCCAGTGCATAAAGCCCCAATTGATGCAGCGTCACGGTCATGGCAGCGTCAGCGTGCCGTCTTTGTTCAGCGGCCAGAACGGATTCATCGCCACTTCCCACACATGCCCATCCGCATCGGCCCAATAGCCCGAGTACCCGCCCCAGAATACCTTCTCGGGCCGCTTCAGCGCCACAGCCCCTGCCTTCAACGCCGCCTCAAAGGCAGCGTCAACTTCGACCTCGGTTGCAAAGTTCTGCGCCAGCGTAACTGCGCCAACGCCCAAATCAGCCCCCGGCCGCCCTTGATCGGCAGCTAGAGCCGCGCGGCCAAACAATCCCAGCACCGCGCCCTGCATCTGGAAAAAAGCCACGCCGTCCTGGCTTTCACGATGTTCAACCCAACCCAACCGCGCGTAAAACGCCCGTGCCGCGGCCAGATCGTTCACCCCTAAGGTGATCAAGGTCACCCGCTGCAACGTCATTCCCGCACCTCCGACACACCACCATCTTCAGTCACGGACAGGCTTTGCGCCCGCCCACCCAGAGTATCGAACAAGGCAGGCTCCGTCCCTGTCATCACAGCCTGCGCGCCCAGCGCACAGATCTCATCATACAAGGCCGCGCGCCGATCCGCATCCAGATGCGCCGCGACCTCGTCCAAAAGCACCACGGGCGCCCGGCCAAGATCGGCGGCCAAGGCCCGTGCGTTGGCGAGGATCAGCGAAATCAGCAGCGCCTTCTGCTCTCCGGTCGAACACTGTGCGGCCTCCACTCCTTTGGAGGCAAACACCGCTGCCATATCCAGGCGATGCGGTCCCTGCAAAGTGCGTCCCGCAGCCATATCGCGCGCGCGCCCCTCGGCCAACGCCAGTGCCAGATCGACATAGCCTCCCTCTGGATGCACCAAGGATAGATCAGCGCGCGGAAACACCGTCTCGGGCCCCTCTTGCGCCGCAGCAAGTCGCGCAACCGCCGCCGCCCGGTTGGCATCGATCTGCGCCGCCGCCTCTGCCATGCGCGCCTCAATCACCCCATACCAATGCGCATCCCGCACCTGATCCTTCAGCATCCGGTTCCGTTCACGCATCGCCTTGTCATAGCTCAGCACAGCCTCGCCATGTTCAGGCGTGAAACTCAGTGTCATCCGGTCCAGAAAGCGCCGCCGACCCTCGGCAGCTTCGATCCACAACCGATCCATCGCGGGCACCAGCCACAAAACCCGCAGCACGCGCCCCAGCATCGCCTGCGTCGCGGCCTTGCCATCGATCCGCACCACCCGCGCGTCCGTGCCTTCAACGAAAGTGACCACCTCATGCGGGGCGTCCAGACCGTCAACCTCTGACGTCAGCTTCCAACCCAACGCATCAGGGCGCCGCGCAAGATCATCAGCCCCTGCCCTACGCAAACCACGGCCCGGCGAAAGCAAGGAAATTGCTTCCAGAATATTCGTCTTGCCTGCACCATTTGGCCCATGGATAGCTACAGGCCGCCCGTCAAAGACAAGCCGCGTCAAGCGATGGCTGCGAAACTGCGACAGCATCAGCGATCTGATCGCAAGGCCAGCCAACCGCTGCCCCTTTCATCTTGGCAAAAATACTCTGGGGGTCCAGGGGTAAAACCCCCGGTCCGCCCGACGTCACACGCGCATCGGCATGACCACATAGATTGCGCTTGTGTCATTCCCTTCGCGCATCAATGTCGGATCGCCCGAAGAGTTGAACAGGAACACAGCATTTTCCCGGTCCACCTGGCTTGCGATTTCCAGCAGATATTTGGCGTTGAACCCGATCTCAAGCCGCTCGTCGCTATAGGCAACTGCCAACTCTTCTTCGGCCGCACCTGAATCCGGTGCATTGACTGACAGGATCAGCCGATCCTCATCCAAAGACAGCTTCACGGCACGCGACCGCTCGCTCGACACTGTGGCAACGCGGTCCACCGCCTTGGCAAACTCGCTCGCGTCCACTTCCAGCCGCCGGGTGTTTCCGGTCGGAATCACACGGGTATAGTCAGGAAAGGTGCCATCGATGACTTTTGACGTCAAAGTGATGGCCGGGGTGGCAAAGCGGATTTTTGTCTCGCTGACCGAAACGGCGATGGTCGCCTCGTCATCATCAAGCAGCTTGCGCAGTTCGTTCACGGTCTTGCGCGGCACAATCACGCCCGGCATTCCCGTCGCGCCATCGGGCAACGCCGCATCAATCCGTGCCAGACGGTGTCCGTCGGTCGCCACGGCACGCAGCACCGGACCATCTTCACCGGTCGAGACATGCAGATACACGCCGTTCAGGTAATAGCGCGTCTCTTCCGTCGAAATCGCAAACTTTGCCTTGTCGAACAAACGACGCAACGCCGGAGCCGGGGCGGAAAAATTCGATGAATATTCCGACGTCGCCATCACCGGGAAATCTTCTTTCGGCAGCGTCGCAAGGCTGAACGACGAGCGCCCCGCCATAATCGACAGCCGCCCCGAGGCCGGGTCTTCGGTCAGGTTGACCAGTGCGCCATCGGGCAATTTGCGCACGATCTCATGCAGCATCACTGCAGAAACCGTGGTTGCGCCCGGCCGTTCCACAACTGCGGCAGCGCGGTCCAGAACCTCAATATCCAGATCGGTGGCCCGGAACGACACCTGCGCGCCTTCTGCCTCTATCAGCACATTGGCCAAAATCGGAATGGTGTTGCGGCGCTCTACAACGGACTGGGCCTGCGCAAGGGCCTTCAACAATGTGCCACGTTCTATCGAAAGCTTCATCTTACATCCCCCTGTCGGGCCGATTTAGGGACGCCGACATTACCCGTTTCTTACGGGTTCACAAGTGTTTGTCAGACTTTGTGGGGCTTTGCCAGCAAGGTCAAGGCCCACCCCGCAACACCCCGTCCGGCATTTATTCCCTTGGGTTCGTCCACAGGAGAAATCCGTGCAAAGCTTTGAAATCAAGTTGCTTTACGGATTGACCACTGGAAGCATCCAAAAATCAGCTTTGCAAAAGCCGCTTCAAAAGCTGCACATCATCTGCCAGTTGCCCATCGCCCGTCATCAATTCCTCGATCTTGCGAATCCCATGCATGATCGTTGTATGATCCCGGCCCCCGAACCGACGGCCAATTTCCGGCAGACTGCGGCTGGTCATCTGCTTTGACAGATACATCGCCACCTGACGTGGCCGCGCAATCGTCCGCAACCGTTTAGGCCCGATCATATCCGACAGCCGAACGTTGTAATGCTCGGCAACCTTGCGTTGGATTTCTTCAATCGTCAGGCGCTTTTCCGAAGACCGCAGAATATCGGACAGACATTCCTGAACCAGATCAAGGTTGATCTCTCGCCCGACAAGCGATGCAAAAGCAAACAGGCGCATCAGCGCACCTTCCAGCACGCGCACGTTGGTCGTGATCCGATGCGCCAGAAACTCCAGCACCCCCGGTGCCAAGGTCAGACCACGGTATTGGTTGGAATAATGCTCCAGCTTGGATTGAAGGATGCCCAAGCGCAGTTCGTAATCGGTTGGATGCAGATCGACCACCAAGCCGCATTGCAGGCGCGAGCGGATGCGTTCCTCCAAATCCTTGATTTCTCCCGGCGCACGGTCAGCAGAAATAACGATCTGTTTGTTCTGATCAACCAGAGCGTTGAAGGTGTGAAAGAACTCTTCCTGCGTGCTGTCCTTGCCTGCGATGAATTGCACGTCGTCAACCATCAGTACGTCAACAGACCGGAACAACTCTTTGAAATCCATGATCTGGCGATCGCGCAATGCCTGAACAAAGCGATACATGAACTGCTCGGCTGACAGATACAGCACGTGCAAATCGGGACGGCTCACTTTCAATTCGTGCGCGATAGCGTGCATCAAATGGGTTTTGCCCAGACCAACGCCACCGTAAAGAAACAGCGGGTTGAATGTCACGGGTCCGCCCTCTGCCACCCGGCGGGCAGCAGCATGGGCAAGCTCGTTCGGCTTGCCGACCACGAAATTGTCAAAGGTAAAGCGCTGCTCAAGCTGTGCTCCGCTGACCTCATCCGTACCGTTCACGCGGGCGCGCCCAGCCTTTGCGGCCGGACGGGCAGCCGGTTTGGTGGCCGCAGACCGCTCTGCCGCTGCGCCCACGGTGAATTCCACGCGCTCGACAGGAGATCCAGCAACAGCGAGCTGACCACGAATATGGTCGGCAAAATTGCGCGAGACCCAATCGCCGAAGAATGTTGTCGGCACCTCAAAACTGGCGACGCCGTTTCTCAGATGCGACAAACGAAGTGGCTCAATCCATGTAGTGTAGTTATTTTTACCAACCCTCTTGATCAGCTCTTCCCGAACCTGTCCCCACGTGTCGTTCGTCATTCGTTTTGACCTGTTTTTATTTGCCCGCCACTTCCGGTCCCCCGGTCAGGCTTGTTTCCCACACACACCTTGCAAACCCCATCGCTTAGGATTTTCCGCTCCGTTACAAATACGAAAGCGGCCGACCCGTAACGGATCAGACAAGGACACATCACAGAACCACGAAACTGGCCCTGCAAGGCCAGCTCCATCGAACCACCTGAGTGCGGAATAGACCGCAGACAGCACAACGCATTGATCATTCATACAAATTGTTAGGCAAAGCTGGCAGCAAGGCCCAACAGTTCGTTGTGCAAGATCGCGTTATGTCCCCCAAGACGAAGTGAATCACCTCGCGAAGCTAGCAAGCTGGCACTGACCTTCGCAACTGAACTATTAAGTTGACACAGGTTTGCCATCAGCGAATCCGGCGGCTCTGGCAAATCGGCAACGTGCGGCCTGAAAAGTGCCTGAAAACTTGGGCAGGGCATGAAAAAAGGGCGCCCCTTGCTCAGGGCGCCCTTGACACAAAATTGAAAAGAACGACTCAGGCAGCCGGGGTCGACAAAGCCTTCACGCGCGACGACAGGCGCGAGATTTTGCGCGACACGGTGTTCTTGTGCAGCACACCTTTCGTCACACCACGGGCCAGTTCTGGCTGGGCGTTTTTCAGCGCTTCAACAGCAGCTTCGGAGTTTCCCGACGCAATCGCTTCTTCAACTTTACGGACAAAGGTACGGATACGCGAACGACGCGCCTTGTTCACGGCATAGCGCGCTTCGGATTGGCGGGCGCGTTTTTTGGACTGTTCAGTATTTGCCATTGTTGTGGCCTTTCTTGGGTCTGATTCAATGCGATCGCACGAAAGCCCCAAGACCCCACTTTAAAGGAGGGGATGATTCTTGCCTAAGCGGGCCCACGCGCATGTGGGGCGGCGTATAAGATGATTTGATCCGAAAGAAAACAGAAAATTCGGCTTATTTGTCGCGGAACTGCGGCTGGCGCTTCTCAAGGAAGGCGGCCATCCCCTCTTTCTGATCTTCGGTGGCAAACATCGAATGGAAGACGCGGCGTTCAAACAGCAACCCTTCGGCCAGGCTGGTTTCCTGCGCCCTGTTCACGCATTCCTTGACCGCCATCGAAGACAACAGCGACTTTTCGACGATCTTTTGAGCAATTTTCATCACCTCGGTTATCAGATCCTTGGCTGGAAACACCCGGCTGACGAGACCACAGCGCTCGGCCTCGGCGGCATCCATGAAGCGGCCTGTC
Organism: Pseudotabrizicola sp.; assembly: GCF_030684215.1. Classification (GTDB taxonomy): domain Bacteria; phylum Pseudomonadota; class Alphaproteobacteria; order Rhodobacterales; family Rhodobacteraceae; genus Pseudotabrizicola. The sequence goes on from NZ_JAUXOV010000071.1 coordinate 115,269, forward strand.
AGATGCATATCCATCGACTTTGATTTGCCAACAAACCGCGTCAGACGCTGGGTGCCGCCCATGCCAGCCACGATCCCAAGGTTGATTTCGGGCTGACCAAACTTCGCAGTGTCCGCAGCAATGATGAAATCGCTCAGCATCGCCAGCTCGCAGCCGCCGCCAAGGCAATAGCCTGATACGGCAGCCACAATCGGCTTGCGCACCCGGCCGATCTTTTCTGCTTCAACACCAAAGAGGTTGTCGAAATAAACATCCGTAAAGGATTTTTCGGCCATTTCCTTGACATCGGCACCAGCTGCAAAGGCCTTTTCCGATCCGGTCAGCACAATCACACGCACATTATCATCGGCGTCGGCGGCCTGCAGCGCGTTGGCCAACTCTTTCATCAGCTTGGAATTCAGCGCGTTCAGCGCATCGGGGCGGTTCAGCCGGATCAGGGAAACATAGTCCTCGACCTCGACGATCAACGTTTCATAGGCCATGTGCGGGCTCCAGGGTTGGGCTTTGACCTGACTCCTAGCAGCATCTTGTCTGATGGCAAGTCAGCGCTGACATACAGGGCAATAGAAAGATGATCGGCCAGATTGCACAATCCGCCCCACAGTTGCGCCACAACCTAGGGTCACGCAGGGCTTGCCTTCGCGGTCGTAAACCTGAAAACTGTGCTGGAAATAGCCAAGCTCGCCATCGGCTTGCCGGAAATCGCGCAGGCTGCTGCCGCCAGCCTCAATCGCCTCGGCCAACACCTCCCGAATGATCGGGACAAGGGCCGCCACTTGCCCCGCGCGCAGATTGCCCGCTTTTGTCTGAGGCGCAATGCGGGCGCGATATAGCGTTTCGCAGACATAGATATTACCCAGTCCCGCCACAATATGCTGATCCAGAAGCGCCGATTTGATCGGCGTGTTTCGACCCTTAAGCCGCGCGGCGAGATAGGGTTCATCAAAGGTGTTGCCCAAAGGCTCTGGCCCCAGTGACGAAAGCAATGGGTGCGATTCTGCAGTTGCGGTTGGCATCAAATCCATTGCGCCAAAGCGGCGCGCGTCGTTAAAGGTAATTCGTGCACCTCCGTCCATGTCCAGCACAACATGGTCGTGCTTTTTCGGCGCGGGATGATCGTGGTGAAAGGTGCCAAGCATCTGGCCCGAGATCAGCATACGCCCTGACATGCCAAGGTGTATAAGCAACGTCTCATCTGTGGACAGATCGGCGAGTATGTACTTGGACCGCCGTCGCAGCGCAGTCACGCGGGCACCAGATAGCCGCCCTGCCATTCCTGCGGGAAACGGCCAGCGCAAACCTTCACGGTTCACAGCGGCTTGCGTGATCACACGCCCCTCCATCACCGGCACAAGTCCGCGACGCACTGTTTCAACCTCGGGCAGTTCGGGCATGTCTTGGGTGTTCCTGTGTTTTGCGCGTCCTATCGCGAACGTGGCCCGAAGTCATGCCCCCCCGGACAGGGTGGCGCATTGCAGCCGCGCGGATGCGCCCTATAAGAAGACTCGCAGGCAATAAAGGGCAAGGCCCATGACCGAAGACGACAGAGGCACGACGCATTTCGGCTATCAGACCGTACCCGAGGGCGACAAGGCCGGAATGGTGCACGGCGTCTTTACGCGCGTGGCCAACAAATATGACATCATGAACGACCTGATGTCGGGCGGCGTCCACCGTTTGTGGAAAGACGCGATGATGGACTGGCTTGCGCCAAGGCCAGGCCAGCGCCTACTGGATGTGGCTGGCGGCACCGGCGATGTGGCCTTCCGCTTTCTGAACCGTGCGCCGGGGGCCAGTGCCGTGGTGTGCGACTTGACAGAATCGATGCTGATCGCCGGACGGCAACGGGCGGAGGCAGACAGCATGGCCGACCGGTTGGGCTGGGTTGTGGGAGATGCAATGGCATTGCCGTTCGAGTCCAACAGCTTTGATGTCTACACCATCAGTTTTGGCATCCGCAATGTAACACGGGTTGCCGATGCGCTGTCCGAAGCCTACCGCGTGCTGCGTCCCGGCGGGCGGTTGATGGTGCTGGAGTTCAGCCAGATCCCCAATGATCTGATGCAGAAAGCCTATGACTTGTATTCGTTCAACGTCATCCCGCTGATGGGGCAGATCGTTGCAGGCGACCGCGACAGCTATCAGTATCTGGTCGAAAGTATCCGCAAATTCCCCGATCAGGAAAATTTTGCCACGATGATACGGCAGGCGGGCTTTGATCAAGTGAAATACCGCAATCAAACCATGGGCATCGCTGCCCTTCATTCCGGGTGGAAGCTTTAAGTGCGTGGTCCCCACAACATCTGGCGGCTGATCCGCACCCTTGCAACACTGGAACGCACCGGTGCCATTGGTGTGGTGCTGGAGGCGTTTCGCGCCCCGCCCGGCCTAAGATTCGCCGCGCGGATTCTGGGGTGGCCGTTCAAACCGCTGGGGTTGCGCGGCGACCCTGGCCTGCCCCCCGCGACCCGTGCGCTGACCGCGCTTGGTCCGGCCTATATCAAATTCGGCCAGATCCTTTCGACCCGACCAGATGTAGTGGGCGACGAACTGGCACTGCAACTGAAATATCTGCAGGACAAATTGCCGCCGTTCCCGATCGCGGTCGCCAAGAAAATGATCGAGGCCGAGCTGAGCATGCCGGTCGATCAGATGTTCCGCGAATTTTCAGAACCGGTCGCAGCAGCCTCTATCGCGCAGGTGCACAAGGCGTGGTTGGTCGAAGACGGGCGCGAGGTTGCGGTGAAAGTGCTGCGTCCCGGCATCGAGCGTGCGTTTCGCAAAGACATCGACGCCTTTTACTTTGCTGCACAGGCCATTGAATTCATTTCACCTTCGTCACGTCGCCTGCGGCCACTGGATGTGATCCGCCATTTCGAGGGCGTGGTGATGGGCGAGCTGGATTTTCGGCTGGAATCCAGTGCGGCGGCCGAATTTGCCGCAAACACCGAAGGGGACGAAGGCTTTCAGGTGCCGCGGCCGATCTGGTTCTTGTCTGGCCGCAGCGTAATGACGCTGGACTGGGCCGAAGGCATTGGCCTGAATGACAATGACCTGATCGACGCAGCCGGACACGACCGCAAAGTGTTGGGCGCGCGGGTGTTGCAGCTGTTCCTGAACCACGCCCTGCGCGATGGATATTTTCACGCAGATATGCACCAAGGCAACCTGAAAGTGGCCGCGAATGGCAACATCATTGCCTATGATTTCGGCATCATGGGGCGACTTGATGAATACACCCGGCGCGTCTACGCGGAAATTCTGTTTGGGTTCATCCGCAAAGACTATCGCCGGGTTGCCGAGGTGCATTTCGAGGCAGGCTACGTGCCCGCCGACAGGGATATCGACGAATTCGCGCGGGCACTCCGCGCGGTTGGCGAACCGATCTTTGGCATGGACGCCAGCCGGATATCCATGGCGCGACTTTTGGCCTATCTGTTTGAAGTTACAGAGCGTTTCGGCATGGAAACCCGGACAGAGCTGATCTTGCTTCAGCGCACGATGGTCGTGGTCGAAGGCGTTGCGCGCGGCCTCGATCCGCATATTAACATTTGGGAAGTCGCAAAGCCGATTGTTGAAGGCTACATCGCCAAAAACGTGGGCCCACGCGCGCTTTTGCGTGACCTTGCAAAAACGGTGCGGGTGCTGTCTCGCTTTGGGCCAAAGCTGCCGCAGATGGTCGAGAAAGCCTTGATCGCGCAGGCAGACGCTCCCGAGCCCGCGCAAACGAATCGGAATTGGTGGCCGGTCTGGACTGGACTGACTGGCGCGGTGACGCTTGCAGCCGGTGTATGGCTGGGCACCTTGCTCTAGGTGCCAGTGCGTGGGACCGCCTGGTCGCGCGCACCGTTTGGTGGCACCCGCAGGGCGGTGATATCCGTGGCAAGAACCTCTATCCCGCCGCGCAGAACGAGTCTGGTGCCACCCGCGCCCCCCCGCGCCTCAACAATGGGGGCGTAATATTCAACGGGGGTCACCCGAAGCACCTCGCCCGCGTAATAGCTTTCAAGAAACACAGTGTATTGGCCGTTAGGAAGTGCCGCGCCGGTCGCATCAGTACCATGCCATTCGTAAGGGTCTGCTGATACCGGAATGTCCTCACGCGAGACGACTCGGCCCTGAGAATCCCGGACCACCAGAACGGCACGGTCTGCCGCAGCCACAGGGTTAGGAGACAGCGTCACCGGCGTTCCATCAACAAAGACCGGTGCGGCCGCCCGCGCTTCTTGTCCCACCCAGGCCGCAAGCTGTGCCATGCCCAGCATACCAAACTGTGACTGCAGGCTTTCAAGCAGTTGATTGGTGCGCACAGCCTGCTCCACACCTGAAAACGTGGCGAGCTGAACCGCGTAATCTGCGGAATCGATCGGGTTCATCGGATCCTGATTTTGCATTTGTACCGTCAGCATTTTAAGAAACGTCTCAAAATCCGAACTTGCAAAAGCAGATTTAGTTTGTTGGGCCGCATAGGGTGATGTCGCTGAAGCGTTGTATTGCGCCGGAAGAATATTCATCCTGATTTCCTTTCAAAGTCGCAGATCCAGCCGCCCGGCGCCCATCAAAGGCTGCGAGACGATCATGGAGGAAGTTTCCTCGATGAGAGGTGGAGCGGTGGCAGAGAGCTCCGGATTGGGGGACGTTTTGGATGGCGGTGGCCCGCGACGTGTCCAATCTCCAAAACTGAGGGACGGGTTACTGAAGCCCGACAGCCGCAGGTCATTCAACAGTTGTTCCCCATGACGTCGAATCAAGTCCATCGCATCAGGTCGTTCGACATAGAGCGTGATGTGCAGCCGGTCGCCACCGGTCTTGATCTCAAACCGCACATTGCCAAGCTCTTCCGGCCGCAGGGTCACTTCAACCGGACCGTCAACACCCCGTTGAACGATCTGCAGAATCGTTTGCGAAAGCTGCGGCGGCGGCACAGAAGGCGTGCTTCGCATCGGTATGGCAAAGTCAGAAAGTGCGGGAAATGCTTTGAAGGCACCAATATCTGCGTTGGAGAAATTGACATTGCCCGCCTCGGGCTTGGCGTCCTTTGCCAACGACACCAGCGGCAGGTCCTTTTGCAAAATCGGGTCCGGGCGTGCGATAAGTTTCATCTCAACGGTCGGAAGATCTGCGCTTGAGCCATGCGCCGCAGTCATCAAAAGAGAAGGCATTGCTGTTGGCGGCGGCCCAACATTCGCAACATCGCGCCCCTGTTGACTTGAGAGATAAGCCCGCAGCAGATCATTCCCCAGCGGCATCGAACGTGCAGACCGTGCCGCGTCACTGCCCTGCGGCATGTCCGCAGCTGTCGGTTCAACAGCACCGTCAACCCGTGCAAGATCAGCCGGCTTCGCCAGGGCTGTTGGCAGTTCATCTTCCGGCTTCGTTGGCAGAGTCGCCAGTTGCTTTTCCGGCAATCCGAAAAGAGGCTGCGCGGAAGAAGTGTACAATAGGGGTAGGGCCGCTTGATAGGACGACAAAATTTCTGAACGGTTGGCCTGATGTGAACCCAATTCACCTTCTTCGGCCAATTGTGTCGTTGCGGGCAGCAACCAGTTATCTGGCGTGGGAACGCCGCCCTTGATGATCGGCCCGGCGTTCGCTTCTGGCCCATGTTGCCGTATCTGAGGCAACTGGTCAGACCTGAAAACCATCGTTTCTGGATCATCACTCACAGTCATGGACGCCATTTGCAAAGGTAGCACCAAATCGCCGACCGCTAAAGGCATGGCGGCATCCGACGCCACATCTACGCTGCCAACTTCATCCACAGTTTCATATACTTTTTCAGTCGGATTATTCCCGTCCGCTGCAGAGTTTGATGCCCTCTCGGCTGGGACTTGACGGCTCGACGGTGCGGCTTCTGTCGCCTGACCGACAGCCGCGACCACAATGTCAACAATCAGCGCCGCAAATTCGGCTCCGCACTCTGGCATGGGGTTTGCATCCACATGCAATTGCGCAGGACGGAAGGTGTTGGGGGCGATTTGCATTCTGCATGTCCGGGCCAATGGGGTTTAACCCAAGAAATGAACGAAATTGCTTACCGACTATTTACCCAAAACGCAGATATTCAGAACAATTCAAACAAAACGGAGCACTGCAATGCAACTCGAACCAATGCTGACCACCGCCGCTGGCCTGTCTTCACAGCATAGTCAGCTCTTTGAAAAGGCAAAAGAAATGGAAGTCCTTTTCCTAGCAGAAATGCTGTCTCATGCCGGACTTGGGAACCCATCGCAACAGTTTGGCGGCGGTATCGGTGAGGAGCAATTCTCATCCTTCCTGCGAAACGCTCAAGCCCGCAACATGGTTGAAAAAGGCGGATTGGGTCTGGCGCAAACGATTTTTGCGTCTTTGGTTAAGTCTGAGGAGGCACGCCATGCCCGGTAGCGCAGAGACAGTCCTGCAAGATCTCCGCAAGGCTGTGATGGACGGGCAGTATGCGCAGCTAGCCGTTTTGATGCCCGCGCTTCAGGATGTAGAAGCCGACTTCAGATCGGGCGATCTTGTCACGCTCCGCAGCCTTCAGGCTGAGGCAGAGCGGACAGAGGCCTGCCTTCAGTCTGCGCTTTCCGGCGTGCGCGCCGCGCGCCGCCGCGTTGTCGAGGTTGCAGAGGCCGCGAAAGGGCTGACGACCTATGATCGTGTGGGACACAAAGCGACAGTGCCGACGGTGACGCCGACGTCGAGGCGTGTGTGAATTAGTTCAAATCATCGGTGATTGGCGAATGGCAATTCACCGATGATTAGGAGTTGGAGGATTGTATCGGTCTTGCGCCCCGAGGTCGGGGTGGCGCTGCGGGATCCCCCCAAAGCAACGGCAAGAATGCCCTTCCAGCCGTCGGCTGACGGTAACTCTGGCCGCGAAAAGCGCGGCATTTGTGAAGGAAACGTACATGTCTTCGATTTTGACGAACAACGGCGCAATGGTTGCCCTGCAGACCATGAAGGCCATCAACAAGAACATGGGCCAAGTTCAGGCCGAGATTTCTACGGGCAAGGCCGTGGGCAACGCCAAAGACAATGCTGCAGTCTGGGCGATCTCTAAAACCATGGAATCTGACGTGAAGGGCTTCAAGGGTATTTCTGACAGCCTTTCCCTTGGGTCTTCGACGATTGCGGTCGCCCGCTCTGCGTCCGAACAGATCACCAACCTGCTGACCGAGATCAAGGGCAAGATCGTTGCCTCGCAAGAAGCCAACGTCGACCGCACGAAGATCCAGGCCGATGTTTCTGCCTTGCGTGACCAGATCGGATCGATCGTTGGCGCGGCGCAGTTCAACGGCCTGAACCTGCTTTCCAACAACAAGACAACCGTCGCCTATACGGCTGCCGACAACGTCGATGGCAGCGGCAAGATCGATGTGCTTTCTTCGTTGGATCGATCTGCATCTGGCGTTGCATCGTCAAGCATCTCTGTGGGTCGCCAGGATCTGTCAACCACAACCGCAGCCGTCGGCACGCTTACTATGGACGCGAGCGCGATGACAGCTGCAGGCACTGCCACCGCAAACGGGGCAGGCACTGCAACCTATACGATCAACGGCGACACCACGACTGCCGACCGAACCAAAGCCGTGATGGCCGGCGACAGCTATTCATTCGACATGGCCACTGTTTTCGGTGGCACTTTTGCGGCCGCGGCAACTGATAAACAGACGGCAATCTACACGGCAAAGGATGGTGATACGACTGCCGATATCGCCAAAGGTCTTGCTGACATAATGAATTTTCGCCTTGCTGAACAAGGCATGAGCGAAAGCTTCAAGGTCACTGTGGGCGGTCCGGACAAAAACGTTGTCACAGTGACCAACAATACGGCCGCAGACTTGCCAGCCGCAGCTGCCGCTTCCGACGTAACCATCGGCGGTGGTGGCAAGGTTGGTGGTGGCCTCGCCCTGCTAAAGGAAATTGACGTCAGCACCGAAGCCGGCGCAAAAGCGGCTTTGGGCGCGATTGAAGGGTTGACCCAAACTGCTATTCAGGCAGCAGCTGATTTTGGTACGGCCCAAAAGCGGATTGATGTGCAGCAGTCCTTTGTCAGCAACCTTGTCGATTCGCTGCGCTCTGGTATCGGGTCGATGGTTGATGCCAACATGGAAGAAGCATCGGCGCGCCTGCAGGCTCTGCAGGTCCAGCAACAGCTGGCTACACAGTCGCTGTCGATTGCAAACCAGGCGCCGCAAAGCATCCTGTCGTTGTTCCGTTGACGGTCCGGGCCGGGGGCAATCCCGGCCCATCCTCCCACTGAAACAAGATGAAGCAACGCGAAGGATTCGCCGTGAACGCGCTTATTCACCCGAAAATGGGCTACTCTAACCCCGATGCAAGCCTGCGTTCAATGCGCAGTATCGAATATGAAGCTTTGGCGCGGGTTTCGCAAAAGCTTTCCGCCACATGGAAAACCCGGAAATCCAACTTCCCGGCACTGGCACAGGCTTTGTCAGATAACCTTGCACTCTGGTCTACCCTTGCAGCGGATGTGGCATCTCCTGGAAACGCGCTCCCTTCTGCACTTCGCGCACAACTCTTCTACCTGTATGAATTCTCGGATATTCATACCAGACGCGTGCTGGACGGCTCCGCATCAGTAGAGGTGCTGATAGACGTCAACACGGCGATCATGCGGGGCCTGCGTGGACAAGGGGGCGCAGCATGAGCGGACTCGTCATCAAACTTGGCCCACATGAGCGCGTTTTGATTAATGGTGCAGTCATCGAAAACGGCGATCGTCGTTCGCGTCTCGCCATCATGACGCCGAATGCCCATATCCTTCGACTGCGAGACGCAATCCATCCGGAGGAGGTTAATACCCCAGTCCGCCGCGTCTGCTATATTGCTCAGCTGGTGCTCTCCGGCGATGCAGAAGCAAATGACGCGCAGATGCAATTGCTGCGCGGGATTGAACAACTTAGTCAGGTTTTGATTGATCCTGACAGTAGACTTCAACTTACCCTTGCAAGCAAGGCCGTTCTGGAAGACCAGCATTATCAGGCCTTGAAACACCTTCGCAGCCTGCTTCCAAGAGAGGAGCGCCTGATGGCGGTGGGTTTTCGATGAGCTACACTCCTGTTCTTCCAATAGGCGGCTACGCAGGTTGGGCCTTTTTAAAGCGCACGATGGACAAACAGACAGCCGCATTTAACGCGCAACCATCAATAAAACACGATGAAGCCTACTTTCGGGAGAAAATTGGCAGCGTCAACACGGCTGAGCAACTAGGCTCCAGACTCATTGATGATCAAAGCCAGAAGAGGACGGTTGCGGCCAGGGCGACAGCGGAGAGGAAGACCTTCGGGCATCTGTCGTAGCGCGTTGCTACTCGTCGCCAGTCCTTGAGCCTTCCGAACATGATCTCGATCCTGTTGCGGCGTTTGTATCGGCGCTTGTCGTATTTGATGGGCTTGCCGCGCGACTTCCGGCCAGGGATGCACGGCGTGATCCCCTTGTTTTTCAAGCCT
>NZ_JAUXOV010000053.1 GCF_030684215.1 Pseudotabrizicola sp.
TCGAGATCATGTTCGGAAGGCTCAAGGACTGGCGACGAGTGGCAACGCGCTACGACAGATGCCCGAAGGTCTTCCTCTCCGCTGTCGCCCTGGCCGCAACCGTCCTCTTCTGGCTTTGATCATCAATGAGTCTGGAGCCTAGTAGATGAGAGGACGGACGATGATATCCATGCGTTCATTATCAGTCGGGTATGCTGATCCGGACATCTTACTTTCACGCCCCCTGTTAGGCTATGGGGTCGGGTATGGCTAAGAAAACCGCAGCAAATTGCGGTCATAGGCCTCAACCCCCTAGCCGCGCTGAGCCACCGACGGCTCAAGCTGGCCCCGCCAACGCTCACAGGCGGCACCCGCTCCGCCTCGCCCACCGCCTGCGTCGCAACAGTGCTATAATCTCGATCGGGCTCGAGCCGAGTTCATACGGCACCCACCTACATGGGCGTTGATGCTGGACACATCAAACCGTGGCATCAAAGACGTAGCCAAAATCCGAGCGCGCTTTGCCCATCTCGACGGGAAAAGAAGTTCTTTCGCAGGCGGTCAGGTCAGCCGCGCCCCTCAAACACCGCATTTCTGTCACCATGCTGCCGTGGCGAGCGTATGTCCTCGCCTCGAATGATTTTCGCTGGAGTGCCCATGAAGAACCCATTTCTGATGTTTGTTAGTTTACTGGCTCTGGCAGCTTGCAACGTGCCGACAACCATCGCTCCCGTTGGCGGCAGTCGGGCCGATGGCGTGGTTGTCATCGGCTCGAACCAGCCGCATGATGCGCAATCCCTTGGTGTGGCAATCCAGACCTGCAAGGGATGGGGCTATCAAGGGGCCGCGCCGTTCTCGGGCGTCACAGTCCATCCGCAAAATATTGCGGGAACATCTGTGGAATGGCGTCAGAACTACCAGTGCACCGTGTGATTTTACCGACATGTTGCACGGCCCATTGGATCCCCAGTCACCGATTTTGGCACTGTATCGCCGACCTCATTCTGGGAAGCGACTCAGCGGCATAGAACCAACTCCACCAGCCGGGACGCGGTCCCATCGCTCGGAATTGTCCTTTACACAGATGGAGATCGACATGTCCGAACAAAACCCCCCGAATGGCCCATCTACCACCGGAAGCCCCTCAGGCAGTGGCCGTGGCAACAACCCGCCCGGCGGCAAATGACAACCAACGCATGCGCAGGGTCCTCACTGGCCCTGCGCATGCGGCTATCCTGAATCGCTGTTCTAGGAGTCTCCCGTGACCTCATTACCCAATGCTTCGCAAACGCTCCTCAAGGTGGCATCCTTGTTTGACTCGCCTGGATGGCAGGCCGCCGAACGCACCCGGTTCGCTACTCTGGATATGCGATTCGAGACGCTTCGACTGCGAGGCGCTGATCTTGTCACGATCATCTGTGACGCACTGTCCATGTCGCCAAATTCACCATTGTGGCATGACTTTGCCCTTCATGTATCGTTATTAGGCAAGCATCTCGACGCGCATGCGATGCATACCTCCACCTTCGGGGCCGATGCGCGTCAAATCTTGTGGACGCTGTTTGGCAATAAACAGTGACAAGACCAGGGCCGGGCACGTCGACCCGCGGGTCGCCTTCGCAAGGGGCGGACAGCCACCGTTTGCCGCACTCAGATCGAACAGCCGGAAAGCGTATGTGTAGAACGTGCTGCTTGGGTCATGTGAACTTTGCAATTGATATGATTTGGTAGGCGACTAGGCTAACTGAATAGTTTGATGGCATTTGACATTCGCTCTCAAGAAGGGTCACGCTCACACTCCCCGGGTCCCAGTTTTTGTGCTTGCATTTGGGCACTTAGGTGTAGGGGAGTAGTGGCAACCGCTGGAGTGCTCATGGCTATCGAATTGGATTCAGACCGCGCCCTTGCAGACGAGACCGAAGATCGCTTCGGCTTTGTGGGTATGGCCAGACGCCTTGCGCCGTCAATTATTGAGGCATCAAAGGGCGACGGTATGGTCGTAGGACTGGAAGGGCGATGGGGGTCCGGGAAAACTTCATTACTGAACTTCCTTCGCAAAGAACTAAAAGCAGCTGAATCTGAAAAGATCCACACTATAACGGTCGCTCCGTGGCTAAATGGCGACTCAGCTACCTTGGTGATGTCACTACTGGGGCCGATAGCAGATAAACTCGAAAGCAGAGAGGCAGAACTATCACAAAATAAGGGAATCCTAGGGAATTTCAGCCGAAAGAAGGCAAGTGAAGTCCGGGCGCTGATCAGCCTTTACGGCCAGAAAACAGCGCGGAGATTGGCGCCTCTCGCCAGTCTGGCAGGCCATTTCATGCCCGGGGCTCAAGTTGCCGCTGGTGCTCTGAAAGCCGGTGGTGATGCGCTAGAGATGCTTTCGGGCAGTGAGGCCACGCCCTCGGAACTCAAGAGGCAAATTTCCGAAAAGATCGCTGCGCTAGACGTGGGATTTGTGGTTATTCTGGACGATCTTGATCGCCTCGAGCCCGAGCAAGCCGTCGAAGTTGTTCGGCTTGTTCGCTCTGTCGCGGACTTTCCGAAAGTTGCATACCTCATGTGTTATGATCGCGAAGTTTTAGCAAAAGCCTTGAAAACGGGCCTCAAGGTTCACGATGGTGATTTGTTCCTGCAAAAGATCGTTCAGCTGACCTTCGCCATTCCCCTTCCAGAGCCTTTTGACCTACGAACACACTTTCGAAATGAAGCAGAAGCCATTTTCGTGGAAGTGAACGGTACAGCCCCAGATGGCGAGCTGTTGGAAGATCTGGCTTCAGCCGTAGATCGCGAGGGTATGGGGTTGAGCACACCGAGAGAGGTGAAGCTCGCCCTTAACGGCATACGGTTTGTCTACCCCTCCATAGCCAATGATGTCTATTTTCCAGATTTTTGCCGCCTTCACCTGATCAAGACCACGAACTTCAAGCTTTATAAGTGGCTGGAGGAATATCTGTCGGTCCGTTCAATATTGGTGACAGGTGACGGTTCGATCACAAATGATTCAAAGAAAACTTTAGGCACAGTCCTTCAGAAGCTCTTGCCATCCGAGGAGATCGGTGCGGCGCAATCAATATGGGCTTTGAAACAATTCATTCCAGGTGTTCGGAAAAATAAGGAAGCGTCAAAGCGAGTGTTTTCCGAGGTTTCGCTCAGGGAGGCAGGCGATGCAATTGATCTAAAGCGTCTCGGAAGTCCCCTACACTACCGCTATTACTTTGCCCTGACAGGTCCCAAAACGGTTATGCGAGATGACGATTTCAACGAGCTCCTTGAGTTTGCGAGATCAGATTTACCCTCTTTGAAGGCACGGCTCGAACATTACGCAAGAAGCCTTCGCTTATCGGATAGAACGTGGTTCGAGCATATTTTGGACCGGCTCGATGACTCCCGCGTCACCAAGTTGGACAAAGAAACTGTGGCTGGGATTGTTCTGGCAATGTCCGATACCATGGACTCCGTCATCGCGACCGATAACAAACCACGCGCATTTGCCTTTTCCGTTGTGAGCACCGCTGTGCGCGTGGCCGAGCGTTGCTTAGCTCGATTAAGGACCATTGACCAGGAAACCTTCGAGACGGTCTCAAAAGAAGTGGCTGAAAACGGCACTGCATTGAACTGGCTTGTGGGACACTTCTTCAGAGACCAAATGTGGGACCATGGTAGGGTTGGAAACCGACCAAGCCAGCCTGGGCAATGGGTCTTCACTGATGATTTCCTTGATGTGCTTATGGACATCATGAGAGGGCGGCTTTCATCAATTGAGGTGCAAGAAAGAATCGCTGAAATGCCCAACGTTTCGACATTCCTGTTCGGGTGGCGTGACATATCGGGCGAAGCCGAGGCGCGAGATTGGGTGGCGAAATACAGTGCTACCAATGAAGGCTTTCTTTCTATCCTCAATCATCTTCGTAGTTGGGCCATGAGTGACAGGGTCTATTACCCGCTGCAAAAATCATCCATCGAGGCGTTCTTCGATTTCGATAGTACTGTTGCCAGACTGGCAGCACTTCGAGAAAGCGCAAATGGCGATTTGGTTCGAGAATTGGAGACAGCCATGGAGCAAGCGCGCCACTAGTGTTCGCCACCTGACACAAGATACCCTATGACTGCTTGGAGTCCATCAGCGACATTCAGGCACATCGCAGCATGGACGGCGCATTTGTCCGAAACTCTAAGAAACGAATTTAGCGTGCCAGAATTGTGCGGGATCACGGCCCGATCCACCCAGTTCAAGGCTCTTGCGTGGCCGCAGACCGCGCTCGGGGCAGAAAACCCTTGTCCAGAAAGCAGATTCGGGTGAGTTTGACGCCAGACAACAGACCACTTGGATTGTGCCTGACAATTGGATGCAATAAATGACAACCACAATTATTATTTTACTCATTGCTCTGATTACAATTATACTCCTTAAAAGAAGATCTAGGCTCCAGACCCATTGATTTCAGGTTGTTGGCGTGATTCAGGCTCCGCAAGGAGACCGATCCATGAGCAACCTCTACTGGCTGACTGACGAGCAGATGGCTCGGCTTAAACCCT
>NZ_JAUXOV010000035.1 GCF_030684215.1 Pseudotabrizicola sp.
ACCATTCCAGTCACTCTTCCAGGCTCGGCTGGTCCGCGTTCGCTCGCCACTACTAGCGGAGTCTCTATTGATTTCCTTTCCTCCGGGTACTTAGATGTTTCAGTTCCCCGGGTTTGCTCTAAAACCCCTATGTATTCAGGATTAAAGTACCTGGTTCACCCCATTATAAATTACCAAGGTAATTATAACAGAATGTCAGGTGGGTTCCCCCATTCGGACATCCATGGATCAAAGCCTATTCCCGGCTCCCCATGGCTTAACGCAGGGTATCACGTCCTTCATCGCCTCTTACTGCCAAGGCATCCACCAAACGCCCTTTTCGCGCTTGATTTGATCCAGAAAGAGCAAGGCTATGAACGTAATCATAGCCGCCTTTCCAGTATCAAAAGCATACTTACCCATGAAGCAGCCGCTGGTTCGCAACTGCTCCGGTTAGTGTACTAGACTTGGAACAATATCGTTCTTGATCACGCGTCGCCCCCAATGGGTTTGACCGCCAGTGATCTGATGCAATCCCATACTCGGGCGCATCAAACGATACTGATGTTTTCTCTCTATACGATGTCAAAGCTGTAACTCCGAAGGAGTTAGCAGCAACGTCCAGTTGGACGGTGGAACACTTCGTAAAGTGTTCGACGATCTAACTGGCAAAATGTACAGCTTTTGGCAAATGGTGGGTCGAGGAGGACTTGAACCTCCGACCTCACGCTTATCAGGCGTGCGCTCTAACCACCTGAGCTACCGACCCGTTTCGCGCGCTTCCGGTCAAGGAAGAGGGTTGGTGGAGCCTAACGGGATCGAACCGTTGACCTCCTGAATGCAAATCAGGCGCTCTCCCAGCTGAGCTAAGGCCCCGCAAGGAATGCCGATCACGAGATTACTCGCTGCATTCCGCTGTACGTTGTGAAGGGATATGAGGACGGCCTGGCCGCGTTTTGAGACCATGACTGGTCTCTGCTAAGTGTTTCCGATGTTATCTGTTCATTGCTGAACAAACTCCGCTGGAAACATCCTTAGAAAGGAGGTGATCCAGCCGCAGGTTCCCCTACGGCTACCTTGTTACGACTTCACCCCAGTCACTGAACCTACCGTGGCCGGCTGCTTCCTCTTGCGAGGTTGGCGCACCGTCGTCGGGTAGATCCAATTCCCATGGTGTGACGGGCGGTGTGTACAAGGCCCGGGAACGTATTCACCGCGTCATGCTGTTACGCGATTACTAGCGATTCCGACTTCATGGGGTCGAGTTGCAGACACCAATCAGAACTGAGATGGCTTTTTGGGATTAACCCATTGTCACCACCATTGTAGCACGTGTGTAGCCCAACCCGTAAGGGCCATGAGGACTTGACGTCATCCACACCTTCCTCCGGCTTATCACCGGCAGTTCTCCTAGAGTGCCC
>NZ_JAUXOV010000047.1 GCF_030684215.1 Pseudotabrizicola sp.
TAAACGACCGTTTAGAAACGGATGCAAGAGCAATCTCTGTGGCACTGACTTGTAGAAAGCTCTTGGTTTTCTGAGCTTGAGCTTGATCAAGGATTTCTCGCAGACCGTGGCGAGCGCATGCAATACAAGGTACTCAGAAGCGCCGCGAGAAAACCCTTGGGTAAAGTGCAAAAGTGCCGTAATTTGCACATATGAAGCCTCAAGCATCTGCCATAAATGATGATTTTGACGATCCTCTCGCGAGTGTCGAAGAGATCGAGGAGGCATCCGAAAACGATTTATGGTTGTCGCGTTTGGTTCCCGATTTCAATTGAAGCGGTTAGCTGAAACCTGAGCGGTCAGGTTGGAGCTTGGCATTTCAGCAAAAGCTCGTCGGAAGGGCAGGGGGCTTACAGGCCCGCGGCCTTGGTCAGGTTCACGCGGAACCTGTCGCGGCGTCGCTGATATCGGCGGGTCATCTCTGCGCTGGCATGACCGAGCTGCTTTTGAACATAGCGTTCATCAACTTCCGCGCTGCTGGCAAGGCCTGCACGCAGGGAATGGCCCGAGAACAGCCGCACGCGCTCGGCCTCAGGCAGATCAGGGCGTAGCCCGGCCTCGCGGGCGCAGGATTTGATCAGCCGGGCGACGTGTTTGTCCGACAACCGCTCGCCCGTAGCTTTCAGGCCGTTGCGCGACGTGGCGACGAAGATTGGGCCGAAGTCGATCCTTGCGTAATGCAGCCACTGCGTCAGGGCATGGACCGGGCAGGTCTGATCGGATGAGCCGCGGGCGATTTCGACCTCGCGCCAGCCGGTTTTGCCGCGCAGGGTGATCAGGACACCGTCTTTCAGCATCTCTACCCAGCCGCCACTGTCGGGCGTGTCATCCTTGCCGTGGTCAAGGCAGACGATTTCGGATCTGCGAAGGCCGCCAGCAAAGCCGATCAGCAGGATCGCCCGGTCGCGCAGGCCGCGCAGATCGTGGGGCAGGGTGGCCAGCATGTCGCGCAGGTCTTCAGGCAGGATCGCTTCTTTCTGGACCGGTGGCCGTGCGTGCTTGCGTCGGATGCCAGCCAGGACGCTGGCAATGTGGCGGTCCTTGCGGTCCAGCCGTTCTCCGCGCTGTGCATAGCCCCAGGTCAGGCCGGACAGCCGCCGCTCTATTGATGAGACCGAGAGGGGTCGGGACGCCGACTGCGACGGGGCCTTGCCGCCCGGGGCTGCCAGATCGGCGATGTAGAGCCCGATCAGCTGGGGCGACGAGGGGAGAGGGTCCGCGCCGCGCATCCGGCACCAGCGGGCGAAGTGGGCCCAGTCCTTGGCATAGGCCTGCAGCGTGTTCTCCGACGCCGCCTGACGCGCATAGTCTCGCGCGGTTTCGACCAGGCGGTCGAGCGTGCCCGAGCCAGCGACATGGGAGGGCAGGGCGATCGTGTCGCGCTCCTTATCAGCGCTGTCGTCCCGCTCATGGCGATCGGGACGTTCCAGCGGCTCTGAAGGCGATTTCTCGGGTGTTTCGGTCATGCCTCTGAGCATATCTTCTTGATGTCCGATAATGCAAGATTATTGGACACAAAGACATCATCGAAGAGGCGGCGTATATCGCAACTTTCGGTGGCTAAAAGCGCCGCCTCACCTTAGGCTGTCGGTATGAAAAAACTGCACGAACAGCCTAGCCAAGCCATGCCGGGGCCTCCGCCCTTGCCCGGATGGATTGCTCGGGCGGCGGCTGAACCCCTTGACGCGGCGGCGTTCCGGTCGGGGGCGGCGCTGGCGCATCTGGCGCTGGTTGCGGCGGCCGATGTGCCCCTGCCGCTGTGGCGCGACCGGCTTGCGCTGGCGGCTGCGGAAACCTGCGCGGCGATGGCCGGGCGGCGCGAAGGGCAGGGCGCCTTGCGCGACGCGCTGCATCTGACGCGGGCAGGCGACGATCCCGGCCCGGCGGGGCGCGTCCTGCGGCAATGGAGCCGGGCGGTGGCGCGGCCGGTCTCGGTTGCCGGGTTGGGCCGGGTGCTGGAGGGGATCGCACCCGAACAGATCGGGCTTTGCCTGGATGCGGCCGGGCCAACGCCGGTGGACCGGGCGGCAGCGGTGATCGAAGCCGTGTTGGCCGACGTTCCGCGCGCCGAAACGGCCGCATTGATTCTGGCCGATGCGGTGCTGGCGCGGGGATGGGGGCAGGATCACGCAGTTCCGCTGCTGTCGCTGGCCATAAAACCGCGCGATCTACGGCTGCGGGGCGACGATCTGCGGCTGGCCTGCCACCGGGCGGTTGCGGCCGGTGCCGCGCAGGCGGTATCTCTGGCGACAGAGCTGTCACGGGCGGCGGCGCGGCTGCGGGTGGTGACTCCGAAGCTGCGGGCCGGGGGGGCGGGCCGCGCCGTCGATCTGTTCCTGTCACGCGAGGCGCTGACGCCGGGGGCGCTCGACTTCATGTCTGATCGGGCAGCCCGGCGTCTGTGTGACCGGCTGGTCAATCTGGGTGCGGTGCGCGAGCTGACCGGTCGCGAAACCTTCCGCCTGTATGGGCTGTGACGATGAAAAGCGCCCGAACAGAGACGGTTTTCGACCGTGGTCTGGCCGATCTGCCGGCCGATCTACGCTGGCGGGAATGGATGCGGCGGATCGAGGCAGTGC
>NZ_JAUXOV010000060.1 GCF_030684215.1 Pseudotabrizicola sp.
ACAGGCGCCGGGAGCCACTCTCCCAGCCCTCAATCTGTCACGAAAGCAACCAACCCATCTCTGACTCTCAGATCGCTGATGCACAGAACATCGTTGCAGACCGGGCGTTTCGGCTGAGCTTGGGCCCACCCAAACAGTCAAACGTCTCACGCTTTCCGGGGGACCCCCAGTTCAGCAACTGCTTCGAGAAAAGTCGTGTCGAGAACCGGGTTGTCCCATTTGTTCGATGCAGTCATCCAGCGGTCGAGATGATCCCTGAATCTCAGATCATCCCGCCTCATGTGAAACGTGAACAGGCGATTGACGATGTCCCGCATCAAGTCCGCCATCTGCGCATCATCGATATGCGACACCGTGCGCCACGGGATGGTCTGACCTGTGGCGTCGATCACGTTCACGTCCGAATAATCGCCGGTCAGCGTCACCGGCTGCACCCCGGCGTGCAAATCCTCCAGCCGCGTGTTGCGGATGCAGATCATGGCCATGATCTTCGCGAGATCGGCGGCAATGCGTTCTTCGTCTTCGACCTTCATGCTCAAATCCTCTCGCAGCACCTCGCTTCGCCGCGAAGGGCTGCGAGAGCGTCAGATCACTCGTTGAGATAGGCGACCCAATTCTGTCGCGCATGCACGATGCGCAACACCTGCAGCCACTCCTCCTCGATGCGGTAGATGATCAGATGCGATCCCGAGCGGTAAAGGCGCACGGGCGGGCGGATTTCAGTGCGTTCGCGCGCGATCCCCGGGTGCTGGACCAGCAGGTCCATGTCCACGGCGAGCCCGCGGATATAGGTTTCTGCCTGACCAACTGACCAGGTACGCGCGGTATAATCCCAGATCGCGTCCAGATCATTCAGCGCAGCAGGTGATAGGCGATATTCAACGACCGTCGGTTCTGGCATTCTGATCCCGCTTGCGGGCAAGAAATGCCTCAACATCCAGACGTCCTGCCGGACCGCTTGCGAGACCCTCATCGACAAGCTGCTGCAACTCGACGATGGCCTGCTGGCGATCCTGGTCCCGGCGGATCAGATCGCGCACATAATCGCTGGCGTTGCTGTAGCGCCCATCTTGTGTCTGGGCCTCGACCCAGGCCTTCATCGGGTCCGGCAAAGAAACATTCATCGTGGCCATGGTCGCGATCTCCTTTGCAAGGACGATGACATAAATTGGCAAAGATTGTCAAACTGTGCCGATGTCCTGCTACACGGCTTGCCGTGCGCATGCCACGAACCCGGCGGGTTTCCCCGCCGGGCCTGAGGGGGAGGCCCCGTTCTTTTCAGAACGGGATCTCGTCGTCGCGGTCGACCAGCTCGGGGTTTTCGGTCTCGGCCGACTTCGGGCGGCTCAGGAAGTCGACCTTTTCGGCGATGATCTCGCAGCCGTAGCGGTCGTTGCCCATGCTGTCGATCCACTTGGTGTAGTGGATGCGGCCGTGGACGAGGACCTTCATGCCCTTTTCGCAGTGCTCTGCGACCGTCTTGCCGAGACCGTTGAAGCAGGTGATGCGGTGCCATTCCGTGTCCATGACCCGGTAGCCGTTCTCGTCGCGCAGGACGCGACCTTCCGAGAGACGGGGGCGGGAGGTGGCGAGGCTGAAGTTGGTGATCTTGGTGCCGCCCTGGGTGGTGCGGACTTCGGGGGTCTGACCGATGTTGCCGGCGAGGATGACGATGTTCTGCATGGTAAGCTCCTGTGTTTCCTGTCCCTGGGACCGTCCCTTCGACAAGACCCGGAAAAAGCCTGTCGGCTGAGGCGTGCACGGGAGACGAAACGGCGACCGGAAACCCCCAAAGGTCCGGGGTGGAGCGGGCAGGTGCCGCGTTTCCAAAGAAACGCTAGCCAACACGGCCCAGACTGACGCGGGGTTGCGCGCATGAGGCCGAACAGGCTTAGGGGATTGTCAGTCGAAGGGATGGCACCGGTGACAGGAGTGATCGGGAGCTCTTGCAGAACATCGTCATCCTCGCCCTGATAAGACGGTAAGCCCGAAGTCTTTACCCCCATAGCGGCGGATCACCTCAGAGCCCCTTTCTTGCCATTCGCGCCTAAGCCCGATCGGAGTTGCGAGCCCGCGCCCAGACGGCTATCCCAAGGGCATCAATTTGGACACGAGGCACCCATGGCTGAATTCGACGTTGAGACACTGTCGCTCAAAGAGCTCAAGACCCTGCAGAAGGATCTGGCCAAGGCCATTTCCAACTTTGAAGACCGGAAGAAAAGCGATGCCCGAAGCAAGCTCGAGGGGATTGCCAAAGAGATGGGCTATTCTCTTGCCGAACTGATTGGCTCCGAAGTGAAACCCAGCCGTGCGCCGGCCGCCGCGAAGTACCGCCATCCAGAAAATGCGACCCTCACCTGGTCAGGCCGGGGGCGCAAGCCGCTGTGGTTTGTCGCTGCACTCGAAGCAGGTAAATCGCCCGAGGACATGGCGGCCAACTGACCACCCGTGCGCAAACCAGCAGTGGGACATTCGTGTTAACGAATCCAGCTTTTGTGAACATGTCGGCTCGGTCATGTTCACAGACCGCGATTCTCTTAACATGAGAAAGCCCCCTGCCCTATCTGCTTCAGTTTCTTGCCGCCGCCTTCTTTGGATTTCGGAATGCCGACAAGACGTCGGCGCAGTGGGCCTGTCAGGCTCTTGAGGGCAGACAGGCGAAAGGCCCGGAGGCGCATTCGCGCCGTCCCCGGGCCTTCTTAACGACTGTGGGCATTACGCCCACGGGTCGTGCTCAGCCACAACCAAAACCTCGTCACCGTCGATTTCGTCGGCGGGGACGGCACCAAAGGTTCCATCCCCTGCCTGAAAGACCACGATGGAGACCATGAGCGTGGCTGCGAGGCTGGCGGCGAAGGCGTGTGCATCTTTGCGGGACATCTGTTTTGGCTCCTGCTGGGAGGCGAGGGACCATCCCCCGCGCTGACAGGAACCCGCAGGACCAAAGACGGTCTGACATCACCGGGTGCGTTCGGGCTTGCCCGAATCCACCCGGCGGCACGGGCTAGCCCGTAGTCCGACCCCTCGCGGGTTGATCTCGAAGACCGGCTTTGGGCCAAGGAAGGGACTGGCAAGCGGGGGATGGTACTTTGACACAAGGAGCCGAATTGTCCCGCTGATGCTCACCCCGCCAGCCTTGCAGACATGTTCTCAGTTGACCGAGGCCTTACTGGGAATGGAGCCTTTGGTGCCCCGCGCAGATGCGCGGGACAGGTTGGTGCTGGATGAGAGGCCCGCGTGCGGCGGGCCCCCTTTGTCTCTGAGAAGGCTCGGGCGGCGATGTCCGCCTTCTGTGCCCTCTACCGTGCGTTTTGAAATTGAGAGTTGGCTATTCGCCGCTGTCGCCTTCGCCCAAGGCGGCAAGCCGAGCGGGCAGGTCCATCCTGACATGCAGGAAGTCAACGACGATCATCCGGTCTGGCGCGGCAATAAAGACCAAATTGTGCTGTCCGGAGCGGGCATAACGTAGGTTTTCGGGCAGCGCAGGATCAACCAGTCGACGGCAGTCTTTGGAAGGTGCAGCACCGTCCGCCAGTGCCTGGCACTTTTCGATGAGGTCTTCAGCGCAAGCGTCCGCCTGCCGCCTGCCAAAAGTTTCAACAGTCCAGACCGCGATATCTTTCAGTGCGGCCTCTGCTTGCCGCGTCAACACCCATGGTTTTGGCATCAGGATGCGGACTTTTGCGCCGTTGCAAAGACCCGCCGGATTGCTTCTTCACCGGGTCCGCGCGCGAAAGCGCCTTCTCGGGCCTCTAGCACGCCACGTGTTAGCCGTGAGCGCAGGTCACGGAACTCGGCCTCTTCGCGCTCCAGCAAGCGCAAACCGGCCCGCAGCGCCTCGGAGGCGTTCTGGTAGCGGCCCGAGGCAACCAGATCGTCGATTAGCTTTGACTGGGGTTCGGTCAGAACAACGTTGCGGGTGGCCATGCCGTGATCTCCATTTGATTGGCAATATATGCCAATGGCGCCTATCTGTCGAGAGAGGCTCGACCAAACCGCAAGACGGCAGTGGCCGAGCCAGAAATTAATCCCCTCAAGCGGCGATACCCGCCTCCCCTGCCCCATCGTCGCCCTCAGCTCCGACGATCTCGAACCGCGCGTTGCGATAGCCCGCCTTGGCAATCCAAAGCTCTGCCGCTGTGGCGGACGCCGCCAGATGCAAAAGCTCGGTGCTGCCCCCGAAATCCAAGAGCACACGAACCTGCCCTACCTTAGGCTCCTCGATCACTTCGAAGATCAGCGAACTGTCGGCGGAATGACTGCGCATGATCGTGACGAGGATGACGCCGTCCGAGGAGAAGTTGCCCTCATGCAGGGTGAAGGACGCCGGGGCCGTCCAGGTTGAGTAGGGTCGCGGCGGTTCCTTCTTCACCAGACGGCCAACACCGTTGGACCTTTCCCAGGCTGCCAACTTTTTGGTGAAGCGTGCAGGCGGTTTGGGACTGCCGTCGGTGTAACGAATAAGCGCGCCCAACGGCGCTTGGTTGATTATCGTGTTTGCGGACATGATTCCTCATCCTGAATGCGAACATTCGCACTCATCATATTGATATTGTTTATAGTTGTGGTGAATGAGGGCGGGTTTCCCCGCCCTCGGAGGCTCAGATCACTCCGCAGCCATCATTGCCGTGCTTTCCACGGGCAAATCGGCCATCAGGAAGGCGGGCAAGTCGATCTCAGCGTCAATGTCAGAAGCGCCCAAGGGTTCTTCGCTCAAAGCCCCCTGCCCTTCTGCAGCGACATGCCCGTCCAGAGCGGCAAGATCACTGCGCCGCAGAACATCTGGCAACCAGCCGCTACCCTTGAGCAAGCGCTCAGCTTCCGTCGCCATCTCACCCTTCTTCAGATGGTCGAGCAACTGTGCTGTGCCTTCCCCCTTCGCCTCACGCACGGCTTCAAGGATACGCGCCTTGGGAACCCGGTTCAGATAGTTGTCCGCGGTCGGCTCCCACCCCGCCGCGACCATGTCGAGATCGACGGCCTTGGCCACGATCTCGGACTGGGCCATGCGCCGGGTCAGCCCGCTGGCCGAGATGCCTGCGCCATATGGGTTCACCTTCTCATGCAGAGCATTGATCCCGAAGCTCAGGCAATGCGCCAGCAGAGCCTGACGGCTGGCCTGATCGAGGGCCGAGAGATAGTCCCAAAGCACGGCATCGTCGCCAAGCGGTAGATCGGCCTCCCAGGCAGCATGACGATCGTCCACGGCCTTGGCCACCGGACTGTCCTTCAGATCGGGGGCCTGAGCCGACATGTAGACGGGGCGAACGGAGGCTTCCAAGCAACTGCCCGACGCGCCGGAACTGCGGAAGGTGTCATTGACCAGCTTCATTAGCAGCAGCGTCAGGGCGACGTCGGGCGAACGCCCAATCGCCTCCCGCATCGCAAGGGTGCGATGCGCGGTCAGCTCCATGACCAGGCGCTCCGGCAAGGGCTTCAAAGCTCCGTCATCCTCATCGTCTGGAAGACCGGCGCTGAACGGCTGGCCGCCGGAAGTGATGACGGTGGTCGAAGACGGACCAGAGGGAAGCTGATCGGCGGAGACACCGACATCAGCCCCCTGCCCTTCCGCACCCAGCTCATCGTCGAAGTTGGCCACGGTCTCTTCGCCAGGCTCATCCTCCAGCCGGACATAGCCGCGATAGACAGCCAGGCTGCCATCCCGATCCAGCGTCACAAAGACACCGGCGCGACCGACCTCTGCCGCATCAAAGATCAGTGGACGCTGCTCAAAGGCTTCCATGGCAGCTTCCAACTCGCCAAGCCGGGTGTCGATCTCCTCAGGGTATTCGTCCTGGCCAGAGTATTCCTCTTCCAGTGCGCGATACTCCGAAAGCAGCTTTGCGTGCTCTGCAGCTTCATCCGCGCTGAGCGACATCGGTTCTCCAACCAGACGCCGCAGACCGTGGCTGTAGCCATAGGGCAGGTCAGTGGATACCTCGATCCACTTCCAACCGTCAGCAGCAATTGCCTGCGCCTCGGCTTGCAGCTTGTCCGCGACCAAACGGTCGAGCAGGGCAGGGTCCTCCAGCCAGCCGCCATCATCACCTTGGAAGAGGTCGCGCAGGACGACTCCACCCGCTGCCTCATAGGCATCAACACCGACAAAGACCGCGCGTCGATCCGAAGCCCGCACAGAGGTTTCCGTCAACATGCGACGGATCGAATAAGGCTCCTTGTTCCACGAAGCCTTCACACCGTCCCAGACCTGCACCTGACGCGCGTGATCCGGGTTCACCGTGAAGGCCATCAGCTGTTCCAGCGTCATGCCATCCTCGGCATAGACCTCGAGTAGGGCAGGGGCCACGGATGCGAGCTTCAGCCGCTGCTTCACGATCTGCGGCGTCACGAAGAAGGCCGCCGCGATAGCCTCCTCACCCTGACCCTTCTCCTTCAAAGCAACAAAAGCGCGGAACTGATCGAGCGGGTGCAAGGCAACGCGCTGCATGTTCTCAGCCAACGAGTCGTCCTCGGCCAGAATATCTGATGTCACATCACGCAACACACAAGGCACAGGCGCCGTCTTCGCCAATCGTTTCTGCTTCACCAGCAGTGCCAGCGCCTGAAAGCGTCGACCGCCAGCAGGGATCTCAAACTTGCCGGTCTCAATGCCATTGGCATCCAACACAGGCCTCACGCTCAGGCCTTGCAACAAACCGCGGCGGGCGATGTCCTCGGCCAACTCTTCAACCGACACACCGGCTTTGATGCGCCGGACGTTGGACTGGCTCAGCACCAGCTTGTCAAAGGGGATGTCCCGTGAGGACGACAGGGTGATCTTCTGGGCAGCTTGGGCCATCAGGTCTTCTCCACGACGGGCGCCGGGAGCCACTCTCCCGATCTCACTTCCCGCCACCCTCAAACCAACCATTCTCTCACTTTCGTACTGGACATAGGTGGCAACGACAGCGCGCCAGACCGGCAGGGCGGCGCGTTTTAGGTTGGTAATTTATGTACCAACGCAAAGTTGGCCATGGCCAACTCTTGTCTTGGTGCAACCGGCTAAGATCCTCGATAGGTAGCTATCAGGGCTTTTGACTTGGTCGATCTTGCACGCCATTTGATCTGCCACCTGAATCGCTTCTGCCAGGCCAAGCAAAGACACCGCCCTACTCAACAGAGCGCTGTCTATTCTCAGCATCTTACCAAATTCAAATAGCAGCTGTAGAAGGCCGTGTTCTGTGGTGGGGTGGTCTGGATAAAAGGCCGGGATTTCGGTCAAGCAAGCCCATAGCTCTGTCATCGAGCGCGGTAAGGTTTTTTTTGTATATGATTTTGGAGTCTCTTTGTGCCGGACATTTTGTCCGTCTGAGGCGGTCGTTTTGTTCGAGTTAGAAGACGGTGCTTGTTCTTGGCGTTGTTCGTGTTCCGGATCGTTGGCCGTGGCCAACTCTTCCAAATGCGGTACGCTTGGAGTGACTACGTTACTCTCCAGGATGCATTTAAGTCTGCTGATGACGCTGCTTGCCTGAAGTACAGTTACTCCGGTTCGACGCATAAAGTTGCGGGCAGCTTCGACGAACTCTAAGGCCTCGCCTTTCAGGCAAAGGGAGAGGCATTCACCGCGCAGTTTTTGGATGTAGGCTTTCATGCCTCGAAGTTCGTCGGCTTCCTGACGATGTTTCTGAGACAGTGCAAGGATTTCGCCAGACCGTACGAGCAGGGGCGACAGGTCGATGCCAAACGCGCCTATGACTTTACCGTTGCGCATAATTGGGAATCGTTTGCCGTTGGCGCTGTCACGCCGTTGGATTAGATTCGCGGCTTCAAGTTTCTCAAGGTGTCGCCGAAGTTGCCTGTCCGTTATGCCTTTCGCGCGGAAACATAAAGTGTCGTTGCAAGCGAACACGGTCAGCAGGGTGAGTGGCGTGATTGGGCTGTCATTCCCTGTTTTCGGATCGTTGCAGGGAAGGCAGCTCAAGAGTGCGTCAAGCACAACGACTGAAGGCTGCCGCAGGCCTAGTGCGCGACTTGTGGTGTTGACCGCCGCCATAAGCGCGCGCCGCGTTACAGGTACGAAGTGTGGCTGGTGTTCGATCGTGCCAATACCGGCGAAAGAATCGAAGATTGAAGGCGCACAACTCAACTGTGCCTCGACCTCGATGGTCGTGACTGCTTCTTGTTCCATCTGTTTTCAGACAGCAAAAGGATACCGGTCACCGAAATCGGTGTTGCAGTGATTCGAATTTTTGGGTACCAATAGATTGCGAGTAAATCGGGACCCTCTGGAGTGCTTCACCGCCTTCGGGGGGTTTCTTTTTGCGCTACGTCTGCCTCCTTTTTGATTGTTTCTTGCCTGTTTGATTAGGGTTGACCATGGCCAACCCTATAAAGATCAATCACTTAACCGTTTCGGCGTCATGATTTTTCTTTCCACTCCTTGTAGAGGCGCTCAAGCTGCGTCTCCACGAAGTTGATGAACCCGCGCTCCTTTTTGTCGGAAACCTCGATCAAAAGACGTTGGCCTTTGGACCTGAAAGCCACCGAAGTTGCGGGCATCTTGTTGAGCGGGGCAGGGGAGGGGCCCTTGGCGGCAGACTCCGCTGCGTTCTGCTGTGCATCCGCAACCTTCTGCAGCGCATCGATGACAGCGCTGAGCTTCTCTGCCGCAGTGCCTTCTTCAGGAACAAGCAAGAGGACAGAACTGTCTGAAGGGGCGTTTTCGGTTTTGACCAGACGACGCAGTTCCAGCCATGGGCGACGGCCTGCTTCATGCGCGGCGCCAATTTTGTAGATCACTGCGTCGGGCACGTCTCGGGCAACGCCAATCAGTTTGCTTAGCGTTCCCTTGTCGACAGCTAGCACATCGCCGATCTCGGCCCGGGTGAAGCCCTGGTTCTCTAGCTTGGTGGCGAAAATGGCTTGTTCGATGAAGCTGCGTTCTAGGCGCGCAGAGTTTTCCAGGGCCTGTGAGACAAGCGCCTCACGGTGGTCCATTTCCTTGACATAAGCCTTGACCTTGATCCCAAGCACGCGGCACGCGGCAATTCTGCGGCGTCCGTAAACCACCTCATAGCGAGGGCCAGGGCCACGGCGATAGCGGAGCAGTGCAGGGAGCTGTTGTCCTGATGTCCTGATGGACTCGATCAGATCATCAAGCCCTTCGGATACGTCAAAACGATCCGCGATTTCAGAATCGCCGATCTCATTGACATCCACGTCCTGGGCCGCTTGTGCCGAGACCTGAGAAAGGACGTCTGACATGCTCTTCAGGGAACGAGGCGAGCTTTCGTCCACCTTCGACCCGGCCTCGGCAGCAACCAAAGGCTTTGAGCCCATTTGTGCTAGGCTCTTGGCAAGAAGATCACGCTTCATTTGTGCCCCCTCGACCCCATGCTGACTGGATCATCTTTTCAATGTCATTTGAAAAGCTCATCACCGACTCTAGGGCTCGCTCATAAGTCTTTCGGTTCTTGGTCGTAGCGAGGTCCACTTCGAAGATTGTCTTCTGCGAAAGGCCGGCCTCGCTAACCGCCGAAGACTTCACGAAGGGCGTCTTGATCACACTGTCGCCTAGCAATTGCCTGAGCCATTCAGACAAGTCCTGCTGCGTGCTGATAGCGGTGTCGAAGCGCGTCAGGAGGTAGGCGAAATTGTCATACGCGCCGATGCCACCGTTCGAGTACAGGACTTCCAACACGCCCGACGCCATCGTCAGGAACTGGCTGGCCGAGGCCAGGTCGACACGCTCAGGGATGATGGTCATGAGAAGCGACGTCGAAGCACAGACCGCCGCCATCGTCAGATAGCCAAGCTGAGGCGGGCAGTCGATTAAAACGATGTCATAATCGTCTTCAACCTGTCGTAGCGAGTCGCGGATCCGATTGAAGAAGACGGGTTGTTCGCCACGGCTCAGCGCGGTTGGAGTTTCGGTTTCGAATTCCGAGAGCATGATCCCGCCGGGCACTAGATCCAGGTTCGGGAAGTAGGTCTTGCGCAAAACGTCCACGATAGGCACCCGGGACGTTTCGCCATCGTTGTAGCGAATTGCATCATACAGCGTGCCGCCGTGACGGAAGTCGATCTCTGGCTGGTATCCAAAGAAGGTCGTCAGTGAGGCCTGAGGGTCTGCATCGACCAAACACACACGGTATCCACGCAGGGCGAGCCTCATCCCGAGAGTCACGGTGGTCGTAGTTTTGCTGGATCCGCCCTTGAAGTTGACGGTTGACCAGATCTGAAGCTTGTCACCTTGTCGCCGACCGGGAAGGAACTGAAACGGATCCTTTGCATTCTGAGCCAGAATGTTGCGGATCTGGAGAATGTTCTCGGCGGAATAAAGGCGCTTGTTACCCGGTCCCTGTTCGACTTCTGGAATTCTGCCGTCGAAATGTGCCTTGCGTAGATAGCCGTCGCTCACCCGCAACAACTCTCCGACCTCTGCGCTTGTGAAGGCGCGGAGTGTCTTTTCTTCCTTCGGTGCCAGAAAAAGCTTCGACATATGTTCAAGGGCTTCAGAAAGCCGCTCTGCGTCTGCCTTGAGCTTGTCATGCAACACTTGGTGCATCATCATTCGCCTGTCTCGAGACATCTCTTAAGCGTTACCCGTGATCTGCAGTCGATCGGTGCAAGCAGGAACGCAGTGGACGTCGTTTTCTTAGTTTTCGCGTTACAGATATGACGCCCGTCGGGAAGAAACTCAAGGCAAATCTTGTGCAGCTATCTTGTGCATTCTGCCGTTAATGGCACCATATGATGCGAAAGGGCTAAAGTGACCTGTTAAGAGTTGCGTGTAGAATATTGTAAAGATTACAGAAAATGTCGCGAAACTTATCCACAGGACCCGACGCCCTTGAACCTACGCGTGATGCTTGGAAAATCTCTGACCAGGCTCAGTAACGCTGTAGCAGACCTGACCACGGCAATCGTGTTCGCGTGAGCATCGCAAGCGATTCTTCGTCTGAGCCCGTCGGTAGAATGCCTTTTGGCCTAATGAGCACCGAAAAGCGTTACCTACTACAACAGTCCCAACTTCTTCGCCCGCTCCAAGATCATCTTGACCGATGACGGCTCCCACTTGCTGCGGCCCCTAGGTGTCCGTTCGCGCATGGTCTCTAGCCGGTCGCAGATGGCTTGAAGAGTCATCTTGGGATCTGCGCCTTTGATGCCCGCGACGATGGCGGGCAGGCGATCATCCTTGTCGGACGCGGAGGCGCGGGAAAGGATGGTGTCCGGCAGCAGGCCTTCGCGGACGAAGGTTTTGGCAGCACGGATCAGGCGGGGCAGGGACCAAGGCTGCGCGTCGCTCGGCAGACCTGAATTGACGATGCGCAGCACGTCTTCCCAAGGCAGGCCCGGTCTCAGACGGCGCACTTCCGGCACCCACTGTTCAGCACTGGCATTAAGTTTCTGGAAATGGCTTTCCACTCGCGCGGCTCTTGCCTTGCGGATTGCCACGGGATCGCCCGCCTTTAGCCCTGGGTTGCCGCCAACCCGCCCTGCCGCCTTCGCAGATCGCAGCCCGGCCTTGGTGCGCTCGCGTATCAGTGCCCGTTCAAACTCGGCGGCTGCACCTAGGACCTGCAGGGTAAACTTGCCCTGCGGCGACGCTGTGTCGATCGGATCCTGCAAGGACCGGAAATGCGCACCTCTTGCCTCCAGCCGCTCGATGATTTCCAAGAGGTGAGAAAGCGAGCGGGCAAGGCGGTCGATCCGAACCACGACAAGTGTATCGCCAACGCGCAGTTGATCCAGCACACGCGCCAGAACAGGCCGGGTGCGACTGCCGCCCGAGGCTTGCTCTTCGACAATTTCCACGCAGCCTGCGGAGCGCAGCTCCTGTACCTGGGGCAGGGCGGTTTGGTCTTCGGTGGAAATACGCGCGTATCCGATGAGTGGCACGGGGCAGGGGCCTTTTTGCAATTTCGGATGTCAGGAGTAAACGACCGTTTAGAAACGGATGCAAGAGCAATCTCTGTGGCACTGACTTGTAGAAAGCTCTTGGTTTTCTGAGCTTGAGCTTGATCAAGGATTTCTCGCAGACCGTGGCGAGCGCATGCAATACAAGGTACTCAGAAGC
>NZ_JAUXOV010000065.1 GCF_030684215.1 Pseudotabrizicola sp.
CAGCATGGTCCACGGCGGCCCATACCCCGCCAGCACCAACTTTGGCGCCACCTCCGTCGGCACACTGTCCATCCGCCGCTGGCTCCGCCCCGTCTGCTACCAGAACATCCCAGAAGCACTCTTGCCCGAAACCTTCGGCTAAGCGGGAATTTCTTCAATATCAACGCTGTGGCTGCCGGATTGATCTCCGTCCAGCCGCAGCCTTCCGGTGACCGGGGCCACATCGTCGTAATCACGGCCAAAGCCTACGTCGATGTGGTCATTGCGGGCATAGCAGGCGTTGGTCGGGTCGTAATCGACCCAGCCCATTTCCTCGCCCGCCCACGCCCGCACCCAGGCATGCATCGCGTCAGCCCCGACCAAGCGGGGCTTGCCGGGGGGCGGCAAGGTGCGCAGATATCCGGCCACATAGGCGGAGGGCACACCAACTGCACGCAGCGCCCCCACCATGATCTGCGCAAAATCCTGACAGACGCCGCGACCTTGGGCAAAAGCCTGCTCTGGCGGCGTGTCAACGCGGGTTGCTTTCGCGTCAAAGGTCATGTGGTCATGCAGCGCCCGCCCCATCTTTTCGACCAGTGCCCGGATCGTCAGTCCCAAAGAGAGCTGATCGCGCGCAAACTCTGAAATCTGTGTGGCTACGGGTATTCGGCGAGAGGGCAGGGTGAAATGATGCGGCGCGCGAGGTCCGACACTGCGGTGCGCCGCCAACTCGGCCACAAGGCCGGGTAGGTGCGGCGAAAGATCCAGCAAGGCGTCTTCGGCCCTGCGCTCGACCAGGCAATGCATGGTCAGATCGAGGCTGATCAGACCCGGAGGCATCGCAGCCTCGATCACGCGGGTGCCAAAGAAATCCTGAAATTCGCCCCGCTCGCCTGCGTCTGGCGAGAAGGCATATCCGGCCTCACGCACGGTTTGCAGACCGACAATATTCGCGGGCAAAATGCGGAACAACTGCCGCCCTGCGCCGGTAGGGCGGGCGAAATCATAGCGGATGGACTGGCGGACCGCGTAAAGGGTCACCGCAAATAAGCCTCGGTCAGCAGATCAGAGATTCCGGCGATCTGTCCATGCAGGGCTTGCAAGGCTTCGGTGGTCAGGGTGTCTGGGGTGGCCGTTGCGATGTCTACCTGACAGCGCAGCATGGCGCGGCCCAGTTCTGAAAGCTGACCATGGGTCGCGGCACCGGGCAGGGCCTGAACCTGTTCGCTCAGCCCGTCGATCAGATGGCGCACCGATCGTGGGTTCATCGGGTCCAGCGCCAGAAGATCGATCACCGTCTCGCGCGTGGATCCCAGGCTGAAGCGGCGGCGATAGGTCAACACGCTGTCGCCCAACTCGATGCACAGATCCAGCGCTCCGGGCGTGGCCTTGGGATCGGCAAAGGCGATCAGCACACCTGTCATGGCTGACGCCCGTTCCAACTGGCGACCAATGGACAGGAAGCGCCAGCCGAAGAAGCGATACATGTTTTCATGCACCAGACCAGAAAACCCTGCCAGTTTGCGCAGCAGCGCCGAAAGTGCGCGGGCGGCATCATCGCCGGGGGCGACGCGCCCAGCCATCCGGCGCGCGGTTTTGTCCAGATCATTCAGGGCGGACCAGCCATCGGGGGAAAATCGGTCACGCACCTGTCCTGCTGTCGCCACCGCCGCGCCCAGTGTATTCAGCAAACCCGACGAAAGGCCAACCGCGCCATCGACGCCATAGGATTTCAGCACCGCGTCCATTTGCTTTTGCAAGGGCAGGGCGGCGCGCCCGCCTTCGGCCAGACGGATGTGGCGCGCACGAAGCAGGCGGATCATGCCCTCGGTGCGTTCAACATAGCGGCCCAGCCAGAACAGGTTGTCGGCGGCACGGGCAGGCAGCGCACCGGGGGATGACCGGCGATAAGGCGCGTCGGCGGGAGTAACCATGCTGACGGCGGGCACTTCTTCGGGGCTGACGACCCAGACATCAGCGGCACTGCCACCCCGCTGCATTGCCAGTGCCGTCGGGTCTGCCGAGGCCCCGATCCGGGCAAAGCCCCCTTGCATCACCTGCCAGCCGTTTGGGGTGCGGGCCAGAAAGACCCGCAGGCTCATTGGGCGTGGCTCAAGCTTTCCGTCAATCAAGGCGGGCGTGGTTGACAGGGTGACTGCCTCTTGTGCGACCAGATCTGGGCCATCGAGCACCAGCCTTGCGGCCAACTCGTCTGGGGTCAGACTTGCGGCCACGGTGCTTTCGCCCTGACGATCAAACGGCAAGCCCGTGCCAAGTGCGGGCGACAACACCAGCCGTGACCGTTCGGCCATGACTTGCGCACGCTCTGGCAGGCCGCCGCACCACCACGTTGCAATGTTGGGGATCGCCAGCTTTTGCCCGGTCAGATGGACCGAAAGCTTGGGCAGAAACGCCATCAGCGCGCGGGTTTCCAGCACACCAGACCCAAGTGAATTCACCATGGTCAGCCCGCCCTGACGCAACACGGCAACCATGCCCGGCGTGCCGATACGCGATGCAGGGTCCAGTTCCAGCGGGTCGGCATAGCTGCCGTCCAGCCGCCGCCACAGCACGTCCAGCGGGCGCAGACCCGACACGGTGCGCACCATCAGGCGACCGTCCGAGACCATCAGATCTTCGCCCTGCACAAGGCTTACGCCCATGTAACGCGCGATCCATGCCTGTTCGAAATAGGTTTCGTTCAGCGGGCCGGGTGTCATGATGGCAACGCGCCCATCCCGCGCACCCCTGAGACCCAGCAAAGCATCGCGGAAATCACGGAAAAATCCGGCCAGACGATGCACGTTCAGCCCGGCAAACACATCGGTATAGGCGCGCGAGGTTGCCACACGGTTTTCCAGCGCATAGCCCGCGCCCGAAGGTGCCTGCGTGCGATCTGCCAGCACCCACCAGCGACCATCAGGCCCGCGCCCGATCTCAAAGGCCACGAAATGCAGAAAATGGCCTGACGCCGGGCGCACCCCGACCAGCGGGCGTAGCCATTCCGGATTGCCCGCCACCAGTGCTGCGGGCAAATGCCCGTCGGCCACCAGACGGTTTTCGCCATACAGATCGGCCAGAACTGTCTCCAGCAGATCGGCGCGCTGGATCAGGGCCGGGGTCAACGCGGCCCAATCGGCCTCATCTATCAGCACCGGAATATGGCTGAGCGGCCAAGGCCGTTCAACGGATTGGCCAGAGCCATACTGTCGGTAAAATACCCCGGAATCGCGCAGATATTGATCGGCGCGTCCCGTGGCACGGGTCAGACCCTCATCCGTCAGGCCCTGCAGATGGTTGACCAGCGGCTGCCACAGCGGGCGCAAGGTGCCATCGGGCGTGACCAATTCATCTGGCACGCCCGGCAGCGGGCGATAGGCCGACAGCCCGCGATCCCGCGCCTTGCCCTTGCTTGCCGTTTTCACCTTAGCCGTCACTGCACTGTCCATGGCCGGACTAGAGACCCATGGGCCGCCTCAGGTCAAGCGTCAGCGGGAATTCCCGGTGCGGATGTTCCGAGACTGGGCGCGGGTGGTGGCCGGGGCGATGGCCGCCGGGTTCAAACCGCGCCAGCCTGCGCGCCTCGGCCTCGTTGCCATTGACGGGGAAGGTGTCGTAGTTGCGCCCCCCCGGATGGGCAACGTGATAAACGCAACCGCCAAGCGGACGCCCCGACCATGTGTCAAAGATGTCGAAGGTCAGCGGCGCATCGACCGGCAACACCGGATGAATGGCCGAAGACGGTTGCCACGCCTTATAGCGCACCCCCGCCACTGCCTCGCCCGCGCCAACATCGGTCAGCGGCATCATGCGGCCATTGCACAAGACCTTGTAGCGCGAAGGGTCCGGCGCTGTCAGCTTTACCTGCAAACGTTCGGTCGAACTGTCGGTATAGCGCACCGTGCCGCCAATAGCCCCGGTCTCGCCCAGCACATGCCACGGCTCCAGTGCCTGACGCAGTTCCAGATCCACGCCGTCATAGTCCACCTCACCGCAGAATGGAAAGCGGAACTCGGCCTGTGCTTTGAACCAGTCTTCGTTTAGCGCAA
Source organism: Pseudotabrizicola sp. (assembly GCF_030684215.1). Classification (GTDB taxonomy): domain Bacteria; phylum Pseudomonadota; class Alphaproteobacteria; order Rhodobacterales; family Rhodobacteraceae; genus Pseudotabrizicola. The sequence continues at coordinate 4,032 of NZ_JAUXOV010000065.1, forward strand.
AGCCGTGCTGCGCCAGATCGGCGAGCACATCGCGGAAATCCTGCCAGACATGGTGCGGCAGCATGAAACGGTCGTGCAGCGCGGTGCCCCAACGGGTCATCTCACCTTGCGCGGGATTGGCCCAGAACCGCGCGATCAGCGCGCGGATCAGCAGTTGTTGTGACAGGCTCATGCGCGGGTCTGGTGGCATCTCGAACCCGCGGAATTCGACCAGACCCAAGCGGCCCGTGGGGCCATCAGGGGAAAACAGTTTGTCGATGCAGATTTCCGCCCGGTGGGTGTTGCCGGTCACATCGGTGAGCATGTTGCGCAGCAGGCGGTCCACCAGCCATGGCATCGGGGCTGCGCCCTGCCCGGGTGCGGGGATCTGCGCCAGCGCGATTTCCATTTCATAAAGCGCATCATGGCGGGCCTCATCCATGCGCGGGGCCTGTGACGTTGGCCCGATGAACAGCCCGGAAAACAGGTAAGACAGCGACGGGTGCCGGTTCCAATGCAGGATCAGGCTGCGCAACAGGTCAGGGCGGCGCAAAAATGGGCTGTCGTTGGGCGTGGCACCGCCAACAACCACATGGTTGCCACCGCCGGTGCCAGCGTGTTTGCCGTCAATCATGAACTTGTCCGCGCCAAGGCGGCACTGGCGGGCCTCTTCATACACCGCCGAGGTGATATCCACGCAATCCTGCCAAGTGTGGGCCGGATGCACGTTCACTTCGATCACGCCCGGATCGGGGGCCACGCGGATCACGTTCAGGCGCGGGTCATGCGGCGGGGCGTAGCCTTCGATATGAACCTGAAGGCCCAGCTTTTTCGCCGCTTCTTCTGCCGCGCGCACCAGATCAAGGTAATCTTCAACCGAGACCACCGGCGGCATGAACACACACAGCCGACCGTCGCGCGGCTCCACTGACAAAGCGGTGCGGATGTGGCCATCCAGTTCGGGATCACCGGTGCCTTGTTCAATCTGTGCGCCCTGGGCCGACGCTGCGGTAAAGCTGGCCGGGCTCTGCGGGCGCTGTTCGGTTACGTCGGGACTGTTGGGCGCGGGCAGTGGGGCGCGGTCGACCGTTGGGTCGGTCGGGTTGATATAGGGATATTGCGATGGCGGCAGCCAAGGCAGGCTTTCCAGCGGCAAACGATACCCCACCGGACTGTCGCCGGGCACAAGGAACATATGCCCGCGCCGCAGCTTCCACTTTTCCGTGCGCCAACGACGGCCCGACGCTTGCGATTGCCAGCTTTGCACCGGCAGCACAAAGCCCGATGGATTGGTCAGCCCGCGATTGAACACAGTTGCCAAACGGTGCCGTTCCTCTGGGTCTTTCAACTTGGAATTGGCGGGGGTTACGTTGTCGGGCAGGTTTGCCTCTTTGACCAGCCATTGTGCCGGGTCTTCAAAGGCGGGGACGATGCAATCGGCCTCCAGCGCCAGATCGGTAGCGATCTGCTGTAACAAACGTTCGGCATCATCGGTTGTTACCCCGGTTTGTGCACCTTCCTCGGCGATCAGCGCGGGGTCAGACCAGATCGGGTGGCCATCGGTGCGCCAGTACAGCGAGAACGTCCAGCGCGGCAAGGTTTCTCCCGGATACCACTTGCCCTGCCCGTAATGCAGGAACCCTCCCGGCGCGAAACGGTCCCGCAGGCGGCGGATCAGCTGATCCGCCAGCACGCGTTTGGTGGGGCCGACGGCATCTGTGTTCCACTCCTCCGCCTCAAAGTCATCAATGGAAACAAAGGTTGGCTCGCCGCCCATAGTCAGGCGCACATCACCCGCAGCCAGTGCAGCGTCCACCTTATGCCCCAGCGCGTTCAACTCATCCCACGCGTCATCGCTGAACGGCTTGGTAATGCGCGGATGCTCGGCCACACGGGCCACCGTCATGTCAAAGGCGAAATCGACCTCGGCAAAGCTGGCCATGCCGGAAATCGGCGCCGCGTTGCGGTAATGCGGGGTCGCGGCCAATGGGATATGGCTTTCGCCGGCCAACAAGCCGCTGGTCGGGTCAAGACCGACCCAGCCCGCGCCGGGCAGATACACCTCACACCAGGCATGCAGATCAGTGAAATCGACCTCGGTTCCTGATGGGCCATCCAGCGCCTTGAGATCCGGCTTCAGCTGTATCAGATAGCCAGACACAAACCGCGCGGCAAACCCCAGGTGCCGCAGCGCCTGCACCAACAGCCAGCTAGAATCGCGGCATGACCCGCTTTGCACGCCCAGCGTTTCCTCTGGCGTCTGCACGCCGGGTTCCATGCGGATGGTATAGCGCAGGGTGTTCGACACCATCGCATTCAGGTTAACCACGAAATCAACGCTGCGCACGCGGTCTTTGGGCACCGAATCCAGAAACTGTTGCAACAGCGGCCCGGCTGGGTCTTTGCGGCGATAGATTTCCAGATCGTCAGTCAGATCCACCGGATACTCAAACGGCCAGGTCTCTGCCGATTCCTCGACAAAGAAATCGAACGGGTTATAGACCGTCATATCCGCGACCAGATCGACCTCTATCTTGAACTCGCGCACAGGCTCGGGAAACACGAACCGCGCCAGCCAGTTGCCGAACGGGTCTTGCTGGTGGTTCACAAAATGCCCGCCCGGACTGACCTTCAGCGCATGTGAAATCACCCGCGTCCGGCTGTGCGGGGCAGGGCGCAGGCGGATCACCTGTGGCCCCAGCGTGACCGGGCGGTCGTATTTGTAATGCGTCAGGTGGTGAATCGCGGCCTTAATCGACATGGGAATTTTTCTCGTGAGGTCATGACCTGAATAGCAGCAGGCGCGGTGTGCGTGTGGTTATAGCCTTGTATTGCACGACTGCCGCTTTGGTGTCGCACAAAACCTGCTCAGCGGACAAAAGTCTGCGTGACAATTGGGCAAATCGAAAACTGGATGCGCCTTGCGCTTGTTTCCTTAACCTCAACGATCCTACGAAATTCCCCGGATAGAACGCATAACCGCCGCTATCCTGCCCGATTTCAGGATCAAAACAGCCTCAGAAACCCGTATTGCTGCCTGTTGGGGAATAAAGATGGACCGACTGACTGAAATGGAAGCCTTTGCCACGGTTGTAGACCAGGGCGGCTTTACAGATGCGGCAAAGAAGATGGGGATCTCCAAATCTGCCGTATCCAAACACGTTTCGGCGCTGGAGGCCCGACTTGGGGCTCGTCTCCTGAACCGAACCACACGCCGGGTCAGCCCGACCGAGATCGGCCTTGCGTATTATGACCGCGCCCGCCGTGTTCTGAATGATGCAGGTGAGGCGGATGCGCTGGTCACATCCATGCAATCGGCACCTTCGGGACTGCTGCGTATCAGTGTCGCCACCGATTTTGGCGTAAACCTGCTGTCGCCGATCCTTGGCGATTTCCTGCTGGAATATCCCGATATCACCGTGAACATGGTGCTGAACAACCGCTATGTAGAGCTGATCAGCGAAGGGTTCGATATGGCCATTCGTGTGGGCGATCTGGAAGACAGCAGCCTTCGCGCCCGCAAACTGACCGACACAACCAAGCGGATGATCGCCTCGCCCAGCTATTTCCAGCGCTATGGGCGGCCCATGAAGATCGACGATCTGAATGATCACAAGCTGCTGCACTATTCCAATCAGGCCAATGGCAACGTGTGGAAAATCACGGCACCATCCGGCGAAAAGCGGCAGGTTCGCACGGCGGGCTGGCTGACAGTAAACGATGGTCAGTCCCTGCTGAACGCCGCGATTTCGGGGCTTGGCATCGCATTCCTGCCCAGCTTTCTCTATGCCGAAGCCATGAAAGACGGACTGGTCGAAGAGGCCCTGCCGGGACTGCCGACCGAAACGCTTGGCATCTACGCAGTTTACCCGCCGGGCCGATTCACCCAGCCCAAGGTGCGCGCGTTCATCGACTTTCTGGCCCGCCGCTATACGGACAAAGGCCCTGACAAGTGGTAATCACTCCCTGACGCTTTCCTCAAGGCGCAACTTGGGTCGAGGTCACCATGACCTCGACCCTTCTGTTTCTCTCGCGACCCTCATCTGTCAGATTGGACGCGCGCGGCGACAAATAGCCCACCCCTTGCGCTTCGATCTGTGTTGCCGCAACGCCTTCTGCCCGGATCAGGTGCTGGCGCACGGCCTCGGCGCGTTTGCGTGACAGGGCGATATTTCCCTCCAGCCCACCCGAAGCATCGGTATGGCCGACAAGGGCAACGGTCAGGCCCGGATTGTCCCGCAACCAGCCTGCCAGCCCTGCCAAAGATGCAAAAGGCCCCTCGGTCAGCGCTGACGAGCCGGAGGCAAAGACCAGATCCTCCAGCGCGACCGCCCCACCCGTCAACAGGCGGTCACCCAAAGTGTCGGATGTCGCGGCGTCAGTCTGCGGGCGGGCTGGGGCGGTCAACGCAACCATCTGTCCGCCGGATGCGGCCTTTGATGATGCAGTCAGCAGGGGGGCAGCATTCACCTGCCCGCCAACATGGATCATTTGCACAAATCCGGAAGCCGCTGTCCGGCTGACGATAAGGCTGACGACCTCTGTGCCCCGTTCGGCCGAGAAAAAGCGGTAGTCGCCCAGATCTACATGCATGTCAGGTTCAGGCAGAATCATTGTGCCATAGCGAAAATCAAACCCGCCGCAGGCCACGGCCTCACATTCAAAGACGGTCTGAAATCCGGCCTGACGCAGTTGCGCGCGCAAGGGCATCAGAAGTTCAAGCGTGCTGACTCCCGGTGCGTCGATCCGCCATGCTGTCTGTTGCAAAGCCCCCTCGACGATGCGTGTGGGCAGCACTCCATTGGAATAGGCCGCGATGGGTAGGGCGTAAGATGTCAGATCCTGGGTCTTTGCCACGCTTGGCACAGCAGCAAAGGGCATCTCCAGCGTGATGGCCTGTGCCAGCCCTGCGGGTGCCACTAGTGTCAGCGCAAGCGCTGCAAAAAGGGTGGTTCTGGTTCGTGTCACCTGCCGTGCGCCTCTTCGGGCTTATCGCTGCCGATAGTGATAGTGTCCCACAACTTCCATCCCCATGGAAGTATACAGGTTGCGCGCTGTCGTGTTTGCGACGGTGACGACCAGCGACAGCGTATCCGCCCCGTTCTGTTGCGCCCAAGCCCCCGCGGCCCGCAGGATATTGTGCGCGGAACCCTGCCGACGCGCTTCGGGCCGCACCTCAAGCGCGTGCACCATGGCCACGCCCTGATGGATGGCCACAAAAGCCACCCCGGTCGGCTGATCATTTGCCCGGCCCAGAATGGCAGATTTTGGCCCCTCCACGCGCTGCATCACCGCCAGCCGCGCTGCGCCGATACCGCCTTCAGCCCAGATCTCGGCACAGATCGCCAAAGGTGGCCAATGCGCAAAGGCCGCCATGGGCGGGGCGGGCGGGTTCGCCAGCGCGGAAGCTGGCGCGACATAAGCGACGACCGGATCAACCACCCGGTAGCCGCGCGATTGCAGCGCCTGATCCAGCAGATCATCGCCCTGCCGGATGAGAAACAGTGGGGGCTGGTGCAGCGCAAGCATTGCGGCCTCAGCCTCCGGGATCGCCTCATCGCGCCACTCTGGTTCGGCGGTTGCCGCCGACACCCGCTTGCCGCCGCCCTGACCGTCGCGGATGCGCCAGGGCCCAACCGCAAAGGCCCGCGCCGGGGGCCACGTTTGTTCCATCACCTCGGCCAGCATCTCGGGGGTCATGGGAATAACGCTGCCAGTTGCGTCATCGCCGCATCAATCTGCGCCGCATCAGTTCCGCGGATCACCAGATTGGTGCCATGCGCGCCGTTGTGGATGAACGGATAAGACCCCATGCTCAGATCGGGAAACGCAGCAGCCAGCACACCGAATGGCCCGGCCACTTCGCCCTCACCACAATTGACGCGCAAGGACTGGCTCAGCAACGGTTCGCCCCCGGTCAGGGTCGGCATTACACTGGCGACCATGGCCTGAAAGATATTCGGCACTCCGGCCATCACATGCACATTGCCAAGCGTGAACCCCGGCGCGGTGCTGACCGGGTTGTCGATCAGGCTTGCCCCATCGGGAATCCGCGCCATCTGCTTGCGGGCGTCGTTGAACTCCAGCCCCGCGCGGTCGTAATGTGCGGCCAAAAGCGCCAGCGCATCGGCACGCTGGCTGATTGCCACACCAAAGGCCGCTGCAATTGCCTCGGCGGTGATGTCATCATGCGTCGGGCCGATGCCGCCGCTGGTGAAAAGATGGTCATACCCGACCCGCAGCGCATTGACGGCCGCAACAATGGTGACGTGATCATCGGCCACAACCCGCACTTCTTGCAGGCGGATGCCGTGGCGGGTCAGTTCACCCGCCAGATAATGCATGTTGGAATCGCGGGTCCTGCCCGACAGGATTTCATCGCCGATCACCAGCATCGCCGCGGTTGGATTCGCCATGGCTGTCTTCCTTTTGCTTGCCCTATCCGGGTATAGGCCTCGTCCGCCCGGTTTCAAACCACGCTCTGCGGTCTTGTGCCCCTCTGGTCAAGCCACCGCGATTTGCTTATTCAGGCAAAAGACAAAGGACATCTGACATGAACGACACGCACGGGCGCATCACAAAAGACGGTATCCGAATCTATCAAGAGGCGGATTTTGCCGGAATGCGTGCGGCCGGTCGGGTGGCCGCCGAAATTCTGGACGACGTGGCCGCACTGGTTCAACCGGGGACGACGACGGCGCAGATTGATGATTTCATCCGCGAAGACATTGTACGGCGCGGGGTCACTTCGGCAACGATCGGGTATAAAGGCTATCAGCACGCGTCCTGCATCTCGGTTAACCATGTGGTCTGCCACGGCATTCCGGGCACGAAGGTGCTGGCCGACGGCGATATCCTGAATGTTGACGTGACAGTAATTGTTGACGGTTGGTTCGGTGATACCAGCCGGATGTATGTGGCCGGAAATCTGCCGCGCAAGGCCGAGCGGTTGATCGATGTCACGCATGAGGGGCTGATGCGGGGTATTGCTGCTGTGAAGCCGGGTAACACCTTTGGCGACATTGGCCATGCGATTCAGACCTATGTAGAGGCGAACCGCATGTCGGTGGTGCGCGACTTTTGCGGCCATGGACTTGGCAGGGTGTTCCATTCCCCGCCCAATGTGCTGCACTATGGCCGCCCCGGCTCTGGCGCGGTGCTGGAGGAGGGCATGTTTTTCACCATCGAGCCGATGGTCAACTTGGGCCGCCCCGAGACCAAGGTTCTGGCCGATGACTGGACAGCTGTCACGCGCGACAAATCCTTGTCTGCGCAGTTTGAACATTCTGTCGGCGTAACGGCAACAGGGTGTGAGATTTTCACTCTGTCGCCCGCGGGCCGCTTTCACCCGACCTGGGGATAAAGCAGTGCGCGGATTGACGTCCCGATCACAGCGCAATGCCGCGGCCTTGGCTTAATTTACCACAAAATCTGCATGCAGGGCCCCGGCAGCCTTTATGCTTTTCAGAATATCAATCATGTCATGCGGCGCCACACCCAATGCATTCAGCCCGGCCACCAGTTCCGAAAGGGATGTGCCCCCCGACACCTCGGCCAGCCCGGTGCCGGGATCTCGATTGATATTGGCATTGGTGCGCGGCACCACCATCGTTTCCCCCTCGGCAAATGGGTTGGGCTGCACCACCATAGGCGCTTCTTCGATCCGCAGAGTGAGGCTCCCTTGCGCCACAGCCACCCGGCTGATGCGCACATCCTGACCAATCACAATCGTGCCAGAGCGTTGGTCAACCACCACCCGCGCGCGCGTTTCCGGTGCGATGGTCAGGTTTTCAATCCGCCCGATCACATGCGCCGGGGATCGCATGCCAGCGGCATCTATGTTCAATTCGACCGTGCCGGAGTCCAGCATCAGCGCGACCCGTTTGCCGAACTCCCGGTTCAGCACAGTTTCAATCCGGGCCGCGGTGGTGAAGTCAGGGCTGCGCAAAGCAAGCCGGATTGATTGCAGACTTGTGAAGTCAAACTCGATCTCACGCTCTACCCGTGCGCCCGAGGGGATAACCCCAGCCGTCGGCACCCCTTGCACGACGCGCGCGGCCTGACCTTCGGCCGCAATACCACCAGCAATGATGGTGCCTTGAGCCACTGCATAGATCTGGCCATCAGCGCCGTTCAGCGGCGTCATGATCAGCGTGCCGCCGAGCAGACTTTTGGAATCGCCAATCGCAGAAACCGTCACATCAATACGACCGCCTGCGCGCGCGAAAGGTGGCAGGCTTGATGTGACAAAGACTGCAGCGACGTTTTTCGGACGATAGGCTTCTCCTGCAACATTTACACCCATCCGTTCCAGCAGGTTGGACATGATTTCTTCGGTAAAGGGTGCGTTGCGGATGCCATCGCCCGTGCCGTTCAGCCCGACGACAAGGCCGTAACCCACCAGATCATTGCCGCGCACGCCGTCAAACTCGACCAGATCCTTGATCCGCACGGCATCGGCAAAAACCGGTCCACAGCAGAGCAGCACCAGAAAAACCATCAGGCGCCGGATCATCGCAGGAAATCCGTCAGTGACATGCGCGACAGGCGCGCAGTGATGGCATAGACCGCTTCCAGATTGGTCTGCACCGCCTCGAGTTCGATGGCGATGCGCTCGGGGTCACTGCGGACCAGATCCGCCTGCGCCATCTCATGGATCAACAGATCTATTGCGTTGCGGCTCTGCGCCGCGTCAATCCGGCCTTCACTGATGCCCAGCCGACCAGAAAGGTTTATGAGCGCATCATGCCCTGCAAACAGCGCCTCAGCCGATAGCCGCGCGAGGGTCCGTGTTTCGGTCGCAGGGATCAACGTGCTGCTATCTTCAATAAGCGCTGCTGCCGTCAAACCCTTAAAGGCCGCGCGAAAGGCAGGATCTTCGGCCGTGACAGCCATCCAGACCTGATCTGTCGGTGAAACAGCGATATGCTCCAGCGATGCTCCGCCCAGATATGCAATGTCCCGGTATCCCGCCGGATCATCAAACCATGCAGAAATGCGATCCATCATCTCCTGCGCGGTCTGGGCGCCCACCAACGTACTGCGCAGCGCAGTTAAAATGGTGTCTGAATCGGCGACTGCGGGCGCATGCACTGCTTGGCCGGCGAACAAAGATCGCCCCCCGGCAGCAACATTCATTGTGGCCAGAATAGTATCAAGCCTTCCGCGGGCATCCATGCTGGCCAAGGCAAGGTGGTCCGGGTTGGTGGTCTGGGAAGCTGTCAGCAGGGGGGCCGTCAGCGCCTGGATCGAGCCGGCAATTGACGCTATTGCCGTCTGCATGGTCGCGGCTTGGGTTGCGGCCTCCCGTGCGGCAGATTGATACCCCTCTGTAACGGAACGGGCGCGCGAAACCGAAGAAAGCCGGGCAAAATCGCCGGTCAGCGCGGCACCGACATCGCTTACGCGACCGGCGCTGAACTCATTTGTCAGCCGGCCAAGTTCGCCCTTAAGGCGGGCAGTCTGAGATTTCAGCAAGAATGACTGAGCCAGGTCGCCAAGGGATACCAATGTCATGTCACAGCCCCAATAGAATTTTGATCATGTCATCCACGGTCTGAACAACCTTGGCGTTTGCGGCGTAAGCCTGTTCGATCAGAAGAAGGTTTTGCATTTCCTGATCGGTATCGACGCCATCACGCAGCAATGCAGATCGCAAAGTATCGCTTCGCGCCGTGGCAAAAGCAGTGCCTGATTCTGCGCCAAGGCGCGCCACTGATTGCAGCGATGCAATGTCTGACGCAAAGCCGGATAAGCTTCGCGCGCCGATAGACAACCCGCCAGAGACCTGAGTTCGTGGTGCACTGAGTGAGCTTGCAAGGGAGGTAAGATGCGCGGCAAAGCCACCGGGCCCGGGCGTTGCGGCGCCAAGACCGTCTCGCAATCGCCAAAGGGCGCCGCCCTGTTCTGGCACAACCAGGGCGTTGATCCGGATGCGTCCGGCAAGACCAACCTCGTCCAGTGGATCAAAGCCGCCGCCAATGTCGGTAAACAAGCCCGCAGCACCGGGAGCAAGGGTCGTATCGACACCGGAGCCAGATACCCTTTCGATAAGATCACGCGCCAAAGCATCAAGATTGGCCTGTGCCTCGGGCGCAAGCGTGTCGCGCAGATCAAATAGCGCAGACAGTCGCCCCTCGCCCAAGCGACCGCCTGCGGGCGAAGTGGAAAGGGGCTGGCCGTTCACCGTCAGGCCGGACAAGCTGCCAGACGCGAGGGTCATGTCTGGCGTGATCAGGCCTGCGGGCGTGAATTCGATTTTGGCAGCCCGCCCTTCCAGCAAGATTGTGCCGCCAGTGGTGAAAAGAGCAACTTGGTTGTTTTCGCGCAAAACCTCTCGCACAGGGACAATTGCCGAAATCGAGTCTATCAATTGCTGTCGTTGGTCCAAAAGGGCGCTGACATCTCGGCCTGACGATGCAAATGACCGGATACGGACGTTTAGTTCGGCGACCCCGGACAAAGAGTCGTTCAGCAAGGTCACGTCGCTTGCGATCCGAGAGTCTGCAATCTGGCGTTCCGATTGAACGGACTTTGAGATTTCGATCAGGCTTTGGGTCAGGCTTTGGGCGGCGTCCACGACTGATGCGAGACGGGCATCAGCCTCTGGCCGGGCTGCCGCTTCAATCAGCTTGCGCTCAAATGTCGCAATTCTGGCGGAAAGAGAGCCGTCCTGATCTGCGGTGCCCATGGCGCGTTCCATGCGAGCAAGAAAGTCAGACGTGGTTTTGCGCGCACCTTGGGCGGATGAAGACAAGCGTAGATCCTGAAGCAAGAGCGTGTCGATGCGGCGTGCAATACCCGTGACCGACACACCCCCACTGCCCTTGTCAAGGCTACGCGCCGCAAGCTGGACGTCGCGCCGCGCATAGCCTTCGGTGAGGGCATTCGAGACGTTGGAGGCCGTCACTTCCGCCATGCGTGACGTGGCTGACAACCCGGAAATAGCCGATGAAAGCGCGGAAGAAATGCTCATCTGTCAGATCCTCAGCGTTTGATGTTGGTGGTTTCCTGCAGCATTTCATCGACCGTCTGAATGACTTTGGCATTCGATGAATACGCGCGCTGCGTGGTAATCAGGGCGGTGAGTTCGGCCGCAACATCTGTGGCTGAAGCCTCACGCGCGTACCCTGCGATACTGCCAGTCGGCCCTTCGCCCGCATTCCACAAATAGAAAGCACCCGACTGTGGCGAGACCTGAAACGTTTGATTGCTCAGCGGCGTTAACCCGTTGATATTGGGCACGTCAACCAGCGGAATCTGGTAGATCCGACGGATGAAACCCGTGTCATATGTCGCAAGAAGGTAGCCGTTTTCGTCGATCTCTACAGATGCAAGCGTGCCAGTGGGTGAGCCGTTTTTTGTGATCCCGGTCGGGATAAAGCTGTCCGCCAGTTGGGTCATGCCGCCCGGTTCACCGGGGCGACCAATGGTCATGGTGATCGGCCCAGAGGCAACGGTCAGATCAAAAGTGCCGACGGCTGCGTTGTAGGCTCCGCCCGAAACAGTGGTAACTGATGCCAGAGTGCCGCCCGCGCCACGGGTATCGTCGAAGACCAGAGTATACTCCCCAACCACTGCCCCATTTGACGCGCTGTCGCGAATTTCCATTGTCCAGGTATTTGTGCCTGCTGTCGACGGAGGCACCGGCACTGTTGGGGTGAAGGAGATATTCAGGCTCTCCGCCGAGCCAAGATTATTGTAATATTCAACCATGATCGGAAACGGGTCGCCGGATGCGCCGACACTTGTCTGGATTGAGGGCAAGTTTACTGCCAGACCGATTGCGGTGGTCGGATCTGCAACGGTCTGATTGGCGCTGATCACAACGGGCTGCAGCCCTGAAAGGGTATCGCGCGAAAAGGCTGGGATCGTCCCGTCCTGATTGGCGGGCCAACCCAACAGGACCAGCCCCGATTCTGTCCGAAGAACACCTTCTGCATCCATTCGGAATGATCCGGTTGTGGTCATCATCATGGGTTGTGTGCCCATCCCGCCGTCTGACATGCGCACAGATGGCATAACCGGCAGCATGCCACGACCTGTCACGGCCATATCAAGGGCGTTGGAGGTGCTCACGATGCCGCCCCGTTCGTCGATCAGCCGATAGCTTGAGGTGCGGACCCCGCCTGCCGAGTATTTGCCCGAGCCCCGCCCCCCGCTCAGCACCATGCTTTCAAATTCAGCCGCCGCCCGCTTGTAGCCATAGGTCGAGGAGTTGGCGATGTTATCGGATATGGTCGCAAGCCGTGCCGCGTTCGCGTTCAAGCCTGCCACGCCCGCATTTAGCGAGGAAGAAATAGTCATCAATGCCGCCTTTCTACAGGTCGATGCCTCTATATGCCTCGCACCCTGCAGCATGGCGATTAACAGCCCGCTAATTCCGAAAACTTGATGAAATCTGCTATCGGTTCTTGCGCAACAAAATCACCTCGAGCCTGTTGTTTCTGATCACCGATGGGTCCGGGGTCAGCGGCTTGCGGTCGGCGAACCCGGTGATGCGGGCAAAACGGGTATCGGCCACGCCTTGCGCTCGTAACAATTGACGCCCTGCCTGTGCACGGTCCGCTGACAAGGACCACACCGGATTATCCCGCATCATCAAGGGGTAGCTGCGCACATAACCCCCAACAGCCAGGTCGTTTCGAGTGGCCAGCAGCACGTCGGCCAGCACCACTGCAAGATCACGCAAGGTCTGGGTCGCAGTGGCGGAATCGGGCTGAAACAGGGGGGCTTGTTCCAGATCGAACAGTTCGATCACCAGCCCTTCGTCGGTCACGCGGGTCACGACGTGGCGCAACAAACGCTCCATCGTCATACTCTCACCACTGCGGGCCAGCAAAGATTTTTGCACTTCGGCGAGGCGTTCTTCTTCTGCCTGCCGCGCCTCGGCCTGGGATTCGCTGCGCGATTGCCGTTCATCCGTTGGCTTGTTCGACGACGCGCCAGTGCCATTCTGGGCAAGCGTGTCTTCGGCCAGAACAGAGTCGCCCCCGAATGAACCGTCGCCCCCGCCAGAGATGCGGCTGAGCGGGATTGTCGGACTGAAATAATCCGAAATGCCCTTACGTTGTTGTTCTGTCGTCGCGTTCAGCAGCCACATCAGCATAAAGAAGGCCATCATGGCCGTTACGAAATCGGCATAGGCAACCTTCCACGCACCCCCGTGGTGGCCACCGCCGATAACTTTCTTCTTACGCTTGATGATGACTGGCGCGGCATTGTTCTGCCCGGCCATCACACACCCATGTTTCACACCCATCCCCGGTTTACACGGGCGCGGTAAACCGGGGCTTAAAGATTGGTGTTTTAAACATTTCCCATGGCTATTCGGCGGATGAGCGTGCCCATAGGTTGATGTCTTCTTCTGCTGCAACCCGGTCGATCTGGGCAAGTTCATCGGCAGAAAACTCCAGATTGCCGATTGCTCCCACACAATCCACAACCTGTTCAGGCTTTGACGCCCCGATCAGGGCCGTGGTGATCTTGCCCTCACGCAGCACCCAGGCAATCGCCATCTGCGCCAGCGTTTGCCCGCGCGCCTGTGCGATTGCATCCAGCGCCCGCACGCTTTCAAGCGCGCGGGGGGTGATCGTGCCGGGGTTCAGGCTTTTACCCTGCGCGGCGCGGCTGCCGTCGGGAATGCCGCCCAGATACTTCTTGGTCAGTATCCCCTGTGCCAAAGGCGTAAAGGCAATAGACCCGATGCCCAATTCGTCCAAAGTCTCGCGCAATCCATCTTTTTCCACCCAGCGATTCAGGATGTTGTAGCTTGGCTGGTGGATCACGCAGGGCGTGCCAAGGCTACGCAAGATCGCTGCCGCCTCGCGCGTTTTCGCGCTGGAATAGCTTGAAATGCCAACATAAAGCGCGCGGCCTGACCGCACAATATGATCCAGCGCGCCCATGGTTTCTTCCAGTGGGGTATCGGGATCAAAGCGGTGGGAATAGAAGATATCAACGTAATCCAGACCCATACGCTTCAGGCTTTGATCACAAGACGCGATCAGGTTCTTGCGACTTCCCCATTCGCCATAAGGCCCTTGCCACATCAGATACCCTGCCTTGGAGCTGACGATCAGCTCATCTCGATGGCCCGCAAAGTCGGTGCGCAAAATCTCGCCAAATGCCTCTTCGGCGCTGCCGGGGGGCGGGCCGTAGTTGTTGGCCAGATCGAAATGGGTGATCCCGTGATCAAACGCTGTGCGGCAGATCTCGCGTTTCACTTGATGCGGGGTGTCATGGCCGAAGTTGTGCCATAATCCCAGACTGATCGCGGGCAGTTTCAGGCCCGAGACCCCGCAGCGGCGGTAGGTCATCCGGGAATAGCGCTCGGGATGGGCGGTGTAAGACATTGGCAAGCCTCCTGTTGGCGCTATTCTTTCATTCGCCAAGGTCTTGTGCAAGTTGCACAAAGGCGAACAACGAGCTTAGAAGGGCTGATGACGTTTCACGTGGGTTCAGTGTTCAGGTTTGTCGGGGCCGTTTGGGGCCGGATGAACGATGGCCATTTCGGCCTGATCGCGGCAGGTGTGGCGTTCTACGCCATGTTCGCCGTTTTCCCCGGCCTCGCCGCCAGTGTCGCGATATGGAGCCTGATGGCCGACCCCAAGGTCATCGAAGACTATCTGGAGGTGGGCGAGCAATTTTTGCCCACCGACGCTGCCCTGCTGATCCATGATCAGGTAATGGGCCTGCTGGCCACGCCACGCACCACCCTTGGTTGGGCGACCTTTGTATCGTTGATGATCGCGCTTTATTCCGCCCGAGCCGGGGTGTCGGCATTGATCACCGGGCTGGATGTGGTGAACCGCACCGCACCGCGCGGCTGGATATGGGGCTGGGTGGTCGATATCACGCTGACACTGGCACTGATCTTTGCCATCATTGTCGGGTTGGCCACGATTGTTCTGGTGCCGCTGGTGCTGCAATACATTGACCTCGGCCCGGCAGAGGAATGGTTACTGGGCGTTCTGCCGTGGGTTGCCATGTTTGTTCTGGTGCTCAGCTGTCTGTCGATCCTGTATCACTTTGGCCCGAACCTGCCGTCGGGCAACGGGCGGCCATGGGTGTCTGTGGGGGTTGTCGTTGCGGCGCTGACATGGTCGGCGGTCAGCTTTGCATTTTCGGCCTATCTGGCGAATTTCGACAGCTATAACCGGATTTATGGCTCAATCGGTGCCGTGGTGGCGCTGCTGATGTGGCTTTACCTTGGTGTGCTGGCGGTGCTTTTGGGTGGCGCAGTCAATGCGGAACTGACCACGCCAAAGATCAGGGACTGATCGTCGCCACGGTGTTCGCCGCGACCTCGGCCCAATCGCTCACCTGGCCATCGGGCCAGATCACCCGCACCTCGGCCCGGTCCGCGTCGCCCAGACCAAAATGCTGCGGCCCCCAGATGCCGCTGACATGACCGCCGCCCGATGTAGTCTCATGCCGTTGCAGATGATCCTTGGTCCGCACTTCGACCCACGCGCCAATGCCCGTCGGGTTCGGCCCCGGCTGTTCCAGCGCCACCTTCAGCCAATTTCCCGCCACCCCGGCATTGCGCCAGATTTGCGCAGGCCCGTTGCGGTTGACCACCACCAGATCCAGCGCGCCATCCGCGTTCATATCCACCACAGCCGCCCCCCGCGCCGCAAGCGTAGAGGCCACGCCCGCCGTGCCTGCCGATTCCACAAACACCCCATCCGCGCCCTGCAACAGCAGGTTGTTGGGGTCCGCCATGGCAAAGTCGGGCATTTCCCAGACATTGCCCTTGGCCACGAACAGATCGGCCCGCGCGTCGTTGTTCACATCGGCAAACTGCGCATGCCATCCGGTGGACGGGCGCAGATCGTCACCCATGAACGGGCGATGCGCGGTCACGCCGCGCGCCCATGCGATATCGCCATAGTCGGGCGTTGCATCGGGGCCGGTGGCCACAAGCCGCTGCAACTTGTTATCCGCCATGCTGGTCAGGTAAAATTCGGGGTAGCCATCGGCATCCAGATCGGTGCTGGCAATACCCATCCCCCAGATCCGCAGGCGTTTCCAGCCCTCGGCTTCGGTATACAGGCGCGGCGGCTGGCCCGGCTCCAGATGCCACATCTGTTCCTGCCCGCCCTCATAATATTCGCGATCATTCGACACCCGCAGCGATTTGCGCCCCGATCCGTTCCAGTCGGTAAACAGCATCGACAGCGCGCAATGGCTGGGCGTCAGCGCCACGGGCGCGCCGTAACCCCCGCCATCGGGCCGATGCAGCCAGTTCTCGGTGCATGACCCCCAAGGGTAGGCTTCCTCGCGCTGGTTGATGTAATTGCCGATGGCCAGCGTGGGCAGGCTTGCTCCCGCTTCCCACATCGCGGCAAAGGCAGTCGACCACGCGTCGCCGCCGTCAAATCCCCAGTCTTCATTCGCGCGCTCAAACCGGCAATTGCCAAGCCCGCGCATCACCACGTTTTCGCCCACCCGCAGCAGCACCAGATCGGTGATCCCGTCACTGTCAATGTCGATCGGATAGGTGCCGGTCACGCCCTCCATTTCGATCCCGCTGACCACAGCCGTAAATGCCAAGGCCCCCCCCCGAGCGCTTTGGTTCAGGAACAATGCGGCAGGCGCAGTGCCGCCCGCCAGCGCCAGATCGGGCAGGGTATCGCCGTTGCAATCGAACGCGGCCACACCACCGCCCACCATATACTCCCACTCGCCTGCAAAGCTGTGCTCCAGCCCCGCAGGAGTGGTTTCCTCGACAAACTGCGGAACGGTCTGCGCGGCAGCGGGGGCCGCCAGCAGGATCAGAACCAGCGCGCGGATCATGCAAGCGTCCTCAGACTTACGGCGTGCGCGCCAATGCAGCGCCCCTGCTCCATGCCCTGTTCAATGGCTGACCGAAAGTGAATCCCGCCATACAGCCGCGAGATGCCAGCCTCGTCCGCCGCTTGCCAGAAACTTGCGTAGGATCGGGCGTCCAGCCCCTCGCGCTCGTGGGTGAAATCCTCATAGGCAAAAGCTTCGCCAAGCACGCCCGTAAGGACCGTTGCCGCCGCCGCCGACACGGTGGAGTGGCCCGACGGATATTCGGCAAAAGGCGGCGTGATCAGCAAAGGTTTCCAGTCTTTGTCAATCACCCGGTTGATATAGGTCACGGGCCGCAAAAGGTTGTATTCGGTCTTGTCATGCCAGCAACCGATAAACGCGTCAGCCATGCCGATGCCTAGTCGCGCCATCATGTCCACACTGACGGTTAGCGGCAGATTGTGACGTGATATCAGATCATTGGCTACAAAAATCCAATGGCCCGGCGGGGTCGATGACAGCATCGGGTCGTCTGACCAGAAGCGCGCAATCAGCGCCTGTTCGTCGGTCAGCGCCTTGGTGGCGGTGTAAACCTCCATCGCCTCGGCATAGAAATCTGATGTCGGGTCTTCGCTATAGACGGGCGGCGGGGGCAGGGCGCAGGTGTTTCCCGCAGGCATGGCAAAGGGGCGCACGCGGCCCCAATCGGGTAAAAGCGGCGCCTGTTGCTGGCGGATCAGGCTGGTCGGCACCCATGCTGACGGGTCGGCGGGCGGGCGGTAGCTTTGCGCAAAGCCCATGTTTTCCACCACCGCGCCGCCATCAACATCCGCCCAATCAATGATATGCGCGGCAATCGCCTGACCCAAGCCAACGCTTTGGCGCAACACCTCGGGGGCCAGCCCTTGGGCCACTTGGGCATCAAGCTTGCGCGTCATCGTGGCCAAGGCGCGTTGGCCAGATGGCCCGGTATTGGAAAAGAAATGCGCAACCGTGGCCGACAGTGCAGCCTGAAGCACCGCCGCCGCATCATGCACCCCGTCGCCTGCCCGTGGAAGCGTGGTCAACCCGTTCAACTGCCCGGCAAGTGAGGTCATACCCTCATCGCAAGCCGCAACCGCCTCATACCCTGTCACCCCAAGATAGCCAAAGGCGCGGCTGGCGACGGGGGGGGAATAGGTGGCGGTATGGCGTACCAGTTGAAGGCTCAGCTTGTACCAGTTGGTCAGCACCGATCTTGGGTCGGATGCCACCTGCGCCCGCGCCGGCAGCAGGACAGCGGTCAATGCCGCTGCCCCCAGTCCAAGAACCCTGCGCCGGTGCATATTGACCCCTTTCAGATGTATTTGTTCCAGAGGTTTTCCAGCCGCTCCTGACGGCCAGACTTTGGCTGCGGCTCCAGCCCCTCGGTCGTCACGCGCGCCGCTGCCGCCTCCAGACTTCCGTCCAGCATCGCCTTGGCGGCAGGCGTCTGCCAGCCAGCATAGCGGGTGCGCAGTTGGGCTTCCATCTCATCTGATTCCATCATCGCGGCGGCGCATTTCAACGCCCGCGCACAGGTATCCATCCCGCCGACATGGCCAAGGATCAGATCTTCTGGGTCCAGCGACTGACGGCGCACCTTGGCGTCAAAGTTGGTGCCACCAGTGGTATACCCACCCGCCCGCAATATCTCATAGAACGCCACGGCCTTTTCGGCGTGGTTGTTCGGGAACTGGTCTGTATCCCAGCCCGACTGGTAGTCATTGCGGTTCATGTCGATCGATCCAAAAATTCCCAGCGCCGAGGCAAGGGCAATCTCGTGTTCAAACGAATGGCCGGCCAGAATGGCGTGGCCCTGTTCCACATTGGTCTGAACCTCTTTTTCCAGCCCAAAATCCTTGAGGAAGCCGTAAACCGTCGCCACATCGTAATCATACTGATGCTTTGAAGGTTCCTGCGGCTTTGGCTCGATCAGGATCGCACCTTTGAAGCCGATCTTGTATTTGTATTCCACCACCTGTTGCAGGAACCGCCCGGCGTGGGCGCGTTCCGCTTTCAGATCGGTGTTGAGAAGTGTCTCATAGCCCTCACGTCCGCCCCAAAGCACATAGTTCGCGCCGCCAAGCTTCATCGTGGCGTCCATGTTCGCCTTCACGGTCGCTGCCGCATAGGCGTAGACATCGGGGTCGGGGTTGGTGGCCGCGCCCGACATCCAGCGCCGGTTGGTGAACATGTTCGCCGTGCCCCACAGCAGTCTGGCCTTATGGCTTTCCTGCTTTTGGGCAATATAGTCGACCATTTCATCCAGATTGCGCTTTGACTCTGCAAACGTAGCGCCTTCGGGGCGCATGTCGGCATCGTGGAAGCAATAGAACGGCGCGCCCAGAATATCGAACATCTCAAACGCCACATCCGCCTTCAGACGGGCCAGATCCATGCTGTCACCGAACCAAGGCCGGTCAAACGTCTGTCCGCCAAACGGGTCACCGCCGGGCCATGCAAAGCTGTGCCAATAGGCCACGGCAAAGCGCAGATGGTCTTCCATCCGCTTGCCCATGATGACTTCATCAGGGTTGTAATGGCGGAAGGCGAATTCGCTGGTGGCATCCGGGCCTTCGTATTTAATGGTGGGGATGTTTTTGAAAAAATCAGTCATGTCAGGCCCTTGATGGCAGATTGTGCGTTGATATGGCGGGCGTGGCCCGCGTCGAATGCGTCTTTCAACGCCGGATCCGGGTCAAAAACCCGTGCGATGGCGGGCAGCGTGGCGACTTCGGCCCCGGCCCCGGTTGCAGCCATAAGGGCCAGACGGGCGGCGCCGTAAGCCCCGCCAAAATCGCCCGCCACCGGCACTTGCACCGGACAGTTCAGCGCGGTCGCGATGGTGCGCAGCCAGTAGTCCGACTTTGACCCGCCGCCCACCGCCAGCAGGCTTTCCAGCTTGGTCCCCGTGGCCGCCAAAGCGTCGCGGCAATCGCGGAAGGCAAAGGTCACACCCTCCAGAATGGCGCGGGTGGCAGCTTGCCGATCGGTCGCATGTTCCAGCCCAACAAAAGCCCCGCGCACGGACGCGCTGTTCAGGGGGGTGCGCTCGCCGCCCAGATAGGGCAGGAACAGCGTCTTGCCAGGGGCCTGCAATGTCCCCAGATCACTGGTCAGGCTGGCGGCATCACTGCCCGACAGCCGCGCAAACCAGTTCAGCGCATCGGTGCAGGCAAGGATCACGCCCATCTGATGCCACGTGTTGGGCAGCGCATGGCAAAACGTATGCACCGCCGTTGCCGGGTCGGGCTGATAGCCGTCATTTGCGGCAAATAACACGCCCGACGTGCCGAGGCTGACAAACGCCTCACCCGCACGCACCACGCCAACGCCAACCCCCGCCGCCGCATTGTCACCGCCGCCGCCCGCGACGACAACACCCTTGGGAAAGCCCCAGCGGGCGGCCAGATCGGGGCGCAGCTTGCCCGACACTGCCGAGCCTTCGACAAGCGCGGGCATATGGCTGCGGCTCAGCCCGGTTGCGCCAAGCAGGTCATCCGACCAGTCCCGCGCGCCCGTATCCAGCCAGGCCGTGCCAGCGGCATCAGACATCTCAGACACATGATTGCCTGTCAGCCACAGCCGCAGGTAATCCTTGGGCAGCAAGACCTTTGCCACCTTGTCCCACAGCGCGGGCTCGTTTGCCTGCATCCACATCAGCTTTGGCGCGGTAAAACCGGGGAACACGATATTCCCGGTCACGCGCCGGAACATCGGGTCGTCATCCAGTTCAGCCGCCTCAAGATGGCTGCGGGTGTCGTTCCACAGAATGCAGGGACGCAACACTTGATCCGACGCATCCAGCACCGTGGCCCCGTGCATGTGCCCGGACAGACCAATGCCACGCACCGCGCCAAGACCATGGGCCGACAGCGCATCAATCACCGCTTCGGCCGCAGCGATCCAGTCGTTCGGCGATTGCTCGCTCCAGCCCTCATGTGGGCGTTGAACGGTCAGGGGCATGGTGGATTCCGCCACCACCTCCTGCGCCTCGGTCATCAGAATGCCTTTCAGCCCCGAGGTGCCCAGATCAAGACCAATATACATCAATAGGCCTTTGCTGGCTTTTTACCCATGATGATCATGCCCAGAATATCGTCATCAGACACATCGCCCACGTTCACCGTGCCGACCCGCTGACCGTTCTTCATCACCACAGCGCGGTCGCACAGATCCATCACGGCATGAATGTCATGCTCGATCAGGAAAATGCCCAAGCCCTGCCGCTTCAGTTCCTGAATCAGCTCGGCCACCATCTGGGTTTCCTGCGGGCCAAGTGCGGCTGTGGGTTCGTCCATGATCAGGATCTTGGCGTTGAAATAGACCGCCCGCGCGATGGCTACCGATTGACGCTGCCCGCCGGACAGCGCCGATACCGGCACGTTGAACTTGCGGAAGTTCGGGTTCAGCCGTGCCATGATCTTGCGTGTCTCGGCCTCCATCTGGGCGTCATCGACAAAGCCCGCCGCCGTCACCAGCTCGCGCCCCAGAAACAGGTTCGACGCTGCGTCCAGATTGTCGGCCAAGGCCAGCGTCTGATAGATCGTTTCGATGTTGTAGTGCCGGGCATCGCGCGGGTTGTGGATATCAACCCGCTCACCGTTGATGTAGATTTCTCCGGCATCCTTTTGATAGGCGCCCGACAGGCACTTGATCAGCGTGGATTTGCCCGCGCCGTTGTGGCCCAAAAGGCCCACAACTTCCCCCGGATGCAGGTCAATGCTGACATGATCGACAGCCTTGATGCCGCCGAAAGAGATAGAGATGTCACGCATCTCGACCAGCGGTGTTCCTTTGGTAACGGTCATGGCTGCCTCCTTACTTCGTGCGGGCGCGGTAGAGGTTGTCAAGATAGACGGCGAGAACAAGAACCACGCCTACGACGATCCGCTGTATGGCGGCGTCAAAGCCGATTAGAACCATGCCCGATTGCAAGGATTGCATGACCAGCGCACCAAGGATGGCACCGTAAATCGTGCCGACCCCACCTGCGAGGGACGTGCCCCCGATCACGGCGGCCGCGATCACATACAGCTCGTCCAGCGTGCCAAGCGCGTTGGTGGCAGAGTTCAGGCGGGCCGAGGCGATAACGGCTGCGATGCCGGTCAGTGCCCCCATCAGGGCAAAGATCTTCATCGTCATCCAGCGGGTGTTGATCCCGGCCAGTGCCGCCGCTTCGGGGTTGCCGCCGATGGCAAAGACATAGCGGCCAAAGCGGGTGCGGGTCATCAGTATGGTCATCAAAATCCCGACGGTCAGCATGATCAGCACCGGAATGGCAAAGCCGTGCGACACAAACGTATCATCAGGCAGGTTCATCTGGCGCAGAATGCCGCGTGGCAGCGGGTAGGCGTTCATAAGCATGACCGCCCCAAGGATCGCGCCACAGCCAATGGCCCCCAGTGTCATCTCTGCCCACATCGGGCGCAGCGGAAATTCGTGTTTGACGCGTTGTTTGCGCCCGTTGATCAGCAGCCAGACCACACCAACACAGGCCAGAATGCCGACAATCCAGCTTCCCGTTGCGCCGATATTTCCACCCGGACCGCCGCCCAAAAGCGCAAATGTGCTGTCCACCGGGGAAATGGTCTTGCCGCCATTGGCGATAAACGCCATCCCGCGCCAGACCATCAAGCCGCCAAGCGTGACGATAAACGACGGAATGCCGCGATAGGCGATCAGCCAGCCGTGGAATGCGCCGATCAATGACCCCAGAACAATGCCGACCGCACAGGTGATGATCCAGATCGACCAGTGACCAAGGCCCAGAATTTGTGGCAGCACATCAACCTGCAAAATCCCCATGGCCATGCCGGTCACGCCAATCAGCGATCCTACCGACAGATCGATGTTGCGGGTTATGATGACCAGCACCATCCCTGTGGCCATGATCCCGATGCTAGAGGTCTGCACCGACAGGTTCCACAGGTTGCGCGGGGTCAGAAAGGCGCCATTGCCGTTCACGACCGCGCCGTAGATGTGAAAACCACCCCAGATCAGCATGAGGGCGGCCAACATGCCAAGCAGACGGGTGTCAATCTCGGTCGCGGCCAGAAAGCGCTTTATCGGGTTTCCGCCGGCCACCGTATGGGTGGGCGTTGCAGGAGGGGCAGTCAAGGGTGTCTTGGTCATGGCATCGTCCAACGCTATGGGGGACAGGGACATCGCGAAAAAGACCAGACCGAGGCAAGCATCGGCCACATGTGGTCACGCAACCGTTCACGGTTGCAAGATGTCGCAAACAGGTGGTGAAAAGTGCGGCGCGGCATCCCTAAGGGAACGCCGCGCCGCGACAGATCTTATTCGCAGCCAACAACGCCAGCGACAGCACCTTCACAGGCCGCAGCCTTGGTGATGTGGCCTGCGTCGATAGCGACGTTCAGGTTGGCGCGGGTCAACGGTGTTGGCGCCAGCAGGATGGCGTTCATCTCGACACCCTTTTCGCCACCCGAGAACTTGGTCGCGCCTTCGATCGAGTCGAGCGAAGCACCCTCTGCCAATGCCGAGGCGATTTCGCCCGCAGCCTTGCCCAGCTGGCGCGCGTCTTTCCAGACCGAAACGGTCTGGGTGCCGCGTGCCACACGGTTGATTGCTGCATGGTCGCCATCCTGGCCGCCGACCGGAACGGTCAGGCCCTGTGCGCCAAGGGCTGCAACAACGCCGCCCGCCATGCCATCATTCTGGCTCAGAGCCGCGTCAACGTCGTTGTTGTTGGCGGTCAGGATCTGCTCCATGTTCTTCTGGGCATTTTCTGGCTTCCAGCCGTCCGAGAACGCTTCGCCGACGATCTTGATGTCGCCCGAATCGACTGCGCCCTGAATAACCGACATCATGCCTTGCAGCAGGAAGCCGGCGTTCGGATCGCCCGGATCGCCCTTGATGATCGCATAGTTGCCCTTTGGCACTTCTGCAAAGACGGTTTCCGCAATGATCCGGCCCACGCCAACGTTGTCAAACGTCAGATAGAATGTGCGGTCATCTTCGATCAGACGGTCATAGCCGACAACCGGAATGCCTTCGTTTGCGGCAGCTTCAATCGCTGGCCCGATGGCGTCCTTGTCCCATGCGTTGATGATCAGCGCGTCAACGCCCTGAGCGATCAGCGCCTCAACATCTGTCAACTGCTTGGCCGAGGACGATTCAGCATCAGCCGAAACGTATTCGTTGCCAGCGGCTTCCAGCGCTGCTTTTACCGCTGCTTCGTCGATCTTCCAGCGCTCTTCCTGAAAGCTTCCCCAAGAAACGCCGATTTTTTTACCCTCTGCCAGTGCGGCAGACGAAAACCCCGTCGCCGCGATCACGGCGAGCACGATTGCGTTACGCATATGTATCCTCCCTATGGATGCAGCCAGCGTATGGCTGGTTCGACGGATTCGCCGAGACGGGCAAAATTTGCCCTTATTAATTTCAGTTGTCAAAATAAAAATAGTGATGAAATCTAGGGTGGAGTAAGTATAAGCCTGTTTCTCGCTGCTTTGCAGCAATTTTCAGGCATATGACGAAGAATGTCGGCGATAATTTGTTAGGGTGCCAAAGAAATGCTGACACAATATACGGCGGGTGAGGCAGGCGAAGCGCGCAAGGGCGTGGGGCCTTTGATCCCGCCCCTGTCCGATACGCTGCGCCCACTGCGCCAGCAGGTGTTTGAGTGCGTGCGCGCTGCCGGGCTGATTCCCCGCGTGCAGGTGGCAAAAGATCTGGGGGTCAGCCCGGCCTCTGTCACCACCATCACCTCGGAACTAATCGAATCGGGGCTCATCGAAGAAGTCGCGGCCCCCCCCCGCGACGGAGAAACTGTTCGTGGGCGCCCCGCTGTGGCACTGGGCGTGCGAGCGTCCGCGCATCGTGTGGTGGGGATGAAGCTATCAGACCGCGAGCACACCGCCGTGGTTGTCGATTTTGCTGGCAATCTGATTGCTGATGACGCGATCCCCCGTCGTCCCGGTCCGATGGCCGTGGCCGAGCTTCTGACAGCCGTTGAAACGTTGCTGGACCGGGTTTGCGCCAAGGCGTCGATCAGCAGGTCAGACCTGAGCGCCGTTGGCTTGGGCGTTCCCGGTTTTGTCGACAGTGCCGAGGGGGTCGTGCTTTGGTCCTCGGTTCTGAATGACCGCAAGGTCGCACTGGCCGCACTGGCAAGTGCGCGTCTGGGGCTTCCGGTCTGGGTCGATAACGATGCAAACCTTGTGGCTCTGGCCGAGCTTTGGTTCGGTGTAGGGCGCGGTCTGTCCGATTTTGCGGTTGTCACCATCGAACATGGCGTCGGTATGGGCTTTGTGATGAACCACCGGATCTATCGCGGATCGCAGCGGCTTGGGCTGGAATTGGGCCATACCAAAGTGCAGCTTGATGGTGCTTTGTGCAGATGCGGTCAGCGCGGCTGTCTGGAGGCGTATATCGCCGACTATGCCCTTGCGCGTGAAGCGACAACCGCCCTGAACTGGGGCCATAAGGAAGGGCAAAGCATCGCCGTTCTGCTGGAAAGCCTGTATGATCATGCCAAGGCGGGCAATGCCACTGCGCGCAGCATTTTCCGCCGTGCAGGGCGCTATCTGGCGGTTGGGCTGTCGAATGTGGTCAACCTGTTTGATCCGGCGCTGATCATCTTGTCGGGTGAGCGCATGCGCTACGATTACCTCTATGCCGCCGAGACTTTGGCCGAGATGGACAATCTGACAATCAACACCGGCCGCCCCCGCCCACCGATCGAAATTCATGCCTGGGGCGATCTTCTTTGGGCGCATGGCGCCGCAGCCCTTGCCCTGTCGTGCGTAAGTGAAAGCCTGCTGTCGGCCAACCGCGACATCGCCGCGCAATAGCATCTTCCGTCGGGGAATGTCGCAGGACACTGCATCTTGCGGGTATTGCGCTATAGTGGCGGAAAGGCGCAAAATGTGATGGCAGTTGGCCTCGGAATGACCCGCAGTTGATTGCACATCCGGGCGGCTGTTGCGATAGTCGGAACAATCGCCGGTGAGGTTCCCATTGACACAGAGCAGACACCCCTTGTTGCGCCTGCCCTTTGTGGCCTGCCTCGCCGTTGCGCTTAGCGCCGGGCAGGCCGGGCATGCGCTCGACCGAGTGCTTTTCACAGTGGCTGGTGCAAATGCTGATCTTGGCGGGGCGCTCCGCTCTGCGTCTGCGCTGCTGGCCCTGTCCAATGAAGAAGATTTGCCAGATCAGGTGCTTGCCGCTGCCCGTGCCGAATATGGCCGCCTTGTCGGCGCGCTTTATGCGCAGGGGCATTATTCCCCCGTCGTGTCGGTCTTGCTTGACGGGCGAGAGGCGGCGGGCATCGCACCCCTTGATGCTCCGCAGCGCGTCTCGCGGATCGAGGTGCGTGTTGATCCCGGCCCGCAGTTTCGCTTCGGTCAGGCCTCGGTCTCTCCGCTTGCCACAGGGACAGAGCTGCCCGATGGCTTCGCGCGCGGGCAGGTGGCTGAAAGCGGCCTTGTGCGTCAGGCTGTGACCGCAGGCGTTGATGGCTGGCGCGCGCAAGGCCACGCCAAGGCCCGTGTTGCCGGTCAGGACGTGGTGGCCGACCACCCCAACCGCACCCTGTCCGCGCGCGTTGCGCTGGAACCCGGCCCGCGTCTGCGCTTTGGCCCGGTCGATGTTGTCGGCAACCAGCGCACCCGCGAAAACCGCGTGCGCAAGATCGCTGGCATCCCGCAGGGTGAAACCTATGATCCGGCCGACGTCGCCCGCGCTGAAAACCGCCTGCGCCGCACCGGTGCGTTTTCATCTGTCACCATCACCGAGGATGAGGGCATCACCCGCCCCGACCTTCTGGGCACCACCATCACTGTGGTCGAGGAAAAGCCCCGCCGCCTGAGCTTCGGGGCCGAGATTTCAAGTCTCGAAGGGCTCGACCTTTCCGCAGCATGGATGCATCGCAACCTGCTTGGCGGGGCCGAACGTCTGCGCATCGAAGGTCAGGTTTCAAACATCGGTGCCAAAGACAATGGCGTGGATTACAGTCTGAAGCTGACCATCGACCGGCCCGCCACCCTGACGCCCGATACCACGGCGCGTTTCGCCACTGAAATCGGTCATCTGGATGAACCCGACTTCCGCGCCGATCTGGCACGGCTTGGCGTTGGCTTTACCCATGTGTTTTCGGACAGCCTGACTGGGCGGGTTGATCTGGCCTACAGCATCATCGATGGAACCGAGTTTTCAGAAGACCGAGTCTTTTCAACCGATTTCCGGTTCCGCAGCCTGTCACTTCCCGTGGGTCTGGCATGGGATCGTCGCGACAACAAGAACGACGCCAAGCGCGGCTTTTATATCGAAGCCGAGGTGAAGCCCTTTCTTGGCTTTGGCACCACAGGCTCTGGTCTGCGCGCCACCGCCGATCTGCGCGGCTATCGCGGCTTTGGCCCGGATGACCGTTTCGTCATCGCCGCCCGCGCACAGGCGGGTATCGTGACCGGAGCAAACCTGCTCGCAACCCCGCGCGATGATCTGTTCTATTCGGGCGGCGGCGGCACCGTGCGCGGCCAGCCGTTCCAGTCGCTTGGCATCAACGTCTCACGCGGGCTGATCGACTATAAAATCGGCGGCAACCATTTTCTTGCAGGCTCGCTGGAATTGCGCACCAAGGTCACGCAAAATATCGGCGTTGTCGGGTTTGTGGATGCCGGGCGGGTCGATGTCGGTGGGTTCTTTGATCCCGCTGGCGACTGGCACGCCGGGGCTGGTCTTGGCCTGCGGTATGACACGGGCTTTGGCCCGATCCGGCTGGACATCGCCGGGCCTGTTGGAGGCACCACGGGGCGCGGTGTGCAAATCTACGTTGGTCTGGGGCAGGCGTTCTGATGCGCTGGTTGCTTCCCCTTGCGCTGATCGCTGCGCCTTGCGTCACCTTTGCGCAGGAAACCGAGGCTGAACGCACCGATCGCGGCACCATTGTCGCTTTTCTCGAAGACAACCTGTCCGGTGCGGGTCGCCAGATCACCCTGCGTGGCTTTCAGGGCGCGCTGTCGTCGCGCGCCAGTGCCACGCAACTGACCATCGCTGATGAAGATGGCATCTGGCTGACCCTGAACGATATTGTGCTGGATTGGTCGCGGTCTTCCCTGCTGTCGGGGCAGGTGTCGATCAACGAGCTGACTGCTGCAGAAATCATCATCGCCCGCGCGCCCCTGACAAACGATGCCACGCCGTCGCCAGAGGCAAAGGGCTTTGCCCTGCCCGAACTGCCCGTTTCGGTCGAGATATCGAAAATTTCGGCGGCGCGGGTGGTGTTGGGCGAAGCCCTGCTGGGTCAAACGGTTGAGGGCAGCATAGAGGCGTCTGTGTCGCTTGCTGGCGGCGACGGGTCGGCTGATCTGACCATCAACCGCACTGACGATGGCCCGGATGGGCGGATTGATCTGTCCGCATTTTATGCCAACGCAACCACGCAGCTATCTCTGTCGCTGAACGTGGTCGAAGACGCGGGTGGCATTGCAGCCACGCTACTTGACCTGCCCGGCACCCCTGCTGTGACGCTGCAAATCAGTGGCGAGGGGCCGCTTGATAACTTCGCCTCGACCATCGCGCTGACCAGCGACGGGGCCGAGCGTCTGACAGGCACCGTCACCCTGACGGGCACCGATGCTGGTGGCACCCTGTTCAACGCCGAACTGGGGGGCGATCTGGCCCCGCTGTTCGTACCGGAATATGCCGATTTTCTGGGCGATACCGTCAGCCTAAATGTCACCGGCCAACGCAGCACCGAAGGGCGGCTTGACCTCTCGGCGCTCGATCTGCGCGCCCGCTCGGTTGAATTGCGCGGTCAGGCTTTGATCGCCGCCGATGGTCTGCCCGAACTGATCGCGCTGAACGGCTTTCTGCGCGATCCTGATAACAATCCGGTTCTGATCCCCGGTTTCGATGCCGGGGTGTCGGTCCGCACCGCCCGGCTGGAGGTGGCCTATAACGCGGGCACAGACGAATCGTGGCGCGCGGTGGTCGAGGCCGAGAATCTCATCACGCCCGAGGCCAGCCTTGGGCGGCTTGATCTGCGCGGCTCTGGCCGGATATCGCGCACGCCCGTGGGCCGGGTCATCGGTGGCACCCTGACCCTGACGGGCAGCGGCATTGCGCTGCAAGACCCAAATCTGGCGATGGCGATTGGCGATGCCGTCACCGCCTCTACCCGGTTGTTCTGGCAAGAAGGCACCGGTGTCACCCGGATCGGTGCGCTTGATCTGATCGCTGGCCCGGTCACCATCGCGGCAGGCGGCGAAATCGCGGGCCTTTCTGACGGGTTCCGGACCCGTGGCCGGATCAGCATTGATGCCACTGACCTCGCCCCGTTGTCTGGCCTTGCCGGTCGCCCGCTGTCCGGTCGTGGCACCATATCGGCGGCAGGGCAGGGCAGCCCGTTGGCCGGTGATTTCGACGTTCAAGGCCGGATCGACGGCCAGAACCTGACCGTTGACATCGCACAAGCCGATAACTTTTTGCGCGGCCCGTCCAGCATCGCGTTCGACGTCCGCCGCGATACCACCGGCACCGTGCTGCGCAGCTTTGCCCTGCGCGCGCCGTCGCTTGCCGCCGATGGGTCAGGCACGCTGACCTCTGACACGGCCGACCTGTCTCTGACCCTGCGCATGGATGACCTCTCCCGCCTTGGGCCCGAATACGGTGGCAGCATCGCGGGCGATATGCGCCTGTCCGGCCCGCTGGCCAGCGGTCAGGCGCTGATCAAAGCCGATCTTTCCGCCAACGCCCTGCGCATCGGCCAGCCCGAGGTGGACCGCTTGCTGGCAGGGGCGTCACAGGTTTCGCTTGTCGCAAACCTGATCGACAACACCCTGATCGTCGAGCAGTTGACCGTCACCGCCCCCGGTGCCAGCGCATCGGCTGCCGGCACCTTGGCCAGCACCGGCAGCGACGTCACAGCTCAGCTGACCCTGCAAGACCTGTCGCGCCTGCGCCCCGGTCTGGGTGGCCAGATCGCCGCCAACGCGACCTTCAAGGGCACGGCCGACACCGCCGCCCTGACCCTGAGCGCCGAGGCCAACGGCCTGCGCACCGGCCAGACCGAGGCAGACCGCCTGCTGACAGGCACCTCACAACTCAGCGCCGCCCTGCGGCTGGAGGGTGGGACGTTGCGCGTCGATGACCTGCGCCTCACCAGCCCGCAGATCACCGCGCAGGCCACAGGCCGCCTGACCGATGACCTCCGTGAAGTCGACCTTACTGCCCGTCTGGTCAACCTTGGCATTCTGCTCCCCGAATTTCCCGGCCCTGTCACCCTGTCAGGCACCGCCATCGATACCGGCAACGGCAGCGGCTATACCTTGTCTCTGGCAGGCACCGGGCCGGGCAGCATAAATGCCCGTGTGGCGGGCCAATTGGCCGCCAGTTTTGCCAGTGCCAACCTGACCATTCAGGGCACGGCACAGGCGGGTCTTGCCAACCCCTTTCTTGGCAGTCGTGTCGTGTCTGGCCCTCTAAGCGTTGATCTTTCGTTGAATGGCCCGCTTGCGCTGTCGTCTTTGTCCGGGCGTGTGGGCCTGTCGGGCGGCAATCTGGCTGACCCGTCCTTGCCGTTTTCGCTGCAAGCCATCGACGCTAGCGCCACGCTGTCGGGCGGTTCGGCCCAGATCGCAACCACCGCTAATGTTTCGACCGGGGGGCGCCTGTCCCTGAACGGCCCCATAAACCTTACCGCGCCATATCGGGGCGATCTTGCGCTGATCCTGTCCGGCGTCGTCCTGCGCGACCCGCAGCTTTATGAAACGCTTGCCAACGGCCAGTTGCGCATCAACGGCCCGCTTGCCGGGGGCGCGTTGATTTCGGGGCGTATTGCCTTGCCGCAGACAGAAATCCGCATTGCGGCCACCGGTCTTGGTGGCCAAGAGATGCTGGACGGGTTGCAGCACATCAATGAACCCGCCGCCGTGCGCGAAACCCGCCGCCGTGCCGGACTTATCGCTGACCCGAATGGCACAGGCCGCAGCACCTCCGCCCGCCCCTTTGATCTGGATATTGAAATCTCGGCCCCCAATCAGCTTTTCATTCGGGGCAGGGGGCTTGATGCCGAGCTTGGTGGCACGCTGCGGCTGGCTGGCACCACGGCAAACATCATCCCTTCGGGCGCGTTCAACCTGATCCGGGGGCGGCTTGATATTCTAGGCCGCCGCCTGACCCTGACCGAGGCGTCGCTGCAACTCGAAGGCAACTTTGACCCGCTGTTGCGGGTGGTTGCCAGCAGCCAAAATGACAATGTGACCAGTTCTGTCGTGATTGACGGCTCAGCCACTGACCCTCAGGTCAGCTTCACCTCCAGCCCGCAACTCCCGCAGGAAGAGGTGCTGTCGCAGCTTTTGTTCGGCAGGCGTCTGGAATCGCTCTCTGCCTTGCAAGCCCTGCAACTGGCCAATGCTGTGGCCACTCTGGCGGGGCGCGGTGGTGAAGGTATCATCAGCCGCTTGCGCCAAGGCTTTGGTCTGGATGATCTGGATGTGCAGACCTCTGCCGATGGCACCACGCAATTGACGGCTGGCAAGTATCTGACCGAGAATGTGTATTCCGAAGTTGTCGTCGATCAGAATGGCCAAAGCCAGATCAACCTGAACCTTGATCTGACCGACAACCTGACACTGAAGGGCCGCGTGGGCGCCGATGGTAACACCGGGATCGGCCTGTTCTTTGAACGCGATTACTGAACCCGCAGCCCGTTCAGCACCAAAGCGGTGATTTCGGCACTGATATGATCCGCGTTCAGCGGGTCATCCGGTCCAAGCCCAGACATGAACCGTGCCTCGCTTCCCATCACAGCATAGGCCTCGGTCATCGCCCAGATGTGGAACTGCAACAACAACGGGTCCACCCGCCTGATCAGCCCCTGATCAGCCCAGCCCGTGATCAACGCAGACGCCCGCAGCGTCGCTTCACGCGATCCGGCCCAGACCTCTTGCAGCATCGGTGCGCCGCGCATCACCTCGCCGGTGAACATCCGCACCTCTGCCGGATGGCTCAGCGAAAACCGTACCTTGCGCGCGATGTAATCCGACAAAAACGCCTCTGGCCCCTTGTCCAGCGCGATACCTTCAAACAACTCAGCCCAGATCGCGGTAATCTGGGACAGGGCTTCGGCATACAGCTCTTCCTTGCTGTCGATGTAATAATGCAGCTTGGTTTTAGAGATGCCCGCCCGATCAGCAATGCCTTGGGTTGATGCGCCCCGCAAGCCATGCTCGGCAAATTCCACAATCGCTGCGGCGCGGATCACATCGCGCAACTCGCCGCGCTTGCGGGCCAGATCGCCCCGGCCCACATGGCGAAGGCTTACGGCTTCAATGGCAGCCATGCCGTCGCCTCCACCTCAATCAAAATATCATCCGATGGCATCATGGCGCTGACTTCTACCACAGTCGAGGCGGGCGGCGTGTCGGGAAAGAACATCCGCCGCACCGTGTTATAGCGCGGAAAGTCGTTCAGATTCTTGAAATATTGCACCAGCTTGAACACATCATTCATGGACCCGCCCGCCTGTTCCATCGTGGCGCGGATGCGGTCGAACACATACCAGCTTTGCGCCAGAACAGGCCCATCCTTGGCATCAACCGAAAACTCCCCGGTTTGGCCAATCGTCGGGCCAATCCCGTCAGGCAGATCGCCAAAGCCGCGAATGATCCGCCCGGCGCCGGGGTCCACCGCGATAACCCCGGATAGGAAAATGAAATCCCCCCGGCGCACCCAAGCAGAATAGCGGGCCAAAGGGGCGGCAGTGGGATCAGACATGGTTACACCGGAATGGTTGAAAGACTGCGTTCGACCTTACCCAAAAAGACCTTACGATCGTCTTCGGTGACGTGGTTCATGTTGTAAAGCTGTTTCCAGATCACCCGGCAGCGCGGGCTGAACAAGGGCCGCAGCCCGCGTGTCCACAAAGACCTCCCCGGATCGCGGATCAGCCTGATCCACCACCACGGACTGCCTGATGTGGTGATACCGACCAACAGCCTGATATTTTGCAACTTCGGCTTGGTGCGCTTTTGCTTGCCATCGGCCACCTCAAAGGTGATCCCCGGCAGCCAGACCCGCTCCAGCCAGCCCTTGAGCATGGCAGGCGGACCATAATACCACGTCGGGTAAATCACGACCAAGCCCTCGGCCCATTGCAGGTTGTCTACATGCTCGGGGTGCTTGGCGATGATCGCGGCGGTGTCGGTCAGATATTGCCGCCGTTCTTCGGTGGACAGAACCGGGTTGAAGTTCTCGGCATACAGATCATGGCAACGCAATTCATGGCCCGCCGCACGCAGGGTGCGACAGGCGGTTTCATACAGCGCCGCGCCAAAACTTTCCGGGCACGGATGAGAAAAGACGACCAGAAGGCGCATGGCGCAGACCCCTTACTTCGGCATCAGGTCCATACCGACCTTTTTGTTCACGAACCGCGCGGTGGCGACCTTTTCAATATCGACCGACCCGGCCGCAAGAATCCCAGACTCGACCGCCAGATCGTAGAACGCCTGAACCCGGCCCATATCAATTGCGCCAATCCCCATTTCGGTCTGATACCCGGTGCCGATGATGCCAAGCGCTTTCATCTGCTCAACCTCGGCGTTCAGCTTTTCCACCGTCTGTTCGGGGTTGTCGGCGATGATTGCGGCACTGCCTGCCGAATTGTCGTTGTACAGGAAGTTATACCAGCCAATCGTGGACGCATCGACGAAGCGCTGCACCAGATCGGGGTTTTCCTCGACCATCTGTACCCGCGCCTCAATGGTGGTGGAATAGGTGTTCCAGCCATTGTCGGCCAGCAAGAACCACTCCGGCTCTGCCCCGGCAGCGGCGGCATAGATCGGCTCTGCGGTGCCGTAGCCTTGCTGCACCATCTTCTTGTCGGTCAGGTATTCCGCAAGGTTAAAGCCATATGGCTTTAGCTGTTCATCCTTGAAGCCTTTGGATTTCACCATCCACTGCCAATAACTGAACTGCCCGTCTTTAGAGACAAGGATCGTCGGCGCGTTCACCAGATCATCAAACGATGCATACTCGCCTTTGTGTGTCAGCATCACCTGCGGATCTTTTTCGAAATAGGCCGCGACCACGATGGTCGGAATCTCGTTGCGAACATTGTCCATCGACAGCAAAAGATTTCCCGCCATCAGGAAATCCACTTTGCCTGCGGGCAGCATGGGCCGGTTGTTGACCTGCGGCCCGCCTTGCTGAATCTCTACCTCCAGCCCGTATTTGGCGTAAGTCCCGTCTGCCATCGCCTGATAGAACCCGCCATGCCCACCTTGGGCCAGCCAGTTGGTGGCGAACACCACCTTATCCTGCGCCATAGCGCCGCTTGCCACCACGGTTGCCGCCACGAATGTTGCCACTGTGGCCAGTATACGCGTCTTCATCGCAATCCCTTTCCCTGTTGTAATATGTGTCACGCCTTGGCCATATCCGGCGTCCAGCCCCGGGTTTTTCCCGGATTCATCAATCCATGCGGGTCAGCCTCGCGTTTGAAGTCGATCTGCGTGGTGTCGATTTCCTTCATCCCGCCGTCTTCAATCGTGATGACATGCGGGTCATAGATCGTGCAGCCATCCAGCCGTTCCATCTCGGCGATGATCTGATACATCCGGTCGCGGCTGGTCCAGCGCACCAAGGGCAGGGCAAAAATCTGCACCTCGCTATGCAGCCGCGCCATTTCGTGATGCATCAAGACCTCATCGCCATAGCGGGCGATCTGCGCCATCACCAAGCCCGGATCAAACGGGCTGGGGTAGGCAACCTGAAGGTAGCTCCACACTCCCGGCTCGTGTTTCAGCGCCTGCAAGGTCGTGTGGTTCCACCCGCATTCCCACGCGGGCGGCAACCGCTGCGCTTCAAGATCATGCAGCGTGCCGCTCAGGCTTACCGTGCCGCCCATCGCGGCCACCCGTGCGTTGAAATCATCCATCGCATCCGGCGCGATCATCGAAAACACCGCGTCTTTGTCCACTGGAAAATACTCGGCCAACCGCTTGTAAAACGGCGCAATCCGCCCCTCTACCACCGTCATCAGATAGGCATCCAGCCCCGCCGCCTGAGCGTCGGCCGCAAAGCGCAACGCGGAGTCATAGCCATCAAACAGCGCAATCGTATGCACCCAGTCGGTCGCTGGGACCAAGGCATAATCCAGCGCGGTGATGATCCCGTTGGTGCCATAGGCGTGCTGCACCTTCATGATGTCAGCCCCGCGCAACTCAATCACGCGCGGTACTTCCTCAACCGTCACCATCCGTAGCCAGGTGATGTTCTCGCCATCGCGCAGCATCCCGTTGCGCAGCGACCCGATGCCGCCAGACCCGCCCGAGACAAAGCCGCCCATGGTGGCAAAGCGCTTGGTCGATGGGAACATCGACAGCATTTGCCCGCTTGCCCCCACGGCCGTTTCCACCCGTTCCATTCGCGCACCCGCCTCACAGATCACCCGGCCGGGGCCGATGTCGATCACTCGGTCCAGCTTGGTCATCTCAAGGATGATCCCGCCCTCCATCGGCACGCATTGCCCATA
The DNA here is from genome assembly GCF_030684215.1 of Pseudotabrizicola sp. Lineage (GTDB taxonomy): Bacteria > Pseudomonadota > Alphaproteobacteria > Rhodobacterales > Rhodobacteraceae > Pseudotabrizicola. The sequence goes on from NZ_JAUXOV010000065.1 coordinate 39,319, forward strand.
ATTCCCGGTGCCGCCGCCGCGCACCGTGATAGGCAGGCGCAACCGCGCCGCCGCCGCCGCCACGGTCATCACCTCGGCCTCGGTCCGGGGCGTCACCACCAGATCGGCGGCGCGATGATCCAGCAGGTCTTTCAGAATGGGCGAATACCAATAGTAATCCTTTGATTTCGCTTCCAGCAGCCGCGCCTCATCCGAACAGGGCACCTCACCGATGGCGGCCTTGAAAGCAGCCAGTTTTTCAGCACTCACGCTCATGCAGCAGTTCCTTGCGTCATCGCCGCGCCCGCCCGGTAAATCCGGCGTGGCGCGCGGGGGTTGCTCAGGGCCTCGGTCCAGTCGGCCCCTTCGATCAGTATGAAATCCGCAGGTGCACCGACTGTCAGCCGTGCAGGGGGCAGCCCCAAGGCGTGGGCCGCATCCCCCGCAATCGCGCCCAGCCAGTCACCTGGCGACAGGTGCAGCGTCAGGCAGGCCAGCCGCAGCATCTCCACCGGGTCATGCGCGCCGTAGGGGTAGAACGGGTCGCGCACATTGTCCGATCCGAACAGCACCGTGACCCCCGCCGCGCGCAATTCCTGCGCCGGGGCCAGCCCTCGCAACCGCGGGCTGCGACCGGGGGCCATATCCTGCAAATGCAGGTTGGTGGTGGGCAATATGGTCAGCGCCAGCCCCGCCTCGGCAATCTGCGCGATGGCCCGGTCGGCATCCGCCCGGATTGCCAGCGAACAGGCGTGGCCGCACAACACCCACCCTGCCATGCCATGTGCACGCGTCAGCCGGGCCACCTCATCAATCGCCACGGCATCGGCATCGAGGCCCTCATCGACATGGAAGTCGAGGCGCAGCCCATGATCCGCCGCCAGCCGGAACACCCGGCCCAGATGGTCGGCGTAATTGTCGTGGCGATAAATGAACGTGCCCAGAACCGCGCCATCTGCCGCCACCCGCGCCGCAATCCCGGGCCCATGATCCGGGTCGCCCAGAATATCCAGCGACACCAGCGCCGCGCGTTGCAGCGTCACCTCGGTATCCGCCTCGCCCATCACCGACCAGGCCAGCGGCACGCCCGGCTCGGTCCAGTCGACATGGCTGCGGATCACGCCGACCCCATTGGCCACCGCATCCGCCAGCCCGCGTGTGATACGCGCGCGCAGGTCGTCGGCGCTCCACGCAGCCTTGTCCGCCGCCATCGCCTCAATCGCGCCAAACAGCCCCGGCTTGGCCGCGCGGGCGCGATGCGCGGTAAAGCATTTGTCCAGATGCACATGCGCATCCACCGACAGCGGCATTGCCACCGCCGCCGCAGGCGCCTGCGTTGGCGTCAGAGCCACAATCCGGCCCCCCGCCACACTCAGCGCGACCGTCTGTCCGTCAATCAACACTGGGCCCAGCTCAATGCTCACGCCGGATCTCGCTTTCATGCCAATGCCCCAGAACCCGGCGCGACAGCCACGCAGTCGCCAAAAAGATCACCACCCCCAGAAGCGACACCAGAACCAGCGCCGCAAACATCCGCGGAATCTCATTCCGAAACGACGATTCAATGATCCGGCTGGCCAACCCGGTATTCTTGCCCGCAGCGCCTGCCACAAACTCGGCCACCACAGCCCCGATCAGGCTAAGCCCGCCCGCCACCTTCAGCGCCGCCATGAACGACGGCAGCGCACTTGGGGCCAACAGAAATCGCAACCGCTGCCACGGCGTCGCGCGGTACAGCGTGAACAGATCGCGCAGGTTGTGATCCGCACTGCGCAGCCCGATCACCGTGCCCGACAGAATGGGAAAAAACGCCACAATCCACGCACAGATCAACAGGGCGGCAAAGGTGCTGTCCACATAGATCAGGATCAGCGGCGCAATCGCCACCACGGGCGTTACCTGCAAGATCACGGCAAAGGGAAACAGGCTCATCTCAACTGCGCGAGACAGGGCAAACAACGCGCCAAGCAGCACCCCCCCGATAATCGCCAGCCCCAGCGAATACACCGTCAGCTTCACCGTAAACCACGCCGACCCCATCAGGGATGGCCCATCGGTCCACAGGGTTTGCGCGATCCGACTGGGTGCCGGGATCAGGTAATGCGGGATCTGATAGGCCCGCACCACCCATTCCCAGCCACCAATTGCCACCACCAGCGCAAGGACAGGCAACACCCATGTCAGCACCCGCTCGCGCCGCTCACGCGCCAGCGCAGCGGCATTGACCGGAGCATCCGGGGCAGGCTCAATGATCGATATGCTCTGCATCCAGCGTCCCTTTCAAACTGTCCGAAATCCGCCGCGCCTGTGCGCTGAACTCTGTCGAGATGCGCCAATCCTCGGTGCGGGGCCACGGCACATCGACCACCAGATCATCCGCCACCCGACCGGGCCGCGCGGCCATCACCACGACGCGGGTGGACAGATAGACGCTTTCAAACACCGAATGGGTCACGAATATCACCGTCAGCCCCTGCTCTGCCGCAAGTCGCACCACATCATTGTTCAGCTTTGACCGCGTCATCTCGTCCAGCGCGGCAAAGGGTTCGTCCATCAGCAAGATCCGGGGCCGCGTCACCATCGCCCGAGCGATTGACACCCGCATCTTCATGCCGCCCGACAATTCGCGCGGATAGGCTTGCGCGAATTTCGTCAGCCCCACCTCACGCAACGCTTGCTCAACCCTTGGCCGCGCATCCGCCTTTGTCACCCCCGCCAGCCGCAAAGGCAAAAACACGTTGTCATAGACTGTGGCCCACGGCATCAGCGTGGGTTCCTGAAACACAAAGCCCAGATCCTGCTCGGTCTTGCCCGCCGCAGGCGCAATGCTGATCGTGCCCGAAGTCACCGGCAACAGCCCGGCAATCATCTTCAGCGCCGTTGATTTCCCACAGCCCGACGGTCCCAGAAAACTGATGAAATCGCCCTCATTGATCGTCAGCGTCATGTCTGACACCGCCAGCGTGTCATTGCCGAACCGCTTCGACACCCGATCCATGCGAATGATCGGATCACCCTTCATGCAAAGGCGTCCGGGTTTGCGCGCGTGTCCAGAAACGACAGCGGCATGCGGTGCACCTCTTGTAGCAGCGTCACGATCCGGGCGGCGGCATGGTCAATCGCGCGTTGACCCTTTTCCGCCGTGGCCTGCGTCGCATCGCCCGCCGCGCCTGCCGCGTTCATGTCCTGCATCTGCCACGCCAGACGGCCCGCCGGTGTCAGGCCCAACAGCTGGTTCTCCTCCGCCAGACGCGCATTCTGCGGCACGAAATTTCGCGCCCGGTCCATCCGCACCAGATCCGGATGCAGCGCCAGCATCACGCTGGTCTCCAGATCGCCCGCATGTATCCCGTGCCGTTCCTCATCCGGGGAAATCAGCCCCTCGGGCAGACCCATGGCGAACCAGTTTGCCGCCACCACCAGCATCTTGTGCTTGATCCGCAAATCGCGCGCCACGATGTCCATCGGCGCAATCTGCCCGCCATGACTGTTCAGAAAAACCAGTTTGCGCACCCCCGCCGACGCCACCGAGTCGCCGATTTCCGACCACATCGCCATCAGCGTTGCCGCCGAAAACGTCAGCGTGCCGGGCCAGGCGGAATGCTCATTTGACTTGCCCACCGACAGCGTGGGCAAAAACACCACCGGCAGATCAGGCGCCAACAGCGGCACCACGGCCGCCACCATGCCATCAACAATCGCTTGGTCCACCGACAACGGCAAATGCGGCCCATGCTGTTCGACCGCCCCGACGGGCAGCAACGCGATCAATTCACTGCGCGGCAGCTCGGCAAAATCCTTGGCGGTATATTGCGCCCAAAACCGATGCTTCATTCGGCACCTCCGGCCCGGTTTAAACCGACGCTTAGGTCGTCTGAGCATAGCAGGGTGGGCAGTGTCATCATCGTCTCACCTCGGATCAAGGCTCAGCTGACCTGAACTTGACCCGAGGATGAACCATTGTGTCAAACCATTTGGTTCGACATCTGCAGATTGTTTTTTATGCCCATTCAGCAGGCGCATTCAGGCCCGTGAAGCGCAGGCTTCGGGCTGACTGAGAAGGATCAGCGCCAGCCGTCAATCGCCGCCACGGCCTCCTCGGCGGTTTCGACGTATTGGAACAGGTCAAGATCCTCCGCGCTGATGGTGCCGGCTTCGGCCAGTGCCTCCCAATTGATGATCTTGTCCCAGAACTCCCGGCCAAACAGCAGGAAGGGAATCGGCTTCATCCGTTGAGTCTGGATCAGCGTCAGCGTCTCGAACATCTCATCCAGCGTGCCAAAGCCGCCGGGGAACACGCAGATTGCCTTGGCCCGCATCAGGAAGTGCATCTTGCGAATGGCAAAGTAGTGGAAGTTGAAACACAGGTCCGGCGTCACATAGGGGTTGGGCGCCTGTTCATGCGGCAGCACGATATTCAACCCGATCGACTGGCCGCCCGCTTCATGCGCGCCCAGATTGCCCGCCTCCATCACGCCCGGCCCGCCGCCGGTAACGATCACATTCTCGCGGCCATAGCTTTCCATGCTGCGCTCGGTCATCAGCTTGGCAAAGCGCCGCGCTTCTTCGTAATAGCGCGACAGTTCCGCCAGTGCGGGCGTCCGGCCCGCACCTGCCGTCGGCGGAATCCGCGCGCCGCCGAACAAAACGATGGTCGATTCAATCCCGCGCTCGTCCATCACAATCTGCGGTTTCAGCAACTCCAGCTGTAACCGCACCGGGCGCAATTCCTCTCGCGTCATAAAATCCGGGTCGGCAAACGCCAGCCTGTAGGCGGGCGCGCGGGTCTGGATGGTATCGGGCGTGCGGTCGGCGGCCTGCACGTCTTCGACGCTGTCGCGAAACGGGTGGGCGCGGGGTTCGTCTTTCATAGGCTGCCTTTGCATTGCGTGATCTCTCCCCAAGCCTTATAGGCAGGGCGCAACAGGACCAATCAAAAATGGGTGACAGCATGTCAAACGCCGCCTTGGAAACCGCCATCGAGGCCGCGTGGGAAGTCCGCGACAGCCTTACCCCCGCCACCAAAGGCGAAGCCCGCGACGCGGTTGAAGCCACGCTGGCCGCCCTTGGCGCAGGCACATTGCGCGTGGCCGAAAAGCGCGGTGCCGATTGGCATGTGAACCAATGGGCGAAAAAGGCCGTGCTTCTGGGCTTCCGGCTGCAAGACATGGGCCTGCAATCGGGTGGCCCGCAGGGGTCGTCATGGTGGGACAAGGTTGACAGCAAATTTCACGGCTGGGGCGAAGATGACTTCCGCTCCGCTGGCTTTCGCGCTGTGCCAAACTGCATCGTGCGCAAATCGGCTCACATCGCCAAGGGCGTGGTCCTGATGCCGTCTTTCGTCAACCTCGGCGCCTTTGTTGATGAAGGCACCATGGTTGACACATGGGCCACCGTAGGATCGTGCGCGCAGATCGGCAAGAACGTCCATCTGTCTGGCGGCGTCGGCATCGGTGGCGTGCTCGAACCAATGCAGGCAGGCCCCACCATCATCGAAGACAACTGCTTTATCGGTGCGCGGTCCGAAGTGGTTGAAGGCTGCATCGTGCGCGAAGGCTCTGTCCTTGGCATGGGCGTGTTCATCGGTAAATCGACCAAGATCGTTGACCGCGAAACCGGCTCTGTAACCTATGGCGAGGTGCCCTCCGGGTCGGTCGTTGTGGCAGGCTCGATGCCATCGAAAAACGGTATCAACCTGTATTGCGCCGTGATCGTGAAAAAGGTCGATGCGCAAACCCGCTCGAAAACCTCTATCAACGAGCTGTTGCGCGACTGAACCGCCCCTGAAAGGCCAGCCCATGACCGATGAAAAGCCCGCAAAAACCAGCCGCCAGCAGGTGTATACCCTGCTGGTGCAGGTTGGCCGCAAACCCGGTGACGATCTTCCCGCCAAAGCCACGGGCGGGGCTTTGATGTGCTATGCCAGTGGTGTGGACGAGGCCGAGGCGGTGCGTGAAACGGTGGCGATCCTCAAGCAGGCCGAACTGGCGGTGCTAGAGGTTGAAGGCCATGGCTCGCTTGACGAACAAAAAGCCGCCGGGGCAGAAATTCCTCCCGAAGAAGAGGCGCTGATGCTGCGCGCGCTGGAGGAAAACTCGGTCATCGTGGCCCAGATGACTGCGCTTTACGACTAAGGTTCAGGCCGCGCCAAACAGGCTGCGCCGCGCCATCAGGCTGACCAGTTGCTGCGCCTCAAACGGCAACAGGACAGGCCGGGGCGGTTCCGCCCTGAACCCATGGCTAAGCAGTTTCAGACCATCTGCCAGCAGCAATTCCGGCAAACCAAGGTCAACCGTCACGCAGTCAATTGCGGCCTGCCGCCCGTCTATCCGGGCAATCGTTCCATTGGCCAGCGCGTCGGCGCGGACCAAGACTTCCTCAACACCGAACATGTATTCCACTTCGGCCCCGTTCAGCGCAACCAGCTGATCGGCGGCCAGCAACACATCACTGCCCTGACCCAGATAGGGCGCGCGCATGATGACCGGCGCAAAGCTGCCCCTGCTGGGCAGATTCAGGCGACTGACCCGCAAGACCGGCTGAAGGCCATTGTCTGCCGTATGAACCAGATCCCCCGCCCGCAAAGCCCCGGCAGCGACCGGCCCGCGCGCTGTGTCAACTGGGGTTCGCAAACCCAGCCACGGGGCGCGCTCTGGCGGGCGGGCGCCGGTTGTCACGCCAAACCACAACAGCGACGCATGACGCAGCGCTGCCCCATCTCTGCGGCACAATGCAGCCAATTCATCCGGCGACAACGCGATCGGGCCTATACCGGTGTTTTGGCATTCCTCACCCATCCCGATACGGCCAAAGCTAAGGGTCCAACGCCCCGTGCGCCGGTTCCAGCCATAGGTGATCCGCGCCGCGCCAAGGCCAAAGGGCAAGGGTCCGGGCAGAACGTGCCGCCGCATCATCTCGCCGTTGCGGTGCAGCACCACAATCCCGGCTTGCGGGTCGGCAAAGATCGAAAAGCTGCGCCTGTCGCCATCATCCTGATGCCACTCCAGCAAGACAGTGCCAGCGCCCAGTGGCAACGTGGTCTCACAGATGAACAAGCCTTGCTCCAACGGAAGCCGGTCGCCGTTTGGCAGGGTAAGGTCAGACAGCGCCAGCCAATCCTCCATGATCACGCAGCCTTTTCTGCCGCAGTGAACAAAAGCTGTGCCTCAAATGGCCGCAAGGTCCGCCGTGCCGCCGGGCTGTAACCATCACCGGTCTTTGGGTCAAGATCCGGGAAAATGGTGCAGATTTCGTCGATAATCGCGGCATCGAACAGGCGGGTCGATTGCGGCCCCGGAAGAAAGCTTTCGGTGGCCAGACCCTCGGACGATACAATCTGATGCCGGTCAAACAGCAGGTGAACATAATCCACCTCGCCCCCTTCGATCACCCTCACCGACCGCCCGTTGACCAGATCCTTGGCCGACACCAGCACTTCGGTATCGCCAAACAAAAGCTCTGCCAGACTGTCATGCACAAGCACCCGATGCTGCGGAGATACAAGCAAACGCCGGTGATTGCCAAAGGTGCCCGCCCTGATCTCGATGGGTGCCAAAGACCCGGTTGCAGGCACCTGCCGCCGCCCGATCCAGCGCAGTGGTTGCGGCCCGTCATCCTTTGTTATCACCAGATCACCGGGCAAAAGCGACTCTACCGGGCATTCTCCGCGATCGGTCAAAATCATGGTGCCGGCGACAAAGCAGGGAATGGTGGTCAGGCGCACAAGCCCGGTGTCAACATGGCCGCCGGTGGTGGATGCGACGGTGTAGGTAAAATTAACCTGCTCGATATCACCATTCCCGAACACCGTGATCGTGCCATCGGCATTCAGCCGGACCTGTTGGCCAGAGGGCAGGGTGATGACCTGCCCGGCCACAACGTTGGTCCCGTTGATCTGTGTGATCTGAAGCGTTCCGGCGCCGCTGTAGATATCGTTGGCAAGAATATCGAGCGTCTTCTGCCCTGTCGCTACCATGGTGGCGGTATCGTCAATGGCAACCAGCGTGGTCTGAATGCTGTCCCCCACGATGATCAGGTTGGAATCGTATTGTGCATCGCCTGTATCCGCGATGCCAATCCGGATAGAGTTCACCTCTCCTGCCCGCACCGGAAAGGTCAGGGTCAGGGTCACGGTAAAGCCGTCCATTTCCGTATTATAGGCGTCGTTCATGTTGCTGGTGAACAGGTTCGGCTGTGTCAGCGGGTTGATGTTGTTGATCGACGAGGTGCCGTCGCCGATCGTCACCGGCACATAGACTCCGTTAACCCAGACCCCCATCACATCATTGAAGCTAGAGTTCACATATTCCGGGTATTCTTCAGAACTGAACACAAAGCGCATCGTCATGACATCGCCGGTCGGGATGAAATCGACATCAATCCAAACCGCGTCAAATGTTGATGCACCGGCAATGGCGTTGAACTGGCTGTTGTTATCGACGCCGGTCGTGTTGGTCGATGTATTCGTAAGCCGGTTTGGATCGCCACTCGATTGGGTGAAATCGCGCACGTTCCCGGTGGACAGAATAACGCCTGTCGAAGTTGGCAGGACACCCGGCGAAAGTTCACCATTGGTGAATATGGCTGAACTGTCGCGTGGCCCGGTATAGCTTGCACCCACCACGGTCACGCCGCTGCCAAACATCGCATTCGCCATCTGCATGGCGGTTGCATTGACGTTGTAGTTCAGTTCTGCGCCTGTCGCCAAGACTGCCTCCACCCGTTGAAGACAGAGCATCATGTGCGGTCAGGCGGATGCCTGCCGGAGCATTTTGTCGGATTGGGTGCGTTGACCCTGCTCTGCCCTGCCTCTGGGACTTATAGTTTTATGAATGATTATCAGAGTTTTGCCATAAGTCATCCATCTTTTGGCCACAGTGCTTCGGTCGCTGCGCCGTAGTGAAAGAGCGTGTCGCAACAGCAACAATGGGATGCATCGCCGCTAGCGTTTGCGCAAAGGTTGCAGCAGGTCCGCCCTGTCGGTATTCCTGCGCCAAACCCATGCCGGAGACCCGCAATGCCCAAGCCAGTTGATCCTGTCGCCCTGACCGCAGATCTGGTGCGCTGCCCCTCAGTCACCCCGGTAGAGGGCGGGGCACTGGTCTTGTTGCAGGCCCTTTTGTCCGATGCGGGCTTTGACTGCACACGGGTTGACCGGGGCGGGGTGGCCAACCTGTTCGCCCGCTGGGGTACGCGGGGGGCAAACCGCTCGTTTGGCTTCAACGGGCATACTGATGTCGTGCCCGTCGGTGATGCGGCCGCCTGGACCCATGATCCGTTCGGAGCCGAGATCGTCGATGGCTGGATGTATGGCCGTGGCACGACCGACATGAAATCCGGCGTTGCGGCCTTTGTCGCAGCCGCCATCGATTTCGTCCGCGACACCCCGCCCGATGGCGCCGTTATCCTGACAATCACCGGCGATGAGGAAGGCGCATCGGTCGACGGCACAGTGGCTTTGCTCGACTGGATGGCCACCCAGGGCGAGCGCATGACACATTGTCTGGTCGGCGAACCGACCTGCCCGAATGACATGGGCGAGATGATGAAGATTGGTCGCCGTGGTAGCATGACCGCCTTTGTCACCGCAACCGGGGTGCAAGGCCATTCCGCCTATCCGCACCGGGCCAAAAACCCGATGAGTGCGTTGGTCAAGCTGCTGGCAAAGCTGGAGGAAAGGCCACTGGATGCGGGAAGCGCACATTTTGATGCCTCGACACTGGCGATAACCACGATTGATTGCGGCAACCCCGCCAATAACGTGATCCCCGCGCGCGGTACGGCCACAGTAAACATCCGGTTCAATGATCTGCATTCGGGCGACAGCCTAAGCCGTTGGGTGCAGGACTGCGCCCAGACAGTGCAGCACGAATCCGGCGTTCAGTTCGATGTGCGCCTTAGTATTTCGGGCGAAAGTTTCCTGACTCCGCCCGGCGATTTCTCGGCCATGGTGGCCCGCGCGGTGCAAGCTGAAACCGGCCGCGTGCCGGTTACCTCAACCTCGGGCGGCACCTCGGACGCGCGCTTTGTGAAAAATCACTGCCCGGTGGTCGAATTCGGTCTGGTGGGCAAGACCATGCATCAAGTCGATGAACGGGTGCAGGTCGACCAGATCGGCCAACTCAAGACCATCTATAGCCGCATTTTGCAGGACTACTTTGCATGATCCACATTGCCCCCACCCGTGACATCGCAACCTGCCGCCAGTTGCGTCGTATCGTGTTCATCGAAGAACAGGGCGTGTCCGAGGCGGATGAGATTGACGACAAGGATGATCAGGCCATCCATATCCTGGCCTTGGTTGATGGCATCCCGATGGGCTCCGCCCGGCTTTTGCTGTCGGGCGACACTGGCAAGATTGGCCGGGTCTGCGTTTTGCGTCAGGCGCGCGGCACTGGCCTTGGTACTGCATTGATGCGCGAGGCTGTTGCCGAACTGCGGCGCCAGCCCGGCGTCACCCGTGCCAAGCTGGGGTCACAAACCCATGCCATGGGGTTTTACGAGCGCTTGGGCTTCGTTGCCCAGGGCCCGGTCTATGACGATGCCGGAATTGCGCACCGCGATATGGTCATGCCGCTCTAGCGCCGCCGCCGCGCACCTCTCGGCATTGCTGCTTTCAAAATACTCCCGCCGGAGGCGTCCACCACCCCAGCCCGCGCTGCGCTCAGGCCGCAGAACGGTCACGGGCCAGCATATCGTGAACCATCGGAATGACAATTTCGCCATAAAGCCGGATACACGCCATCAGGTCGCCATGGGGCTGCGGGCCGGTTGCGTATTTCATGTCGAACCGCTGGATTTTCAGCGTCCGGATCGTTTTTGCGATCTTCTTCGCCACGGTGTCCGGGCTGCCGACATACAAAGAGCCTTGCTCGATCTCGGCCAGATACTTGTCTTTGGTCACCGGTGGCCAGCCCCTTTCGCGGCCGATGCGGCCGAACATGTCGCGGTAATGCGGCCACAGAGCTTCGCGCGCGGCCTCATCTGTCGTGGCAATGAAACCGGGGGAATGCACGCCGATCGGGCGCACCTTTGCATCCATCGACCCCACCGCGCGGTGATACAAATCGACATAGGGCACAAAGCGCGCCGGATCGCCGCCAATGATGGCCAGCATCAGTTGCAGGTCTTGCCGGACCACGCGCACGACCGATTCCGGGCTGCCGCCAACGCCGACCCATGTGGTCAGCCCCTTTGGCCCCAGTGGCGGATAGACCACCTGATTTTTCAGCGGCGCCCGCGTCTCGCCCTTCCAGCTGACCTTTTTCTCACGCACGAGGCGGGCGAACAGGTCCAGCTTTTCCTCGAACAACTGGTCGTAATTGGCCATGTCATACCCGAACAGCGCATAGCTTTCGCTGAAAGACCCGCGGCCCAGAATGGCCTCGGCCCGGCCATTGGACAGGGCGTTCAATGTGGAAAACCGCTGGAAGGCGCGCACCGGATCATCGGACGACAACACCGTAACGGCAGTGCCGAGCCGAATGGTCCTGGTGCGCCCGGCGATGGTGGCCAGCACGATTTCGGGTGCGGAAATGGCAAAATCATCGCGGTGGTGTTCGCCCAGTCCGATAAAGTCGATGCCGACCTGATCGGCCAGAACCGCCTGTTCCACCACATCGCGCAGCACCTGATCCATCGGCAAAAGCTGCCCGTTCGCGCCACGGTTCACATCGCCGAACGTGTCCAGTCCAAGGGAAATCTTGCTCATAACGGTCTCCTGTAATTGGGCTGAACATAGGCGATGCGGGCCTGTGCGCAAAGGCGCAGACCCGCACGGCAGATGTGCGTCGTTACGACAGGTCGCGCAGTTCCAGCTGTCCGCCGGGGCCTTGGCGGACCTCGAACCGGGGCAGACGGCGCACCAGATCCGACAGCTTTGCCGCGCCATAGGTCCGCGTATCGAAATCGGGGTTGGCCTGCGTGATGAATTGGCCCAATGGCCCAAGCGTGTACCATTCGCCGTCCGGGTCAATCGCGCGCATGGCGGCGACGATCAGCGGAATGGCCTTGGTCGGGGCCTCTTTGGTGCCGGATTTCACCGCAACCACACCTTCGACCGTCTCGCTCCGGGCGGCAACGCGCGGGGGCTCCTCGGCGATGGCACTCAGGTTTTCGACATAGATGAACCGCTTGCAGGCCATGCGGAAAGCTTCGGGCGTTTTCTTTTCGCCGATACCGTAGACATCAAGCCCCTGTTCACGGATCCGGGCGGCAAGGCGGGTGAAATCGCTGTCGGATGACACCAGCACAAAGCCGTCAAACAGGCCCGAGTGCAGGAAATCCATCGCAGCGATCACAAGGCCGATGTCGCTCGCGTTCTTGCCCTTGGTGTTGGAAAACTGCTGATCCGCAACCAGCCCCAGAGCGGCGACCTTCTTGGCCCAACCCGCCAGACGCTGCGCCGACCAATCACCATAGATGCGGCGCACAGAGGCTTCGCCCAAAGCTGCGATTTCTTCGAAAATCGCCTCGGCATAGCTGGCGGGCACATTGTCGGCGTCGATCAGGACGCAAAGGCGGGGGGTGCGGGTTTCCGGCATCACATTTTCTCCATTCCGCCGCTTGTCGCATCTTGGCTCAGCCAAGGAAAGCCTCAAGCTGACGGCTAGGGCGCGGCAAGCATGTCCTTCTCAATCGGGTCAAGGCCCTGTGGCTGGATTTTATCTTGGCAAAAATACTCTCGGGGGTTGCTAATTGGCTGGGGGGCAGCCAGCCCCCCAATCAACATCAGCCTCAATACACCACGACTGACCGGATGCTTTCACCCGAATGCATCAGATCAAAGCCCTTGTTGATGTCTTCCAGTGTCAGCGTGTGGGTGATCATCGGGTCAATCTGGATCTTGCCATCCATATACCAGTCAACAATCGTTGGCACATCTGTCCTCCCACGCGCGCCACCAAAGGCCGTGCCTTTCCAGATGCGGCCGGTGACCAGCTGGAACGGGCGCGTCTCGATCACAGCGCCCGCAGGGGCCACGCCGATGATGATGCTTTGACCCCAACCACGATGGGTGCATTCCAGCGCATCGCGCATCACCTTGACGTTTCCGGTGCAGTCAAAAGAGTAATCTGCGCCGCCGATCTGGTCGAAGGGGGTTTTGGTCAGGTCAACAATATGCTGCACGACCGAGCCTTCAATCTCTTTGGGATTGACGAAATGGGTCATGCCGAACCGCTCGCCCCATTCCTTGCGGTCGTTGTTGATGTCCACGCCGATGATCATGTCCGCACCGGCCAGCTTCAGACCCTGCAACACGTTCAACCCGATGCCGCCCAGACCGAAGACCACGGCTTTGGCCCCGATCTCTACCTTGGCGGTGTTGATCACAGCGCCGATGCCAGTGGTGACGCCGCAGCCGATATAGCAGATCTTGTCAAACGGGGCGTCCTTGCGGACCTTGGCAAGGGCGATTTCTGGCACAACCGTGTGATTGGCAAAGGTGGAACAGCCCATATAGTGATGGATCGGCGTGCCATCCAGCATCGAAAACCGTGTGGTGCCGTCCGGCAGCAGGCCCTGCCCTTGGGTTGACCGGATTGCGGTGCAAAGGTTGGTCTTCTGGCTAAGACAGCTTGGGCATTGCCGACATTCTGGTGTGTACAACGGAATAACGTGATCACCGGGCTTCAGGCTTGTGACCCCCGGCCCGCAGGCGATGACAACGCCCGCGCCCTCATGCCCCAGAATGGCCGGAAACAGCCCTTCGGGATCGGCACCCGACAGGGTGAACTCATCGGTATGACAAATGCCGGTGGCCTTGATCTCGACCAGAACCTCGCCTTCCCTTGGGTCGGCCAGATTGACCTCCATCACGGTCAGGGGTTTGCCGGGGGCAAGGGCGACGGCGGCACGGGTACGCATGGACTTCTCCTGTTTCGAATTGCACCTAGGCTGGGGGAAAGCGTCCCCCAAGGCAAGACCCTGCGCCGGGAAATTCAAAGGCAACCTTGCAAGAACACAGGCTGAGGGGTTAGGTGATCATCAGCTTTAGCATGGTTCACCAGTGGTCAGGTTCTTGTCGCTCATCGGCTTTCCAGTCTTCCGGCGGGGTGTTTTCGGGCTAACCCTGTGCGGGATGCTTTCCGGGTGCGTCCTGCCGACCTTGGGTGGGCAGGGGCCGGCCATTGTGCCACCGGCAAGGCTTGCCAGCAGTCAGGTGGCGGGCTGTGGTCAGGACCAGCTGACCCATCTTGCGGGACGGTCCTTTGTGGAACTGGCGGATTATCGCTTGCCGGGCCATCTACGGGTGCTGCGACCCGGCCAAGGCGTGACGCGGGACTTGATGCCGGACAGGCTGAATGCCCAAGTAGATGGCAGCGGTGTGATCTTGCACCTGTTTTGCGGCTAAAGACCGGGAGAAAAACGATGAAACAGATAGCCCTTGCCGGATGTGTGGTTGCCATGCTGGCGGCATGTCAGCCCGTTGTGTCGGATGGCCCTGATCTTGCAACCTGTGGCGCAGATGCGCTGCAAGGGTTGGTGGGTCAGCCTGCTTCGGTGCTACAGACAATGCGCTTTGGGCAGGAAACACGGATTATCCGACCAGATATGGCGGTCACTATGGACTACCGCCCCGACCGGCTGAACATCGAAATTGACCGGGCAGAGCGCATTTCACGCGTCCACTGCAGCTGAACCCGTTGTAGTAGAAATGATGAAGGCCCCCGAAGGATCGGGGGCCTTTGATCTGATCCGGCACGCGTAATTACATGCGGTAGGTGCTGTGGCAGTCGCGGCAGGTGCCACCAACTGCCCCCATACCAGCCTTGACGCTATCCAGAGACGCTGGGTCAAGGGAGGTTGCGGCTGCATTCAGCGCACCTGCCTTGGCAACAAAATCATCCCAGTTGGTCCAGATTTCGGGCTTTGCCTCGGCAACCGGGTCTGTTGCCTGCGGTTCGAATTTGGCGGCGATGTCTGCGGATGCAGCCACCAATGCCTCTTGCGCGGCCAGGGCAGCGGCGGCGTCAAACGCCACCTTGTCGGTTGCCATGTCGCCCAGAACTTTGACATTCATCCCGATGGTGCCCATCAGGTCCATGCGGGCCTTGACGGTCGGATCTTGCACGCCTTCTTTTGCCACGGCAACACCGGCCACAAGAACAAGTCCGGCGATCAGGCTTTTCGAAATCAACTTCATATTCTCTGGCTCCCAGCTGGAAAATCTGAGCCAGTATAAGAGAGCCAAAGCATCGGCATAGTGACGTTGTTGTCGATCACGCGAACGTCATTGCTGCCCGCGGTCAGTCCAGCGCCCGTGCTTCGGTTTGCAGCATGACCGGAATGCCGTTGCGTATCGGAAACGCCAGCCGGGCGGCTTTCGATATCAGCTCTTGCCGCGCGGCATCATATGTCAGCACTGCCTGAGTAAGCGGGCAGACCAGACTTTCCAACATGCGCGGATCAAAAGGCTGCGCCTGATTGGCGGCTGCTTCGGCTGCGTCGGGATCGCTCATTGCATCACCTCGTCATCCGCCCCGCCGCGCAGGGCAAATTCGATCAACGTAACCAGCGTTTCGCGCCGGGTCGACAGCGATGGCGCTTCCAGCAAGGCTTGTTTGTCTTCGGGCGTAAAGGGGCAAAGCATCGACAGCGAGTTGATCAGCAACTCGGTGTCGGCTTCTTTCAGACTGTCCCAGTCGGTCGCAAGGTTAAGCGTGGTCAGATAACGCCCCAACACCGCCAGAAAGGCAGGGCGGTCAAAGCCGGGGTCAGTTTCATCCTCGCGGTTCAGGTCGCGGCCAAACGGGGACCAGTCAACCTGACAACGGCGATAGGGGGTAAATCCCTGCACCTCATCGCGCACGCGAAACCGCGACATGCCCGACAGGGTGATCATGTATCGCCCGTCTTCCGTTTCGGAAAAACCCGTCAGCCGACCTGCGCAACCTATTGATTGCAGTCGCTTTTCTCCAGCCGGCGTTTCGCGGGTCTGGATCATGCCGATCAGCCGGGTTTTGGTTTTCATGCAGTCTTCGATCATCGCCAGATAGCGCGGCTCAAAGATGTGCAGCGGCAAACGCGCGCGCGGCAGCATCAGCGCGCCGGGCAGCGGGAAAACCGGGATGGTGTCGGGCAAGTCTGATGCGTTAATCATGAGGGTCTACCTAGGCCGCGTGGCGCGTCAGGCAAATATCATTGACGACAGCTTGCGACGCCCTTTCATCACAATCGGATCTTTGGCAGCCAAGGCATCGAAAATGGTGAAAAGCTGGGTGCGCGCGGCACCATCGTTCCATTCCCGGTCGCGGCGGAACAGCTCCAGCAACTGATCGACCGCTTCTTCGGTCTTTCCTGCCGCTAGAAGGGCTGCGGCATAGTCAAACCGGGCCTGATGATTGGCCGGGTCCGCCTCGACCGCGTTGTGCAGATCCTGCTCCGGGCCTGCATTGGCCGCCTGTTTGGCCAGCTCGATCTGGGCGCGTGCCGCCTCGACCTCTTTTGCAGAGGCGATGGCCTTGGGCGCATTGGCGGCCAGAACTTCCGCTTGCTCCAGATTGCCAAGCGCCAAATGGGTGCGGATCAAGCCACCATAAGCCGCAGCGTTTTCCGGTTCTTCTTCCAGAATGGCGGCAAATGTTTCAGCGGCATCAACCGCGGCGCCTTCTGTCAGCATCTGTTCTGCGGCCTCGATCGCTTCGGCCAGCCCGCCATCGCCGCCAAGAGCCTTGATCCGGTCGATGAACTTCTTGATCTCTGACCCCGGCAACGCGCCTTGAAACCCATCAACCGGCTGGCCCTGCCAAAAGGCAAAGACGGTCGGGATAGACTGCACGCGCAACTGCCCTGCGATCATCTGATTTTCGTCAACGTTCACCTTGACCATGCGAACCTTGCCGCCTTCGGCTGTCACCGCCGCTTCAAGCGCGGGGATAAGTGTTTTGCAGGGGCCACACCACGGCGCCCAGAAGTCAACGATCACCGGCACTTCGCGGCTGGCCTCGATCACGTCGGCCATGAAGGTGGCTTCGGTCGTGTCTTTGATCAGGTCGCTTTTCGGTGCGGCGGCAGGTTTGTCACCAAGGCTGAACATCCGATCCCTCATCCGTCTGAAACTTCGTCCCCTATATGCGCACAGCGGGCGCAAAGGCCAAGGGGCAAGAGGCATTTACGCGCAAGGATTCTGGTCGTAGCGTTTGCCCAGCAAGACCGGGAGAGTGACATGCCGTATCTTTTAACCTTTGGCGACAGCAATACCCATGGAACGCCCCCTATCGTGACACGTGGCGAATATCACCGCTTTGGCCCGGCTTTACGCTGGCCGCAGGTGTGCTGGCGGGATCTGGGTGTTGGCTGGGAGCTGGCAGAAGAGGGCCTGCCGGGCCGCACCGCGCAATTTCCCGATCCGGTGATGGGCGCGCATATGAACGGTCAGGACGGGTTGAAGATCGCGCTGCAAAGCCATGGCCCGGTCGATGTGCTGACCATCATGCTGGGCACAAATGACGTAAAAGCGCGGTTCTCGGCCACGCCCGAGGCCGTCACCGCAGGCATTGCCGGTCTGGTCGATGTGGCGCAAAGCCTGGAAATGCAGGCACGGCATGGCGGGTTCAAGGTTCTGCTGATCTGCCCGCCACCGGTGCTTGAAGTCGGGCCAATCTCGGGTGAGTTTCTGGGTGGGGCCGCGCGCAGCCAGGGTCTCGCGGCGCGCTACCGCGAACTGGCCATTGCGCGCGGGATCGGATTTCTGGACGCGGGCGAGATTATCGCAGTCAGCCCGCAAGACGGCATCCATTTTGAACCCCAAGCGCATACCACGCTTGGTCTTGCGGTGGCCGGGGTGATCCGCGGGCTTTAGTCTGCTGAGGGCGTCAGATCTGCCCAACCGCAACGCGACGCAAGCACGGCAGGCGCAGCACCGGTATCAACCGCCTCTGTCGCGCGCAGGGTCAGCGATTTGCGCATGTTCCAGCGCTCTCGCATCAGATGCAGGCCTGAACGGCTGATTTTCGTGACCGGGGTCTGAACCGGCAGATATTGCGGCCATTTCGCCTGCATCCAGCGATAGCTTTCGGTGAAATCCGGTCCCAGGGCACCGTGAAAGCGGTCGTTGTGAATGCAGGGCAGCCCGATGGCATAGGCACCAAAGCCCGCCGCGCGCGCCCGGCATACGATATCGGTGCCATACATATGCCAGCCGGGCTGTTCGTCATCAAAGCGCAGGCCCGAAGCCCGACGCAGCACGATCAGCATTTCATCCAGACTGTTCACTGATTCAGGCTGCAAAGGCACACGACCGATGATCTGCCCCAAAGAAGATGTCCAGACCGGCCCGAACTGATTGTAATCGCCAGCAACCCCGTATGCCCCTGCCACAGCCCAGTTGGGGTCAATGCGTGTCAGCTCTGCCAGACGTGCGGTAAGCAGCCTGTCCCAGCCTTTGGGTAAATAAACATCGTGATGGGCGAAGACAATCACATCAGCATCGGTCGCATCAATGGCCCGGTTATAGGCTGTAGACGCCGACGCTGCGCCGCGCTCCACATGCAAGGACAGACCTTCGGCCAGAATGGGCGAGGCGGCAAGGTTTGCTGACAGCACCGCATCGGAATTGCTGGCACAGACAAAGGAAAAGGGAACAGGCATCAGGGATTGCCCTTGCTGGCAAAAAGAACCGTCAGTTTCTCGGCCTCGCGATCAATGTCGTGACGCTTCAACACGCGTTGTCTTGCGGCATGTCCCATCTCGGCCAACCGGTCAAGCGGCGTTGCGGCCATGGCGCAAATTCCATGCGCCAATGCTTCAACGTCACCAGCTGGCACCAGCCATCCGGTATCCGGCGTGACCAATTCCGGAACCCCGGCGATGGCGGTGGCAATCACCGGGCGGCCTGCGGCCATGGCCTCCATAATCACCACTGGCAGGCCTTCGGCAAACGAGGGCAGGACCAGCGCCTGTGCCGCAGACAGCGCGTCACGCACCCGCGCCTCATCCAGCCATCCGGTCAGGGTGACGTGTCGGGAAAGATCGTGTCGGGCAATCGCCGCTTCGACTTGGGGGCGCAACTCGCCATCGCCGACAAGCGTCAAATGCAGGTCGGGCAATGTCTGTACCGCCCGAGCAACGGCCTCGATCAGAAGGGCAAATCCCTTTTGCTCTGACAGCCGGCCGATGGCCACAAGATGGGGGCCGCCGGCTGGCATCGGCGCGGGGTCGGGATACCGCCATGGCTCGATCCCGCAATGAACGACATGCAGTCGCGGCCAGGTCTGTGTGCTGGCCCACCGGCACAGTTGACTGCGGCCAAAGCTGGAAATGGCCACTGTAAAAAGTGCGTTGTCAGCCTTTTCCCCCAGGCACAGCGCGCGGGGGGCGTCGAATTCTTCGGGGCCATGAACGGTAAAGGAATACCCCGCCCCCCCCATCATCGCCGAAAGCATCGCCACAGTGGCAGAGTTGGTTCCGAAATGGGCGTGCAGATGGGGCAGGCGCAGGTCGTGACAGCGGCGCGCCAGATGCGCGGCTTCTGCCAGATAGATCATATGGCGCAAACGGCCCCCTGTGCCCGGTGTGCCGCCTGCTCCCTTTGCGCCGCAGCGCAGAGCCATGACGAATGCACGCAACGCACCTTTGGGGTTGCGTGCGATCCATCCCAATGCAGACAGCGCCAGCTTGCCTGCACCAAAGCCCAGAATATGCTCGGTGCGCGCATCCTCGGCCAGATCCGCAGGCTCGACCAATGCAGCACGGTCTGACCGCAGCGCAAAACGGTGAACGTCCCACCCCGAACGCTCAAGCGCAAGAATCTCGCGCCGGATAAAGGTCTGAGATCCGCGGGGATAGGTGTTGATCAGATAGGCGATCTTCAAAGGCGGCTCCGGTTTGTCCGGTGCCACCTCAGGCACCTTTGACCAAGATCGCCATTGACGTCAGGGGATGCAAGGGCTTTGAAGTGGGTCAAATCAGGCACAAAACCGCCGTATCCCACCAAAAAATGTCAAAAAACATGTCAGAAATGCCTTGCGATATGTTTGAATGCTTTCACGCGACGCGAAATCACATAAGACTAGGCGCGTAATCGGCAGGTCGGGGGACACATGCCAACTTTTTATATGGTAACTGCTGTGCTCGGCGGGTGGTTCGGCGCAGCCTCTACTCTGATCTTGGGGCACCCAGTTTCTCTGGCAGTTTTCGCTTATTCGGGGGCTGGATCGCTTTTCATGCTTCTTGCCGCACTGGCGATCGCATTGCGTCCAACCTATGAGGCGGGTGACTGACCGCCCTATTGTTTCCATTTTTTCGATAATTTTTGGGGATTTGCGCGTCAAAGCTTTGGTTTCTTTAGCGATTCAACATGGATGCGACGTGTCCAGATCGCGCCACCGGATCGAATCATTCGTCTTGGTGTTGCGATGCTTATCGGTGCCAAACGCCCCTGAATACACGCATGGGTAGAATTGGGCGCCGGGCTGACAAAGACATGGCAACATTGCTGCAGAATTGTGGTCTGAAAGTGGCGCGCTGCCTCGAAAGACAGTCGTCAAACACAACCAACACCCATTAAAATACAAAGTGGGGGCGCTTTATCCGAGTGCTGAAGATGTTGTTTGAATTTCTGTCGATTGGGCTGCTCCGGGCAACCGGCATCATGGTTGGGCAGGGGGGCGTCAAGGTTCTATTGTTGCGATTTGGGATACAGGGTTCTGGGAGGGCTTGTTGATGTCCTTCACTTTTCCTGAGTTTCCGGCACGCACGTCAGAGCCTGTCAAATCTCCGCCAGACTTTACTGGTCTGCCTTTGCTTTCCCAAGCGCGACCGTTTGGGCTTTACAGAAGTGTTTTCAAGCGGGTCTTGGATGTCGCGGCAATCGTTCTTGCTGCGCCTGTGGTGGTTCCCGTTGTGGCAAGCCTTGCGCTTGGCGTCGCTCTGGATGGTGGCAAGCCGTTTTACAGCCAGTTGCGCATAGGCAAGGGCGGCGAAGTTTTCCGCATGTGGAAGCTGCGTTCTATGGTGCGTGATGCAGATGCTCAGATGGAGGAGCTGCTCAAGCGTGATCCGGCGGCGCGGCATGAATGGGACACGACCCAAAAGCTGCGCAACGATCCGCGGATCACCCGCTTCGGTCTGTTTTTGCGCCGGTCATCGCTGGACGAGTTGCCACAACTGTGGAACGTTCTGACAGGCAGCATGAGCCTTGTCGGCCCACGACCGATGATGGTTGACCAGCGGTCGCTATACCCCGGGACGGCCTATTATGCGTTGCGCCCCGGTATTACCGGGTATTGGCAAACCGCAGGCCGCAACCGCACGACATTTCGGGCGCGTGCCGAGTATGACACGGTTTATGAAGAAGGCTTGGCATTTGCGACCGATCTTCGGATTCTGTGGCGCACGGTCAACGTCGTCATGAACGGCACCGGCTGCTGATTTTCACCGGCTGCTGTCCTTCACCTTGGGTGAATCAAAAAGGCCCACCCCACAAGGGACGGGCCTTTTGACACATCACGCGGCCTCAGAGCATTGACACCAGCGCGATCAAAAGGATCAAAGCCGCTCCGCCTAAAATCACCAAGCTGCGCAAACCCACCATGGCAGGCAAACGCCCTGCCTCGCTTTCGATCAAAGATTTGATCGTCTTGCTACCAAAGGACTTACGATTGCTGTGCGGCACTTCGGGGATCGACACGATCGGCCGAATATTAAGTTCGCGTTCCATCTGGGCTGCTGTGCGGATCACCGGATTGATAAGGTCCAGAAGGAAAGCCAGAAAAAACCCCATTCCCGTGCTGGCAATCAGCCCCGCGATTGCAATTTTCTTACCGCCAGATCCCACCGGATAATCGGGTGTGATCGCCCGCTCCAGCATGGCAAAGCGTTCTGTTTGCTGGCGCGACGCCAGACTTTGCGCCGTTTCCGCCTCGGCCATGCGCTGAGAAACAACGGTGTATTGATCCTGCAACTGTCGCAACTGCCGCTCATAGGCTGAAAGCGCGCGCTCTACCTCGGCCGTATCGCCAAGTGTTGCCTCAAGTGCGGCCTTGCGCGCAGCAAGCGGCGTCCGTTGCGCCGCCAGCACTGACAGGCGTTGGCCGATGTCTTCCAGCCGCCGCCGATCTGTTGCCCGCATGGTTGGCAATGCCCGCACCTGCGCATCTTCGCTTTGCAACCCGGTGGTTTCTTGATCCAGCGCCCTAAGCGATGTTTCAAGCTGCGTTATTTCATCTTGCCGGGCTTCGCGCACACCCGGAAGGGCGCTGCGGTTTGCATCGCGATAGGTCGCAACTTCAGCTTCCAGCTCGGTCATCTGCTGCCACAGACGGTTTTCCTGTTCTTTGAAAAAGGCAAAGCTTGCTTCGGCAGTCGCGCGTTTGCCCTCAGACCCCAGATCAAGCACACTCTGGGCCAGATCATTTGCAATGCGTGCCGCATCTTCGGCATCACCTGCCTGTGCCGATACGATCAATGCTGAAAGCGCACCGGATGGCCCGGTCACCGTCTGAAAACTCACGGAACGACGCATTGCGTCCACCTTATCCTCAACCGACATGCCGGGCGCGTCGGCAAAAAGAGAATGACGCTCGATCAGGGTGATCATATTCTCGCGTGTGGTCAGGCGCTGTTCGATACTGGTCAGCAGCTGCAAGGTGCTGACCGGCAAAGCGGGGGCCTGTCCGCCATCGGTGACCATTGGAAGTTCCACCTGCAATACGGCTGCCGATTCAAATACATTGGGGCGGGTTTTGGCATAGACGGCAGCAAAAATAGTCCCGATCAAAGCCACTGCAAGGATTATCCAGTATCGTCGCCGGACCAGACCAATCAGGTCTTCGATTGTTTGGATCGGACCCATTGATCAGTCCCTGCCATAGCGCAGGCGGCCAAGGCCCCGGTCTTGCGCACGGTTCAGAACAATCCCCAAAAGCGGAATGCGATGTTCGAACAGCGCCTCGCAGGCGCGGATGTCCTTGGCTGTTGTGATCTTGCCATCGGCTACCACCAGCACAGCGTCCACCTTGTCCCGCATTGCCAGCACATCGTCACTCAGAAGGGCAGGCGGCAGATCCATCACTGTAATATCGGGGTCAAGTTGTGTTTCCATTGCTTCCAGCGCTTGTGTCGCGTCTGCGCTGTGCAGAACGTCACCTGCATCCGGCACGGCCTCTCCATTGAAACCGATGGCCAAGGTTTTGCCAACGCGTGAGAAAAGCGACTCGAGCGGCTGAGAGCCATCCAGAAAATCGCGCAAGGCCCCCAAGGGCGCAGCGCCAAACAATGTGTGCAGACTTGGCCGCCGCAAATCGAGGTCTAGCAGCACCGTCCGGCTGCCGGGGCGGCGCGCAAGAGCCATTGCAAGATTGGCGGCCGTGAAGGACTTGCCGCACCCATGGGTGGGCGAGGTGATGCCAATGCGCTGCCAGCCGCGCTCGACCATGGCTTGCGAAATTCGGGTGCGCAAAATGTCAAAGGCAGTGCCGGCAAGGCTTTGGTCCGGATTGATAAACAAACCGTTTCCAGCAAGGTGGTCGGTATCAAGGCTGATCGCGTTGAGCGATTCCCATACGCGTGCCGGGCTGAACAGGGCCAGTGGGTAGGGCTCGGAAAAAATATTCCGACTCAAGTTAATATCAAACTGTTGCGGGCCGCGCTCGGCGTTCTTGCCGGGGCGAAACACCGATACAGACATCGGCCGCTCACGCTGCGATGCGGCATTGTCCTCATCGGACATCGGAAAATTCCCTATATCCAGTGCGTTTTCTGGTGGTATCGCCAAGTTGTTGCTTCGGGCCATCACCTGGCACGCTCCTGAAAAAGCGCAGCGCGGGGGCTGCTTGCCGATACGCCGGTCTGCACAATCGCAAACCAAACCCTTTGACCAATCTGATTGCGGCCTGCTGCACTTTGACCGTGTCGCCGTCGCCTCAGACTTGCCAGACCCCCGTCCAGTAAGAGACATGATTAGCAGATTATCTTCCGAATTGAAAGGCTTTGCCCCTTTTATCCGATGACGGCCATAGCGTTTGCCGCCTCTCGGTTTTAGGGTTGAAATGGGAGAGGCAGAAGCAGCGGAAATGACCTTGATCGTCGATGCAGTTGTGATTGGCAGAAACGAAGGCGACCGTCTGGTTGCCTGCCTTTCTGCGTTGCGCGGACGCGTCCGGCGAGTGGTCTATGTAGACAGCGGATCCACGGATGCCTCGGTCGCGGTTGCGCAGGGGTTGGGGGCCAAAGTCATTATCCTCGACATGGACCGCCCCTTCACCGCGGCGCGCGCGCGCAATGCCGGACTGCTGGCGCTGGCCGAGACTCCGCCGACATTTGTGCAATTTGTCGATGGTGATTGCGTGCTTGACCCTGGATGGCTTCCTGCAGCGATTGAAGCGTTTTCGCTTCATCCGACGGCAGTGGTGGTCTGTGGTCGGCGGCGTGAACGCTTCCCGGAAGCGTCGGCCTATAACGCGATGGCCGACCGTGAATGGAACACCCCTGTCGGTGAGGCCAAAGCCTGCGGCGGGGATGCGCTGATGCGCTTTGCCCCTGTGCTGGCTGCTGGTGGTTACCGGGATGATCTGATCGCCGGGGAAGAACCCGAGCTGTGCTTGCGCTTGCGCCGCGCCGGTGGGACGGTCTGGCGGATCGATGCGGAAATGACCCTTCACGACGCCGCATTGGTGCGCTTTGGCCAATGGTGGAAGCGAATGGTCCGGTCTGGCCACGCCTTTGCCGAAGGGGCCGAACTTCATGGCGCCGGACCAGAGCGTCACTGGGTCGTCGAAAACCGCCGGGCGTTGAAATGGGGCGTAGCCGGACCATTGATCGTGATCATCGCCGGGCTGTTTCATCCGGCGGGATGGGCGCTTGCCTTGGCCTATCCGGCGCAAGTGCTGCGGCTTTCCCGGCGCGGTGGCTGGACATGGGCGCTGCTGACGGTCGCGGGTCGGTTTGCCGAAGCGACGGGTGCTCTGGGCTTTTACCTCGGCCAGGCGTTTGGTCGCAGACGCAAACTGATCGAGTATAAGTAGCCTCAGCCGACCCGTTGTTTCAGCGCCGCCGCGACCTGCCCCGGAAGGATGGCCGCGCAGGCTGCGTAACGCGGAACCAACCGGCGCGGGGCTGAAAGCGCGCGCCACAGCCATTCCAACGCCAGCTTGCGCATCCAGACCGGCGCACGGATCTGCTGGCCCGCCACAAAGTCCAGCCCCGCGCCAAAGCCGCAAAAGCCGATCTGGGGCGTAAGTATTTGACCAAAGGCGGCAAACGCCTCTTGTCGGGGGGCGGAAAGCGAAACGATACACACCCGCGCGCCCGCCGCCTGCATCGCTTGCAACGCGGTTTGCGCCTCTGTGCCCGTGGGATCAAACCCCATTTCTGGCGCGCCGGTCCAGACCACACGCAGGGTCGGGATCTCGGCCTGCAATTGCTGCGCTGCTTTTGCCAGCACATCTGGCTCAGAGCCGTAGAAGGCGACCGGCATCGCCTCATCGGCGGCAAGCTGCAACAGCGGGCGCAGCAGATCTGATCCGGGAACCAGCGCAACCGGACGACGGGCGATCCGGGACAGCCAGACAATCGGGTTGCCGTCTGCCACGATCAGATCCTGCGCCGCATAGGTTGCCCGGTAGCTGGCCGAGGCGCGAAGTTTGACAAGGTGATCAAGGTTGATCGTGGCCAGAGCAAAGCCCTGCCCCTTACGGAACCGCGCCCGGATTTCGACCAGCAGGCTGGGCTGGTCGGGCATGTTCACTGTAATCGTCTGATCTGGATAACGAAACTGCACGGCGGGCCTGCGAACTATGGACCGCGGCCTTTTAGCACGGCCAACTGGCAAAGGGCAGGGGGATCGACGCCGCGCCCGGTGTGCTGGCTCAGTGCGGCAATGGTTTGGTCAGTCTTCTTCACCTTGCCGCAGGCCGGTCTCGTCGGTCCACCAGCAGTAAAGCCGGCCCTCGTCGCGGTAGCGTTCGCTGTTTACCTGATCACCAAGGCTCTGGCTGCGGTGGCATGTCAGCCCGGCGATACTGATACTGCCGGTGGCCGCGTGGCCAAGGTGCGCCGAAATCACCTTATCGATCAGATAGGGGCTAAGTTCGTCGGGCCGGGCACAGGCGGGGTTGGCGATGATGTCTGCCAGACGCAGGCGCTTTGCGTCGTCTGCCGCCAGAATACGCGCCACATCGGCCCGGAAAGCCGCCTCGGTTGCGATATAGGCCTCCAGCACGGGCATTGATTTTGCAGGCGGCTTTTTCAGCTTCAGCTGGCCAGCATCATGCAACATCTTCAGCACCCGCGCGCCGATGGGGGATGTCAGCTGCACATGGGCATCGTGAAACGCAAGCTCACGGTCTTCGTCGGAAAGCCGCATCGTCGCCGGTCGCCCTTCCAGCACCGCGCGGCGCAAGGTGGCCAAAGCCGGAGTGCGGTGGATGTTCGGGATCATGTCGATGACCGCAAGCGCGGGCTTCATCCGCGTTCTGATATCCCAAAGCATGGTTTTCTGGCCTTTCCGCAGCGCAGCGTGCCGCAAGACTTAGCCCTATAGCCCATGATGCAATCCAATGCCACGGGGGGGCCGTGCCGTCTGTCTGCCGCATTCAAGGCGCGGTTGTGCCGTTTTAACGCGTCAAGACAAGCCGGACGATCCATGCTATCGCCAACCCCCGGAGAGCAGACACCCAGACGCCATGCCCATTGCCAATTCGCTTGCCTATACAATGCTGGTCTTGTGGCCCTTTGTTTCGTGGATCCTGTTCACGAAGCTGGATCCGGCACGCGCGTTGATCTGGACGGTGTTGGGCGCCTACATGCTGCTGCCCCCGGTCATTGCCATCGACATACCGATGGTGCCGGGGTTCAACAAATATGTGGTGGCAAATCTCTCGGCGACGGCGGCGGTTGTCTTCTTGCTCAAACAGCGGGTAGAGTTTTTGCCGCAATCGACGCTTGGGCGGACGCTGATCGTCGTGTTCATCCTCAGCCCGTTTGCGACCGTTCTGACCAATGGCGACCAAATCTGGTTTCAGGCATCAATGCTGCCCGCGATGCGGATTTACGATTCCGTCGCTGTGGTCACCAATCAGGTCATCGCCTTGTTGCCGTTTCTTCTGGCCCGCAAGCTTCTGGCAACCGAAGACGCAATGCGGGCGATCATCGTGGCGCTGATGGCCGCAGGTCTGGTCTATTCATTGCCAATGCTGTGGGAGTCGCGCATGTCTCCTCAGTTGAATCTGATGTTTTACGGATACTTCCAGCATGATTTCAGCCAGGCGATGCGCTACGGATCTTTCCGGCCGTTTGTGTTCATGCCCCACGGGCTGTGGGTTGCGTTCTTTGGCATGATGACCTTTGTGGCATCGGTGGTGATCATGCGGGTCGGCCCTGCGATGTCGCGGCCAAGGCAGTTTGTGGTGGCGGGCTACCTGTTTATCGTTTTGCTGCTTTGCCGCAGCACCGGGCCTTTGATTTACGCGGCCTTGCTGGTGGCTCTGATCCTGTTGGTATCGCGGCGTTGGCAGGTGTTGTTTGCGGCGGCGATGGTAGCCGTGGTGATTGCCTATCCGCTGCTGCGCGGGCTGCATCTGGTGCCGGTTGATGACATCCTGAACTTTGCGATGAGCCTGAACGAAGACCGTGGTCGGTCCTTGGCCTTCCGTATCCGAAGCGAAGAACTGTTGCTGGTGCGCGCCGAAGAACGGCCTTGGTTTGGCTGGGGGAACTATGGGCGGGGCATGCTGCACGATCCGGTGACGGGCCAGATCAACGTGATTGCCGATGGTGGCTGGATCATTGTTTTGGGCATGTTCGGCTGGTTTGGCTATATCGGGATGTTCGGGCTGTTGTCGTTGCCCGTTGCTCTGATGGCGCGTGAAGCGTGGCGGCAGTCTTCAGATGCGATTTCCCCCTACGCGGCGGGGGTAGTTCTGATTTTGGCAGCCAACCTGTTTGATCTGTTGCCCAATGATACCATCGTCGCCTTTACCTGGCTGATGGCAGGCGCCGTTCTGGGCCATGCCGAGATGCTGCGCGCCAAACGCAAAGCGCCAGACGCCGCGCCGCCTGTGCCTCTCAGGTCGCAAAGGACCATTTTGTGACCCCGAACTTCCGCCCGCGTGTCCTGTTGATTGCCGAAGCGGCAAACCCGGAATGGGTCTCTGTGCCGTTGGTCGGCTGGTCTTTGGTGCGCGCCTTGGCCAAGGTTGCGGATGTGCATGTCGTGACACAGGTGCGCAACCGTGATGCATTCCTGCGCGCGGGCATGGTCGAGGGCGCAGACTTTACCGCAATCGATTCCGAGGCACTCGCGCGTCCCTTGTGGAAGCTGGGCAACTTTTTGTCAGGCGGGCGCGGCGGCTGGACAATTCAGCAGGCAGTAGCGACGATCAGTTACCCGTATTTTGAACGGCTGGTCTGGCAACGCTTTGGCGCGAATATCCGTGCAGGGCACTATGATCTGGTGCACCGGGTCACGCCGTTGTCGCCCGTGCAACAAAGCCCGATTGCGACCAAGTGCAGGCGTGCAGGCGTGCCCTTTGTGCTGGGGCCGATCAATGGTGGCGTGCCTTGGCCAAAGGGCTTCGAGGCCGAGATGAGGCGTGAACGCGAATGGTTGTCCAAGGTGCGGGGCCTTTACCGCGCACTTCCGGGGCGGCAAGGCACGCTGCGGGCCGATGCCATTCTGTGCGGGTCACGTCAGACCATGCGCGACATTCCGGCAGCGCATCAGGACCGGGTGATCTACCTGCCGGAAAACGCGATTGATCCGGCGCGGTTCAATGCAACCGCCGTGCACGGCGGGCACGGGCCGATGCGCGCTTGTTTCATCGGGCGACTGGTGCCGCTCAAGGGCGTTGACATGTTGATCGCAGCGGCAGCGCCTTTGCTGCGCAACGGGCGTCTGGTGCTCGACATCATCGGTGACGGTGACATGATGGAACCGCTGCGCGCGCAGGCTGCCCCGTTTGGCGATGCGGTTGTGTTCCATGGCTGGAAAGACCACGCACAGGTGCAGGATATCGCCGCGCGCTGTCAGGTGCTGGCTTTCCCGTCAATCCGTGAATTTGGCGGTGGTGTCGTGCTGGAGGCGATGGCCCTTGGCCTTGCGCCGATCGTGGTCGATTACGCAGGTCCGGCAGAGTTGGTGACTGAAGATACCGGCTGGAAGGTGCCCATCACCGGGCGAAACGCTGTCATTGCGGGGCTGGCCGCGCGGTTGGCGCATTGCGTGGATCATCCGCAAGATGTGGCCGCCAAGGGCGCGCTGGCCCGCGCGCGCGTCGATGAACTTTTCACATGGAACCGCAAAGCCGCGCAGATTTTGCGCGTCTATCACTGGGTTCTGGACCCGGATTCACCCAAGCCAAACCTATTTGGGCAAGAATAAGTCAGGGCAGGTTCCTTAATTTGGTCAGGTTTGCTAGATAGTTGAGGGGTCGAATGCGCTTGCCGAGTGTTACCCCCATGTCCGATTCCCTGTCGCCTAATAACCTGTCCGAAACCGACATCGCGATTGTCGGCATGGCGGCGCATGTTCCGGGGGCGGCCGATATCGGAGCCTACTGGCAAAATCTGCGTGACGGGATCGAGTCTATCCGGGTGCTGGACGAGTCTGCCTTGCTTGCGGCAGGTGAATCGCCTGCGCGGATCGCAAAATCAAACTATGTGCCCGCCGCCGCTGTGCTGGACGGCTTCGAAGGGTTCGACGCCGATTTCTTCGGTTTTTCCCCGAAAGAGGCCGCGATCCTCGACCCGCAGCACCGCCATTTCCTTGAAGTCGCTTGGGAGGCGCTTGAAAACGCTGGCCATCCGCCCGAGAAATTCCCCGGCCAGATCGGCGTCTGGGCTGGTTGCGGGATGGGGTCGTATTTCTATTTCAACCTGTGTTCCCACCGCGATCTGGTCGATCAGACCGGCATGTTCCTGTTGCGCCACACCGGGAACGACAAGGATTTTCTGGCCACCCGCGTCAGCCATATCCTTGATCTGAAGGGGCCAAGCATCAATGTGCAGACCGCCTGTTCCACCAGTCTCGTGGCGGTGCATTACGCCACGCAGGCGCTGTTGAACGGCGAATGTGACATGGCCTTGGCGGGCGGCGTCACCATCGAATTGCCTCACGCGCGCGGCTATCTCTATACCGAGGGCGAAATCCTGTCGCCCGATGGCCATTGCCACGCCTTTGATCACCGCGCCCAAGGCACGGTCTTTGGCTCGGGCGCGGGCTGCGTGGTGCTGCGTCGCGCGGTCGATGCGGTGCGCGATGGCGATCATATCTGGGCAATCATCAAAGGGTCTGCTGTCAACAATGACGGCGCTGCCAAGGCTGGCTATCTTGCACCATCGGTCGATGGTCAGGCCCGCTGCATTGCCGAAGCGCAGGCCATGGCCGGGGTATCGGCCGACAGCGTCAGCTATATCGAATGCCACGGCACCGGCACCTATCTGGGCGACCCGATAGAGGTCGCCGCGCTCACCGCCGCCTTTCGCGAAACTACCGATGCGGTCGGGTCATGCCGTATCGGCTCGGTCAAAACCAACATCGGCCATCTGGACACCGCCGCCGGGGTCGCCAGCCTGATCAAGGTGGCACTGGCACTGCATCACCGCGAACTGCCGCCCAGCCTTGGCTACGAGTCTCCGAACCCCGCCATCGACTTTGAAACCTCGCCCTTCCGCGTCAATGACCGGCTGACCGCCTGGAATGCGCCAGTGCTGCGCGCCGGTGTGAACTCGCTGGGCGTCGGCGGCACCAATGCCCATGCCGTGCTTCAGCAAGCCCCCGACCGCGCACCTTCTGCCCTCAGCGACTGGCCGTTTCAGCCTCTGGTCCTGTCGGCCCGCTCAAAGACGGCGCTCGATGCGGCCAGCACGCGCCTTGCCTCCCATCTGCGTGCCAACCCCGATCAACCTCTGGCCGATGTGGCCTATACCCTGAAAGACGGCCGCCGCGCCTTCGACAAACGCCGCGTGCTGGTGGCTGCCACCCATGCCGAGGCCGCAGCCATCCTTGACAGCGCCGATCCCCGCCGTGTCTTTACGCATGACTGGCTGGGTGATGACCCCGAGGTCGTCTTCATGTTCCCCGGCGGTGGCGCGCAATATGCGGGGATGGCGCGCGACCTGTACGAAACTGAACCCGTCTTTGCCGACTGGATGGATCGCGGCCTTGCCGTGCTGGAACCCAAACTCGATTACGACATACGTGCCCTCTGGTTGCCCGAAAAAGGCACCGGGGCGGCAGCGTCCGAGGCGCTGAAAAAGCCTTCGGTGCAACTGCCGCTTATCATGATCACTGAATATGCACTGGCCAAACTCTTTGAGTCATGGGGCGTCACCCCGACTGCCCTCGTTGGTCATTCAATGGGCGAAAACACCGCCGCCGCCCTCGCCGGCGTGATGAGCTTTGAAGACTGCATCGGTCTTGTCCACCTGCGCGGCACCCTGTTCGACACCATCGCACCGGGCGGTATGCTTTCGGTCCCCTTCTCCGAGCCCGACCTGCGCAAAGCCCTTGTCGATCTTGGCTTTTACCTTGGCGAAAACACTCCGGGGGGCGACAGTGCCGCGCCATTGGTCCAGAAACCACTGACGACGGGGTTGGCCCCCGGTTCGACACATCAGCTCGACATCGCTTCGGTCAATGCGCCCGATCTCTGCGTCGTCTCCGGCCCCGATCACACCCTCACAGCCCTTGCCGGAAGGCTCGCCGCAACAGGCGTCGAGACTCAGCGCATCGCCATCGACATTGCCGCCCATTCCGCAATGCTCCAGCCGATCCTTGCGCGCTTTGGCGATTATCTGCGCTCAATTCCCCTGCACCCGCCGCGCCTGCCGATCATCTCGAACCAAACCGGGGTGGCTCTGACGACAGCACAGGCCACCGACCCCGACTATTGGGTGCGGCACCTGCGCGGCACGGTGAATTTCCGCGCTTGCATGGCCACGCTGATGGCAGAGCCGGGCCGCGTCTATATTGAGATGGGGCCGGGCCGGGCGCTCTCGTCGCTGGCGCAGGCCAATGGCGTGGCCTCGGGTCAGGTCATCCCGGCCTTGCGCCACCCCGACCAGCTTATGGCGGATGACGCATGGCACATGGTCACGCTGGCGCGGCTCTGGGCCTGCGGTGTTGCGGTGGACTGGGATCAGATCTGGGGCGAAGGGCCGCGCCAGCGTGTGCCGCTGCCAACCTATGCCTTTCAAAAAAAGCCCTATTTCATTGCCCCCGCCGTCGGCCAGACGGTAGAGGCAGCGGCCTTGCCCGCCCGCATCAATGATGTGTCCGGCTGGGGCTGGGCCGCGCATTGGCGGCCAGTTGCGGCGGGCTTCGATCTGGATGATCTGGCCGACGCCCCGCCCGAGACGTGGCTGTTTTTTCTTGATGATACCGGGCTTTGTGCCACGGTCGCAGACCGTCTGGCTGCAGCAGGGCACCGGGTGGTGCGGGTGCGGTCTGGTGATGCCTTTTCCCGTGACAGCCGGGGCGATTACCGCCTGTCGCCAGAGCGCGGCCGCGAGGGTTACGACAGCCTGATCCGCGATCTGGTGTCGCGTGGGCTGGCCCCTTCACGCATCGTGCATGGCTGGCTGGTGACGGACAAAGAAAGCTTCCGCCCCGGTTCCAGCTTTCTGCACCGCAATATTGAACAGGGCTTCTATTCCCTGCTGTTTCTGGCTCAGGCCCTTGCCGAAGAAAATCTGCCGCGCCCGATTCGTGTGACAGCGCTCACCTCTGGCGCAGCGCAGGTCCGGGGTGAGCCGTTGGCTTATCCTGAAAAGGCGATGGTTCTTGGCCCGGCACGGGTGATCCCCCGCGAAGTTCCGGGCGTGCAGGTGGGGTTGCTCGATATTGGTCCCGGCGATGCCATTGGCGCGGTGCTGGAAGAGGTGTTGTCCGACGTGCCCACGATTTCCGCATGGCGGGGTGGGCGGCGCTATGAATCCGGGGTCCGGGCTGTGCCCCTGCCGGATGGTGGCTTTGATTTGCCCAAAGGGGCCCATGTCCTGATCACCGGGGGCTTTGGAGGAATCGGGCTTACGGTGGCCGAAAGCCTGATCCGTCGCTTTGGTGCGAAGATAACCCTGATTGCGCGGCGCGCCCTGCCAGAGCGTGGGCTTTGGCCTGCCGCCCTTGCCAAAGCAGGCCCCGATGATCCGGTGGCACGGCGCATTCTGGCACTGCAACGGCTAGAGGGCTTGGGTGGTGAGGTTCTGGTGGCCCGTGCAGATGTGGCCAATCTGGATGACATGCAGACGGCAAAGGCGGCGGGCGAAGCGCGCTTTGGCCCGGTTCATGCGGTCATTCATGCGGCTGGCGTGGTTGATGACGGGCCACTGATGACCAAATCCCCTGCCGAGGTCGAAGAGGTCTTTGCGCCCAAACTGCACGGCACGCAGGTGCTGGAACGGCTGTTTGCGGATGGGTCTCTGGCGCTGATGGTGCTGTTTTCCTCGACGTCGACCATCACCGGGCCTGCGGGACAGATCGACTATGTTGCGGCCAATGAATACCTTAATGCCTATGCAAAGGCGCGCGCTGGTGGAAAAACCAGAGTTGTCGCGCTGAACTGGGGCATCTGGCAGGGTGTGGGCATGGCCGCCGAGGCGCTGGCCGACCGCACAGGGCGCCCCGAGGCTCCGCGCATTCCGATCACAGCGCCGATGCTGGACGAGCAAGGCTTTGACCGTCACGGCAACCGGGTGTTCTGGGCCAGCTATGGCCCTGACCGTTGGGTGCTGGATGGCCACCGCACCAAGGACGGCACGGCGCTTATCCCCGGCACCGGCTATCTGGAAATCATGGCCGAGGCATGGGCCGCCCAAGGCGAAGGCGATGCGTTCGAGATCCGCGATCTGACATTCTTCCGCGCTTTGGACGTGCCCGGCGACGCGCGTGAGGTGCGGGCGCGGCTGGTCCGTTCAGACGAAGGATATGGCTTTGATCTGCACTCGGGCCAACAGGTCAAAGGGCGCATGGGCTGGCTTCAACATGCGTCTGCCCGGTTGATGCCTTTGGCGGGCGTGGCCCCCCGGATTGATGTCACTGCAATTGCAGCGCGCTTGCCCGCGCCAGAGCTCGGCGCAGGGCTGGTCAGCCCACAAGAGGCACATCTGAACTTTGGCCCACGCTGGCGCGTGCTGTCGTCCCGGACCATTGGCGCGGGCGAAGGTCTGGCGCATCTGGCGCTTCCGGGCGCGTTCCAGCCAGAAACGGATCAGGGCTGGAAGCTTCACCCCGCGCTGCTCGATCTTGCGACAGGCTGGGCGATGGGGCTGATTGATGGCTATCGGCCCGATCACCTGTGGGTACCGGTGTCTTATGCCGGGGTGCGTGTCTATCGCCCTCTGCCCGCACAGATTGTCAGCCACGTGCGCAATTCGGGGGCCAATTCGGCAGCGCGTGGTACGGCGGCATTTGATGTGACACTTGCCACACCAGATGGAGAAGTCTGTATTGAAATCAACGGCTTCACCATTCATCGCCTGGAGGGTGGGTTAAAGCTGGCCCCACCCGATCCGCGCGGGTTGGAATATGACGCGCCGCAGTCAAAGGCGATATCGCCCGCCGAAGAACGCCTGCTGCACGCATTTTCGCAAGGCATTCGCCCCGAAGAAGGCGCAGACGCCTTTGGTCGGGCCGTCGCTCTGGGTCGCAGTCAGATCATCGTCTCGTCACTGGACCTGCCCGCACTGATCCGCGGGGCGGTAGCAGTCGAGGAGACACGGGCCGAAGGCACCAGTTTTGAGCGTCCCGATCTGGACAGCGATTATACCGAACCACGCAATGATATAGAGCGGACGCTGGTCGGTTTTTGGCAAGACCTGCTGGGCGTGGCCAAGGTCGGGGTGGACGACAGCTTCTTTGACCTTGGCGGTCACAGTCTGATAGCGGTGCGGCTGTTTGCGATGGTCAAAAAGGCCTACCGCATTGATTTCCCGATCTCGGTGCTGTTTGAGGCGCCCACAATTGCCGCCTGCGCCGCACTGATAGACGATCAGATCGGCCCGCAGGACAGTGCCGAACCCAAACCCGAAGCGGCGAAGGCCCCGACGCGGCGGTTTACCCATATTGTGCCGATGCACCGGGGCGAAGGCGGCGCGCGCACGCCGTTCTTCCTTGTGGCGGGCATGTTCGGCAATGTGCTGAACCTGCGGCATCTGGCGCAGCTTTTGGGCGGAGACCGGCCGTTTTACGGGCTTCAGGCGCGGGGGCTTTATGGCGATGCGGTGCCGCACACCGATTTTGTGACGGCTGCGCGCGACTACATTGCGGAAATGCGGCAGGTGCAGCCGGTCGGCCCGTATCTGCTGGGCGGCTTTTCGGGTGGCGGGCTGATCGCATGGGAAATCGCGCGTCAGCTAGAGGCTGTGGGCGAAGCCGTGCCGCTGGTGGTGCTGCTGGACACTCCGGTGCCGTTGCGGCCCGCGCTGTCAAAGGCGGATAAACTGATGATCCGGCTGGCCGAACTGCGGGCCGAGGGGCCAGCGTTCTTTGCGCGCTGGTGGCGCGAAAAACAGGCGTGGAAGCGCGCGCAGGCGGATGTATCCGATCAGGGCGAGGCCGAGTTCCACAATGCTGCCATTGAGTCAGCCTTCCGGGCGGCGCTGCCCCTGTATGACATGACGCCGCGCAACGGCGCGACGGTGCTGTTCCGCCCGCCGCTGGACAAGCACTGGCAGGTGACGGGTGGGCGCTGGGTAAGTGCGGCGCGCGAATTTGTGCTGCATGACAATGACCTGACACGCTTTGCGCCGGGGCT
The DNA here is from genome assembly GCF_030684215.1 of Pseudotabrizicola sp. Classification (GTDB taxonomy): domain Bacteria; phylum Pseudomonadota; class Alphaproteobacteria; order Rhodobacterales; family Rhodobacteraceae; genus Pseudotabrizicola. The sequence continues at coordinate 74,991 of NZ_JAUXOV010000065.1, forward strand.
AGAGGTGATCGAGGTGCCGGGCGATCATGACAGCATGGTGCTGGAACCCAACGTGCGCGTGCTGTCGGCACGGATGCGCGTGGTGATCGAGTCGGTCGAGGGGCCGGAACCCGTGACCCGGCTGGCAACGGCGGCAGAATAGCCATGGCAAGTGTTCTGACTGTCATCCTGAACTGGCGCACCGCCGAAATGACCCTGCGCGCAACCGAAGCAGCCCTTGTGGCGATGGACGGCATCGACGGTGGATTGACCATCGTGGACAACGACTCGGGCGATGGCAGTTTTGAAAGGCTGAGCGCCGAAGTTGCTGCGCGGGGATGGCGTCGGGTGCGCGTGCTGCAATCAGGGCGCAACGGCGGCTTTGGGGCTGGCAATAACTTTGGCATCCGCGCGGGTTTGCCCGCAGGTGAAACCCCCGACTACATCTACCTGCTCAATTCCGACGCGTTCCCCGCACCAGACGCAATCAAGGCACTGCTGATGCATCTGGAGTCGCATCCGCAAACGGGCTTTGCGGGCAGCCGTATTCACGGCGAAGACGGCCTGCCTCATCACACCGCCTTTCGCTTTCCCTCCATTGGCGGCGAATTCGAACAGGCGGCGCGGCTTGGCCCGATCTCGCGGATGCTGCGCGGGTCGATAGTGGCCCCGCCTTTGCCGGTGGTGACAGGCCGGGTGGACTGGCTGGCCGGGGCCAGTCTGATGATGCGGCAATCCGTGCTGGACCGCATCGGCCTGTTCGACGAGATGTTCTTTTTGTATTTCGAGGAGACAGAGCTTTGCCTGCGCGCGGCGCGGGCCGGGTTTCCCACCGATTATGTGGTCGAAAGCCGGGTCGCGCATATCGGCTCCGTGTCCACGGGCATGAAGACATGGGCGCGGATTCCGCAGTTCTGGCTTGAATCGCGTTTGTATTATTACACCAAGTCGCATGGCAGGGCCTATGCGGTGGTGGCCACGTTGGCGCATGTGGCAGGCGGCTTGATCTGGCGAGCCAGGGCCTTGATTCAGCGCAAGGATTTTATCGATCCGGCATATTATCTTTACGACATGTCTGCCCATGCCGTGCGCTGGGTGGCTTCCGGGTTTCGGCCTGTTGCGGAAAAGTAAGGTCGCATCTGCGGCAAGGAGAGAGTCATGACCGTGTTAAGCGCACTTCTGATCGGCAATGAAAGCCTGACACAGGCTTGCGGTGCGGCGTGGTTGGCGCGGGGGCATCGGCTGGCGGCGGTGGTGACACGCCACGCCGATGTGCGGGCCTGGGCCGTGGCGCAGGGGTTGCGCGTAGAGACACCGGGCACGGGGCTGGAACTGCGGCTGGCAGGTGTGGCCTGTGACTGGCTTTTGTCGGTCGCCAACCTGTCGCTGGTGCCAGCGGGCGTGCGCGCGATGGCGACACGCGGGGCGGTGAACTTTCACGATGGGCCGTTGCCGCGTTATGCAGGTCTGAACGCTCCGGTCTGGGCGTTGCTGGCAGCCGAAGCGCAGCACGGGATCACATGGCATCTGATGACGGATGGCGTTGATGAGGGCGACATTCTGGAGCAGCGGCTGTTCGACATTGCCCCAGGGGAAACCGCGCTGTCGCTGAACACCCGCTGCTTTGAGGCAGGGGTAGACAGTTTTCCGGCGCTGATGGCGCAGCTTGAAGTCGGACTGCGCCCGGTGCCGCAAGAATTCAGCCAGCGCAGCGTCTATGCGCGGGCCGATCGCCCTGCTGCGTTCGGGCGGCTGGATTTTGCTGTACCAGCAGGCGCGGTGGCGCAGATGGTGCGCGCGTTGGACCATGGCCGCTATTGGAACCCTCTGACCACGGCAAAGATCGCCGGGTCGTTTGGGGTGCTGAATGTGGGAGCGGCGGATGTGGTTGCGGGCGCGGGCGTGCCGGGCACCGTGCTGTCGTCTTCGGCTGATGGTGTGGTTGTGGCGTGCGGGTCGGATGCTGTGCGGTTGCACCGGCTGACCTGTCAGGCGCGCGGTCTGGCCGTATGCCCGTCCACGGTGCGTGATGTGTCGGCGCTGGCGGATGCAGAGGCATTGACGGCAGCCCTTGCGGCTTTGGTGCCGTTCGAAGCCAGGGTGCGCAAGCGGCTGGCCGCGATGGCTCCGGCTACGGTAACCGGGACAGGCTCCGGTCAGGGCTGGCTGCGGATTGACTTCGCGGGTGATGCGGCGTCGCTGGCCGTGGCTTGTGCGCGGGTATCGGGGCAAGACAACCCTGATCTGGCGTTGTCGCTCGCGCCGGGGCTGCCGGGGTATAGCAGCGGCTGGGTGCCGGTGCAGGTTGCAACAGATGGCACGGTGGCTGCGGCCAAGGCCGTGCTGCGGGCGGAACGCGGCCCTGGCTTTGCGTTGGACCTGATGACGCGCGACGTGGGGCTGGCCGATCTGGCCATGCCACAGGTCGGCGTGTCCCTGCACGGCGCGCCGGTGCCGGGCTCGGTGATCACGCTGACGGATGGCGCCCTGCTGGCCGACCTGTCGCGCATCTCTGAACCCGAGGCGCGGGCGCTGGCCGAGCGTCTGGCGTTTGTGGCTGCGGCAGCGGAAGATGACATGCCGGTGTCCGCGCTGCCGATGCTGTCGCCGCGCGAACGTCATGCTGTCTTGCATGACGTAAACCAGACGCTGGCCGCACGCGCATCATACTGTGTGCATCAGGCGTTCGAGGCACAGGTATCGCGCTCGCCGGATGCGCCCGCGATCAGTTTTGAGTCGGTAGCACTGACCTATACTGCGCTGAACGCGCGGGCGAACCGGGTTGCGCATGTGCTGCGCGGCATGGGCGTCGGACCGGGGGTTCTGGTCGGTCTGCACATCCGCCGCTCTGTGGATATGCTGGTCGGAGCCTTGGCCATTCAAAAGGCCGGAGGTGCCTATGTGCCAATGGACCCGGCCTATCCGGCAGACCGGACGGCGCTGTATATTGAGGATTCCGGCTGTCCGGTGATCGTGACAACCAGCGATCTGGTGGGCGGCTTGCCGGGGCGCGCGGTCGCATTGTGCCTTGATACCGACGGACGGGTTCCGTCAGCGTCTGACGCTAACCCCGACTCTGGTGTCGGGCCGGGCGATCTGGCCTATATGATCTATACCTCTGGCTCGACCGGGCGCCCCAAAGGCGTGATGGTGGAACACCGCAACGTGGTGAACTTCTTTACTGGGATGGACGACCGGATCGGCCCAGAGGCTGGCGTTTGGCTGGCTGTGACATCGCTGTCGTTTGATATCTCGGTGCTGGAACTGTTCTGGACGCTGGCGCGCGGATTCAAGGTGGTGATCTCATCCGATGAGAACCGGGCCTTGGTGTCGTCTGGGCGGATCACATCGGCACAAAAGATGGATTTTTCCATATATTACTGGGGCAACGATGACGGCGCAGGGCCAAAGAAGTATGAGCTTTTGCTGGAAGGTGCCAAGTTTGCCGACACCCACGGCTTTGTTGCGGTCTGGACGCCCGAGCGGCATTTCCATGCTTTTGGCGGGCCATATCCAAACCCGTCGGTGACGGGCGCTGCGGTGGCTGCGATCACGAAGAATATCGGTGTGCGGGCCGGGTCTTGTGTGGTGCCGCTGCACCATCCGGCGCGGATTGCCGAAGAATGGGCGGTGATCGACAACCTGACCAACGGGCGGGCGGGGATTGCGATTGCCAGCGGCTGGCAGCCAGATGACTTCGTGCTGCGGCCTGAAAACACCCCGCCAAAGAACAAGGCAGCGATGTATGAGGCAGCCGATCAGGTCCGCCGCCTGTGGCGCGGTGAGGGCGTTGATTTTGCCAAGGCGGACGGGTCGATGTTCACGGTCGTGACGCAACCGCGCCCAGTATCTGCAGAGCTGCCCATGTGGGTTACAACGGCGGGTAACCCCGAGACGTGGCGCGAAGCGGGCGAGATGGGGGCCAATGTGCTGACCCACCTGCTGGGCCAGTCGGTCGATGAGGTAGCCGGAAAGATCAAAATCTACCGTGAAGCGCGCGCCAAGGCAGGGCATGACCCCGAAGCCGGGACAGTGACCTTGATGCTGCACACCTTTGTCGGCCGGGACCGTGATCAGGTTCGGCGGGTGGCTGAGGGGCCGATGAAAGCCTATCTGGCGGCGGCTGTGGGGCTGGTCAAGCAATACGCCTGGGCCTTTCCGGCGTTCAAGAAACCGCAGGGCGTGACCAACCCGATGGACATCGACCTGCGCACGCTGAGTGCAGAGGAAAACGATGCCATTCTTGATTTCGCCTTCCAGCGGTATTTTGAGGATTCGGGCTTGTTTGGCACCGTCGATGACGCGCTGGCACGGGTAGAGCAGCTCAAGCGTATTGGCGTGGGCGAAGTGGCCTGCCTGATCGACTATGGCATCGCGCCCGAACAGGTAATGGAGGCGCTTTATCCTCTGGCCGAGGTGGTGCGGCGGGCCAATGCCGGGGGGGGCGTCGAGGCGGATGATTATTCGATCGCCGCGCAGTTGATCCGGCACAAGGTCACGCATCTTCAATGCACACCGTCGATGGCGCGGATGATTGCGATGAACGACGACTCGCGCGTGGCACTGGCGGGCGTTAAGACCGTTATGGTGGGTGGTGAAGCATTGCCGGGGGCCTTGGTGCAGGATTTGCGCAAGGCTTCCGGGGCGCGCATCCTGAACATGTATGGCCCGACCGAGACAACGATCTGGTCGTCGGTTGAGGAAGTGGGCGCAGTGGAAGGCGTGTCGAACATCGGCACGCCGCTGGCGAACCAGCAGATGTATGTGCTGGACGATGCGCTGACCCCGGTTCCGGTGGGCACGGCGGGCGAGCTGTGGATTGGCGGCGATGGCGTCACGCGCGGCTATTGGCAGCGCGATGACTTGACGGCGGAACGGTTTGTGGCCGATCGTTTCGTGACGGCGGAGCGCGCTTGCCCTTGGGGCGCCCGGATGTATCGTACCGGCGATCTGGTGCGCAGGCGGGGGGATGGCAAGATCGACTTCCTTGGCCGCACTGATCATCAGGTGAAACTGCGCGGTTACCGGATCGAGCTTGGCGAGATTGAATCGGTGCTGGAGGCGCAGCTGGGGGTGTCTCAGGCCGTGGTGGTGGCGCGCGAGGATACGCCCGGCGACCTGCGGCTGGTGGCCTATGTCACCGGCACGGCCCATGAGGCGGGGTTGCGGGCTGAACTGGCGACAGCCTTGCCTGAGCACATGATGCCCGCGCATTTCGTGACGCTGCAAAGCTTTCCCCTGACCCCGAACCGGAAGGTGGACCGCAAGGCGCTGCCCGCGCCGAGCGCGCGTCTGGCCGAAGCGGCGGCCTTTGTGGCACCCGACTCGGATGTGGAATCGCAGATTGCCGCGATCTGGGCGCGGGTGCTGGGCGTGCCCAAAGTGGGGGCAAAGGACAATTTCTTTGCGCTGGGCGGGCATTCCTTGTTGGCCGTGCAGGCGCATCGTGAAATCCGCGATGCGCTGGGGGCGGCAAAGCTGTCGATCACAGATATCTTCCGCTTTCCCACATTGCAGGCGTTGGCGGCGCATTTGGATGACGGACCAAAGCCTGTGATGGCGGCTGCGGCAAAGCCTGCCGGGCTGGCTGTGCAGGCCGATGCGCGCACTGACGCCATGGCGCGCAGGCGCGCGATGCGGGCCGGGCGGACCGGTGTAGATGCCTGAGGCAGCACTTCTGGCGGCCTTGCGCCAGATGGTGCCCGAGGGTGCCGGGCTGGGCTGGGCAGATGCGGCGCTGGATCATCCCTTGATGCCGGGCGAAAGCCTGCCGGGGGCGGTGCCTGCCCGGCTGCGAGAGTTTGCTGCAGGCCGAACTGCGGCGCGCATGGCATTGGCGGCAATCGGAGCCGGTTCGGTGGCGCTACCGAAAGCGGCTGACCGGACCCCGGTCTGGCCTGCTGGCATAATCGGGTCGATCACGCATTCCGGGCGGCACTGTCTCGCCGTCGCGATGCTTGCTGGCCAGTTCCGAGGCATTGGCATTGATCTGGAAGAAGACGGCCCGTTGGACTCCGCGCTGTGGGACACGATCCTGCGCCCGGAGGAACGGGGCCAGATGACGGGCGCGCTTGCCAAACGGGTGTTTAGTGCCAAGGAGGCTGCCTTTAAGGCGCAATATCCGGTCAGCCGCAGCCTGTTCGATTTTGATGTGATGCGGGTGGACCTGCAAGACACTCTGTTCACGGCGATCTTTATGCAGGCGGTGCCGCCATTTGCGTCGGGTGACCGGATTGCGGGGCGGACGGCGCGTGTCGGGGGACATGTGCTGACGCTGGCCCATGTGTAATGCCGCAATGCAGAGACGAATTGTCGCGACAGGTATCCGCAATACGCTATGACTTCAGACAGCTTTGTCTTGAGGCGGACAAGCGGTGTTTGGGGGTATGCTATGAACAAGCTTGTCGCATTGGTCTGCGTGATCAGCTGGTCCGGGTTCTGGGCCTTTGGCTATCTGGCCCTGTCCGCCGATATTCAGGACCAGAACCAAATTCTGGTGGCCAGCCTGCTGGCGGCGCTTGGGTTTCTGACCGGGGTTTTCGCCTACATCCAGTTGGCACGTGACAAACCGGTGGACTACACCCGCGCCCGGCAGGGGTAATTCGCGGCCATAAGCCGCTTTACCCTTGTTCGAGGGCATGGACCGACTTACCTCTGGGCCATGAAGCACCTCATCCCCTTTTTGCCCAAAGTGCCCGTGGTTCCCGTTATCCGTCTGCAAGGCGCGATTGGCACCGGAGGTCGTAGTCTTTCTGATCAAGCTCTGGCGCCACTGTTCGAGCGGGCCTTTTCGCGCGGCAAGCCGGCAGCGGTGGCATTGGTCATCAATTCGCCCGGTGGATCGCCTGTGCAGTCGTCGCTGATCGCTGCGCGCATCAGGCGACTGGCGGATGAGAAAAAGGTGCCTGTGCACTGCTTTATCGAAGATATCGCAGCCTCTGGTGGGTATTGGCTGGCAGTGGCGGCGGATCAGATCTGGGTTGATCCATCGTCTCTGGTCGGGTCCATCGGGGTGATCTACGCCAGCTTTGGCTTTCATGACTTGCTGCAGAAAAACGGGGTTGAACGTCGTGTGCATACGGCCGGCAAATCGAAATCCTTTGCTGACCCGTTCAAACCCGAGCGCCCCGAGGATGTCGCGCGGATCCATGCCATGCTGGCGCCCCTGCATGATACCTTTATCGCTCATGTGAAAGCGCGACGCGCGGAGCGGCTGAAGCCCGATGCTGACTTGTTCAACGCTGATATCTGGGTAGGGCAGGCCAGCGTAGATCTGGGTCTGTCCGATGGCGTGGCGCATCTGGTGCCAAAGATGAAAGAGCTTTACGGTGATAAAGTGCGGCTTGTGCCTTACGGTCAGCGCCGGGGCCTGTTGCAGCGCTTTGGGCTGGAGATGGCCGGCACGGTCATGGGATCGGTAGAGGAACGCGCCCTGTGGGCACGTTACGGGCTGTAGATGTTGTTCAAGATCATCATAATCTTTCTGCTGGCCATGGTGCTGGTTGGCATGATCGGCAAGCTGGTCTTTCCGTCGGCGATTGACCGGATGAAAAACAAGGCGCTGGGCCGCGGGCCTGTTTGTCGCACCTGCGGGCGCTACGTGATCGGCAAAAGCTGCGACTGCGGAAAAAAGGGCTAAGGCATGGCGGCATTGGTGACGGGTGCGGGCAAGCGGCTTGGCCGCGCTATGGCACTTTATCTTGCGCGGCGCGGGCATGATGTGGTGGTGCATTACGCCTCCTCGCGCGTTGAGGCCGAAGCTGTGGTGGCTGAGATCGCCGCGCTGGGAGCGCGCGCCGTGGCGGTGCAGGCCGACCTGCTGGACGAGGTACAGGTCGAAACGCTGGTGTCACGAGCTGCGGCGGCCTTGGGTCCGTTGACGGTGCTGGTCAACAACGCGTCGATCTTTGAACATGATACAGTGCAGACCGGCACGCGGGCCAGTTGGGACCGGGCGATGGAAAGCAACCTGCGCGCGCCGTTTGTGTTGATGCAGGGGTTCGCGGCGCAATGCCCAAGGGCCTTGGTCGATGAAAACGGTGAACCTGTGGCACAAGGTCTGGTGGTCAACATGATCGACCAAAGGGTGCGTAAACTGACGCCAGAGTTTGCCAGTTATACCATTGCCAAGATGGGCCTATGGGCCCTTACGCGGACGGCGGCACAGGGGCTTGCCCCTGATATCCGGGTGAACGGGATCGGGCCGGGGCCAACTTTGCAGGGGGAGCGACAGTCGCCAGAGCAGTTTGCGACACAGCGCGCCGCGACGGTGCTTGGGCGCGGCGCAAACACGTCTGATATCACTGCTGCGCTGGGGTTTTTTCTCGATTCGCCGTCGGTCACAGGGCAATTGATTGCAGTGGATGGCGGGCAGCATCTGGCGTGGAAAACCACGGATGTGCTGGGGGTTGAGTGATTCTGCGAAGGGCGGGCTGCAAAGTTGTCCACTTTTCGCACGACCTTCACATACACGTTACACAAGCCTCTGATTTTGCAAGTTTTTACTTGGTGGATAAAATTATTTTCTTTAGTATCAGCATGTTATTATTTTGCCTAAAAAATGAGCATGTTAACGAACTGGGCCAAAAACAAGGGAAATCTGCCAATCGTGAAACTTTTTCCGCAGGTTTATCCACAGAAACGGTGGACTTCTTCCCCCTTGCCCCGCGCGCGATATCATTGCAGCGATAAGGCAGAATCGATGACTCTGGATGGGGTCTTTTCAGGGGGCTTCGTGTGACCGAGGAAAACCAGCAAACCGATGTAGCACAGACCGGGCAAGCGGTGATTCAGGGCTATCTGAAGACACTGGATGCGTCGCCCGGTGTGTATCGCATGCTGAATCCGAAGGGTGAGGTGCTGTATGTAGGCAAGGCGCGCAATCTAAAGGCGCGCGTGTCGAACTATGCGCGCGGCACGGGTCATTCTGCGCGGATTGCGCGGATGATCTTTGAGACCGCCAGCATGATGTTCCTGACCACCCGGACAGAGGTGGAGGCGCTGCTCTTGGAGCAGAACCTGATCAAGCAGTTAAAGCCGCGCTACAACGTGTTGATGCGGGATGACAAGAGTTTTCCCAACATTCTGATTTCCAAGACCCATGCCTATCCGCAGTTGAAAAAGCACCGGGGGAAAAAGACCGAAAAGGGCGCGTATTTTGGTCCTTTTGCCAGTGCGGGCGCGGTGAACCGCACGCTGAATCAGCTGCAAAAGGTGTTCTTGCTGCGCAACTGCACTGATGCGATGTTCGAGTCGCGCACCCGGCCCTGTCTGCAATTCCAGATCAAGCGATGTGCTGCGCCTTGTGTCGGCAAGGTGTCAGCCGAGGGCTATGGGCAGCTTGTGGCCGACGCTGAGCGATTCTTGCAGGGCAAGACTACCACGGTACAGGCCAATCTGGCGGCAGAGATGGCACGCGCATCAGATGAGATGGAGTTTGAGCGGGCGGCGGCGTTGCGCGACCGCATCCGCGCGCTGACCCAAGTGCAGCAAAGCCAAGGCATCAACCCGCGCGGCGTGGCCGAAGCAGACATCGTGGCGCTGCATCTGGAGGGCGGGCAAGCCTGTGTGCAGGTGTTTTTCATTCGCGCCAACCAGTCTTGGGGGAACCGTGATTTCTACCCGCGTACCGGGGCAGGGGCCGAGGAGGCCGAGATTCTGACTGCGTTTCTGACGCAGTTCTATGACGACAAGGAGCCGCCGCGCCTGATCTTGTTGTCGCATCCGGTGGAGGATGAGGATCTGGTTGTGCAGGCGCTGACAGACCGTGCCGGTCGCAAGGTGGAACTGGCGGTTCCCTTGCGCGGCGAAAAGGCGGAACTGGTGGAAAACGCCACCCGCAACGCGCGCGAAAGCCTTGCCCGCAAGATGGCCGAGACGAGCACGCAGAATAAGCTACTGGCAGGTTTGGCCGAGGCGTTTGATCTGGACGCACCGCCTGCACGGATCGAGATTTACGACAACGCGCATATTCAGGGGTCTGACGCGGTAGGCGGCATGGTGGTGGCGGGCGCCGATGGGTTCGTCAAATCGCAATACCGCAAGTTCAACATCAAATCGGCGGCAGGGGCCAACTCGGACGACTTTGGTATGATGAAAGAAGTGCTGACCCGGCGCTTTGAGCGGCTGCTGAAGGAAGACCCCGACCGCAAATCGGATATGTGGCCGGACTTGCTGCTGATCGACGGCGGGGCGGGGCAGGTCTCGGCGGTGGGCGGGATTCTGGCCGAGCTGGGGGTGGATGATGTGCCATTTATCGGGGTTGCCAAAGGCATTGACCGCGATGCGGGCAAAGAAGAATTCCACCGCCCCGGCGTGCGGCCCTTTGCCCTGCAACGCAATGATCCGGTGCTGTATTTTGTGCAGCGCCTGCGCGACGAGGCCCACCGTTGGGCCAATGGCGCGCATGTGGCAAAGCGGGCCAAGCAGGTCGGGGTCACGCCGCTGGACGATATTCCGGGCGTGGGGGCCACGCGCAAGCGGGCGCTGTTGGCGCATTTCGGCAGTGCAAAGGCGGTGTCGCGGGCGGGGCTGTCGGACCTGACGGCAGTGGACGGCATTTCCGAGGCGATGGCGCAGGTGATCTATGACACGTTCAACGCACGAGGGTAAGCGGGTTGCGCTGCCAGTCGGGCGCATAAGCGCAGGTGGTGCAATTGGCGAAATCAGCCAGCCTGTCAAGCTCGCGGGCCAGTTTTGCGTGGCGGGCTTTGGTCGGGCGCAGGCCCGGTTCAGGCCAGAAGGCGCGAATGCGCAGCGTGGCGCTGCTGCGGTCCGCCTTGGCATCTATGCGGCCGATCAGCGTTGTGCCCTCTAGTACCGGAAAGACGTAGTAGCCGTATTGGCGCTTCGCCTCGGGCACGAACACCTCAATCCGGTAGTGAAAGCCGAACAGACGTTCGATCCGTGCGCGGTCGCGCAGGGCGGGGTCAAAGGGTGACAGGATGCGCAACCCGCTGGGCGTGTCAGGCAGGGCTTGCACTTGCGCGGGCAGGTCGGGGCGGGCGAGGGCGGGGCGGGTGCTGCCGTCTGCCTGTTCCACCGCGATGCGGATCAGGCGGCCAGCGGCGATTTCGCGCTGCGCCCAGTCTTGCACCGCCGGTTTGTCAACGGCGTGCCAGTAGCGGGCAATTTCAGTTTCATCGCCAAAGCAGAGATTGGCGAGCGCCGAGGCGCAGGCCCAGTCGCGGTGGTCTTGGGCTGAGGTGTCGCGGCGGTAGTGCTCGGGCGGGATGACGTTTTCGGTCAGGTCATAGACTTTGCGAAACGCGTCGCGGCGGGTAACGCTGATCTGCCCGGTGCGCCAAAGCCATTCAAGCGCCGTTTTTGACGGGTGCCAGTCCCACCAGCCGCCCTTGCCTCGCGCCTCGCCGATCCCCACGTCACTGCTGCTGACCGGGCCATGCGCCGCGATGTGGTTCAGGAGGGTGTCGAACTGCGCCTCATAACCATCGCGGAACCAGCGCTGCCAGTTGCCTTGCAGGCGGGTGGCGTCGCGGGCAAAGCGGTGCTTCCACTGCGGGAACAGCGCGATGGGAACGACGGACGCGTCATGCGTCCAATGTTCAAACAGCGCGCGGTTTTGTTCCAGAAGGGATTTGAGCGCCGGAGGGCGGTAGTTGTGGCGGCGCGCCCAAAGGATCATGTGATGCGCGCGTTCCACGGTGGTGATGCTGTCGACCTGAACAAAGCCGATGCGGTCAATCAATGCCGCAAGGTCGGCCCCTTTGGCCGGACCATGGCGTGGCTCGGTCAGGGCGTGGTGATGCAGGAATAGGTGGCGGGCGGCAGAGTTGGGCAGATGCATGGCGCATTGCAACTGCGCCACGCGGGAAAGGTCAAGCCCTTTGCCGGATCAGGTTGCTTGTGCCGCCCAGACCTTGTGCGCTTCACGGAAAGTGACCAGACGGCGCCCGGCTTCGTCCCATAGGTGCAGACGCGCGCAGGACAGGCTTTCGCGCAGAGTCAGCACTTGTGCCTCGGCCAGCGATGGGTAGTCGCGCAGGATCTCGGACAGGCGGTAGAACGGAATGCGGCTATACAGGTGATGGACATGGTGGATGCCGATATTTGCAGTCATCCAACGCAAAGGTTGCGGCAGTTTGTAATGCGAGCTGCCCAGCAGGGCGGCATCATGCATCTGCCAATCCGCCTCTTGGTCCCAGTAGGTGTCTTCAAACTGGTGCTGCACAAAGAAAAGCCAGACGCCAATAGTGGCGGCGGAAACGACTGTTGGCAGGAAGATCAGCACTGGCACTTGCCAGCCACCCAGCAGGAACAGGACGGTAAGCATCGCGGCCAGGATCACATTGGTTCCCATGGCCGACAGCCAATAGCGCCAGCCTGCGGTCATCAGACCCAAGGGCAGGCGGTATTCCAGAATGAACAGATAGGCCGGGCCGATGCCGAACATCACGATCGGATGGCGATAAGCGCGGTACATCAGGCGGCCCAGCCAGCTGCGCTGGTGATATTCCTCGACCGTCAGGGTCATCACATCGCCAATTCCGCGCCGGTCCAGATTGCCAGCATGGGCGTGGTGGATCGAATGGGTGCGTTTCCACACCGTATAGGGGGTCATGGTCAACACGCCGATGGCGCGGCCCACCCAATCATTCACATCCCGATTGGCAAAAAACGACTGATGCCCACAATCATGCTGGATCAGGAACAACCGCACCAGCCAAAATCCGTTCAGAACCGCAATGGCCAGAGCCAGCCAAGGGCTGACCGACAAGGCCGACCAAGCCGCAGCCCAGAAGACCAGAAAGCCCGCCATTGTTACCGCCAGCTCAAACAAAGAGCGGCTGGTGGACGGATCACGGTATTTGGCCAGCAAGGGCACCCATTTTCTGGCGCTTGCCTCTTGGGCTTGCGCCAGATCGTTCTGCATCATCGTCATTCAGGGGCCTTTGCGGCTTTTCGTTTGGGTGTCGTAGCAGTTTTGGGCCGCAGAAAAGCGGTTTCTGACTGGTATGTCGTGTAATATAAATAAGCTACAAAAATTTGAACAGAACCCGGAGCGCGGCAAATTGCCCATCCGGCATTATCCATGTGCGAGTCCCGCATCGGCTGCGATGGCGCGTGCGGATTTGCGCTCGCGCTCTGTGGCGGATTTCAACTGGCCGCAGGCCGCCATGATGTCTTCGCCACGCGGGGTGCGGATCGGGCTGGCGTAGCCGGCATTGTAGATGATGTCAGCAAAGGCATGGATGCGGTTACCGCTGGACCGTTTGTAGGGCGCGCCGGGCCATTCGTTGAACGGAATCAGATTCACCTTAGCCGGGATACCACGCAGCAGTTCCACCAGACGGTAGGCGTCTTCCTTGGTGTCGTTCACGCCATCCAGCATCACATATTCAAAGGTGATCCGTTCAGAATTCGACAGGCCGGGATAATCGCGCAGCGCATCCAGCAGCGTGGCGATGTTCCAGCGCTTGTTGATCGGCACCAACTGGTCACGCACCTCATCCGTGGTGGCGTGGAATGACACCGCAAGCAAACACCCGATTTCGGTCGCAGTGCGGGCAATTTCCGGCACCACACCGCTGGTGGACAGGGTGATGCGGCGGCGGCCAAGGGCGATGCCCTCGTTGTCCATCACGACCTTCATCGCGTCACGGACGTTGTCGAAATTATACAAAGGTTCGCCCATGCCCATCAGCACGATGTTGCTGATCAGCCGGCCTTCATCCCTTGGCGCGCCCTGTACCGGCCATTCGCCCAGATCGTCACGGGCCAGCATGACCTGACCCACGATTTCACCCGCCGTCAGGTTGCGCACCAGTTTTTGAGTGCCGGTATGACAGAATGAACAGGTCAGGGTGCAGCCGACCTGAGAGGAAATGCACAGCGTTCCGCGGTCAGTCTCTGGAATGTAGACCACCTCTACCTCATGCCCGCCTGCGATGCGGACCAGATATTTGCGGGTGCCATCGGTGGAAACCTGCTTGCTGACCACTTCCGGCAGTTCGATCGTGAAATGCTCGGCCAGCAGGGCGCGGTAATCCTTGGCCAGATTGGTCATGGCGGCAAAGTCGCGCACGCCCCAGTGATAGACCCATTGCCAGACCTGGCCCAGACGCATCTTGGCCTGCTTTTCCGGCGTGCCGGCCGCGATCAATGCCGCGCGCAATTGGTCGCGCGTCAGGCCGACGATGTTGGTCAGCCCGCCCTCGGGCAGCTTGCGCGGCAAGGTCAGCACATCTTGGGTAATCGGGGCGGTCGGGGTCATCGGCGTATCCATTGGCGAAGCACGAGGATCATATAGGTGAAACCGGGCCAAAACGGAACCGGGCAAAACGAAACTGTGTCCCTCCGGCCAAGATACTGGCCTGAGGCGAACGCAAAACGCCCCGGATTCTCCGGGGCGCGAGAACGTGACGTTTTGGGCCCGATTACTTGCAGCGGGTTTCGGCCTCTTGCATGGCGGCAGTAAAGCCGCGCAGACTGAAGGTATCCTTGGTCTGGGTGCCGCGACCTGACGCGCCGGTCAGCACGGCAGTTGAACCGCGCTTCATTGCGTTCAGCAAGGCAGTGTCCGCCTCGGCGCTTGCGGGCCAAGCCCATTCGCCATCGGCAAACAAATCATAGCTCTGGCCGTCAATCTCGACCTTGACGGTCGATCCGGTTGCAAAAGGATAGCCGCCGGTAAACGACACTTCGCCCCGCGCGCCTGCGCCAGGACGGAATGTCACGAACAACAGGATATCCCCGCGGCGCACAGAAGCCGGCTGGCCACCACGGCTGTTCACGGTTTCCTTTGGGCTGGACACGCCCCAGCATTCCTTGGGATTGTTCTCAGTGAAAACGCTCCAATCCGTTTTGGTGGCGACGCGGTTCGTGGATTCTTGCGCGTATGTGGACGATGCGGCCAAGGCCATGGCAACGCCAAGTGCGGTGCGCACGAAGATGGATGTCATAATGTTACAGCCTCCAAGCTGTCCTTTGCCTCTGCCCGTCTGCCGCCGTCTTTATCATACGGCTTTTCCTGTGGCATGGGGGCACTCAACCCGATATCCCATTCATAACGCAAAAAGACCAATCCGCGAAAGCCCCATGGGCAACAAATCGCGCATCTGTGACGGGGAGTGTAGATGAAAAACGCGCAGCCGATGTTGGAGCTGTGGCGCGGAGGGCGGCTGGAAAGCCATCATGCGGGCCATGCAGTGATTTGGGGCGAGGGCGGTGTGGTGGAAAGCTGGGGAGATGCGGGTGCCATAATCTTTCCCCGGTCGTCGTGTAAAATGATCCAGGCATTGCCTTTGGTGGAAAGCGGTGCGTTTGATGCTGCTAGGTTGACACCGCGCCATCTGGCACTTTCCTGCGCCAGCCATCAGGGCGCGGCCCTGCATGTTGAGGCAACCAGACGCTGGCTGGAGGGACTTGGCCTGAGCGAGTCTGACCTGCGCTGCGGATCGCACGAGCCGTATGATCGCGACGAGCGGAACCGACTGATACGTGCGGGTGAGGAGCCGTGCCAACTGCACAACAATTGCTCTGGCAAGCATTGCGGCTTTTTGACGATGACCCGGCACATGAAGACGGGGCCGGACTATGAGCAAATTGACCACCCGCTGCAAAAGGCGATTCGTCAGGCCACCGAGGAAGTAACGGGTGAGGCCGTGGCAGGCTACGGCATTGACGGTTGCTCGGCCCCCAATTTTGCAATGTCTCTGGCGGGACTGGCGCGGGCAATGCAAGCCTTTGCGGCCGCGCGCGACACGGGTGACGGGCGGCAGCGCGCGATGGCGCGCCTGCGCGACGCAATGGCGGCGCATCCCGAGATGGTGGCAGGCGAAGGCCGGGCCTGCACCGAACTGATGCGCGCCATGCGCGGACGAGTGGCGATCAAGACCGGGGCCGAGGCGGTGTTTGTGGCGATGATCCCCGAGAAGAAGCTGGGCATCGCGTTGAAGATTGCTGACGGCGGAACCCGCGCCGCCGAGGCTGCAATCGTGGCACTGTTGGTGCGGCTTGGCATGTTGGATGCCGCACATCCGCTGGCACAAAAGCGGCTGCCCGCAGTGCAGAAGAACTGGCGCGGGCTGGAAACCGGTGAATTGCGTCTGTCTGACGGCTTTGCATGACAGTAAAGCCCCCGTCGTTCTGACGGGGGCCCTCTGTCGCGGTGTGGCGGTCCGGAGACCGGGCATCTGGGCGGGGGCAGTCAACACCCGATCCCCGGACCTTACTCACACTACGTAGGGCATGTATCGTGGGTTCATGTGTCATCAATCGGGTGCACTAGCGGCAGTGACAGGGTCTTTCTGTGGTGGAACTGCGGCACCGGATGCGGGCTTGATTTCATCGGCATCGTCGGTAATCTGAAAGCATGACGGTTCAACCCCCGAGCCACTTCCCCTTTACCACATCCCTGCCAGAGCAGGTCTGTTTCGACAGGCATGAACTGTCGATGATTCTGGGGCTGTATGGCCGGATGGTGGCCTTGGGTGAATGGCGCGATTACGGCATTTCGACCTTGCGTGAATTCGCGGTGTTCGAGATCTATCGGCGGACTGCGGAGAATCCGCTGTATCGGATTGAAAAGCGCCCCAAGTTGCGCGGCAAGCAAGGTCTGTATGCTGTGGTCGCGATGGATGGCCAGATTTTGCGACGTGGGGGCGATCTGGCGCAGGTGCTGCGCGTGCTGGAACGCAAGCTGATCCGGCCCATCGACTAAGACACTTGTCCGCCCTTCCGGGCATCTTCGCTATGACGGTCCCTTGTGGAAGAACAACATTCAGGGCGTGAAGACGCGCCGGCGGGCGATGACCGGGCCGCCGTCCTGGGCCAGAATGCGGCCGATGGCGCTGGCGATCGGCTCAAAGGCGACACTCATCGTATGGCCATTCGCATGAAGAATGCGCCTTGCATCGGCGACCCAGGCAACATGGCCTTTCCAGAACAGAAGATCCCCCCGTTGCAACGGCATCTTATCCTCAAGCGCACGGCCAAGTGTTTGTTGCTGGTCACTGTCACCGGGACAGGCCAGACCACAGGCCAGCATCGCCGCCTGCACCAGCCCCGAACAGTCTATTCCGGCCGCTGTGTTCCCACCCCACAGATAGGGCGTACCAAGAAGCGACTCGGCCACTGTCAGCGGATCGGTGGGGCGGTCGTTCAACCCGCGAAGATGGGCCAGCGGCACATAGCCCTGAGGTGTCTCCGCAAAGCTGTCATGAAGGGCTGTCACGGTCAGCGCTGCACCAAAGGGCAGGACGGCGCGTTCTGGGGCCTGAATCTTTGGTCGCGTGTAAAGATGGCTGGCCCGGGCGGCGATCCAATGAGTTGGTGTTGTGGCAGGGCCGATGGCAGCGGCATTGACCCAGCCGCAGTAACCGTCCTTTGCAGCCTGAACAAAGGCGTGATCGTCGGAAAGGTCGATCACCGTGACCGTATCCCCCAACAGCAACTGGCGCTCACGGGCGCCGTTGGGATGGGCCAACAGGTCGACGACGGGGTGCTTGACGCTGGCGGCCTCGCCTTGGACAAAAGTCGCCTCAACCAGCCCCCGCAATGACGGCAGGGCCAATCGGCCGGAAAAGGGTGTGGTGCGGCGATCCATTTTGTCTCTCCTCCTAAAGCGCGAGCATTTCGGGCAGGGCGTAAAGCAGCGCCCGCGCTCCTTGTCCCGCGCCGCCCTTTGGTCGTGCGGGCAAGTCTGCCGGATTGTGTCCGTAGATGTCAAAATGCGCATAGTGCGGCGTATCGACAAATCGGCGCAGGAACAGTGCAGCGGTGATCGCCCCGGCAAAACCACCAGATGGCGCATTGTCCAGATCGGCGATGCCCGGCTCGATCATAGGCTCATAGGCATCCCAGAACGGCAGACGCCAGACCGGGTCGAATCCAGTTGCCGCCCCTGCCGCGATGGCGCTGGCCATGATGGAGTCGTCGGTAAAGTAGGGCGCAAGGTCAGGCCCTACTGCAACCCGCGCGGCCCCGGTCAGCGTGGCCATCGAGATCACGGTCGCGCCCCTCTCCTCACATGCATACGTCAGCGCGTCTGCAAGGATCAGACGGCCCTCGGCATCGGTGTTGTTGATCTCGACCGTCAGGCCCTTGCGGCTTGTCAGAATGTCACGCGGGCGCATGGCGCTGCCTGATACGCTGTTTTCGACTGCGGGCACCAGAACCCGCAGGCGCAGCGGCAGTCCAAGCCGCATGATCATCAGTGCAAGACCCATGACCGTGGCGGCACCGCCCATATCTTTCTTCATCAAAAGCATTCCGGCGGATGGCTTCAGATCCAGCCCGCCAGTGTCAAAGCAAACCCCCTTGCCCACAAGCGTCAGCGCAGGCCCCTCGGTGCCCCAGCGCATGTCAAGCAGGCGGGGCGCGCGGGGTGATGCGCGACCCACCGCATGGATCATCGGGAAATTCTGCGCCAGCAGATCATCGCCCACAATGGCGGTTGCAGTTGCGCCATGCTCTTGGGCAAGCGCAAAGAACGCGGCCTGCAACTGCTCTGGCCCCATGTCATTGGCGGGCGTGTTGATCAGGTCGCGGGTCAGGTATTCACCCGCCGCCATCGCCAGAAGGGTTTCGCCATCAACCCCGTCGGGCAACTTCAGGCGCGGCAACGCAGCAGGGGTTTTGCCGGGGCGGTAAGTGTCAAAGCGGTAGCTGGCCAACAGCCACCCCAACACTGCCTCATCCGCGGCGGCCCCGGCTATTTCACCTGTCAGATGCCAGTCACCCGCAGGCAGCGCCGCTACCGCCTTGGCCAGTCCAAACCTGCCACGGGCGCGGGCCTTTGCCGTGCCGGTGCCGATGATAGCCCCGGCAAGGCCGTCAGGCCCCGGCAACAATCGCAGTTCACCCAATGCAGCCTCAAAACCTGTGCCAGCCAGCCAGCCCGCCCAAGCGGCGCCCGGTCCGGTCAGCCAGTCGGGCAGATCATCGGGCGCGATGACATGCAGTGGCAATGAGACGGCATCAGCGGGGGCAAGGCTGGGAAGGTCGGTCATCTGACAGTTCCTTTTAGGATTGCCAAAGCCTAGCCGTTCCGGTGCTGCCTGCAAGCCCTGCTAGATCAGCGATTGATCCAGCAATTCCTTGTCCGGTGCCAGCGACCGTTCGGCAATCCGTAGCAAGCGCGCCCAAACTGCGGAAAAGGCAGTCGAGTCGCCACTGGCCAGACAGGTGCGCACATCAATGGCAACCAAACCCAGTGACACCATGCCCAGATTTTCCGACATGCGCTGCAAGCGCCGCAACTGGCGCGCCAGGTCGGCCATATCATGCGCGCGCACCTGACTGGCCAGCCCGGCCATCGTCAGCGCCAATTCACCAAGCGCGCGCGACACCACTTGTTCCGCCGAATCCGTGCCCAGATTACGGTAAATCGTGGCAATCGGTTCGCCATCCTGCCGCACCCGTTCCATCGGACGCAGCCGCACCACATTATCAGCCTGCATGGCCCACACCTCTTGTTTCACACCCAAAGCCAGACTGCGCCCGGCATCCTGAAGAAAAGGTTGCAGGTGCAGAATAATCCCTCTCGAATTTTCTGCGATTGCTGCCTATTAGGTCTGTTGCCCTTTTGCGGAGGCCGTACGGCATGGATGCAGCTCGCCCCCTTCCCCAGTATCTGATCCAGCGGTTTCATGGCTGGCGCGCAACGACCTATCAGGACAACAAGGCATGGTTCCGCCGTCTGGCCGAAAGCGGCCAGCATCCGCGTGCCATGGTGATTTCGTGCTGTGACAGTCGGGTGCATGTCACCTCGATATTTGGCGCAGATGAGGGAGAATTTTTCATTCACCGCAACGTGGCCAATCTGGTGCCGCCGTTTTCCCCCGATGGGACCTATCACGGTACCTCGGCGGCGGTCGAGTATGCGGTGACCTCTCTGGGTGTCGCGCACATCGTGGTGCTGGGCCATTCCAACTGCGGCGGGGTCAAGGGCTGCGACGACATGTGCATGGGCCATGCCCCGGCGCTGGAAGAAAAGACATCCTTTGTCGGGCGCTGGATGGATATTCTGCGCCCCGGATTTGAACGGGTAAAGCACCTGCCAGACGCCGACCGCGCGCGTGCGCTGGAAAAAGAGGCGGTGTTGGTCAGTCTGGAAAATCTGATGAGCTTTCCGTTCGTGCGCGATGCGGTCGGTGATGACAGGCTGACGTTGCATGGGCTGTGGAATGACACCGGGGCAGGCGCTCTGGAACATTTTGATCCGGCGCGGGGATTTGTCGCGGTCTGACCTTGTCAGAGTTTAAACGATTCCCATATCGCGGCTAACAGGGGGCTTTCATGCACGATATTCTTTCGCTGGCGGCAGATAATCTGCTGTCTCCTATGATTTTGTGCTTTGCACTTGGTCTGTTTGCGGCACTGGCGCGATCTGAACTGACGGTGCCCGAGGCCGCGGCCAAGGCGTTGTCGATCTACCTTTTGTTTGCCATCGGCTTCAAAGGAGGCGTGGCGGTTGCGGATCACGGGGTGGACGGGCGGCTGATCTCGGCACTGCTGGCGGGGGTGGTCTTGTCCTTTGCGCTGCCCTTTGTGGCCTTTGGCCTGCTGCGCGGGATGACACGGCTTTCCATCACCGATGCCGCAGCGGTGGCGGCGCACTACGGGTCAATCTCTATCGTGACCTTTGTGACGGCGGCATCCGTGCTGACCTCGCAGGGGATCGCGTCTGAGGGCTATATGGTGGCCGTGGCCGCCGCGATGGAGGCGCCGGCGATCATCTCGGCGCTGTGGCTGGTCAGCCGGGCGGGCAGTGGCGCGCAGCGGATGGACGCCGATCTGTGGCGCGAAATCCTGCTGAACGGGTCAATCGTTCTGCTGGTCGGGTCCTTTGTGATTGGCATTGTAACCGGGCAGGATGGCATGGTGCGGATCGAAAGCTTTATCGTGTCGCCGTTTCAGGGGGTGCTGTGCCTGTTCTTGCTGGACATGGGGTTGGTCGCCGGTCGGGGTCTGCGCACGTCGCGCGGGGTTTTGACGCTGGGAGCTGTGGCCTTTGGCTTTGTAATGCCGGTGGTGGGCGCATTGATCGGGCTGGCGGCGGGGTTGCTGCTGGGCCTGTCCACTGGTGGTGTCGCGCTGATGATGGTGCTGGCGGCTTCTGCCAGCTACATTGCTGTGCCCGCGGCGATGCGGGTGGCGCTGCCCGAGGCGAACCCTTCGGTTTACCTGACGCTGTCTTTGGGCGTGACCTTTCCCTTTAACCTGACGCTTGGGATTCCGGCCTATGTCGCCATCGCCCAAGCCGTGACCGGAGGCTGAGTGATGCAGACCCATATCGCCAAACGAGTCGAGATCATCATCGAAGCGCCGATGCAAGGCCGCCTGACCGATGCGCTGACCCGCGCCGGGGTAACGGGTTATACCGTGCTGCCGGTCTTGGGTGGTTCGGGCCGGTCGGGGGAGTGGACGCGCGAAGGGCAGGTCGGGCGCGGCGGTATGGTGGCCGTGGTCTGCCTGATCCGGGCCGAGCGGCTGGATATGTTGCTGGATGCGGCCTTTGCCGTGGTCGAGCGCCATATCGGCGTGGTGTCGGTGACGGAATGCGAAGTGCTGCGCGCCGAGCGGTTCTGAGCGCAGCGCGCATGAAAAAGCCCGCCAAAGGGCGGGCTTTTGAAGGTTGTTGGAGCAGAGATCAGCCCTTTTTCAGGCAGCGCTGGCCAAGCACTTCGGCAATCTGCACCGCGTTCAAGGCGGCACCTTTGCGCAGGTTGTCCGACACGACCCAGATGTTCAGGCCGTTTTCAATCGTCTCATCCTGACGGATGCGGCTGATATAGGTGGCATATTCGCCCACGCAGTCGATGGGGGTGATATAGCCGCCCGCCTCGCGCTTATCGACCACCAGCACGCCCGGCGCTTCGCGCAGGATGTCGGTGGCTTCCTCCCAATCGAGATAATCTTCAAACTCGATATTGATCGACTCGGAATGGCCCACGAACACCGGCACGCGCACGCAGGTGGCGGTGACCTTGATCTTTGGGTCGAGGATTTTCTTGGTCTCGACGACCATTTTCCATTCTTCTTTCGTATCGCCGGAATCAAGGAATACGTCGATATGCGGGATCACGTTGAAGGCGATCTGCTTGGGGTAGACGCTTGGCTTTACTTCCTGACCCGGCACATAGATGCCTTTGGTCTGGTTCCAAAGCTCGTCAATCGCCTCTTTGCCGGTGCCGGACACGGATTGATAGGTAGAGACAACCACCCGCTTGATCCGGGCGCGGTCGTGCAAGGGCTTGAGCGCCACAACCATCTGCGCGGTCGAGCAGTTGGGGTTGGCGATGATGTTCTTGTTCTTGTAGCGCATAACATCGTCGGCATTCACTTCCGGCACGATCAGCGGGATATCGGGGTCGTAGCGGTAAAGCGACGAGTTGTCGATCACCACGCAGCCCTGCTTGGCCGCCTTTGGTGCATAGATTTTGGTCGCGTCTGAGCCGATGGCAAAGAGCGCAATGTCCCAGCCAGAGAAGTCGAAAGTGTCGAGGTCTTTGGTTTTGAGAGTCCTGTCCCCGAAAGAGACTTCAGTGCCCAGCGACTTGCGGCTGGCAAGTGCGGTGATCTCATCTACGGGAAACTCACGCTCGGCGAGGATGTTGAGCATTTCTTTGCCCACATTCCCCGTCGCGCCCACGACAACGACTCTATAGCCCATCTGGCCCTCCATGCGTCAAACGACGATGTCCCTTACCGCAAAGGGGGGTGAGGGGGAAGGGTTGAAAAGAAAGAGTGGGGGCGCTGCCCCCACACCCCCGGGATATTTAAGAACAGAAAATGTCAGTCGGTGCGATCCCGGGAGAAGGCATAGACAGCGAGGCCAGCGGCAAGCATCAGGGCGATGAAGCCGAAGATGGCGGTGTAGGGGGCAGAGGCGTGGCTTGCGGCTGTGGTGGCGTGGATATGGCCGGTGGCAAGTTGCAACAAGCCCACGGGGGCGATGCCGAACAGGTTCAGCAGCGTCACGCCGCGCCCTGTGAGATGCGCGGGGATAAAGGCGCGGCCATGGGCGATGACCATGGGGAACGAGGCGCCGGCAAAGCCGAGACCTGCCAGCAGGGTGATGGTGATCGTGGGGCTTTGGGGCGAGAGCCAGAGGCCGATGATACAGGCCAACGCCATAGCATTGCCGCCAAGGATCAGCCATTTGCGGGTGCCAAACGCGCGCTCTAACGGGCCATAGGCAAAGCTGCCCGCCACCATGGCCAGTCCCATGATCAGGCTGACCTGACCGATCCATGCCGCATCTGCGCCGAACACATCGCGAAACAGTGGTCCGACCCAGAGGCCACGGATGGAGGCGGCGGGGGCATAGCAAACCGCCATCATGATAAGCATTGGCCAAAGCGCAGGCATGCGCAACAGGTCCAGCAGGCTGCCTTTTTGTCCGGCCTGCGCTCGGGGCGGGTCGCGCAGAAGTGCAAGGATTACAAGCGCAATCAGCGCTGTGATCGCGGCCAGTCCCCAGAGCGAGGCTCGCCAGCCGACCGCCTCGACCGCCATCGACAAGGGCAGGGACGAGCCGATGTTGCCCAGATTGCCGATGCCCACCGTGGCCCCGGCCAGCGTGCCAAACACGGAGGGTGAATAGCTGCGGGCAAAGATGTAATACGACGCCATCAACACAGACGAGCAGCCCACCCCGATCAGCACCATGGCTAGTTTGATCGTCGCCGGCGTGGTGGCCGTGGCAAAAATCGCAGCCCCCGCCGCGCCGATGGCCATCAGAACGGCGGTGGTCAGGCGTGGGCCGACACGGTCCAGCGCCTCACCCACCGGGATCTGCATGACGGCAAAGGCCAAAAACCACAGGCCGGACGCGGCGGCCAGATCGCTGGCGGTGGCCCCCAGATCGGTGGCCAGAACCGGGGTCAGAACGGCGAGAAAGGCACGGTAAAACTGGCTGAGGACATAAGCCCCCAGAAGGGCAGCAATTCCGGCACGCATGGTCTGTGATCTCCCTGATGGATCGCGACCATTGCAGGGGGAGGCAGGCGGGTCAACAGGGGCTGGTGTGGGAAAGCTTACCTTGTCGAGCAGGCATGGCGCAGGCACAGTGGCGGCGCGTTGCACAGGAGAAGTCGGATGCGGTTTGCGGGTGTTCTGACGGTCGGGCTGGGATTGACTTGGGCACCTGTGGCGCAGGCCAATGACGGCTTTGGCGGTCTGACGGCCACCGGGCTGACCTTTGGCCAGACGGATGCCATCGCGATGGAGGAAGAAGACCTGGTCATCAGCCGCGACGAGGTGCGGGTGGATTACGTCTTTCGCAACCTCACCGGGCAGGATGTGACAGGCGAGGTGATCTTCCCCTTGCCGCCGATCTCGCTGAGCCTTTTGTTGAACTCCGAATTTAACTTGCCCGATGATCCCAGCCATCCCGATCTGGTGAATTTCCGCGCCGTGGTGGATGGGGCGGATGTGGCGGTCAGCATAGACCGCATCGCCGTTCTTGAACCGCCGTGGGAAGAAGACCGTCCGCAGGCTGAGCAATATGACACCCCCGGTCCCGATGTTACCGCAGCCTTACAGCGCTATGGTATGCCGATGACGCCGGATGTGGATGCTGTTCTGGTGGCCTTGTACGCTTTGAACGCGGTGCAACTGCGCAACATGGTGAACGACGGGTTGCTGGAGAGTTTTAACGACGGGCCAGACCTGAGCGCAGAAGATGTCATGCCGCTGTGGTCGATCGTTGCGCGCTACCACTGGACCCAGACCTTCCCGGCCGGAGAGGTGCTGCGCATCTCGCACAGCTATGACAATCGCCCTCCGGGGGGGATTTTTGTCTGGCAAGATCCGCCAAAGGCCGAATGGCTGTCGGGACTGCGCGCACAATATTGCATTGATGCCGCCACCTCGCGGGGGATCGCAAAGCAACTGGCTGCATCGGAATATGATGGCATGGTGACCGGGCTTTCGTGGCACATATCATACGTGCTGCGCACCGCAAATTCATGGGCCGGCCCTATCGGGCGCTTTCGGTTGACGGTGGACAAGGGCGACGCGGGGCATATCCTGTCACTATGCGCGAATGGCGTCAAAAAGACCGGACCGACCACGTTTGAGGTGGAGTGGCGAGATTACACCCCGACATCAGATCTGGAAATCCTGATCGTCGCCCCGCTGGAGGGGTAAACGTTGCGGTTCAGGCGGGCAAAGCCACCAGCGGCTTTTCCCGGATCGGCAGGTGGACGATGGCAGAAAATGCGCCCACACCCACGCCGATCCACCAGACCAACGTGTAATCCCCGGTGATGTCATACATCTTGCCCCCCAGCCAGACGCCCAGAAACCCACCGATCTGATGCGACAGAAAGACAAAGCCGTAAAGCGTGCCCATGTAGCGCAGGCCATAGATATGCGCGACCAGACCCGAGGTCAGCGGCACGGTCGCCAGCCACAAAGACCCCATCACGGCCGAGAAAATCAGCACCGACTCCGGCGTGATCGGCAGCAGGATAAAGGCAGCCGCCGCGATGGTGCGCCCGACGTAAATGCCTGTCAGCAGGTACTTCTTGGTATAGCGCTTGCCCAGCCAGCCCGCTGTCAGCGTGCCCGCAATATTGGCAAGCCCGATCACCGAAATCGCCACCGCCCCCAAGGCAGAGGTGGTGTTTATCCCCATTCCTGCGAGCATGCCGCCGGGATCAATCGGGCCGCACAACTCGGTCACAAAGGCCGGGAAATGCGCGGTGATAAAGGCCAGCTGATAACCGCAACTGAAAAACCCAAGGAAAATCAAGCTGAACGACGGATCTTTGAAGGCGCGGGTCAGTACTATGCCCATGCTTTCCTCCAACTCGGCCCGTGTCGCCACATTGGGCGAGCGGATGAAGGGCAGCGCAAACAGGCTGCACAGGATCAGGGCGGCAAAGATCACAAACACCTCTTGCCAAGCATAGGATTGCAGCAGGAATTCGGCCAAGGGCGCGCCAAAAACCTGCCCCATGGACCCTGCTGCGGTGGCAATCCCGAGCGTCATCGACCGATGCTCGGGAGCGGCAGCCCGGCCCACCACAGCCAGCACGACACCAAAGCCAGTGCCCGCAATGCCAAAACCCACAAGAATTTCAAGAAACTGGTGCTGGCCGGGCGTCACCGCAAAGGATGACAGCACCAGACCGGCGGCATAAATCAGCGCGCCCGCAACGATCGCGCGCCGGTCGCCAAAGCGTTCGGCCAGCGCGCCAAACAGGGGCTGGCCGATCCCCCAGGCAAGGTTCTGAATGGCGATGGCCAGCGAAAACTCGGCCCGCGCCCAGCCAAACTCTTCGGCAATCGGAATCTGGAACACGCCAAAGCTGGCGCGAATGGAAAAGCCAAGCATCAGGATCACACATCCGGCAATCAGGACAGGGGTGATCATGGGGGCTTTTGTCGGGGTCATGGCGGCGCTCCTGTCCGGGGGCGGAAGATGTGCCCGGACAGGAGCGCCGTCAAATGCTATCTTGTGATGCGCACAATGAACCCAAGGCCCGGCAACCCAAGGCCCGGCTTAGCTGAACACCCGTGGGTCTGGCCCAAGCCGCGTGCCGTTGTCCAGCGTGGCCATTGCGGCCATCTCATCCTCGGTCAGACTGAAGTCGAACACATCCATGTTCTGCGCCAGCCGCCCCTCATGCGTGCTGCGCGGAATCACCGAACAGCCCAGCTGAACATGCCAGCGCAGGATCACCTGCGCCGGGGTCTTGCCGCTGCGGTTGGCAATCGCCTGCACCGGGGCCGCATCAAAGGCCTGCCCCTTACCCAGCGGGGTCCAGCACTGCGTTGCAATCCCCAATCTGTCATGCAACGCCCGCAACTCAACCTGCTGAAAGCCGGGATGCAGCTCGATCTGGTTCAGAACCGGAGTCACGCCGGTATCTCCGATCAGGCGCTCCAGATGATCGCCCATGAAATTCGACACGCCGATGGATCTGACCCGACCCTCTTCGCGCAGCCGGATCATTGCGCGCCATGTGTCCAGATACAGCCCCTTGTCCGGGCAGGGCCAATGGATCAGCAACAGGTCCGGCTCCAGCCCCAGCCGCGCCACCGACTCGTCAAAGGCGCGCAGGGTCTCGTCATGGCCCTGACGGTCATTCCAGATCTTCGTGGTCACAAAAACCTGCTCGCGCGGCACAGCAGCGTCGCGCAACCCTTGGCCCAAACCGACTTCGTTGCCATAGATCGCTGCCCCGTCGATCAGCCCGTAGCCCATGCCGATCGCCAAAGACACGATGCGCCCGGTCTGATCTGCCGGAATTTGCCAGATTCCCAGCCCAAGCGCCGGAATCCGGTTTCCATCATTCAGTTTCACCACAGTCATCGCCGTCCCCCGCAAGTCAGGGCCGCAGGGAACAGATTTCGGGGGGCGGATGCAAGAGAGAACTGCCCGCGATTGCTGCTTTCCCAAATACTCCGGGGGAGTCGCGCGTCGCTGCGATAGGGTCAGCCAATGGCGCAGCCTTGCGCGGCGGGGGCAGCGCCCCCCGAACAAACGGCTTGCCCCCGCCCTTCGCGGGGGCAAAATCAGATCACCTTTGGCCGATCACGCCTGTCGGCGTATAGGCGGCAACGGTCAGGTCAATCGCGCGACCCGTGGCGGCACTTTCCTGTGCGGCCATGCCGATGGCCACCGCCCACCAGCCATCAAGCAGGCTGACCTCTGGCCGCACTTTCCCACGCACTACACGGGCAAAGCCCTGATGCTGGTAAAAGGTACTGCCATTGTGATCCCCTGCCGCCAGCAATGCCGGGTCCACTGGTACCTCCAGTTCATGCGGGCCTTTGGGGTTGCGCGGGCTGACGATCACCTTGGGCACCGGGGCTTCACCCAGATGCGCGGGCCAGAATCGGCCGGGTCCGGGGACAAGGCATTCAATCTTGCCCTTTGGCCCCACCGCCGAGATTTCTTCCTGATAGCGCGCGCCTTCGGCGAACATACACAGCTCCAGCATCGCGCGCAGCCCGTTTGCGAACTCGACGATTACATAGGCATTGTCCCAGATATCCGGGGTCTGGCCGTCATAGCGCTCCTCCAGATGGTTCACCCCTTGGCCCGCCGATGCCATCACCCGCACCGGATCGCACCCGGCAATCAGTCGCATCAGGTCAAAGAAATGGCAGCATTTCTCGACCAGTGTGCCCCCAGTGTTGCGATTGAATCGGTTCCAGTCGCCCACCTTTTCCAGAAACGGAAAACGGTGTTCGCGAATGGTCAGCATCCTGATCCCGCCCGTCACCGCTTCGGCTTGCGCAATAAGACGGGCCACGGGCGGCATATAGCGGTATTCCATCGCCACCCAGATCGGGGCCGGATAAGCGTCGCGCAGCGCGGCCAGACGCGGCGCGTCGGCAGGGTCGGTGAACAGTGGCTTTTCACACAGGATCGGCAGCGGCCTGATCGCGGCAATTTCCTCCAGTTGTGCCAGATGCATGAAATTCGGCGACACGATCAGCAGGCAGTTGACTGCCGGATGCGCCACCACATCGGCCAGTGTGTTCATCATCACTGCCCCCGGTGCAAGCGCCGCCGCCAGCGCCCGCATCGCGGGATCAGGCTCAAAAATCGCCGCGACGCTTGCGCCGTCAATCAACGCGATGTTGCGCAAATGCTCTTGCCCCATCATGCCGCAGCCGATGATGCCATATCTCAGAGTCATGAAAGCCTCATTTCAGGCGGGCGACATAAGCCACGCGGTCAGGGTCATACCAGGTGAAAGAGGCTTCGACCGACTGGCCGTCCTGCCCCCATGTAGTGCGGGTGATTTTTGGCAGCGGAGTGCCTTGGGCGTGTGGAAAATCCGAAGGTGCCCAATCGGGCAGGGGGCCAAGGCCCACTCGGTCTTCGGCCCGTGCGATCCACAGATTCAGGCGTTGGCGGTAGAACAGGTAAAGCGATTCTGACAAGTCTTCGGGTCCAATCCGGCCCACCAGCGCGCCATCCAGCCAGATCTCTTCGACCGCTGCCACGGTTCCCGATAGAAAGCGCAAACGGCGGATGCGGTGGCCTTCAGCACTGCGACCAAACTCTGGCAGGGTGGGGTCTTTGGGCAGGCGGTCCACCGACAGCACGCGGGCGGTCGGCAATCCGCCACCTGACAGCAGTTCGATCCGCAACAGAGCATAAACCGACGTTGGGTCGGCCTTGGCGCGGATATAGTTGCCAGAGCCCTGGATGCGTTCCACCAGCCCTTTGTCAGTCAGCGTTTTGAGCGCCTGCCGCAAGGTGCCAACGGCAATGCCCAACCCGGCCGCCATCTCGCGCTCGGGCGGCAGACGTTCGCCGTCAATCAGCCGCCCCGCCGCGATATCGCGGATCAAAAGCTCGCTGATTTGCAGATATAGTGGCAATGCGCCGTGGGATGACATTTTCTGGGTCGCCAATTGATATATGATTGATCTACATGAAATGCGGTGCTACGCAAGAGAAAAGATGCATCTCATTCGCGGATTATGTGGAGGGTTCGACATGACAGTGGTGCCAGTCACCTCGCCCGATCTGGATGCCAGCGAGATCAGTTGGTTTGCGGCGCTGTGTTCGGATGACTACGAATATCTGGGCGTGCCGGACGGGGCTCTGCGGTCAAGTTGGACACATTGTTCGGGCATCGTCAAGCGGGCGGAAGGGCACGGCTTTCGCAACATCCTGTGCCCGTCGTCCTATCAGGTGGGGCAGGATACGCTGTCTTTCGTGGCAGGCTGCGTACCGATTACCTCCTCGATCAACTTTCTGGCTGCGATCCGCTGCGGCGAGACGCAGCCCGTGATGCTCGCCCGAACCGTGGCGACGCTGGACCATATGTTGCAAGGGCGGCTGACCCTGAATGTCATCAGCTCGGACTTTCCGGGCGAGGTCGCGCAAAGCGCCTTGCGCTACAAGCGCAGCCACGAGGTGGTGGAAATCCTCCGGCAAGCCTGGACGCGCGATCATATCGAATACGCGGGTGACGTTTATCAGATCACCAAGGTTTGTGCTGACCCTGCCCGGCCATATCAGCAGAACGGCGGGCCTTTGTTGTATTTCGGCGGCTATTCCCCCGATGCGCTGGAACTCTGCGGCGCGCAATGCGATGTTTATCTTATGTGGCCGGAAACCAGGGACATGCTGGCGCAGCGGATGCGCGATGTGCATGCCCGCGCGGCCGCCCATGGACGGACATTGGATTACGGCTTGCGCGTTCATATGATCGTGCGTGACACCGAGGCCGAGGCTCGGGAGTACGCCGAGCATATCGCGAGCAAGCTGGACGATGAATACGGCAAACTGATCCGCGACCGCGCGCATGATTCCATTTCGCTAGGTGTGGCGCATCAGGCGCGGGCGCGCAAACTTGCCGATCAGTTCGGCTATACCGAGCCGCATTTATGGACAGGTATCGGCCGGGCGCGGTCTGGCTGTGGCGCGGCGATTGTCGGGTCCACCGATCAGGTGCTGAGCCAGATTGAAGAATATCGAAAAATGGGCATCCGCGCGTTTATCTTTTCGGGCTATCCTCATCTTGATGAATGTGACCATTTCGGCACCAAAGTGATGCCGCAACTGAAAACCTGCTCTTTGCCCCACGCTTATGGCCGTGTGCCCGCCAGCACGCCTGCCACACCTTTAGGAAACGGACCCCGCCGCTGATGGATAAAATCGCCCTTACGCCCGAAGTCTCTCTGTCGCGTCTTGTCTATGGCATGTGGCGGTTGGGGGATGACGAAAACACCACCCCCGCTTATGTGCAGGCCAAGGTTGAGGCGTGCCTTGCGCAAGGCATCACCACCATGGATCAGGCCGATATTTATGGCGGCTACACTGCCGAGGCGATCTTTGGCGCGGCACTGCACTCGGCTCCCACTCTGCGCGACCAGATCGAGATTGTGACCAAATGCGATATCGTTGCCCCCGCAGGGCGGCACGCGGCAGCGCGGGTGAAGTATTATGACACCGGGGCCGCGCACATCAACGCTTCGGTCGAGGCATCTTTACGTGATATGGCAACCGACCGGATTGATCTGTTGCTGATCCATCGCCCCGATCCGCTGATGGATCATCACGAGACTGGGGCGGCGCTGGATGCGATGGTGGCTTCGGGCAAGGTGCTGGCAGTCGGCGTGTCCAACTTTCGACCTTGGGATTTTGAATTGCTGCAATCGGCGATGGCTTCAAAGCTGGTGACCAACCAGATCGAAGTAAGTCTGAGCGCCCATGCTGCGTTAACCAACGGGGATGTAGCCTTTCATCAGCGCCATGGCCAACCTTTGATGGCGTGGAGCCCGCTGGCTGGGGGCAGCCTGTTGTCGGGGGCCGATCTGCGCCTGCGCGATGCGCTGCACCGGATCGGCGCAGAGCAAGGCACCGATTGGTCAGCTGTGGCTGTGGCATGGCTGTTGCGGCATCCCGCGCGGATACTTCCGGTGATGGGGACCAACAGCCTTGACCGGATTGCAAAACTTTCCGACGCCTGCCGTGTTGAAATGGATCGCCAGACGTGGTTCGAGCTCTATACCCATGCGATGGGTCATGAGGTGCCGTAATGGCTGATGGAGCGATGATGACAGAACAGGTGTTCACCCCCGAAGGCAATCCGCGCGCGTTCCGCGACGCGTTGGGCCGTTATGCCACCGGGGTTACCGTGGTTACCTGCACCACCGCAGACGGGCCGATGGGGTTTACCGCCAACAGCTTTGCTGCCGTGTCGCTGGACCCAGCCCTGGTGCTGTGGTCACCCGCGAAAACCTCCAGCCGGTTTGAGCATTACGCGCAGGCGCGCCACTACTCGATTCATGTGCTGGAGGCGACCCATGCAGGATGGCTGCCGCGCTTTGGTCGCGGTGGCGCTGGCTTTCATGGGTTGAGCCATGAGCTGAACGCCGAAGGCGTGCCAGTGATCCACGGCGCACTGGCCCGGTTTGATTGCGCCCAGCACGCCACTTATGACGGCGGCGATCATCTGATCGTTGTGGGCCGCGTACTGCGCGCGGCTTACCGCGACGGCGCACCACTGGTGTTTTCGCAGGGCGGCTACGGACAGTTCGTGCAGGGGGGCTGAAGGCGGACTTGTGGCTGAGGGCGGACTGGGGCTCTGCCCCAGACCCCGGGATATTTAAGAACAGAAAATGGGCAAAGAGCAGGGTAGGGTGCGGGAACGCGCCGCGCCTTTTCTAAACCGGAATATTGTCGATCAGGCGCACGCCATCCAGCCAGCAGGCTGCCAGCATCCGGCGTGGGCTGTCGGGATCGTCAGACGGCATCAGCGTGGCGGCATCGCGCAATTCGATATATTCCACCCGGTCAAACCCAGCCGCACGGATCGCTTCAGCGGCCTCACGAATGGCCATCCGGTCGGATTGCCCGGCACGGATGTCATCAGCTGCCGCTGTGATGGCCGCGAAAAGCACCCCTGCCTTGGCCCGACCCGCATCGGTCAGCCGCACATTGCGCGAGGACATGGCCAAGCCGTCCGTCTCACGGATAGTCTCGCAGCCCACGATATGCACCGCCAGATTAAGGTCGCGTACAAGGCGCAGCACCACCTGCAACTGTTGCCAGTCCTTTTGGCCAAAATAGCCCCGGTCGGCCATCGTCATGCCCATGAGTTTGGTGACGACTGTGGCCACGCCGTCAAAATGACCAGGGCGCATCCGGCCCTCCAAGGGTTCGGACACGCCGCTGACGGAAACCACCGTCTTGAACCCATCAGGGTAGACCTCATCGCGCGATGGCGCAAAGATCAGGTCCACGGGAACAGTCGCCAGCAAAGCCGCGTCGGCCTCTTCTGTGCGGGGGTATTTCAGCAGGTCATCGGGGTTGTTGAACTGCATCGGGTTCACGAAAATCGTGGTGATCACCCGGTCACAGTCTCGCCGTGCTGCGCGGGCAAGGCTCAGGTGGCCGTCATGCAACGCGCCCATGGTGGGCACGACGCCAATGGTGTCACCGGATGCCCGCCAGGCGCGGGTGTGTTGGCGCAGCTCGGCGACAGTGCGAACGATTTGGGGAAGGGTCACGATTTGGCTTTCGCTGGCAGCACATCCGCAAAGGCGTGTTCCGCGGCTGGAAACTCGCGCGCGCGGACTTCTGCGGCATAGGTAGAAATCGCGGCATCGGCCAGCTTGCCCAGTTCGGCATAACGTTTGACGAATTTGGGCCGGAAATCAGTAAACAGGCCCAGCATATCGTCGATCACCAGCACCTGACCGTCGCAATCCACCCCGGCGCCGATGCCGATCGTGGGGATGTTCAATGCCGCTGTGATCCGACTTGTCAGCCCCTGCGGCACTTTTTCCAGCACAATGGCAAAGGCCCCCGCCGCCTCGCATGCCTTGGCATCGGCCATCACCTTGTCGGCCTCACCGTCGCGGCCAACCACCTTGTAGCCGCCAAGGGTATTCACCGCTTGTGGGGTCAGGCCGATATGCGCCATCACCGGCACCCCGCGCGTTGTGAGAAAGGCGATGGTTTCCGCCATATGCGCACCACCTTCCAGCTTCACGCAGGGCGCGCCGGTTTCGGCCATCAACCGGGCGGCGTTGCGATAGGCCTGCTGCGGGCTTTCCTCATAGCTGCCAAAGGGCATGTCGATGATGGCCATCGCCTTTGACAGCCCGCGCACGACCGAACGGCCATGCAGGATCATCATCTCCATCGTCACGCCCACGGTCGACGGCATGCCGTGCAGCACCATCCCAAGGCTGTCGCCCACCAGGGTCATATCGCAATGCGGGTCCACCAGCCGAGCCATCGGTGTGGTATAGGCGGTCAGCACCACCAGCGGCTGCCCGCCCTTGCGGGCTTTTATGTCGGGCGGCAGAACCGGGCGAACAGAGGTGGTGGCGCTCATCTTTCGTCTCCTGCCAGTGACGCCATGGGGGGCGTCCATAAACTGCCTGTCATCAGTGCATGACCGCGACCAGATGCGCAAGATTTTTGCGCTGCGCTGCGGCAACTTCGGTGGGCTTGACGTTGCGGCCTTTGGCATGCCCCATAGCCACTGCAAAAACCGGAGGCTTGCATGTCCCTGATCGAACGCGTGACCCAAAGCGCAACCTTGCCCGAAGTAGATCGCCCAGACCCTGCCAAACTGGTGTCAGGCGACCCGGTGCATACCACGTGGAATATCGAGGATGTGGATGGTCTCTATTGTGGCATGTGGGAATCGACCCCTGGTGCGTGGCAGGTGTCTTATGCGGAATGGGAATATATTCGCATCCTGTCGGGGTATTCCATTCTGCGCGGCGAGGACGGGTCGGAAACGCATCTGCGCGTGGGCGACAGCTATATCATCCGGCCCGGCTTTGCGGGTGTGTGGGAAGTGGTGGAAACCACGCTGAAAGATTACGTCATTCGGGCTTAGGCACAGGCTTGGGCTTGCGGCTGACCATCGCCACCCCTGCACCCGCCAAGGCCAGCCCCAGCCATGCCAGCGGCGGCATCGCCTCACCCAACAGGGGCCATGCAAACAGCGCTGACATCGCGGGCACAAGATAGAACAGCGCTGACACCCGGCTGACCTCACCCACCCGGATCATCGCCAGCAACAGCGACATGGCCAGCAGTGAATTGCCGATAACCAGATAGGCCATTACTGCAATGAATTCGGCATCCCAAGTGATGCGGAAGGTTTCGGTCAACAGTGCAAGCGGCAGCGTAAACCCGGCCCCAACTGCGTACTGGATCATGTTTGATGTGACCGGATGCAGGCTGATGCCAAACCGCTTTTCATATAGCGTGCCTGCAGTAATGCCGATCAGCCCGCCGACGGCCAGCAGCAGGCCCCACGGGTTTTCCGCCTGCACCTGCGACCGTGCAAGGATTACCACCAACGCCCCCGCCAGCCCAAGCCCAAGCCCCGCCCAAGCGCGACGGCTGACGATTTCCCCCACAAAGCGCGGTGCGATCAGCGCGACAAGGATGGGCTGGAGGCACACCACAATTGCGACGCCCGCTGCGGAAACCCCGGATTTGAACGCCAGATAGCACAGGCCGAAATAGCCCACCTGAATCAGAAAGCCGACCACCGCGACATCTACCCAACCGCGCAGAGTGGCCGGCATCGGTGGGCGCAAGGCGACGACAAAAGGAAGCAGCACCACCAGCACAAGGCAGTAACGCAGCGCCAGAATGGTCATCGGCTCGGCATGCGTAAGCCCCAATTTGGCAATGGCAAAGCCAGCCGACCACAAGACCAGAAACACGGCCGGGGCGACGATCAGCCAAAGGGGGCGGGAAGGGTTCATGACGTGGACTATCGCGGGGCCCGCGCAGAAAAGAAAGGGGCCCCGCACGCCATATCAAAGCGTTACGTAGTCACCATCACCGCCAGTGACCGGCGCGCCATCGCGCGGATCATCAAATACCGGGGCCTGTGTGTTGGCATTGGGGCCATAGATCACATCAGGATCAACGGTGCGGGATGGCAGGTCGATCCCGCGCCCGAAATTCTCGGGATCAACTCGCAGGGCTTCGGCTTCGGTGCGGACATGAACAGGCGTACCCAGCGGCACCAGTTCAAACAGGTCGATGATGTCTTGATTGAACATGCGGATACAACCCGCCGACCCTGAATTCCCGATCGACTCCATGTCATTGGTGCCATGGATACGGAAATAGGTGTCGCGCCCGCCTTTATAGAGATACAGCGCCCGCGCACCCAAGGGGCTACGCAGGCCGCCCGGAATACCTCTGGAAAAGGGGCCATAAACACTTGGCTCACGGCGGATCATATTCTGTGTCGGCGTCCAGCCCGGCCATTTGCGCTTTAGCTGGATCGTGCCGTTCCCGGCAAAGGCCAGACCGGCGCGGCCGACCCCAACGGGGTAGCGCACGGAATTGGACCCTTCACGTACGAAATACAGGAACTTTGAATAGGGATCGACGTCAATCGTGCCAATAGGCTGCTCGCCCAGATATTGACCAGTGATCCGGCGGTTCGGGCTTTGCGTGTATTCGGCGGGAATGCCGGGCAATGAAAAACCGCTGTCAAAGATCGGCCCATATCCTGGCAGGTAGTTAGCAGACAGTCCGGGTTGATTGTCCCCCGACACGGCGGGCGCACAGGCGGAAAGGGCGGCAAAACCAGACAAGGCAAGAAAGCTGCGGCGGTTGATTGGGGCAAAGGACATGTGAAGCCTTATAAAACGAGTCGTCTGTTACCTATCATGCGAACTTGCTTAACGAAAAGACCCGGGAAGAAGTTCCTTCCCGGGTCTTTACTCATATAGTGTTCATGTCACTGTCATGCAGCAGTCGTGACCTGCAATGATCACTCGACCTTGCCGATTGACCAGAACAGGGTCTCGCCGGACGAGTCGGCCACGCCATCGTTGTCGGTGACAACCCAGCCCGTCCCGGTCGCATCGATGGCAAAGCCTTCGACCTTGTCCACGATATAGCCGTTCAGCACCGCCAGATCTGGCAGGAAGTCGCGTACCAGTTCCTTGGTCACAACCGGCAAGGCGCCGCCCAGTTCGGCGGGCTGCATTTCCGTCACTGCCACGCGGTACAGCTTTTTGGTCACGGCCTTGTCTGCGATCTGATTGTCCCGCTCGATGATATAGACCCAATCGCCATGCAGGGTGATTTCCGACAGACCCATCCATGCGCCCGTCGTGGGGGTGTCCAGCGGGTAATGCACCGCCCCCCATGTCTTGTCGGCTGTGTTATAGGCCAGCAGTTTGGCCATGCCCTTGGGGTCGTCCTTCCACTCACGCTGCACAGCCATCCACAGCCAGTCACCGGCCACGGTGATGCCCTCAAATCCGAACCGGATTTCATGCGGCAGCAGGGTTTCGGGCAGGGCTATTTCTTGCTTGATCTCTCCATTCTCGTTCACATTGTAGATCGCATGCGGGATCAAACGGTCGCTGCGGCCCTCTGATGCCAGCCAGAAGCCACCCTTGCCGTCGGGCGCGATGCCTTCGATGTCAAGTTTCTGCGCCGGATGGCCGCCGCGGGTGATGTCCAGCGCGGCGGTAATTCGGGCTGGCGTCTGCATGGCGTCGATGGTGTAGATGCGTGGCATCGCGCCATACACACTGTCAGACACGGCATAAAGCTGGCCGGGTTCTGTGCCCGCGGTCAGGCCAGACAACGCGCCCCAGCCGATCAGCGGATCAGACCCTGGGCTGGTCAGCATCGGGTAGGCGGCGGGTGCCTCGGTCCGCTCGTAGATCATGACATGCGCCG
Organism: Pseudotabrizicola sp.; assembly: GCF_030684215.1. Classification (GTDB taxonomy): domain Bacteria; phylum Pseudomonadota; class Alphaproteobacteria; order Rhodobacterales; family Rhodobacteraceae; genus Pseudotabrizicola. The sequence continues at coordinate 112,105 of NZ_JAUXOV010000065.1, forward strand.
GGGCGAGACCATCTGCGCGCAGGTCCACCTCATTTGCGGTGATCAGCAGGTTGCGCTCCGGGATGGTCGCGATGCCTTCGGGCGACACGCCCGACGGCAGCAGCTGGCGCAAGATCGGGTTGGTCGGGTCGGTCAGGTCATAGACCGCGATCACAGACCCACGTTCGGACGCCACGAACGCCATCGGCACACCGTCAAAGGTGTCGAACTTCACCGATTCCAGCTCTGTGCCCTTGGTGTGGCTCCGGTGTTCCGGGTAGTGGCCGATCTCGGCAATCGCACGCTCCAGCGAGGCGCCTGAATCCCAGACCAGCGTGCCATCCTTGTGGAAAATCGACCATGTGCGGCTGCCACCCTTCCAGTCGCCTTCATTCGCCATTGCGACATGATCGCCGTCGATCCATGCAATTGCATCAGGCTCGCGTGGCACAGCGCCCTTGGTTTCAGCAAAGTCCAGACGGCCATCGCGCTTGGTGTCGATGCCCGACACCCCTAACTCGCCCGCGTTGAAATGGCTGGTCACGGTGCCATCTGCCCCGATTACCACGATGTGGTTGTTTTCCTGCAGGGTGACAACAATTTCACCCGCAGCGTTCACATCTACATATTCCGGCTCTGGATCTTCAGGCGCGATATCGGCCAGCCCGGTCAGGTTGATGCGCAGTTGTGCCGCGCAATCAGCCACACCGTCCACGACTGGCAGTTTGACGACATATCCTGCAGGCATCTGCGGCAAGCCACCATCGCCCAGATCCTCGTCACGCTCATTCTCGATGGCAATGGCGAGGAATGACCCGTCCGGTGCCTTGGCCACCGCATCCGGCTGGCCGCCGATGTCGCATTCAGCAGTGATTCTGCGGGTGGCCGGATCAATCGTCACCAGCTTGCCCGACGGGTTGGTAAAGCTCTCGCTGGTGTTCACGCCAGCAAAAATCTTGTCGCCGATGAACACGGCGGTCGTTGGCTCACCACCCACGTCGATATTGCCCATGGCCTTCGGCGCACTTGCGTCGCTGATGTCGATCAGGCCGACCACGCCCAACGGGCTGTCGGTGTAGACCAACGTCATTCCATCCTCGGACGCAGAGATGATCTCGGCGCTGGTTTCGCGCGCTGCATCTTCGCCCGTAGCCATGTTCTGAGGCGTGGCAAAGCTTGCAATGCGGTTGAAGTTCATGTCAGCCAGTGCTGGGAACGCGGCAAAAATGGCCAGCGCAGACGTTAGGCCAAGGGGTTTGATCGGCATGGGGGCATCCTCGTTCAGTCAAAAAGTCCTGCCGAGGCTTGGGCTGCTTAGATCAAGATCTGATGATGAGCGTGTGACCGTTGCATGAATTTCCGCATCGGCGAAACTTTGCCGGGAACCATTTGGCTGTCACAAGTGTTAGTCAGCATAGCCCCCGCAAGCGGGGCGTCAGAAAGGGACTATGATGGCCATTGAATCACTTCTTATCATTCTGCTCGTCGGCGCAATCGCAGGCTGGCTGGCCGGACAGATCGTCAAAGGCTACGGCTTTGGTCTGTTGGGCAACATTGTTGTCGGGATCGTCGGCGCACTGATCGCTGGCTTTTTGTTCCCGGCCATCGGCCTTGGCCTTGGCGGCGGCATCCTCGGTTCGATCATCGCGGCCACGCTTGGCGCTGTGATCTTGCTGTTCCTGATCCGCCTGATCAAGCGCGCCTGAGCGCTTTGCCAGCACAGACAAAGGCCGGGGAGACCCCCGGCCTTTTCATTTACTGCCCTTTTTCGTTTATCCCACCACGTTGAAATCTGGTCCGTAGGGATAGTGCGTTATGTCTTCGGGCGCATCTTCGGTCACGACAAAGATATCATGCTCGCGGTAGCCGCCCGCACCCGGCTGGCCATGGGGAATGGTCAGCATCGGCTCCATTGAAATCACCATGCCGGGTTCCAGCACTGTGTCGATATCTTCGCGCAGCTCCAGCGCCGCCTCGCGTCCGTAGTAGTGCGACAGGATGCCGAAACTGTGGCCATAGCCAAAGGTCCGGTATTGCAGCATGTCACGCTCGGCCAGGAAGGTGTTGATCTTGGACGTAATCTCGGCACAAGACGCACCGGGCCGCAGCAACGTCATGCCGTATTCATGCGCATCGATGTTGTGCTGCCACACTGCCATGGATGCCGCGTCCACCTCACCCACAAACAGCGTGCGTTCAAGCGCAGTGTAATAGCCCGAGATCATCGGAAAGCAGTTCAGGCTAAGGATATCGCCGCGCTTCAGCTTGCGGTTTGTCACCGGGTTATGTGCGCCATCGGTGTTCAGCCCTGACTGGAACCAGACCCAGGTGTCACGGTATTCCGCATCGGGAAATCGCTTGGCAACCTCGCGTTCCATCGCGTCGCGGCCCGCTATTGAAATCTCCAACTCGGTCGCCCCAACTGCAATGGCCTCTCGGATGGCATAGCCGCCCACATCAGCCACATTGGCCCCGTGCTTGATCAGCGCAATCTCGGCGGGTGATTTCATCATCCGTTGCTGCATGGTTGCGGGGGCGATATCCATGCCGCGCTTCGGCTTCAGGAAAGCGTTGAGCTTTTCGGCCCGCTCCATCGTCAGATGATCGGCTTCACAGCCGACCGCCTTTCCGGTTCCGGTGATGCTGGACACGACGCGCCAGAAATTGTCGCGCGTCCAGTCGGTATAGGTGATGTTGTCGCCCACAGACCGGCGCCACGGCTGGCCCGCATCAATGCCGGCGCTGACGGTGACGCAGTCGGTTTTGGTGACGACACAGGCATAAGGCCGGCCAAAGGTGCAATACAAAAAGCCTGAGTAATAGGCGACGTTGTGCATGCTGGTCAGCACCACTGCATCAAGGCTGTGCAGTTCCATGATATCGCGCAGACCGGCGAGACGGTCTTCGTAGTCGCTAGCCGCAAAGGGCAGCGCATCTTTGGCATCGCCATTGTGGAAACGGTAATGTTCAGGGCGGATCAGTTCCATGTCAGACCTCAATCATGGGGCCGGACACACTGCCCGGAACCCCGAAAGGTCCCGGCGTGCAGGACGAAAGCGGCGAGGCCGCAAGCAGCGGAAAGAATTTTCCTTGTGGCGACGCCATCGCCACGGCTCGCGCGCATCATGCCCGTACCGGATAATTGCCGCAAGGGGCTGGTTGTGGGGTGGGGCGGGTACTTTTGCACGCATCAAAGAGGTACCCGCACCCACCACCCGCCGTTACAGCGCGTCCAAATCTGCCGCTGAATGGCGCTCTGGCAATTGCTCATGCGGCTCGCCCCAGTTGCGGTTGACCTTGCGGCCGCGCGTCACCGCCGGGCGGGCGTCAATCTTTTCGGCCCAAGCCATGACGTGTTTGTAAGACGTCACATCCAGAAACTCTGCGGCATTATAGGCCCGGCCCAGCACCAGCCCGCCATACCACGGCCAGATCGCCATATCGGCAATGCTGTAGTCATCGCCCGCCACATAGGCATGTTCGGCCAGCTGCCGGTCCAGCACGTCAAGCTGGCGCTTGGTTTCCATTGCATAGCGGTTGATCGGGTATTCATACTTCTCTGGTGCATAGGCGTAGAAGTGGCCAAAGCCTCCTCCCAGAAACGGCGCCGATCCCATCTGCCACATCAACCAGTTCATCACTTCAGTCCGCCTCGCACCTGAAGCGGGCAGGAATGCCCCGAACTTTTCGGCAAGATGCAGCAGGATCGACCCGGATTCGAACACACGCAGCGGTTCAGCGCCCGAGTAATCCATCAATGCAGGAATCTTCGAGTTGGGATTCGCGGCGGTAAAGCCCGAACCAAACTGGTCGCCATCACCTATCTTGATGATCCACGCGTCGTATTCAGCGGCATGCCCTGCCTCTAGCAGTTCCTCGAACATCACGGTGACCTTCACCCCGTTCGGTGTCGCCAGTGAATACAGCTGAAACGGATGGTCTCCGCGTGGCAGATCCTTGTCATGCGTGGCCCCGGCAATCGGCCGGTTGGTGCTGGCAAACTGCCCGCCGTTTTCTTTGTCCCAAGTCCAGACCTTTGGCGGAACGTAGGTGGTGTCGGTCATGGTGGTCCCCATTTGATTGGTCGCGCTTTGGACAAAAACCTAAGCGCTCGGTCCGTTGTCGGCAATGGCCGCAAGTTGCAGGGTCACTGTGCGCCCCTGCTGTTATCGCCAGATCACAAGTCGCCCCGGCCCCTGCGCGGCCAAAATCAGCAAGCCTCCCGCAACCGACCAGTTCTTGACCATGATTGTCACTTGCCAGTGGTCTGCCCGAAGCTGCCAATGGAAAAAGCTGGTCATCAGACAATAACCTGCCAGCCCTGCCGCCCAAAGCGCTACGCGCGGCCCCAGCACCAACCCAAGCGCTGCAATCAGGTTGAACAGCGACACTGGCCAAGCCAAAGCCCCCGGCAATCCCACGCCCGCCAGCATCGCCTGCACCGGCGCCGGATCGGCCAGCTTTTGCACCGCTCCGCCAAAAAACAACAGCGCGATCAGAACCCGTCCGGTAAAGTTGAGCCAGTCCGCCATCACACCGACCGCATAATCCCGCCATCCACCCGCAGGTTCTGCCCGGTGATATACCCCGCCGCGTCCGACGCAAGGAACGCCACCGTTGTCGCAATCTCCTCGACCCGGCCATAGCGGCCCATCGGGATGCGGGCGCGGAACGCCTCTTTCTCGGGCAGGCTGTCGATGAAACCGGGCAGCACATTGTTGATGCGAATGCCCTTGGGCGCGTATTGATCGGCATAAAGTTTTGTAAATGCCGCCAGCCCCGCCCGCGCCACGCCACTGGTGGGAAAGGTCGGGTCCGGCTCGAACGTGGCGAATGTGGTGATGTTGATAATCGCACCCTTACCCTGCGCCGCCATGATCGGGGTCACGGCGCGGATCGGGCGCACGGCCGACAGGAAATAGATCTCGAACCCCTGATGCCAGCCCTCATCGGTGATCTCGACCAGCTGCGCGCGTGGCCCATGGCCTGCGCTGTTCACCAGCACATCAATGGGCCCGAAACGCTCCATTGTGGCGGCGATCAGCCGGTCCACATCGGCCTGCACCTGATTTGACCCTGTAACACCCACGCCGCCCAGTTCTGTCGCCAATGCCTCGCCCTTGCCGGATGAAGACAGGATCGACACGGCATAGCCGTCAGCAGCCAGCTTGCGCGCCGATGCTGCCCCCATGCCGGACCCGCCGGCCATTAAAACCGTTACCTTTTGCATTTGCGTTCTCCCGTGCCCCTCTGCTGCACCCTGCCATGCCCCGCGCGGCGGTGAAAGGTCTTGCCAAAGCCCGCGATTTGCGGCCCCCTTGGCCCATGCGCCCCGGACCCAGAAACCTGATCACCGATGTAGACGGACTGCGTGTCGGCCAGTCGCAAGACTCGGCCCTGCGCTCTGGCGTTACGGTGCTGACAGCGGACCGCCCCTTTACGGCGGCGGTGCATGTTATGGGCGGTGCGCCCGGAACGCGAGAGACGGATCTTCTGGCACCCGATCGGTTGGTGCAACAAGTCGATGCGCTGGTGCTGTCAGGCGGATCTGCCTTTGGCCTCGATGCCTGTTCGGGTGTGGCCGATGCGCTTCGGCTAATGGGGCGCGGCTTTGCGGTTGGCGATCAGCGGGTGCCGATCGTGCCGGGGGCGATCCTGTTTGACCTGCTGAATGGTGGCGACAAGGCATGGTCCCGCAACCCTTATGCTGCATTGGGTGCGGCGGCCTTGCACGCCGCTGCCGCAGATTTCGCGCTGGGCACCGCAGGCGCAGGCTACGGTGCCACCACGCAGAACTGGAAAGGTGGCATCGGCTCAGCCTCTGCCGTGCTGCCCTCGGGCCTTACCGTCGGTGCCTTGGTTGCGGTCAACGCGCTTGGCTCTGCCACAGCCGGTGACAGCCGCCACTTCTGGGCCGCCCCGTGGGAAGAAGATGACGAATTTGGCGGCCTTGGCCCCGCCCCGCGTCAGCCCCCCCAAGATGCACCCCTGCCGCGCAAACGCACGGGCCTTTCAACCACCATCGCCATCGTCGCCACTGATGCCGCGCTGACGCAGGCGCAGGCCCAACGCATGGCCATCGCCGCGCATGATGGTATGGCCCGCGCCCTACTGCCCTCGCACACTCCGCTTGATGGCGATCTGGTCTTTGCCGCCGCCACCGGTGCGCGTGTGCTGACCGATCCGCTGACCGACAGCTTCCAACTCGGCCACGCTGCCACCACCTGCCTTGCCCGCGCCATCGCCCGTGCCGTTTACCTTGCCACGCCTCAGCCGGGTGATGTGCAGCCAGTGTGGCGTGGCCACGGTCAAACGCCTTGATCCACCGCTGATTCTCTGTTCCGCTTGTGGTGCATTTACAATGTAGTTTGGATGATCCGCTTTGCCGCCATCCTGTTTCGATTGAGCGTGATGGCATTTTTGTGGACCATTGCGCAAAATCTGTCAGGCATGGCGTTGGCAGAGGGCCGGCATGCCTTGCTTGTCGGAATAGACAGATATGATCGTCTGGATGATCTGCAAAAGGCGCGAAACGACGCCCGCGCAATGGATCAGGCACTGCGCCGCGCGGGGTTCAGCACCACACTTCTGGAAGATGCCGACCAGATCAGCTTCCTTCAAGCCGTCGCCGATTTTTCGGCCCGCATCGAACCGGGTGACGAAGCCGTGGTGTACTTTGCCGGCCACGGAGTCGAAATCGACGGCAAGAACTAACGTTTGCCCGCTAAAACCCCGGCGGCTGATCCGGGTTCACAAATTGTGCTGTCCGCCCGGTCAATCGCGGTTGATGCGCCGGTGGATGCCCTTCTGCGTCTTGGTGCGCGTCTGAGCCTGTTGATTCTGGATGCGTGGCGGGACAACCAGTTTCCGCATCGGGGTATGCAAAGCATAGGCGGCACGCGCGGTCTGGCTCGGGGTAAGTGCGACCGAAGGCACCTGTATCCTATACTCCGTCGGGGAGTGGGCAACCGCGCTTGACCGGCTTTCCAATTCTGACATCAACCCGAATTCGGTTTTCACCCGCGCGCTGTTGCCTTTGATCACCGGGTCGGTCTTGTCTTTGCGCGAGATATCGACACAGGTACGACACGAGGTCCGGGCGATGGCGGCGGCGGTAAACCATGCCCAGTTTCCGGCAGTTTACGATCAACTGGATGGTGATTTTTTTACCAAGGGTGACGCTGCCCGACCCGGCCGATGCCGATCCTTGCGCTGCCGCCCGCGCTTCTGGCCCTATGTAGAGACGTCCGGATCAGAGCCCGCCCAGCGCGCCTTTGTTGCGGCGTATCCGGGGTGTCAGGTGCAGCGTGCATTGGCCGAAGCAAAGCTGGCGAGCATTCGGCCTGTGGTGTCATCAGCCGCAACGCCCCCACCCGCAGACGTCGCCGCCCCACAGGCCCTGACCGAAGACGCGCCGCGTGACTGCGGTCTGGCCGAGGCCGAGCTTCAAAAGCTGGACCGCGACGACCCGGAAAAGGTCAAGGCCTTTGCCAACCGCTGGGCCGTCTGCGCCGCCACTGCGGCCGAAGCAAGGGGCGATGCCCGCGCCTACCTTGGGGTCAGCGCGGCATGGACTGCGGTGGACCGGTCCTCCCGCCTGACGCTGGAAAGCTTTCTGCTTCTTTACTCCGGCTGCGCCCCACAAAATGCGATGGCCCAAGAGCGGTCAGCGCCTCGCAGGCCGCATAAGCACCGGATGCGGGCGCATGTGTCGGTGTCAGTCCGACTTGCGGGGCGGTGAACCGGGACTCCAAGGTGTCGGTGCAAAGCTTTCTGATCCGCTTTCCCGAATGCACGCCACAAAGCGCCACCGCGCGGGTGCGGCTGACCTATCTGACCACCAGTGCCGCTCAGCGCAGCGCTTGCAGAATTTCCAGACTGGCATAGCCATCCGGCACCCGCCCGTTCGCGCGCTGAAACGCCTTGACGGCTGCAATGGTGTTCGGCCCGATCCGGCCATCTACGCCCTGTGGGTCAAATCCCGCCGCGCCAAGCCGCTCTTGCAATTCCATTCGCTCATCAAGGCGGAGCGCGCGCAGCTCGCGCGGCCATGTCGCCTGAATGGCAGGACCGCCGCGCAAACGGTCGGCCAGATGGCCGATGGCAATGACATAGGCATCGGCGGTATTATAGCGCTCGATTACCTGAAAGTTGGAAAAGATCAGAAACGCAGCCCCCCGTGCCCCCCCCGGCAACAAGACCGAGGCCAAGCCGTGATCCGGCATATCGCCGCCCCCTACCGGGCGCACGCCCATCGCCAGCCAGTCAGCCACTGGCTTTTTCACACGCTCGGTGGTCTGGTCATAGTCGAAACCCTCTGGCAGCGTGATCTCCAGCCCCCAAAGCGCTCCGGGCGTCCAGCCCCAGTGTTGCAGATAGGCGGCCGCCGAGGCCAGCGCATCGGTCGGGTCATCTGACCAGACATCCCGCTTGCCATCGCCGTCAGAGTCTACCGCATGTGCCCACCAGCTTGTCGGCATGAACTGGGTATGCCCCATTGCCCCGGCCCAACTGCCGCGCATCGCCTGCACTGTCACATCACCGTTCGCGATGATCTTCAGAGCCGCGATCAGTTGTTCCTCGAAAAACGCCGCCCGCCGCGCATCATAGGCCAGCGTGGCCAGCGCCTCGATCGTGGATATGTCGCCGCGAAAGCTGCCATAGGCTGATTCCAGCCCCCAGATCGCCGCCACCACATGCCGGTCAACGCCATATGCAGTCTCGATGCTGCGCAGCACGTCGTCGTGACGGGCCAGCGCCCGCTTGCCATTGGCCACCCGGTCCTCGGATACGGCGGTGTCCAGATACTCCCAGATCGTCTTGGTGAACTCGCTCTGGTTGCGATCACGCTCGACGATTTTGGGGTTGAACCGCGCTTGTGCCAAGGCACGGTCCAGCACGTCGGACGCGATCCCTGCGTCTTGCGCACGAGGGCGAAACGCCGTCAGCCACTCGGCAAAGCCCTGTTCGGTTCCGATGGGTTTCATCTCGATTCTCTGTGCAGGGGTTTCAGACTCAGACGTATTGGGCGATTGCGCCGCCAAGGGCTGCGCAAGACAGAGGAGACCGAAAAGGAGGAAAGCCCGCATCGTTTGCCTCGTGTTTTGCCCAAAGCTATCGCGTAGTGGCGCAAAGGGCAAATCGCGGCTTCTCGCTCCGGCCGTGCTCCGCTCGCGAAGTGCGACCGACTTGGAGCGATAAGCCTTTGCTCTGGCCAATCCGCGACGACATATGTCGCAACAGGGGATGATCTTTGCGCGCGTTCCGTCTAGCTGATGTTCACGATACAAGGGACGGCAGGTGATGGGTTATTTTCTGGGCGTGGACACGGGTGGCACCTATACTGATGCTGTCATCGTGGATGAGGCAGCAACGCGCGTCATCGGCAAGGCCAAAGCACTGACCACCCGCAATGATCTGGCCATCGGCATCGGTGGCGCTGTCGATGCCGCTCTTGCGGCGGCGGGTGTTGCGGCCAATGACATCTCGCTCGTTTCGTTGTCCACGACTCTGGCCACCAATGCGCTGGTCGAAGGGCAGGGCGGACGCGTGGCGTTGGTCTTCATCGGCTTTGACGAAGGCGATGAGGCCCGTGCCGGATTGGACGAGGCGCTGCGTGGTGACCCGATCCTGCGCCTGACAGGCGGACATGGACACGCCGGGCAGGAACTTGCAGCGCTGGACCTTGCCGCGCTGGAACAAAGCCTGCGAGACAGCGGCGATCAGGTGATGGGCTATGCCGTCGCCGCACGCTTTGCCACCCGCAACCCCGCACATGAAATAGCCGCGCGTGATCTGATCCGCCGCATCACCGATCGGCCAGTGACCTGCAGCCATGAGCTTTCCGCCAACCTCAACGGCCCCAAGCGCGCGTTGACGGCGGTGCTCAATGCCCGGCTGATTGGGATGATCGACCGTTTGGTCGCGGCCTGTGAGCGGCATCTGGACGCTATCGGCATCAATGCGCCTCTGATGGTGGTGCGTGGTGATGGCGCGTTGATTTCTGCCGCCATGGTGCGTGAGCGTCCGATTGAAACCATCCTGTCCGGCCCCGCCGCCAGCATCGTGGGCGCGCGCTGGCTGACCGGTGCCAGTGACGCGCTGGTCAGCGACATTGGCGGCACCACAACTGATGTTGCCCTGCTGCGCGGTGGCTTGCCAGAGATCGACCCGCAAGGCGCGCGGGTGGGCGGGTTTCGCACCATGGTCGAGGCGGTGGCGATGCGCACCACCGGCCTTGGTGGCGACAGCGAGGTGCATCTGATCACCGAAGGGCTGACGGGCGGCCTCCGCCTAGGCCCACGCCGGCTGGTGCCCGTTTCCCTGCTTGCCCAAGACCATGGTGCGATGGTCCATGCCGCCCTTGACCGAGCGCTGTCGAGTGATGTTTCTGGAGAACATGATGGCCGTTTCGTCATTCCGATGCAAGGTGCACAGGGTGGGCTTACCGCGCGGGAAGCAACCCTTTTGGCGCGCATCACCCAGCCCATGCCACTGTCGCAGGCCCTGACCTCGCGGCTGGAGGCGGCGGCGCTGGACCGTCTGATCGCGCGCGGGCTGGTGATGATCGCGGGCGTCACGCCGTCGGATGCCAGCCATGCCCTTGGCCGTCTTTATGCGTGGGATGCAGCGGCCTCGGAAAAGGCGCTGAAGCTTCTGGGGCGTCGTCGCACCGGCGCGGGAGAACGGTTTGCCGCCGACCCGGTCAAACTGGCGCAGGCGATCATTGACCAGCTTACCATCCAGACCGCCGATTGCCTGCTGGAAGCTGCCTTTGGAGAAGATCCCGCCTTTGCCGATGACTCCCCCGAAGCTCTGGCCCGCCATAGCCTCACCCGCGCCGGTCTGCGCGGCCACAGCGGTGTGATTCAGATGACGGTCCGGTTGGGCGTGTCGGTGATCGGTCTTGGTGCTTCGGCCCCGGCGTATTACGGCGCGGTTGGCGAGCGTTTGGACTGCCAGATGATCCTGCCCGAACATGCCGGTGTCGCCAATGCCATCGGCGCGGTCGTGGGGCAGGTCAGCCAGCGCGCAACCGGCACAGTCACCAGCCCGTCCGAGGGCCGGTTTGCCGCCCATCTTCCGGGTGGAATTGAGGTTTTCCCTGATTGCGATGCCGCGCTTGCCGCCCTTCAGGCCTCTTTGACCGATGACGCCACCGCCCGTGCCTTGCGCGCCGGGGCGGTTGATCTGCACCTGACCAGCACGCGCGACATTCGCGAAGCCGAGGTGGAAGGCCGCCGCATGTTCATCGAAGCTGTCCTGAGCGTCACCGCCTCCGGCCGCCCCCGCGTTGCCCACACGGCCGATGCGCAAATCTGACGAATAGGACTTGACGCGCGGTGGCGGGCACAATACGACCCGCGCCAGTGGCTAGGTAGCTCAGCTGGTTAGAGCACGTGACTCATAATCACGGGGTCGGGGGTTCGAGTCCCCCCCTCGCCACCACTTCCTTATTTCATGTCATCCCGCACCCTATCGTTAAGCCTTTGGAAACAGAGCGTTGACGGGATTTTCTGTTTCAACAGCTTCCAAATTGTCCCGCCCAATCCCATGTTCAATGATGGGACAAATGATGGGACAGATTTTCGATGCCAAAGCTGACCGTGCGCAAAATCGACTCACTGACGGAACCGGGCATGTTCAGCGATGGTGACGGCCTCTACCTGCGCATTGGACCCACAGGTGGCAAATCATGGATACTGCGCACGGTGGTGTTCGGGCGTCGTCGTGACTTTGGCTTGGGTGCAGCTTCGCTTGTCAGCCTTGCAGAGGCGCGCGAGGCGGCACGGGCCTTGCGGAAGATGGCACGGGCTGGGGAAGACCCTGACACTGTGCGCAAGCGTGAGCACCTGACATTTGAAGCGGCGACACTGAGGGTGCACAAGTCCCTGATGCCGACTTGGCGAAACGCCCGGACGGCGCAAATCTGGCTGGGGTCCATGGAACGGTTTGCCTTCCCCACCTTGGCAAAGCGCCCCATCGCAACAATCGGTCCTGCCGACATTCATAAAGTGCTTGAACCCATCTGGACCGAAAAGCACGACACCGCGACCCGCGTCAAACAGCGTTTGGCAACCATTTTTGACTGGGCAAAGGGCGCTGGGCACTTCCCCCATGAAAACCCGGTCAACGGCCTGAAAAAGGCATTGCCCATGGTCAGGGTGGAGGCCGAGCATATGGCCGCATTGCCTTGGCAGGATTTGCCCGCGTTTATGGCCGAATTGGCTGACAGAGAAGGCACTTCGGCACGGGCGCTAGAGTTCATCATTTTCACGGCTTCCCGTTCCGGTGAAGTTCGCGGTGCACGTTGGGCCGAGATTGAAGACGGTGTCTGGACCGTGCCTGCCGAACGGATGAAATCAGGCAAGCCGCACCGTGTTCCCCTGACCGACGAGGCGTTGGCGGTGTTGGAAGCTGTGAAGGGCCTTGATGCAGATTTGATCTTTCCGAGCGTGAGCAAGACCAAGTTGGGGGAAAGCCGCCCCATGTCGGACATGGTCTTCAAAGCCTTGATGGACCGAATGAAGCGCACGAGCATGACCACCCACGGCTTCCGGTCCACCTTCCGCGACTGGTGCAGCGAAAGCGCCCATGCAGACCGTGAAGTGGCCGAGGCGGCACTGTCGCACGCGCTGGGCAACCGCGTAGAGCGTGCCTACGCCCGTTCAGACCTGTTCGAACGGCGGCGGCACCTGATGGAGGCTTGGGCGCAGTACGCCACCGGGAAGGCCGGAAAAGTGGTCCAGTTGGTGCGGGCGTAATTCAAGTGAACCCGACTTGGTCCATAGACGAAGCGATAGAAGAAGTGACGGCAGTCTTTCGACATATCGAAAGGCAACCACGGTATAAGTGGGGTTTGACCGCCGAACGGCTTTTCTGGAAGTTGCACGTTGGGCGTCCGGTGTTTGACAATTGCCTTCCGTCTGCCGATGGAAAATCTTGGGTCTGGTTGTTTGAAGCAACACCCGAGGGCTGGACAGAGTTGAAGGATTACTCTGTTCGGGATGCGGAAGCCTATGATTTTTTCTGTGCCGTTTCGGAAAACTGGTTGCGATTTGGGGTGAATATTCCAGCACCTGTCTTGCAGTTTTCGGCAGACATAATAGCCGGAAAGATTGAATGCCCCAAAAAAAGAACAAGGCGCTACGATACAGAGAGGAACATTCTGATCACTCGGCTAGTGCACCATGTGAGTGAAAAGACTGGTCTTCACAAGACGCACAATGCCGAGAAAAGCCAAAACTCTGCGGCGCGTCCAAGCGCCTGTGAAATTGTGGCTAAGGCATCCGAACGGTCTGCATTAGAATATTCTGAAGCCACCGGAAAAAGACCTTCCTTTCGGCTGAGTTCAAATGACGTCCGCTCTATCGTGGTAAACCGAAGAATTGCGGAGGAGTTCCGCAAGGTCAAATCTTTGATGGACGGGCATTTATTGAACAACCAATAAGCGACCTGATCGGAAGTATTGATAGAGACAAGATGTCTGCATCTGAAACGAATCAGGATGCAGAAAATGTCCAAGAGACAATTGCTTTCGACAACGAAGATTGACGAAGTGCACGCAAGACCCATCGCGCTTGGGGATGAAGCAAAGGCTTTGTTCACAGTGGATGAAGTTGCGTCTCACTTCAGGTGCGGCGTTTCAACCGTTTGGCGCTGGGCAAAGGAAGGGAAAATCCCGCAACCTATCCGCATCGGCGGCGTGACCCGGTGGAAGCTGGACGAAATCCAAGCCTGCATTGCGGCGGCAGAAGCCCAGCGCGACACTACACACTGAAAAGCCCCCACCCACATTCGGGCAGGGGCCTTATCTCTTCGCTTTGCTCCCAAGGGATAACTCTGCCTGTCCGCGTGTTCAAGCATGAGGTCAGAAGATGACAAGAAATCACGTTCCGTCGCTGTTCAAAATCTATCCGCCCGAGGGCGAACCCTTCGAACTGTCTGTACGGGGGCGCATAGCGTGGATGCTGGACAAGCTGTTGAAAGCCCGGAATGAGGGCTTTACCAGCAAGGATGCACCGGGCGCGCGGGTGTCGGACTATGTGCGGCGGCTGCGCGTTGCAGGCGTGCCGATTGAAACCGTGCGTGTCGAACATGGTGGGCCGTTCCCCGGCACCCATGGCAGATACGTTCTGAAAGGCAAAGTCGTGCCCGTGGACCATGCGGCGAAGACGGGAGAGGCGTGCCATGAATGAAGCCAAGCACCTTCCCCAAATCAAACTTGATGCAACCCGTTGCAAAGAAGAGGCCCTTCGAAAACTGAGGATGCCCCAGCCCAGCGAAGACTTGCAGAAGGCCGTCGCCAAAATTGAGAAGAAGATGAAGGCGCGGGTTGCGGTGTCCCCGCTGGAAAAATTGTTGGTCTACCAGTACCTGAGCCGAGTTTGGCGGCGGCACCTGACCGTGCAGGAACTGTCAGTCGCGTTTTATGTGCTGGACCGTTCGGTGGGGTGGGGCACGTCCTTTTTCGTCGCGTCCAGTGCCAACGTGTTGCACGGCACCGACGACTATTCCGGCGTTGGCCTGCCTGACCGCACCTATTTCCGCACGCTGAAGTCCATGGAAGACGTTGGGCTTCTGTTCCGCAAGCGCACCCACGACCGAACCTTGGTGGGGTTGGACTTGGGGTTTGCACCATGGAAATAAAGCAAAATCTGCCTGCAAACTGCCAGTCAGGCACTGCCACGGTGGCAGAGTGGTTCTGCCAGTCAGGCAGGCGCAAACTGCCACGGTGGCAGAGTGAATACTGTAGTGCGAATACAGTAGTTAAAGACCTCTAATAACTACTCCAGATCACGCAAAACGCTTTGATCTGGAGCCTTTCCGGGGGAAAATTTTTCGGGATTTTCCCCGCGCGTGAAATCACAAAGGAAGCTGATATGAGCGATGATGACGAGATGGCAAAGATGGCTGAATTGCCCAATCTGCGCATTCCGACCCCGGACGAAGTGGCGGAAAGCGAACGGAAACTGGTGGAGGCCGTGTTGAACCAAGACGAAACCGACCGGGCGTTTGTCGCAAAGCTGTTTGCCAAAGGGGAAACCCCATTTCAGCGATAGGCCGACCCACGGTCCAAACTTTGCAACGGGTTGCACCGTGATAGACGGCAGGCACAGTCCCTGCCGTTTACCATTTGGACGGCCTGCCATGATTGCGTCAAACTTTGGTCAAGGCGCGGGGGCACGCTGGCCTTTCCCAATTCGGAGTGAAGCTGTGCTTGCCAACATATTGAAAAAGACCGGGGCCGTTGTCGGCCTTATGTTTCTTGCCGCTATGGTGACGGTGATCAACCCTTCCGTTGGGCAGATTTTTGCGGTGGCAGTGCTGGGGGTGTCGGGCTGGTCAGTTTTCAAGCCAATCCCGCGTATCGGCCTTGGAAACCGCGCATACAGTGCAACCGTTCTGGTCCTTGTTGGTCTCTTTGCGCTGGGCATGTCTTCCACTGAACTGGAAAAGCGCGACCCTGCCCGAATGGCCGAACTCAGGGCAACGAACCCGGACAGGTACCTGGACCTTTTGAAGCAGACCGACGAGGCAGCTTGGCAGGCCGAATTGGAAACCATGACGCGCGAGGCAGAAGCCGAACTGAAGGCATTTGCAGACGCGGTGTCGCAGGCAGATCAAGTCATGGCCGAAGCGGCAGCGGCAAAAGCTGAAATGGCGGCGGCAAAGGTTGCCAAGCTGCAAGCCATGGCTGAAGAGGCCAAGCGTCAGGCGCAAGAAGCCGAAGCCACAAAACTGGCACGGGCGGCAGAGGCCGAACGCATTGCCCGAGAGAAAGCGGCGGCGGCTAAGCTGAAGGCCGAAGCAGACGCTGCCACAAAGCTGGAACGCGATTTGGCGGCAGTCCGCGAGAGTATTGAAAAGTTTGAGTTTGCATTGGCGCGTGGTACCATGTTGCACCTGAACGCAAGCGGCATAGTGCCAGAAGCCTTCCGTGCCGAAATAGAGGTCAAGGTTAAGGGCTATGCGGATACGTTTTCGCATGAAGTGCTTAAGTCTCGGCAGTCGATTTACGAACTTCTTGCCGTGATCCGGCCCGAGAATGCCGCCTATCAGAAAATGGTGGATGACGTTGCCCAGCAAATCCAAAAGCAGGCCAAGGCCGCTATCGGACGCATGAAGCCCAAGCTGGACAAGGTGGAGAGCATCACTTGGCTGCACCACCCGAACCAGCCGAAATACACCAACAGCAGGTCCACCGCGTTCCTGTACATCGGCACGAAAGAGCGGCAAAAGCCGTGGCTGCGGATGCGGGTACAGTATGCCGCCTCTGACTGGCTGTTCGTTGAAAATGTCGTGGCTTGGGTGGACGGGGTGAAATATCCGCTGATCGCAGGGCCGTTTGAGCGTGACAACCATTCCACCATCTGGGAATGGCGCGACGTGTCCCCTGATGATTACCACCTATCCGTCCTGCGTAGCCTTGCAGAGGGCAAAGAGGCCATCCTTCGTTTTGAAGGTATGCAATACAAGCGGGATGCGACCCTTTCGGCAGGCGACAAGAAGGGAATTCTGGAAACCTTAGCTGCGTTTCAGGTCATGCAGGCAGGCGGCTGACACTGCCTGTCCCCGGTGGTGCAACCCGTTGCAAAAGGCCGCGCTGGGTAGGGAACCTTTGAACCATTTGAGGGCTGGTAAGCCTTTGACCCCGAGTCGGTTTCGCAGCTTGCGGTTGCCCAAGTCCGACACTTATCCCTTGCGGTTGCCGATAGCGTTGATGGTCGGTGATCAGTAGGCTGATCGGATCGCGATGCGGCCAAACGCATCTTGGGGGGGTTCGAGCAAGGTCTCGCACAGCATTCGCCCGGCAAAGATGGCGCGCTCGGTGTGGACCGGCAGATTGGGCACGCGCTCCATCTGGCTGATCTCACTATGAAGGAAGTCCCGCATGAAGAAGGTGCGCGAGAGGCGAACGCGACCAAAATCTTCAAGGTCGCGGATATTTTGAATATAGGTAGGCATGGCATATTCGGCTTAAGTACATGTAAATGTAAAATAAAATAGAAAAAATGTCATCTGGCGAATGTAGCGGCCGCAACTACCAATTCCAAGTGCCATTCCTGCATGCCTCAGGCAAAGACCGGGAAGTGCGTTCGGCTTTGCGACGCTGTTAAGAACGCTAACGGCTTATCAATTTCAAAAAGGAAAGTGCTGGTAGACCGTTTGGTTTACTGCAAGGCTCGAAAAGTAAAAGCGATCAGATAAAGAAGCCCAACAATAGAAAGAGGCAGAAGTATGGTATTTGATTTTTTCTGACGTCGTTCTAGGCTGTCAATTTTTTCCAGAAGGAAATCAGTATAGTCAATCGTACAATCTAAAAAATCGAGCAGATAATACTGCTGCTTTTCGTCGCCCCATTCATCATGCACATACGCACGCAACTCCTTGAGGCACTTTTGATCGCGTCGAAGCATACAAAAACCAGCAAGCCCACGAACTTCCTGCTCTGTTTGTGGGCCTTTGTAATCAAGACCTTGAACTTCTAGAACATCTCGGCTCCAGTTCCATTTCTTCGCAGTCAATTCGAGCGATCCCCACGCTGTAATTATTTGTCTGCCCACCGCGTTGGTTTTGGCAAGCTTCGTTCAGACAGCCGGACCAAAGCTGCGACACTGAGCTTGGAGGTATTGTTGTGAGTTTTCAAGCTCCATTCACCTTGCATGGGAGTTGTCCGTGCGGTGGACCTACAGAATGCATGCGTGCACTCAAAGTGTTTTTCCATTGGTGGCGCAGCGGGTTGCACTGCCCTAGATGTCGCCGTCCGTCTCTGTAGCGGCCCGTCAACGCCCCTAGTGTTCGCCACCTGACACAAAATACCCGCTCCCTAGCTACGAGGTCGCGACGGTCAGCTATGCGGGACGAAGCGGTCGTTCGTACCAGCCACCAGATGCCCTTCACCCTCGCAGCATAACCGACAATTAGGGCGAGGAGCAGCCGCTTGCCCAACAAAGCATGAATATTCGCACAGTTGACTTAGCGCTCGCTACGGTCAAGGTTGGGCTGTCTTACTCTGACAGTTTTTGTCGCAGTCGGGCAGATTGGCTCTTGCGAGGAAATCGCTTGTTTTTGGGCGGAACGAAACTCATGGACGTTTACCATCTGGTTCGCGAATCCGCTGTCGCGCGGCCTCCTTCGCGTCAGCATCCTACAGAATTTGGCGAGTGAATTAACATGTATTTGCAGAGTGATCTATTGAGGGTAGTTTCCTCAAAGGTTGATAAAGACGGAACTCCCCATATTGAGCTTCTTCACGGAACAGCTTTTCTGATTGGTGATAGCGGTTTATTTCTCACCGCAAGGCATGTTTTGGAAGCCGCTCAAACGTCCAAGGCTTCAGGTTGCGAGCCGGTGATCTTCGCAGTTACCGAGGCGGGAAAAAGAACCACTTCACCTATTCTAGAATACGAACTTGCACCAAACGGCCAAGACATCGGGATAGGCCGAACAGCGTACCGCTGCGACAGTATGTATAGGATTGATACGCGCCAACATACTGTTTGGCGGGAAGTCTTGACTGCAGGCTACCCAGAGGACGCATTCGTGCGCGATGAAGTTGGAATAAAAACGCCCATACGAGCATTCAAGGGGATAGTTCAGCGATTAATTAGGCCCGGCGACTTGCATCTTGCGCCTCGATCTGATGGCTTTGAACTCAGTTTTTCTCCGAGTCCAGGCATGAGTGGAGCACCTTTATGTGTCCCCGGTCGAGATGGTCATCTAAGTGTGATCGGTGTGTGCGTTGGCGCGTTTAGGTCAGAACAAATAGAGGACGAATACACAGAAGTGAAAAGCGATGGCTCCCGATACTTCGAGCGACGGGTTCGGATTGTGCAGTTTGGTCTTGCAGAGGCACTTTTCCCCCTGCTCGATTGGCGTCCAAGTGTCTTAAATGGGGCCACACTTGGCGCTACTTTGGGTCAGTCTTATTGAGAGCGGTGGGCAGCAGCATCAGTATAAGAGCTATGATCACTCAAAAAGCATGTTTCGGCTTTCAGCACCATCATGAATCCACTGATGTCCGCAGCGTTAGTTTTCGAAGCTACCGTCGTCAGATCCACGGCGGCCTTAACTGATAAACGTCCGCAATGGGCTCACCCAAACTGTCGTTGGGTAGGGGAACTGTCACGGTGAAGGCTGACCATTCCCCCATATTTTTGCCGAATGATGGTAAGAATGATGGGACAATCCGTCCGTGATAGTAAAAAATACAATAAAATCAGATAACTGAGGGAAGACCTTGGTTGCCCCCCTCGCCACCAATTACAGCTAGATCAATGGCTTGGCCTAACGGCTCTTATGTGTGACACAGAGTGGAGCACGCGAGCCATGAAACTGCCTGCATATTCAAGCCTTTCTCGACACGCAGTTTTCGTCTTTCGCGGGCCCTGCCGGGCCAGACCTGACGTTGGCCCGCAACTGACGCAGCAAGATACTTGCGGCTGTTTCAGTGTATCAGCCCGGTCCGCGAAGGTTTCAGCTTGAATACTTCTGGGCCTCTGCGCGGAGGAAAAATTTCTGGATCTTTCCGGTTGATGTTCTTGGCACCGCCATGAACACGAATTTCCCCGGCACCTTGTAGGCGGCAAGATGGGTCCGGCACCATGTGCGCAACTCGTCGGCATCGGCGGTCTGGCCCGCCACCAGTTCGACAAAGGCGCAAGGAGTCTCGCCCCATTTGTCATGCGGCATGGCCACCACGGCGACCACGGCCACGGCGGGGTGGCGGTAAAGCGCTTCTTCCACCTCGATCGACGAGATGTTCTCGCCACCCGAGATGATAATGTCTTTTGAGCGGTCTTTCAGTTGCAGATAGCCGTCGGGGTGCATCACTCCCAGATCGCCGGAATGGAACCAACCGCCCGCAAAGGCCTCGGCTGTGGCCTTCGGGTTTCGGAAATAGCCCTTCATCACGACATTGCCGCGAAACATCACCTCGCCCATCGTCAGCCCGTCGCGCGGCACGGGCTGCAGGGTTTCGGGGTCCAGCACATCCACCTGCTCCAACGGCAGATAGCGCACGCCTTGGCGGGCCTTCAGCGCAGCTTGCTGGGCGGCTGGCAGGGTAGACCAGCTTTCATGCCAGTCGTTGACGATGGACGGGCCGTAGGTTTCGGTCAGACCGTAAAGATGGGTCACATCAAAGCCTGCGGTCTTCATCTCGGCCAGCAGGGATTCTGGCGGCGGGGCGGCGGCGGTGAAAAACTGCACGGTCCGGCCAAGGTCACGCTTTTCTGCGTCAGGGGCCGAGATCATCAGAGACATGACGATGGGCGCACCGCACAGGTGGGTGACGCCCAGATCAGCCAGCGCGGCCCAGATCGGTTCCGCCCGCACCTGACGCAGGCAGACATGGGTGCCTACGATGGCCGACATCGTCCATGGAAAGCACCAGCCGTTGCAGTGAAACATCGGCAGCGTCCACAGATAGACCGCGTGTTTCTGCATTGATGTCGTCAGAGCATTGCCCTGCGCCAACAGATAGGCGCCCCGGTGATGCGACACCACGCCCTTGGGGTCGCCCGTCGTGCCAGAGGTATAGTTGATCGAGATTGCGTCCCATTCATCTGTTGGCATCAGCCATGCAAAAGCCGGGTCGCCGGTGGCCACGAAATCGTCATAATCCTGCACATCGGTGGGGGCTTCCGGCGCATCATACTCGGGATCATCATATTGAATAACCAGCGGAGCAACCGACGCCAGTGCCAACGCTTGGCGCATCAGGGGCATGAATTCGCGGTCAACGATCACCACCCGCGCTGTGGCGTGATCCAGTTGCAACGCGATGATTGCCGGATCAAGCCGGGTGTTGATGGAGTGCAGCACCGCGCCGCACATCGGCACACCGTAATGGCATTCCAGCATCGCGGGGGTATTGGCCAGCATCGCCGACACTGTATCGCCGCGTCCAATTCCTGCCTGCGCCAGCGCCGAGGCCAGTTGCCGCGACCGCGCGTAAAATGCCGCATAACTGCGCCGCAGCGCCCCGTGGATGATGGCGGTATGGTCGGGAAACACGCTTGCCGCGCGCTCCAGAAAGGTCAGCGGGGTCAGCGGCTGAAAGTTCGCCGGATTACGGTCTAGGTCGGTGTTATAGGGGTTTTGGGCCATGGCCTTAACCGTCCTGCCATTTGGGACTGCGTTTCTCGATGAAGGCCCCGATCCCTTCGACCGCATCACGGGCCAGCATGTTTTCCACCATCACCGCCGAGGCATGGTCATAGGCCTGCGCCAGCGGCATTTCGCGTTGCTCATAAAAAGCGCGCTTGCCGGTGGCCAGCGTGAGGCTGGACTTCGAGGCAATTTTGCGGGCCATGACCATCGTGGCCTCGGTTACCGCCTCGGGGGCTACGGCGTGGTTCACCAGCCCGATTTCGGCGGCGCGGACAGCAGAGGTCATGTCGCCGGTCAACAGCATTTCCATCGCGTGCTTGTTGGCGACGTTGCGCGACAAGGCGACCATCGGGGTCGAGCAAAACAAACCGATATGCACACCGGGGGTGCTGAAGCGCGCGTCGATCGCGGCGATGGCCAGATCACAACTGGCGACCAGTTGGCAGCCTGCCGCTGTGGCAATGCCTGTCACTTCGGCAATCACGGGCTTGGGACAGGTCACGATGGCCTGCATCACGCCCGAACACAGCGCCATGATTTTGGCAAAGAACGCCTTGCCACCATCAGGGGCGGTGCGGCCTGCGGTCAATTCCTTCAGGTCATGGCCCGCGCAAAAGGCCGGGCCATGGGCTGCCAGAACAACCACCCGCACCGCAGGATTGGTCGCCGCTTCGGCAAAGGTCGATCCCAGCTTGGTCAGCATCGCCTCGGACAGCGCGTTGCGCCGCCGGGTATCGTTCAGGGTCAGTCGCAGAATGCCGCCTGCGTCAAGATCGGACAGAAGAATATCGCTGTCTTGCACGGGGGCTACTCCTCTGCCGGGGTTAAAGGATGTTCACATCCACGCTGTCAGCCAGCGTGTTGGCGATGAAACAGTAGCGATGCGCACGATCCTGCATGTCGACCAGTTTGTCATCCTCAACCGTAAAGCCAATATCGAAGCGCACCACCGGATGAAGGTCAATTCGCGTGACCGACATCTGCCCCTTTGCGTTCTTGCCCAGATGCGCCACTGCGTGATCGGCATAGCTGGCCACCGGCCAGCCTGCCTTGGCCGCCAGCGCAAGGAAGGTCATCATGTGGCAACTGGACAGCGCCGCCGCCAGCGCCTGTTCGGGGTTGGTGTTCTCGGGCTTGCCGCCCCAGTCCGGGGCGGCGTCGACAAGAACCTCAATGGCGCTGTTGTAGCGCACGGTATGTTCAGCGGAGTATTTCCCGCTTTGAAGCGCAGGTTCGGCGCGGTGCCAATGCAGATCAACCGAAAGCTCTGACATGTTTTTGGTCCTAGAAGGAGCGGTCCCGCTCAGGCGGCGGTGATCTTTTTTTGCGGGTCATAGAACGGACGATCCACGATGATCGCACGCTCGGTGCTGCCCTCGTTCACAAGTCCTGTGCGGTTCACAACGGCCACCTCGGCCCCCAATACGGCGTGTTCTACCGCAACCATGGCCAAGGCGATGTTCTTTTGCAAGCGCGGCGAATAGACGGCAGAGGTGACCTTGCCAATCGTCACACCATTCTTCCTGATGGGCCAATAGGACGTGTTCGGTCCGTTCAGCGGGGTGCCTTCGATGATCAGGCCAACCTGTTTGCGGCTGACGCCTGCGTCCTTGATGCGGCGCAGCGCGGCCTTGCCGATGAAATCGGCCTCGATATCAAGGTTCACCAGCCGGTCCAGGCCCAGTTCATAGGGGTTCGTATTGCTGTCGGCATCTGCGTGATAGGACAGCATCGCGCCCTCAATACGGCGAATGGATGAGGTGTGGCCGGGTTTCAGCCCAAAAGGCGCGCCCGCCGCCATGATCTTTTCCCACAGCGCATCGCCATGGGCGCTGTCGCGCAGGTAAATCTCATAGCCCAGCTCGCTCGACCAGCCTGTGCGCGACACCAAGACCGGAATGCCATCC
Organism: Pseudotabrizicola sp.; assembly: GCF_030684215.1. Taxonomy (GTDB): domain Bacteria; phylum Pseudomonadota; class Alphaproteobacteria; order Rhodobacterales; family Rhodobacteraceae; genus Pseudotabrizicola. The sequence goes on from NZ_JAUXOV010000065.1 coordinate 135,108, forward strand.
AGGTCCAGCTCGCGCAGCCAGTAGTATTTTAGCTCCGTGATGCTTTCGCCGAACAATGCCTGCATGATCTGGCCCGACTTCGGACCCTGTAACTGCACGGGCGACACATCAGGCTCGCAGATGGTCACATCCATCCCCGAATGGACCGCCACGCCTTGCGCCCACAGCAGGATGTCGCTGTCCGCCAGCGAGATCCAGAAATGGTTCTCGGCCAGACGCAGCAAGATCGGATCATTCAGGATGCCGCCATCAGCGTTGGTGATCAGAATGTATTTGCACTGCCCCACCGCCATTTTCGACAGATCGCGCGGGGTCAGCATCTGCACAAAGCGCGCCGCATCCGGGCCGGTGATTTCCACCTGACGTTCGACCGCAACATCGCACAGGATTGCGTCATTGATCAGGTTCCAGAAGTTCTGTTCCGGGTCGCCAAAATCGCGTGGAATGTACATGTGGTTATAGACCGAAAACCCGGTGGCCCCCCAGCGCACGGTTGCGTCGAAATAGGGGGATTTGCGGATCTGGGTGCCGAAGCCGAAATTCTCTGCCTGTGCCATCGTGATTGCCCTTGCTGGCGGGCCTGACTTCAGGCCGCGCGACCTTGACGCCATGCAGAGCAATTTAGGCAAATCCGGCGCGGCCACCGGGCCAAAGATGAGGCTTGCAAAGACCGATCAGACCAAACTTTGCATCGTAGCGGGCCGATCAGTCTTTTATCGCCGGCGCGGCCTTGTGAGGCTGCCCGCCAACAAGCCGCGCAAGGTCAGGGCGGCCCGATTTGATCTGGCGCGTCGCGATATATGTCATGTACCTGTCGATCCCCAGTTCCGCATCCAGAATCCGTTCCATCAGGGTCTGAAACGCGGGCAGGCTGGTTGTAATCACGGTCATCACATAATCCATCCCGCCCCCGGTCGAGATGCAATCCGTCACCTCGGGGCAGTGTGAGATATAGGCCTCGAACCGCTCAAAATCCGTTTTGCGGTGGCTTTTGAGCGAAACCGTGACCACTACCTTTGACAATGCCAGTATGCGCGACAGCGCGATGTCGGCATGATATCCACGGATCAAACCTGCCGTCTTCAACCGGGTCAGGCGCGCCCAACATGGCGTCTCTGACAAGCCGACCATCTCGGCCAGTTTTGATTTGCTGAGTTGCCCATGGTCCTGCAGCGCACAAAGGATCCGAATATCTGCGGCGTCAAGCTCGGCTGGTTTCATCTGCGGACAAGCTGCATGGTTGGTGACTTTCGCAAAAGCAACGGCGGTATTGGGCTTGGTTCCTGATGCTTACGCTGTGAATATGAAGAACGCCAGTGATTGGGATCTGGCACCACCGCGAGGTGGTCGCGACCGGCCGGGCGCTTGGGCTGAATATATCGCGACTGGCCGCAAGTCAGCCCGTCTCGCCCGGTTCCAGCCTTGTGGGAAGCACTGTTACCTCTTGCCCGGCTTCACCCTTAAGACGTGCGACCAATGCCTCGGCGGCAGCTTTGCCGATGGCGGTGGTGGGCACCACCGTTGTGGTCAGCCTGCGCTGCAGAATTGACGCGGCCTCCATCCCGCCCCAACCGGCGATGCCGAGATCCTCGGGCACCCGCAGGCCGCGTGACTGGGCATAGGCCAGCCCGCCAATCGCCATTTCATCATTGTGGAAATACACCACATCAAGCCGGGGCTGGCGGCTGAGCAAAGTTTCCAGACCGTAGTAGCCAGCATAAAACCCCGGCATGTCGTGCAGCACCTCGCATGCGACCAAAGGGTGCCCGGCGCGGGCCAGTGTGGCCTCAAACCCCTCCAGTCGTGCGGCCCCCATCACGTCGGCGCGGGCAAGCGCGCCGACGTAGCCCGCCCGCCGCCGCCCGCGTCGCAGCAGGAACTGCGCCATCTCGGCCCCGCAATCGAAATGCGAAAAGCCAACCGAGATATCGATGGGGCTTGTCGTCAGATCCCAGATTTCTACCACCGGACCAGTCGCTTCGCGCAACAGATCAACCGTGCCGGGCGTATGGGTGCGGCCCGACAGAATCACACCCGCCGGACGCCATGCGATCACCTGCCGGACCCAGGCTTCCTCTTCCTCGGCAGAGTGGTTGTTGGCTCCGATCATCAGTTGATAGCCCAGACGGCTGAGCGCGCGGTCCACCCCGTCCAGCACATGGCTGAACAAACCAGAGGTCAGCCGGGGTACGCACATGCCCACCAGAGTGCTGGATTGATCCGCCCCAAAGGCCGCGGCTAGCCGGTTCGGAACATAGCCCATGGTTTGCGCGAATTTCATGACTTTGTCGCGCGTTTGCGTCGAAAACCCGGTGCCGCCGCGCAACACGCGGCTAACGGTCATCTTTGACACCCCGGCGGCCAGGGCGATGTCTTCAAGGTTTGCTTTCATTCGGCGGTCCGGTCCTTGTTCTCAGACAGGGGGCGTTCATGTTATCGATAACTTTGTCCTTGACAGGCGGTGGGCGCAAGGTCATCTTTTCTTACGTTACCGGTAAACCTGACGCAAGATCAGCGCAACCCCGGTATCGGTCTAGGGAGGATCTGCCATGGAACCGTCAACCGACGGTCTGTTCTTTGACCGCATCGTAAAAGCCTTTGGCGGAACGCGGGCGCTGAAGGGTGTCTCGTTGACCGTTGGTCGTGGCGAGATCGTCGCGCTTTTGGGTGAGAACGGTGCGGGCAAATCCACTTTGATCAAGGTTCTGGGCGGCATTCACCGGCCTGATGAGGGCGACGTGCGCATCAATGGCGTGCCTTATGCCCATGAAGCAGGCAAGGCGGGCGGGCAGAAGGTGGCCTTTATCCATCAGGATCTTGGCCTGATTGAGTGGATGAGCGTGGCCGAAAACATTGCGCTGGCGCTTGGCTATGTGCGTCGGGGCCGCCGCATTGACTGGGTCGCGACCGAGGCGGCAGCTGATGCGGCACTCCGTCTGGTCGAGGCGGATTTCTCCGCCACGGCCCGTATCTCCAGCCTGACGCGGACTCAAAAATCGCTGGTAGCGATTGCCCGTGCGCTGGCCAGCCACTGTGATTTTCTGGTACTGGATGAACCCACCGCCAGCCTTCCCGCTGATGAAGTAGAACGGCTGTTTGCTGCCCTTCGCCCTCTGAAAGCGCGCGGTGTGGGGATGATTTATGTCAGCCACCGGCTGGACGAGATTTTTCAGATTGCCGACCGTGTGGCGGTGCTGCGCGATGGCCAGATGGTGGGCATGCGCCCGATCAGCCACACCACGCCGGATGAGCTTGTCAGCCTGATCGTTGGTCGCAAGGCGCGCGAAATTGCGCGACCTGCGGTGCTGGACGGCCCGGCGATCCTGACCGTTGAACACTTTGCCACCCCGACTGTGGGGCCGATCAGCTTTGCTATTCGGCGCGGTGAGCTTCTGGGGTTGGCGGGCTTGCGCGGGGCAGGGCACGAAGACATTGGCCGGGCGCTGTTTGGCGTGATCCCCCATGCCGGCCGAGTGATGCTGGATGGCAGCAGCCCCGATCTGCGCACGGCCCAGACGGCGATGCGGTCGGGTATCGGGCTGGTGGCGCGCGACCGGATCGGGGAAAGCGTGGCCCCCGGCCTTGCGATCCGCGAGAATGCTTTTCTGAATCCATCAGCCACCGGACGGCGGCTGGTGTCGATGCTGTCGCCACGCCGCGAAGAAGAGATGGCGCAGGTGATCGGCGCGCGTGTCGGCCTGTCACCAAACGACCCTACATTGGCCATCGAGGCGCTTTCAGGCGGCAACCAGCAAAAGGTTGTGGTGGGCCGCTGGCTGGATTCGGGCCGTCGCTTGCTGATCACCGAAGACCCGACTGCGGGTGTCGACGTGGGGGCCAAGGCCGAGATTTACCACCTGCTGTATGAGGCGCTGGCCAGCGGCATGGGGGTTTTGGTGGTGTCCACCGACTTTGAGGAAATCGCCGCCATCTGTCACCGTGCCATCGTGTTCAGCCGGGGATTGCCCGTTGCCGAACTGTCTGGCGTTGAACTTTCCACTGAATCACTGATCCAGGCCGCATCGGCCGGTGAAGCCGCCTGAGGACGCATCATGCCCGGAATAGACTCAAACGCCGTTGAACCGACCAAAGACGAATTGCGCGGACTGACGCCACTGCGCAAGGCGCTGCGGCTGGCACCGACCTATGGTCTGGTGATCCTGATGCTGGGGCTTGTGCTGTTGTTTTCCATCCTGCTGCCCAACACCTTTCCCACGCTGTTGAACGTGCGCTCGATACTTAGCGACAAGGCGATCATTGCTCTGCTGGCGCTTGCCGCGATGATCCCGATGGTGGCAGGGCGGATTGATCTGACGGTAGGCTACGGGATTGTGCTGTGGCATATTCTCGCCATCAGCTTGCAGACGCTTTACGGTCTGCCATGGCCGGTGGCGGTAGGGATCGTGCTGGTGCTTGGCATCATCACCGGCGCGTTGAACGGCCTGCTGGTCGAGGTGGCGCGGATCGACAGCTTTATTGCCACCCTTGGCACCGGTACCGTGCTCTATGCGCTTGCCTTGTGGCACACGGGCGGGCGGCAGATGGTGGGCGCTCTGCCTGATGCGTTTTATGCGATCAACGGCACCTTTGTCTTTGGCCTGCCAATCACGGCTTACTATGTGCTGGCGATCACGGTCTCGCTGTGGGTCATTCTGGAATACACGCCGACGGGCCGCTATCTTTACGCCATCGGCGCGAACCAGCGCGCGGCGGAGCTGAACGGTATTCCCACCCGGAAATTCGTGATCGGTGCATTTGTTGCCTCGGGTGCTTTGACTGCGCTTGCAGGGGTGCTGCTGGCATCGAAGCTGCGCATCGGGCAGGCGTCGGTGGGGTTGGAGTTTCTGCTACCCGCGCTTGTCGGGGCATTTCTTGGGTCCACCACCATCAAGCCAGGGCGGGTCAACGTCTGGGGCACCATCGTTGGCGTGCTGATCCTTGCGGTCGGCATCTCGGGCATTCAGCAGTTCGGCGGCAGTTTCTGGGTCGAACCACTTTTCAACGGCACCACCCTTTTGATCGCAATCGGCATTGCCGGGTATGCGCAGCGAAAGAAGGGGGCGAAATCGAAGTGATCAGCAAAAAATCGGGAGGATTATCATGCTGAAGCGAACTCTACTGAACGGGCTGCTTGCGGGCACCATTCTGGCAACAACGGGGCTGGCTGCTTTTGCGCAAGAGGCTTTTGATGGCCCGACCGCAGGGCCAAAAGCTGCCGAGGGTAAAACGATTGTCGTGCTGGCGGGCGACATGAAAAACGGCGGCATCCTTGGGGTGACCACCGGAATCGAGGAGGCCGCCGCGAAAATCGGCTGGACTGTCAAGGTGTTGGATGGCGCAGGCTCTATCCAGAGCCGGGCTGCGGCAGTAGGGCAGGCGCTGGCGCTGGGGCCTGATGGCGTTGTGATCAACGGCTTTGATGCCGCCGAACAGCAGGCTGCGCTTGAAGGTGTCACGGCGGCGGGGATTCCGATGGTGTCCTGGCATTCAGGTCCAAAGATCGGTTGCGACGCGCCGGGCGGCATCTTTGCCAACGTGTCCACCGATGCGATGGACGTGTCGACCAAGGCCGCAGAATGGGCGTTGCAGGACGCAGGCGGCGCGCCCGGCGTGGTGATCTTTACCGACAGCACCTATACAATCGCGATTCTGAAAGCTGCCAAGCTGAAAGAGATCATTGAAAGCGGAGGCGGCACGGTGTTGCAATGGGTCGATACGCCGATTGCAGAAACTTCGGCCCGCATGGGTCCGTTGACCACGACGCTGCTGCAACAGCACGGGGCGGCATGGACCCATTCTCTGGCCATCAACGATCTGTATTTCGATTTCATGGGGCCATCGCTTGCGGCCGCCGGGATCGACGGGCGCGGTGCGCCAAAGGCCGGATCGGCGGGCGACGGGTCCGAGGCTGCGTTCCAGCGCATCCGCACCGGGCAGTATCAGGCAGTGACAGTGGCCGAACCACTGAACCTGCAAGGCTGGCAACTGGTAGATGAGCTGAACCGTGCCATCTCTGGTGAACCATGCTCGGGTTACATCACAGCCCCCGCGCTGGTGACCGAGGAAGCGCTGGCCAACAGCACCGGCAACGCTTTTGACCCTGACAACGGCTACCGTGAGGCTTATGCCGCGATCTGGGGCAAATAGACCTTAGCTATTAACAGCAGGTGCGGGAGCCGTCTCTCGCACCTGCTTCGCGCCTCAAGATAGGCTGCTGGCGGCGTTTGAATCGGTGTGTCTTGGCCCTTTGCCGCAAGAGAAAATTCCAACAAAATCAGTTCAGCTTCCGCGGTGATCCGACCCGCCTTGCTGTATGTGCCCATTCAATTCCAGAATGCGGCTTCTGGCCCGGCCTTGCCAGAGTTCGTTCTGTCAGCCTGCCTGTTCCAGGATCGTGCAAAGGTCCAGATTGCTCAGGGCTACGGGGTTGCCCCGGCTTGACGATGCGGATTGGGCGGCGGTTGCAAGGGCTGCATGGTCTGAAGCTGCGACGCCCAGACTGGACAACCGCGCAAGCCCGGCCCCATGAGCCCACGAGGAAAGAGCCGCTGGAGCTTGCTCGTTGGGGCAGTCAAGCACCTCAGCAAGGATCGCGCAAACCTGCTCCAGCCGTGCGCGCGCCTGATCTGTTGCACGGGCGCGGTTCATCGCCAGCACTGGCCCCAAAAGCGCACCGCATATTGCGCCATGCGCGGCTCCAGTCGTGCCGCCAATGACACTGGCAAAGCCATGCACTACGCCAAGACCAGCATTGGCCAGCGCAAGCCCGCCGCAAAGGGATGTCCATGCAAGCGCGTCGCGGGCAGAGGTGTCTTCGCCGTATTGCAGCCGCATCAGGGCACGCAAGCCGGGCGCAATCGCAGGCAGCGAGATGGCGTCGGTGTAGGGCGTGGCTTTGACACTCACATAGGGCTCGATCACTTGTGTCACCGCGTCGAGGCCAGAGGCAAGTGTGACAGGCCAAGGGCACCCATCGGTCAGCGCCGGGTCGATGATGGCTACACGGGCGATCATTCGGTCATCGCGCAGGCTGACCTTGCGGCCATGATCCGGCAGGCCGATGACGGCGTTTTTGGTGACCTCGGCCCCGGTGCCTGCGGTGGTGGGCAGTGCAAGGAAAGGCAGGGGAGCGGCGGCGAGGGGCAAACCTTTGCCGACGATCTCCAGATGGTCCATCAGTTCACCGGGGGCGGGGATCATCGCAGCCAGCGCCTTGCCAAAATCCAGCACCGCGCCGCCGCCAATAGCAAGCACCCAATCGGGGTGGAACGGGCGGACGGTGGATAGTGCCGCCTCAAGCATCGCCAGAGTCGGCTCGCGAGCACAGCAGAGTGCCAGCGTGTCCGGGCCAAGGGCCCCAAGCACTGCCGCCACCCGCGCAGGATTTGCACCATGCACCACCACCCCGCGCGGGCCAAAGCCGCGCGCGAGACCGACAGCCTGCGCCGCCAGCCCACGCCCAAACAAGATGCGCGACGGCTGAAGGATGGTGAAACTCATACCGACATCGTGGCCTGTACCGCCCGACCCCAACGGGTGTATTTGGCGTCGCGGGTTTCTGCCTCCATCTGGGGCTCAAAGCGATGGTCCAGCGCCCAGCCTTTTGCGAACTCCTCGGGCGTGCCGCAAATTCCGGCCTGCATCCCGGCCAGATAAGCAGCCCCCAACGCCGTGGTTTCGGTCACCTTTGGCCGGTCCACCGGCGCCCCCAGAATGTCGGACAAGAATTGCATGGCCCAGTCGCTTGCTGTCATGCCACCATCCACCCGCAATACCCCCTTAGACGCCGCACCCCAGTCGGCACGCATCGCCTCCAGCAGATCACGGGTCTGATAGCCGACCGATTCCAGCGCCGCCCTTGCCATTTCCGCCGGGCCAGAGTTCCGGGTGAGACCGTAAACCGCCCCCCGGCAATCGGGCCGCCAATAAGGCGCGCCAAGGCCGGTAAAGGCGGGAACAAGGATCACGCCCTGCGCCTCTTCGGCGGCTTCAGCAAGGGCTTGAGTTTCCGACGCATGACGGATGATCCTGAGCCCGTCCCGCAGCCATTGCACAACGGCCCCGGCGATAAAGATCGAGCCTTCCAGCGCATAGGTAGGCTTACCATTCAGTTGGTAAGCGATGGTAGTCAGCAAGCGGTTGGTTGAAGGGACCATGTCGGCGCCGGTGTTCAGCAGCGCAAAACAGCCGGTCCCATAGGTGGATTTCATCATGCCGGGGGCAAAACACGCCTGCCCGACCGTGGCCGCCTGCTGGTCACCCGCCACACCAAGAATCGGGATCTCACGCCCGAACAGATCGGCGCGAGTCATGCCGAAGTCGGCGGCGCAATCCTTGACCTCGGGCAAAAGCGCCATCGGCACGCCCATAAGGGCGCAGATCTCGGCGTCCCACTCACCTTTGGCGATGTTATATAGCATCGTGCGTGCGGCATTGGTGGCGTCGGTCACATGGGCGCGGCCCCCGGTCAGGTTCCAGATCAACCAACTGTCCACCGTGCCAAAGGCCAGCTCCCCCGCCTCGGCGCGCGCTCGCGCGCCGTCGACGTGATCAAGCAGCCATTTCACCTTTGTCGCTGAAAAATAGGGGTCCAGCAGCAGCCCAGTGCGGGCGGTGATCATCGGCTCATGCCCTGCGTCTTTCAGCGCAGAGCAGGTGTCGGCTGTGCGGCGGTCTTGCCAGACGATCGCATTATGAATCGGCTGACCGGTGGCACGGTCCCAGATCAGCGTGGTTTCGCGCTGGTTGGTGATGCCGATGGCCGCAATGCTGTCAGCCTTGATCCCCGCTTTCTCCATCGCAGCGCGGGCGGTGGCGGCCACGGTAGACCACAGATCGGACGGATCATGCTCCACCCAGCCGGGGTGGGGATAGTGCTGCGGGAACTCTTCTTGCGCGGACGCCACCACGCGCAAATCACAATCAAACAGGATCGCGCGGCTGGAGGTGGTGCCCTGATCAATGGCAAGAATATGGTTCATAAGCATCTCTTTCGGCCACTTTGGACATTTTCTGTTCTTAAATATCCCCGCCGGAGGCTCCTGCTGGATGTGCAGGGAGCCTCCGGCGGGGATATTTAAGAACAAGGAAATGGGGCAAGGCAAGCGCCCTGCCCCATCGAGGTTTCAGATCAGTTCCAGGACTTGATCAGCTCGTCATAGCTGATGGTTTCACCCTGTGGCTTTTCGTTCTCCAGCTTGGCCACCGGCGCCCCGGGGGCGTCGAGCCAAATTTGTGGGTCTTGCGGTTCGTTCAGTTTCGGGCCGATGTCGCCTTGAACCCCGGCGCGCTCGATCCGCTCCATGACGCGTTCCTGCTCTTCGCACAGGGCATCGAGGGCCGCTTGCGGGGTTTTGGCGCCCGACATGGCGTCACCGATGTTCTGCCACCACAACTGTGCCAGCTTCGGATAGTCTGGCACGTTGGTCCCTGTTGGCGACCACTGCACACGGGCTGGCGAGCGGTAGAATTCGACCAGACCGCCCAGTTTCGGTGCCCGCTCGGTGAAGCTGTCGTGCTGGATCGTCGACTCGCGGATGAAGGTCAGCCCGACATGGGACTTCTTCACATCGACGGTCTTGGACGTCACGAACTGCGCATAAAGCCATGCAGCCTGTGCGCGGTCGACTGGGGTGGATTTCATCAGCGTCCAGGACCCTGCGTCCTGATAGCCAACCTTCATGCCTTCTTGCCAATAGGTGCCGTGCGGCGAGGGGGCCATGCGCCATTTCGGCGTGCCATCCTCGTTCATCACCGGCAGGCCCTCTTTGACCATGTCGGCGGTGAAGGCGGTGTACCAGAACATCTGCTGGGCGATCTGGCCTTGGGCCGGAACCGGGCCCGCCTCGCCAAAGGTCATGCCTTGGGCTTCTGGCGGGGTGAACCGCTGCAGCCAGTCGATCGCCTTGGTCACCGCATAGACTGCCGCCGCGTCATTGGTGGCACCGCCACGCGCAACGCAAGAGCCGACGGGCTGCGAGTTTTCATTCACCCGGATGCCCCATTCATCGACCGGCAGGCCGTTGGGTTCACCCACATCGCCCATGCCAGCCATTGACATCCACGCGTCGGTGTAGCGCCAGCCAAGCGACGGGTCTTTCTTGCCATAGTCCATATTGCCCCAGGCCGAGGCCGGTCCGCCCGCATAGGTCATGTCACGGCCCGTGAAGAATTCGGCGATGTCTTCATAGGCGGACCAGTTCAGCGGAACGCCGAGTTCGTAGCCATACTTCTCCTGGAAATCGGCTTTGGTTTTCTCGTCGTTGAACCAGTCATAGCGGAACCAGTAGAGGTTCGCGAACTGCTGGGTGGGCAACTGATACAGCTTACCATCCGGCGCGGTGGTGAACTTGGTGCCGATGAAATCGGCAACATCAAGGGTGGGGCTGGTGACCGCAGCGCCTTCGCCGACCATCCAGTCATCAAGGATGCGGACCTGCTGATAGCGCCAATGGGTGCCGATCAGGTCGGAGTCGTTGATATAGGCGTCATAGATATTCTCGCCCGACTGCATCTGCGTTTGCAGCTTTTCGACCACGTCACCTTCGCCGATCAGGTCATGGGTGATCTTGATGCCGGTCATCGCGGTAAAGGCCGGGGCCAGAACCTTGGCTTCATACTCATGGGTGGTGATGGTTTCGGACACCACCTTGATGTCCATGCCCGCGTAGGGTTTGGCGGCATCGATAAACCATTGCATTTCTGCTTCTTGCGCGGAGCGGTCCAACGTGGACAGCTCGCCGATTTCGGCGTCAAGGAACGCTTTTGCAGCGTCCATATCAGCCCATGCAGGGGCCGACCCGGTGGCCATCAGCGCGAGCGCCATGGCGGTTGTCGTGTGGCGAAGTCTCATTACGGTTCCTCCCAGAATTGTGAGACATCAGATGTGGTGCCGGGCTACTCTTTCACTGTTGTGCCCGGTCGTGGCCGACCTGTCTAAACCCAGCGGAACACCGCCGCGGCATAGACAAGGCAGAGGATCAGGCCCCCCCAGAGCGGGGCGCCAAAGAAAAACAGCCAGCCAAGGCAAACAAAGGCCGAGCCGAGAAGGGAAATGAACAACCGGTCGCCGCGCGTCGTCTCGATCCGCAGGATGCCGACACGCGGGGTTTCAGGGAACCGGATCGCCAGCAGGGTAAAGGTGATCAGTAGGCACGCGATGGTCCAGAAGAACAGCGCAACTGGCAGGGTCCAAGCCATCCAGCCACCGGGGATCATCGGGGCAAACCACGCAATCGCACCGTCTTTTTGCGGGGCTGCCAGCAGCAGGCCGATCAGGATTGCGGCCATCAGGGCAGCAGCCGACAGGCTGATCACGGTCCAGTTGGCGCGCTTTGGGGTGTTTGTGGTGGAGTTGGTCATCACACCCTTCCCAGGGCAAAGCCCTTGGCGATGTAGTTGCGGACAAAGTAGATCACCAATGCGCCGGGCACGATCGTCAGCACCCCGGCGGCGGCCAGCACGCCCCAATCCATGCCAGAGGCCGAGACGGTGCGGGTCATGGTGGCGGCGATGGGTTTGGCGTTGACCGATGTAAGGGTGCGCGAGAGCAGCAGTTCGACCCATGAAAACATGAAGCAGAAAAACGCAGCCACACCGATGCCGCTGGCGATCAGAGGCATGAAGATTTTCACGAAGAATTTGGGGAAGGAGTAGCCGTCGATGTAGGCGGTCTCATCAATCTCTTTGGGCACGCCGCGCATGAACCCTTCAAGGATCCAGACCGCAAGCGGCACGTTGAACAGGCAATGCGCCAGCGCCACGGCGATATGGGTGTCGAAAAGGCCAACGGATGAATAAAGCTGAAAGAACGGCAGGGCGAAGACGGCAGGCGGGGCCATGCGGTTGGTCAGCAGCCAGAAGAACAGGTGCTTGTCGCCCATAAAGCTGTAGCGGCTGAACGCGTAGGCGGCGGGCAGGGCGACGGCAAGCGAGATCACCACGTTCATTGTGACGTAAATGATCGAGTTGACGTAGCCCATGTACCAGCTTGGGTCGGTCAGGATGACCACATAATTGCGGAACGTAAGGTTCTGCGGGAACAGGGTGAAGGACGAAAGGATTTCAGTGTTGGTCTTCAGGCTCATGTTCACCAGCCAGTAGATCGGCAGCAGCAGGAACAGAAGATAAAGGCCCATCACAAAGGCAGAAGGTTTGATGCGCATCACTTGGACTCCTGCCGGTCTAGGTTGGTCATCACGGTGAAGAACACCCACGACACAAGAAGGATGACGAGGAAATACATCAGGCTGAACGCCGCTGCGGGGCCAAGGTCGAACTGGCCGATGGCCATTTTCACAAGGTCGATCGACAGGAAGGTGGTCGAGTTGCCCGGTCCGCCGCCCGTAACCACAAAGGGTTCGGTGTAGATCATGAAGCTGTCCATGAAGCGCAGAAGGATGGCGATCAGCAGCACGCCCTGCATCTTTGGCAACTCGATGTAGCGGAACACGGCCCAGCGGCTGGCCTGGTCAATTTTGGCGGCCTGATAATACGCCTGCGGGATAGATTGCAGCCCGGCATAGGCCAGCAGCGCCACAAGCGAGGTCCAGTGCCAGACATCCATGACGATTACGGTAACCCAGGCGTCAAACGGGTCGTTGGTGTAGTTGTAGTCAAACCCAAGTGCCGCCGCCGTGTGACCCAACAGGCCGATATCGACCCGGCCAAAGATCTGCCAGATGGTGCCGACCACGTTGAACGGGATCAGCAGCGGCAGCGACATCAGCACCAGACAAAACGAGGCCCAGAACCCGGATTTTGGCATGTTTAGGGCGATGTAGATGCCCAAGGGCACCTCTATAGCAAGGATGATGGCCGAGAACATCACTTGGCGGCCAAGGGCTGCGTGCAGGCGCGAGGAGGTCACCATTTCCTCAAACCACTCCAGCCCGACCCAGAAAAACTGGTTGTTGCCGAAGGTGTCATTCATGGCGTAGTTCACCACCGTCATCAGCGGCAGCACGGCTGAAAACGCCACCACCACCAGCACTGGCAGAACAAGGAACCAAGCCTTGTTGTTCTGGGTCTTGATCATCAGACCGCCCCCTCTTTTACGCGCCAGTCATCGGCGTAGACGTTGATTTTCTGCGGGACAAAGGCCACGTGGGTCAAGTCTGCGCAGATCTCCATGCCCTCGGGGGCGACGATGCTGAACGGCTGGCCCATCACCTCGGCCCGGATCAGGCGGTGGCGGCCCACATCTTCGACGCGGCGGATGCTGACGGGCAGGCCGTCACCACGGGTGAGCGCCGCATATTCGGGGCGAATGCCGATCTGGGTGCGGCCATTGATTGGCCCATACGCCGCACCCAAACTGACCGACGCCCCTTGCAGATGGGCGCGGTTTCCGTCGATCTTTGCATCAAGCAGATTCATGCCGGGCGAGCCGATGAAATAGCCGACGAAAGTGTGCGCCGGGGTCTCAAACAGCTCTTCCGGGGTGCCCATCTGGACCACGCGGCCATCATACATCACCACCACCTTGTCGGCGAAGGTCAGTGCCTCGGTCTGGTCATGGGTCACATAAATCATGGTGTGGCCAAAGTCGCGGTGCAGCTTTTTCAACTGCGTGCGCAATTCCCACTTCATATGGGGGTCGATCACCGTCAGCGGTTCGTCAAACAGAATGGCATTCACGTCTTCGCGCACCATACCCCGGCCAAGGCTGATCTTTTGCTTGGCATCCGCCGTCAGCCCTTGGGCCTTGCGCGACAGGCGATCCTCCATCCCGATCATCTGGGCGATGGCTTGCACGCGCTCGGCGATGTATTTCGGGTCCATCCCGCGATTGCGCAGCGGAAAGGCAAGGTTATCGCGCACCGACATGGTGTCGTAGACAACGGGAAACTGGAACACCTGCGCGATGTTACGCTCTGCCGTGGCGGCATCGGTCACGTCACGGTCGCCAAACAGCACACGGCCCTGACTGGGGCGCAACAGGCCGGAGATGATATTCAAAAGTGTGGTCTTGCCGCACCCGGATGACCCAAGCAACGCATAGGCGCCGCCGTCTTGCCAGACGTGATCCATTTCCTTGAGTGCGAAATCTTCGTCCTTGGACGCGTTCGGATAATAGCTGTGCGCAAGATTTTTCAGCGTGATCTGTGCCATGTTACGCGGCCCCCTTCAAGTCTGACTGCGCATAGGCGGCAGCGGCGGCAAGACGGCCAGAGGCGTCGAACAGATAGACATGCGCCGGGTCAAGCCAGACCGTAACCTCGGCCCCGTCGGCCAGATTCTGCACGCCATGCACAAGGCCGACCCATTTGTCGGCACCGTGATACAGGTGCAAAAACGTCTCTGATCCGGTGATCTCGGTCACGCCAAGCATGCAACTGAACGGCACAGCGTCGGGTGATTGCTGGTGCAGGGACAAATGGTTGGCGCGAAAGCCTGCGGTATAGGTGCCATCGGGAAGGCTTGCAAAGGCGCCGCTTGCCGGGGTTGTCACCTCGCCCAGCGCAAGCTTGGCAAAGGTTTTGACGCAAGGCAGGAAGTTCATCGGTGGGTCTGAAAAGACGCGTGCGGTGGTCATGTCGGCAGGCTGGCGGTAGACCTGTGGCGTGGGACCGAACTGGGTGACGCGGCCTTCGTGCAGGGCGGCGGTGCTGCCGCCCAAAAGCAGGGCTTCTTCGGGCTCGGTGGTGGCATAGACGAAAATCGCGCCCGATGCTTCAAAGATTCGGGGAATTTCGATGCGCAATTCCTCGCGCAGTTTGTAATCAAGGTTCGCCAGCGGCTCATCCAGCAGCACCAGCCCCGCGCCTTTGACCAAGGCCCGCGCAAGGGCGCAGCGTTGTTGCTGGCCGCCCGACAATTCGAGCGGACGGCGTTGCAGCATCGGCGTCAGGCGCATCATTTCCGCGGTTTCGCGCACGGCTTTGTCGATCGAGGCCGCATCACGCCCCATGATCCGCAACGGCGAGGCGATGTTGTCGTAAACTGTCATACCGGGATAGTTGATGAACTGCTGATAGACCATCGCGACCTTGCGATCCTGCACGCGCATGCCCGTCACATCCGTGCCGTCCCAAAGAATGCGCCCGGTTGTTGGCGCATCAAGCCCCGCCATCAGCCGCATAAGAGAGGTTTTGCCCGACAAGGTGGGGCCGAGCAGCACGTTCATCGTGCCTTTTTGCAATGTCAGGGTCGTGGGGTGGATATGAACCCGCCCCTCGACCGACCGTGACACATTTTGCAATTCCAAAGCCATCAGAGTTCCCTTATTCCGCCGCCGGGCTGACAGCCCGTGGCGTGGTCATAAACTGTTCAATCGCGGCGATCTGATCGGTGGTCAGGCGCAGACCCAGCTTGGTGCGCCGCCAGACGATATCGATGGCGTGGCGGGCGTATTCATGGGTCATCAGCCAGTGAATTTCGGCCTCTGTCAGGGTGGCGCCGAAATCCCGGCCCAGATCGGCCAGCGATTTGGCGTCGCCCAGAACCAGCGTCGCCTCTGTGCCATAAGCGCGGATCAGCCGGGCAGCGTGGTAATCTGACAGATATGGGTGTGCGGCGTGCAGTCGCGCCGTCAGATCGGCCACGCCGTCAATCGGGAAATTGCCACCGGGAAGCGGCTGGCGCGCTGTCCATTTCCCCTTGGTACCGGGGAAAAACGGCGCGATTTTCTCCAGTGCGGATTCGGCCAGACGGCGGTAGGTGGTGATCTTGCCGCCAAACACGTTCAGAAGCGGCGCACCGGTTTGGTCAAGGCTGAGGACATAGTCGCGCGTGGCGGCCGTGGCAGATTTTGCACCATCATTATACAGCGGTCGCACGCCGGAATAGGTCCAGACCACATCATCACGGGTTACAGGCTTGGCAAAGTATTTCGACGCGAAATCAAGCAGGTAGTCGCGTTCTTCATCGGTGCAGACGGCATCTTTCGGCGCGCCCTGGTGGTCTTTGTCGGTGGTGCCGATCAGGGTGAAATCCTGCTCATACGGAATGGCAAAGATGATGCGGCCATCGGTGCCCTGAAAGAAATAGCATCGGTCGTGGTCATACAGTTTGCGGGTCACGATATGGCTGCCGCGCACCAGCCGGACGCCTTCGGTCGAATTGATGCGGGCGACGTTGCGGATGATGTCCTCAACCCACGGGCCGCCTGCATTTACCAGCACGCGGGCGCGGTGCGTGACGCGGCCATGGATCCCATCGGTGGTGATTTCCCAGTGGTCGCCCATGCGGGTCGCGCTGATGACCGGGGTTCCGACCATGATCTGTGCGCCGCGCGCCTGTGCATCGCGGGCGTTCAGCACAACGAGGCGGGAGTCTTCGATCCAGCAATCGGAATACTCGTAAGCGCGGGCAAATTTCGGGTTCAGCGGTCGCCCTGCCGGATCACGCGTCAGGTCGAGCGTCCGGGTTGCGGGCAGAACCTTGCGGCCGCCCAAAGTGTCGTAAAGAAACAGGCCCAGACGGATCAGCCACGCCGGACGACGGCCTTTCATCCATGGCATGAACAGACCCAAAAGACGGCTGGTCGGTGTTGCACTCTCAAACCGCATGTCGCGGTGATAGGGCAGCACAAATCGCATCGGCCATGAGATGTGCGGCATGGCGGCAAGCAGGGTTTCGCGTTCCTCCAGCGCCTCGCGCACCAGACGGAATTCGAAATATTCCAGATAGCGCAGACCACCATGGAACAGCTTGGTCGAGGACGATGACGTAGCTTGCGCCAGATCGCCCTGTTCGGCCAGAATGACCGACAGGCCACGGCCCGCCGCGTCGCGCGCTATGCCGCAGCCATTGATGCCACCGCCAATGATGAACAGGTCGGCCACGTCGGGCCGCT
This sequence comes from Pseudotabrizicola sp., assembly GCF_030684215.1. Lineage (GTDB taxonomy): Bacteria > Pseudomonadota > Alphaproteobacteria > Rhodobacterales > Rhodobacteraceae > Pseudotabrizicola. The sequence continues at coordinate 151,906 of NZ_JAUXOV010000065.1, forward strand.
GGGCATCTGTCACGTTTTTATCCCCCCTTGGAAAGGTTGCCCCTCCACGGTGCAGACCCTGCATCACGGTGTCGGCATGCGTCAATCAAAATTTTTCGTTTATGCGCGCTTTTATTTGAAACGAACATTTAAGCAGTAGCATGCGGGGAAATTATAGGTTTGACCCTGGGATATGCTGCAATCGCAGAAAAACGAATGCACATGCGGCGTGATTTTTGGGGCGGTGACAAGCCCCGGCAACCTGTGCCAGAAGAAGAGAACGAAGGGGCAAACATCGTGGCATTGAATTTTCGGCAAACAGGTATTCTGGAAATCGCACGGCAAGAAGGCCGCGTCGTGGTTGAAGATCTGGCGCAGCGGTTTGACGTGACGCTTCAGACGATCCGCCGTGATCTTACTGAACTTGCCGATGCAGGGCATCTGGACCGGGTGCATGGTGGCGCTGTGCCTCGCACCGGAGTTACCAACATAGGCTATGAAGCGCGGCGTCGGATGAACGAAGCGGCCAAGACTGCCATCGCGCGGGCTTGCGCGGCAATGATCCCGGACAATTCGTCGATGATCCTGAACCTTGGCACCACGACTGAGGCAGTGGCGCGGGAATTGGTGCATCATCGAAATATTACGGTGGTGACCAACAATATGAATGTGGCCAATATTCTGGTTGCCAATGCAAGCTGTGAGATCATGGTGGCGGGCGGCGCGCTGCGTCGGACCGATGGCGGATTGGTGGGCGAGTTGACCACTCAATTCATTGAGCAATTCAAGGTGGATTTTGCAATTATCGGCACCTCGGCTTTGGATCGGGACGGCGATCTGCTGGACTTTGATCTGGCCGAAGTGCGGGTAAGTCGCGCGATCATCCGGCAGGCGCGGCAGTCCTTTCTGGTGACGGACCATACCAAGCTGGGCCAGTCCGCTCCGGCCCGCATAGCCAGTCTGTCAGAACTGGACGCGGTGATCACCGATCAGGCACTGCCAGACAGTCTGATGAGCGCCTGCGAGGGTTGGGGCACACGGGTTGTGGTGGCTGGATAAAACGTGGGCTAGGCGCGAAAATGCACATTGCGTCCGCATGGCCAAAAGCTATCCTGACCGGAATGGTTTTTAGGAGTGCTTGAGTGATGCCCCTTCTTTATGACGCCGTGCCGCCACTGCCAGAGCCACAGAACATCGACATCGCGCAAGAGGCAGAGTCAGAGCTTATCCGCAGCCTCGATATATCGATGTTCTCGGCGGAAGATCTTTTGAACCTTATCTTGCAGCGATCCGAAGTGCTGTTTGACCTGCCTCGCTCGGGCCGGATCATTCGTGCGTGGAATGGGGGGGATGAGGCGCCGATCAGGGACTGTGTGCAAACCTATGGCGAGACGATCGCCAGACGTGCCGCGGGCGTGATCTATGCCGAATACCGCGCCCTTGCACCGATCCTGTTGGCCAATCCGGCCAAGCGTGTGGCCGATATTGGCTGTGGTTACGGTTTTTTCGATCTGTTCCTGGCGCGCGACAGCAAGGCGTCGGTTCTGCTGATCGACATTGAACAGAACACCCGCCGCCATTTCGGTTACGCAGTTGAAGGTGCAGCCTATTCCAACCTGTCGATTGCACGCCGTTTGCTGGAGTCGAATGGTGTCGCGGCCAAGCGCATTGAAACGCTGAACCCCGAGCGCGAGGATCTGACCGCTGCCGCTCCGGTAGATCTGGCGGTAAGTTTTTTGTCTTGCGGATTCCACTATCCTGCCAGCAGTTATGCCGCCTACTTCCGCGACGGCGTGGCACCGGGGGGTAAGATCATGCTGGATCTTCGGGCTGCGACGGCAGATGCCCAAATGGTTGACCTTGAGGGGCTTGGCGCGGTTGAAGATCTGGCAGCACCCCCCAAGGCGCGTCGGATCTTGCTGCGCAAACCCCCCGCTGTCAAACCGGCTACGACCAAAACCACGGCCAGTCAGGCAAAGCTGAAGGCCGCATCAAGCGGAAGTTCGCGGGCGCGCTGACCGGTCAACGCAAACAGCGCATTGGCCAGTGCGGGGGCGGCGGGGGGAGTTCCCGGCTCGCCAATGCCCCTTATTTTGCCGCCGCTTTCCAGAATCCGCACCTGAATTTCCGGACATTGGTGCAGGCGCAAGGGCGCATAATCCCAATAGTTTTGCTGTTCCACATGGCCGCCAGCAAAGGTGATCTGGCCGTTAATCGCAGCGGACAGGCCAAACACCATCGCGCCCGAGACTTGCGCTTCGATGTTGCGCGGGTCTAGTGCTGTGCCCACATCCACCGCCGCCCAAGCCGCGGTCAGGCGGATGCCATCGGGTGTGTCCTCAACCTCGATCACCTCGGCGGTTGGCACGCCAAAGGACAGGCAGAAGGCGACGCCCAAGGCACGGTTGAGGCGGGGGGTGCCCCATGAGGACATCTCTGCCACTGCTTCCAGCACCTTGCGGGAAGGTTCATGCGTGATCTGACGCAGACGGAATTCCAGCGGATCAACGCCCGCGAGATGCGCCAGCTCGTCCACAGCGCTTTCGTGGAAAAAGCCGTTATGCGACGCGCCGACCGACCGCCAGAAACCATGTGGCACGGTGCGTGGCGCGCGGTGGGTGGTGACGCGGTAATTGGCAAAGCCGTAGGGCTGTTCCCACGCGCCCTGTGAAAGGGTGCTGTCGGGGCCGGCCAGCGGCACGCCGAAGCGTTCGGCAAAGGTTTCCATGATGGATGGCGCGCAAATCGCCAGATCAAGGCTTTCCACCGTGCCATCGATGACGCTGCCCTTGATGCGGGCGGTGGCCATTGGGCGGAACATGCCATGCGCCATGTCTTCTTCGCGCGACCAAGTGACCACGACGGGCGTGCCGGGGATCGCGGCGGCAACCTGTGCGGCGTAAACGGTAGCATCCACTTCCGTCCGGCGGCCAAAACCGCCGCCCATGAGGGTGGTGTGCAGGGTAACATTTTCTTCGGGGATGCCCGCGGCGCGGGCGGCGGCGGCGCGGGCAAAGCCGGGGGCCTGGGTGCCGACCCAGATGTCAAGCATGCCATCGTGCAGATGGGCGGTGGCCTGCATCGGTTCCATGGTGGCATGGGTCAGGGTGGGGACGTGATATTCGGCCTCCCACGTCTGGCCGCTGGACTTTGTAACATCGCCCTCGTTGCGCGGCGTGGCGTTGAGCGTATCGGCGGTAAAGGCGGCGCCGATCTGGGCACGCATTTCGGCTGTGGTGGCGGGATAGCTGGCGGCTGCCCAATCGAAGATGACTGCGTTTGCGCCTTGAATCGCGGCCCAGGTGGAGTTGGCGACGACGGCGACGCCGTGGCCAAGGTCGATCACCTGCTCTACCCCCGGCAGTTGCAGGGCCGCGCTGGCGTCATAGCTGTTCATCGCGGCGCCGATGGCAGGGTTCATCTTGACCGTGGCAAAGCGCATGCCGGGCAGGCGGATATCGCCCGCGAATACGGCGGTTCCGGTGGATTTCTCCACCATGTCGATGCGCGGCAAAGAAGTGCCGAGCAGAGTCCAATCGGCACGGGCTTTCAGCGGCGGCACGGCGGGCAGGTCGCTTTCGGCAGCCTCAACCGCCAGATCGGTATAGGGGATGCGGGTGCCATCGGCAGCAATCACCGCGCCCGCTTCGGTGCGGAGCGTATCGGCAGAGACGCCCAGACGACGGGCGGCGGCCTGTATCAGGGCCACGCGGGCCACAGCGCCGGCGGCGCGCATTTTTTCATAAGCGTCGGGGGTGGAGGTAGAGCCACCAGTGATTTGCAGGGCCAGAAACTTGGCTGGGATCGCCATGGCATGGCGTGCGGTTTCTGCAAGCCAGCTTTCATCGGTCGGCGCAAAAGGCACGCCTTCTTCCAGCATCCCGCGATTGTAATAGGCGGCAGCAGGCGGGCCGTGCATGACGCGGACCTGATTCCATGGCAGGTCCAACTCCTCGGCCACAAGGGCGGCAAGAGTGGATTGGATGCCTTGGCCCATCTCGGCGCGTGGGGTGATGATGGTGACACCCTGCGGGTCGATTAGCACATAGGGGGTGATCGCGCCAATGCCTGCGCCCGCGATCGGGTTGGGGTGTGGCTTGCGGTAGGCATAAGTGCCAAAGGCGACCCCGCCCAGAATGGCGGCGGACCCGATCAGGAAGGTGCGGCGGGCTATGGTTCCCAGACGGCTCATGTTCAGACCTCGCGCAGGCGGTTGGCGGCATCCTGCACGGCGGCGCGGATGCGGGGATAAGTGCCACAGCGGCACAGATTGCCATCCATGGCGTCGTCAATGTCCTGCGGTGTGGGGCTGGGGTTTTCGGCCAGCAGACTGGCGGCCTGCATGATCTGGCCAGACTGGCAGTAACCACATTGTGCAACCTGATGTTCGATCCAAGCGGCTTGCACCGCATGAAGGGCGGCAGGGCTGCCCAGGCCTTCGATCGTCATGACCGAAGCGCCTGCCACATCGGCCAAAGTGGTCTGGCACGACCGTAGCGCCGTGCCATCCACCATGACGGTGCAGGCCCCGCAGGCCGCAACGCCGCAGCCATATTTGGTGCCCGTCAGGTTCAGCCCGTCGCGCAAGGCCCACAACAGCGGGGTATCGCCCGGCAGATCGACGGTGGCACTGGCCCCGTTTACGGTCAGGGTTGTGGGCATGGCAGACTCCTTGAGACGGTGCGGCTTGGCGTTATGACAAAATGAGCGCCAAATGTCATAATGTCAATTGACAGCAATCGGAATTTTCGTCAGATCAGTGTCATGAGCGCAGATGAGCAAGAACTGCCCCTACAAGGGGCTGGCCGGGGGGCTGATCGTCAGGACATGATCCTTGACGCCGCTTTTCACGCCTTTGCCACTTATGGCTATCGCCGTACCACGATGGATGACATTGCGCGCGGGGTTGGGCTGTCACGCTCGGCGCTGTACCTTCATTACCGTAACAAGGAAGACGTGTTTCGCACCTTGGCCGATCGCTATTTCAGTGAGGCGATGGTCGCGATGGAGACGGCGCTGATGGCCCCCGGCCAGACGCCGGAACAAGCGCTGATCGCGGCGTTTGTCGCCAAGGATGGCAAGTTCATGGATGTGGTGCTGGGCACGCCGCACGGGTCGGAACTGCTGGACGCAGGCATGAACCTGACGCGCGACCTTGCCGATCAGGCCGAGGCGCGCAAGATCAGCATACTGACGCGCTGGCTGGTTGCGCTGCCGATGGCGGATGGCATCGGGCCGCCCGAGGCGGTTGCGCGTACGATCATTGTGTCGGCCATGGGGCTGAAATTTCCCGGCCAGACGCTGAACGGCTACCGGGAAGGCCAGCGCCAGCTGGCGCGGCTGTTTGCGCGGGCGATTGCCGGGTAAATGCTATTGCGCCGGGTGGCGGATGGCCTGTTCCAGCTCGGCGGTCAGCAGTTCGGTCTCTGCCGCACGTGACCGGGAGAACCCCGCCAGCAACAGATAGGCCACCGGGGTTATGAACAGCGTGGCCAGCGTGGCCAGACCCAGCCCACCCACGATGATCGCCCCCAGAACCGACCGCGCCTCAGCCCCCGCGCCACTGGCCAGCAACAGCGGCAGCCCGCCCAGAACGGTGGCCACCATCGTCATCAGTACTGCACGCAGGCGGGTGACGGCGGCTTGTTCAATAGCCTCGCGCACCGATGCGCCCTTTTCGCGCAGTTGATCAGCAAATTCGACGATCAGAATCCCGTTCTTGGCCATGATGCCCACCAGAAGCACCAGACCAATCTGGCTATAGACGTTCAGGCTGCCCCCGGTCAGCAGCAGCGCAAAGACCGCGCAGGCAAGGCCCAAGGGCACAGTGGCCATGACGATGATGGCCGAGACAAAGCTTTCAAACTGAGCCGACAACACCAGAAACACCACCAGCAGGGCGATGCCAAAGGTGATGATCAACCCGGCAGAGGTCTCGCCAAGGGTTGCCGCCTCGGCCAACGGCACGATGCGGGTATTGTCGCTCAATAGATCGCTTGCAAGACCCTGCACGCTGGACAGAGCCTCCCCCAGTGCCAGGTCTGGCGTAAGGCCCGCGGTGATGGATACTGATCGCATCTGCGCTTCGCGGGCCAGATCGGGGGCGACGGCGCGCTCGGTCAGGGTGACAAAGGTAGAAATCGGCACCATCAGCCCATCGCCTGATGGCACAAAGATACGCTCCAGATCGCCGGGGTCGTTGACCGGTTCGGCGTTGGAGACAAGGCGGATGTCAAAACTGTTGTCGTCCAGAAACAGCGTGCCGACAGTGCGGCCATCCAGCACGGCCTGAAGCGCCTCACCCATGCCGGAAATCTGCACGCCAAGGTCTTCGGCGCGGGCGCGGTCGATTTCGACAAACAGTTGCGGCTGGGTGGTGTCATAGCCAAGGCGCACTTGCCCAAAGCGCGGGTCGGCTTCCATCTTGTCGACCAGCGCGCGGGCGGTGTCGGCCAGATCGTCGTAATTATCGCCGACCAGCGCAAAAGACAGGCCCTGACCTGCCCCCCGTATCCCCAGCGAATTGGGCTGGATCGCAAAGGCGCGCACACCGATGATGCTACGCAGCTTGCCGTTGATTTCGGCGGCAATCTCTTGCTGGGTGCGGACACGGTCGGCCCAATCGGCCAGCGTGATGACGATAAATCCGCGACTGTCCTGCCCGCCCATGCCCGCGATGGCAAAGACGCTGTTGACCTCGCCCGTGGCGCGCAAGGGGTCAACCAGCGCCTCAATCTCGCGCATTCTTGCATCGGTATAGTCCAGCGACACGCCTTGCGGGGCCTGCACCGACAACAAGATCACGGCGCGGTCTTCGGCAGGGGTCAGCTCTTGGCGCAAGGTCGGAAAGATCGCGACCGCCAGTGCGGCAAACAGCACAGCAAAGATGACCGCAATCAGCGGGGCGGCAAGGCACAGGCGCAGCAGGCGGGCGTAAAGATTGGACAGACGGATGCCAAGCTGGGCCATGACGCCGCTTTCTTCCCTGTGCGGGCGCAGCAGTTTTGCGGCCAGCACCGGGCACAGGCTTAGCGCGGTGACGGATGACAGCAGCACGGCGATGGCCAGCGAAAAGCCGAATTCGCGAAACAAGCCACCGGTTTGGCCCGGCAGGAATGACAGTGGGACAAAAACGGCGGCCAGCGTGGTGGTGGTGGCCAGCACGGCAAAAAACACCTGCTGCGTGCCAAGCACGGCGGCGGCGCGGGCGCCCATGCCTTCGGATCGGCGGCGCACGATGTTTTCCAAGACCACGATGGCATCATCAACCACCAGCCCGGTGGCCAGCACAAGCGCCAGAAGGGTGATGATATTGACCGAAAACCCGACCAGCCAGATGGCGGCAACCGTGCCGATCAGCGCGACGGGCATGGCGATAATCGGGATCAGCGTGGCACGTGGATCGCGCAGAAACACGAATATCACCGCTGTCACGATCAGCACCGAAAGACCCAGTGCCAGCACGACTTCATTGATCGCGCCCTGGATGAAATCGGCGCTGTCTGATGTGACAAACATCCGCACGTCAGAGGGCAATAGCGGTTGCAGATCATCGACCACCTGCCGCACCGCTTGCGATATCGCCAGTGAATTGCCGTTGGCCTGCCGGATGATGCCGATGCCAATACCGGTTTCACCATTGGCCCGCAGGATGGATGCGCCCGGTTCCGGCCCCAGCGTAACGCTTGCCACATCCCCCAGTCGCACATTGTTCGCAATCGTCAAGGCCTCGATCTGTTCGGCGGTGCGGATGGCGGCGGTGGTGCGCACCAGAAGGCTCTGGCTTTCGGAACTGAGCGCGCCTGCGGGGGAATCAAAGGCGGCATTGCCCAGAACGGAGCGCAGATTGGCAAGAGTAAGCCCCCGCGCGGCCAGTTGCATCAGGTCAACATCGACGCGGAACGACAATTCGCGCGCACCAAAGATTTGCAGATCGGCCACACCGGGCGCGGCCAGCAGCCGCGATTCCGCCAGATCGTTGACCAGCGTGGTCAACTCATCCGCACTGCGACGTGATGAGGTGACAGCCACACGCAGGATGGCATCGGCATCGGCGTCGGATTTCACCACGCGCGGCGCGTCGGCCCCGTCGGGCAGGCTGTTGACCTGCCGCGCCACCGCGTCACGCAGATCGGTGGCGGCGACGTCCAGATCAACGCTGTCGTTGAATTCCACCGTCACCCGGCTGGACCCAAAGCGTGATGAGGACGAGATGGATTTCACCCCCGCCACGCGCCCCGCTGCGCCCTCGATCACCGCTGTCACTTCGCGGTCAATCGTTTCGGGCGTGGCCCCGGAATAGCTGGTGCTGATCGACACAACGGGCCGGTCCACTGCCGGCAGTTCGCGCACATCGGCCCCCAAAAGGCCCGCCAGTCCGCCAATCACGATCAACGCGTTCAGTACAAAGGAAAGGATCGGGCGGCGTACGAACAGGGCGGTGCTTTGGCCCAAAGTGGCGGCGGCCTGTCGGTCTTGCATGGCTTAGCTCCTTGGCGGCGCGAGCGAGACTTCGGCTCCCGGTCGCAGCGCTTGCACGCCTTCGGTCACCACCAGATCACCCGGTTGCAATTCGGCGTCGATCAGGACGGCATCGGCGTTGCGTTGCAAAATGCGGATCGGCAGACGTGTGGCTTTTGCCGTGCGGACCACCCAGACAAACGCACCATCGGCCCCCCATTGAATGGCCAGGGGGCTGACGGCAGGCACTTCGGCCCCGGTGAATTCCAGTGTGATGCGAAAGGCCATTCCAGCGCGCAGGCGGTCATCAGGATTGGCGATGCTGGCCTGAACCCGCAGTGTGCGGCTGGCCTCATCAACGCGGTTGTCGACGGCGCTCACCCGGCCCTCGATCGCGTGACCGGGGTTAGAGATTGGGGTGGCCACTACGATGGCACCGGGGGCCACCTGTGCCGCAATGCGTTCCGGCACCCGGAAATCAACGATCAGGTTTGACCGATCCTCGATCCGGGTGATTGTGGTGCTGGGTGTGACCAGATCGCCGATCTGTGGTTCAATCAGCCCGACATAACCCGCAACAGGAGCAGTCAGGCTGTGATCTGCCAGATCGCGTTCAGCCGATTGCAGGCCCAGTTCTGCAGTGCGCAGCGCCAGTTCGGCGTCCTGCCGTTGCAGGCTGGTGGTGGTGCCAGACCCCGCAAGCTGCGCCAGACGGTCAATGGTCTGCTGTGCATCCGCCAGCATCAGCCGCGCGCGTTCCACCGACAGGCGGGCGTTTTCCGCATCCAGTTCTGCCAGCACTTCCCCTGCGGCGACTTGCTGGCCCGGTGCGGTGCGCAGGGCCGTGACCCTGCCCGTCACGCCAAAAGACAAGGCCACAGATTGTGCTCCGCGGGCAGAGCCGATGGCGTCGATGATATTGCTCAGCACACGGCGTTCAGCCTCGGACGCGATAACCTGCACGCCTGCGCCTTGCCTTTGGCCTCCGCGAGGTGCGGTTCCGCTTGCCTCTGCTGTGCTGACGGGCACAACGCCGACCGCGGAAAGCGGGGCGAGCAGCCCGACCCGGTCAAGCCAAGGGTGGGTTCCGGGCACAAAGCGCGCGGCAAGAGGTGTGGCTATTGCGACAATCAGGGCGATTGCCACAAGTTGCGGCACAAGTTTCATGCGGACTATGGTCCCTTTTTTTCTGCGACAAAGGCTTTGGATCTGATGCGGCACAATGGGCATGACACATGACTTTGAAAGCAAATGATAGGCCCCGTGCGGGAAAGGGGAAGCGTTACAACCGGATTGTGACCACCGACTGCCTGATTTAAGGGCGCTTATGGCGCGCGTGACGTGCCAGCGGCGGGCTGGACAAGCCGCCCCGCGCACGCAAAGCTTGTGGCGACACTATGGGGCAAGGATGCACAGACCATGAAACCGGCACGTAAGGGTCTGTGGCACATGATTGACGCCACCTGCTATTCGCTGGCCGGGTTTCGGAGGCTGATGGCCGAGACGGCCGCCCGGCTTGAACTGGCGGGCGGGGCAATGGCCGTGCTGCTGCTGCTTTGGGTGGGCGCAAATTCGGTGCAATGGCTGGGGTTTGTGGTGCTGTTTGCAGCGCTGTTGGCGTTTGAGGCGCTGAATACCGCTCTAGAGCTTCTGGTGGACCATATTTCGCCCGGCTGGTCGGAGATGGCAAAGCAAGCCAAGGATCTGGGGTCGCTTGCGGTGGGGCTGATGATCCTGGCCAACGCTGCGTATGTGGGGCTGATCGTTTGGCAAGCGGTGGCCAACTGACCGAGGCCACACCTTCGCCCGCAATCCTTTCCTTTGGTTGACACGCTCGGCCCCATATCGCACCCAAAGGGGAGCAGATAATGGGGGCCGCTATGGGTGTGTGGGAATTCTGGATCGACCGGGGCGGCACGTTTACCGATGTGGTGGCACGTCGCCCGGATGGTGGGCTTGTGACCCGCAAGTTGCTGTCGGAAAACCCCGAACGCTATGCCGACGCGGCCGTGCAGGGCATTCGTGACTGTCTTGATCTGCCCCAAGGCGCTCCCATTCCCAAAGGCGCGATTGCGGCTGTGAAGATGGGCACCACTGTTGCCACCAACGCCTTGCTGGAGCGCAAGGGCGAAAGGGTACTGTTGCTGATCACCCAAGGTTTCTCCGACTTGCTGCGCATAGGGACGCAGGCGCGGCCAGACCTTTTTGCGCTGCATATTCAACGTCCTGAACTGCTGCACGAGGTGGTGGCTGAAGTGCCGGGGCGACTGGATGCCGACGGCGCCGAGATTGCGCCACTGGAAGAGCCGGCGGTGCGGGCGGAACTGCGCAAGGCGCATGCCACCGGTATTCGGGCGGTGGCGATTGCCCTGATGCATGGCTATCTGAACCCCGCACACGAGGCGCGGGTGGGCGAGATCGCAGCCGAGGAAGGCTTTACCCAGATCAGCCTGTCGCATCAGGTCAGCCGCTTGGCCAAGCTTGTCTCGCGCGGGGATACCACGGTGGTGGATGCCTATCTGTCCCCGATCCTGCGGCGCTATGTGGCGCGGGTAGAAGGCGCACTGGACATGGGCCGCGCCACGCGGCGGCTTTTGTTCATGCAATCTTCGGGCGGGTTGACCGAGGCGCATCGCTTTATGGGCAAGGATGCGATCTTGTCCGGCCCGGCAGGCGGTATTGTTGGAATGGTGCAGACCGCTCAGGCTGCTGGATTTGACCGGCTGATCGGGTTTGACATGGGCGGCACCTCGACCGACGTTAGCCATTACGCCGGGGTGTATGAGCGCAGCTTTGAGACCGAGGTGGCCGGGGTGCGGATGCGCGCGCCGATGATGGATATTCACACGGTTGCAGCGGGTGGCGGGTCGGTCTGCACGTTTCGCGATGGGCGCTTGCAGGTCGGGCCGGAAAGTGCGGGCGCAAACCCCGGTCCTGCCGCATATGGTCGGGGCGGGCCGCTGACGATCACCGATTGCAATGTGGTGCTGGGCCGCCTGTCGCCTGCGCATTTCCCCGCAGTCTTCGGCCCGGATGGCACCGCCCCGCTGGATGCGGCGGCCACGCAGGCGCGCTGCGATAGGATCATCGAGGAAATCGCCACCGCAACGCGCCAGCCGCAGATGACACCACAAGAGCTTGCGACTGGGTTCTTGCGCATCGCCATCGACAACATGGCCAATGCGATCAAGAAAATATCGGTCCAGCGCGGGCATGATGTGACCGGCTACACGCTTCAATGTTTTGGCGGGGCAGGGGGGCAGCATGCCTGCGGTGTGGCCGACGCACTGGGCATGACGCGGATTTTCCTTCACCCCTTTGCCGGGGTGCTGTCGGCGTTTGGCATGGGTCTGGCCGAGATTCGCGCGCTGCATGAGGTGCAGTTTGATGCACCGCTGACGGCAATTGCCGAGGCACGGGCAAAGCTGGACGAGATCACCGCGCTTGCCCGTGCTGAGGTCGCAGCGCAAGGTGCCACGGCGCCACGTCTGCTGGCCCGCGCGCATCTGCGCTACGACGGCTCGCACCAACCGCTTGATGTGGCGTTTGGGGATGCCGCCACCATGCAGGCGGCATTCGAGGCGGCGCATCAGGCGCGCTTTGGCTTTACCTCGCCTGAGCGTGCGCTTTTGTTCGAGATGCTGGCAGTTGAAGCGATTGGCGACGGGGCCACATTGCCCCGCACGATGGCCCCGAAGGAGGTGGCACGTCCGCTGACCCAGCAGCGGCTCTGGCTGGAAACCTGGGCCGAGGTTCCGCTGTTCGACCGCGAGACGTTACCACAGGGCGCAACGATTTCCGGTCCCGCCATCATCCGCGAAGCCACAGGCACGGTGGTCGTGGAACCGGGCTGGCAGGTGCTGGTCGATGAAAGTGCCAACCTGATCCTTGAACGTACCACGCCGATTGCGCGAGGCCACGCAGTCGGCACCCACGCAGACCCGGTGCTGCTGGAGGTGTTCAACAACCTGTTCATGTCGGTGGCTGACCAGATGGGGGCGACGCTGGCCAATACAGCATGGTCGGTCAACATCAAGGAACGGCTTGATTTTTCCTGTGCGATTTTTGATGCGCAGGGAGATCTGGTCGCCAATGCCCCACATGTGCCGGTGCATCTGGGCAGCATGTCGCATGCGGTCAAGGTGGTGATTGCAGCTACCAAAGGCACCGCACGCGAAGGCGATGCCTGGATGCTGAACAGCCCCTACAACGGCGGCACCCATCTGCCGGATGTTACGGTGATCACCCCGGTTTTTGTGGGCGGCGCGCCTGCGTTCTGGCTTGGCTCACGCGGGCACCATGCCGACATCGGCGGGCGCACGCCGGGGTCTTCGCCGCCCGACAGCCGCCACATTGATGAGGAGGGCGTGCTGATCGACCTGTTTGCACTGGTCGAGCAGGGGCAACTGCGTGAGGCCGAAACCCGCGCGCTGCTGGCCTCGGCGCGCTATCCGGCACGGTCGGTTGATCAGAACATGGCCGATCTGAAGGCGCAGATTGCTGCCAATGAAACTGGGCGGCGCGAATTATTGCGGGTGATTGCGGCCTATGGAGTCGAAGTTGTGGCGGCCTATATGGGCCACGTCCAGAACAATGCCGAGGAATGTGTCCGCGCCGTGATCGACCGGCTGGAGGATGGGGCCTTTGCCTATCCGATGGATATCGGCACCACGATCAAGGTCGCCGTGCGGGTGGACCGTGCGGCACGCAGCGCTGTGGTGGATTTCACCGGCACCAGCGCGCAGCACAGCGGCAATTACAACGCCCCTGCGGCGGTGGCGCGGGCGGTGGTTTTGTATGTGTTCCGCACATTGGTAGGCAAAGCCATTCCGCTGAACGAGGGCTGCTTGCGTCCGCTGAAGATCCTTTTGCCGGAAGGGTCAATACTGAACCCGAAAGCGCCCGCAGCGGTGATTGCGGGCAATACAGAGGTAAGCCAAGCGGCGTGCAACGCGCTTTATGGTGCGTTGGGGGTGATGGCCTGTTCGCAAGGCACGATGAACAACTTTGTCTGGGGCAATGCGCGGTTTCAGAACTATGAAACCATCGCGGGCGGCACCGGGGCCGGGCCAGGGTTTGCGGGTTGTGATGCGGTGCAAAGCCATATGACCAACACAAGGATGACTGATCCGGAAATTTTGGAAAAGCGCTTTCCGGTGCGGCTGGAGGCGTTTGGTATCCGGCACGGCTCTGGCGGGGCGGGGGCGTGGGCCGGTGGCAATGGTGCCCTCCGTCGGATGCGGTTTCTGGACGCGGTGACGGTGACCACACTGTGCGGCAGCCGTGAGGTTGCGCCCTTTGGTACGGCGGGCGGCATGCCGGGCGCGGTAGGAGAAAACCGGGTGATCTGGCCGGATGGCCGGATCGAGACGCTGAAGGGCAATGATGAGCGGAACCTGCCCGAGGGCGCGGTGTTCGAGATGTTGACACCCGGTGGCGGCGGCTGGGGTTCAGATTGATTTTCGTCAGGTGCAGGCGTTGTGAAACACGCCTGCACGCCCCATCTGCATGGAAACCCGTTTCAGATGGAGTATCCGAATGTTTAACGCGAAATCCTTGCTCGATTCCGTAATAGGTCAGGTAAATCAGGTCACTGGCGGCAAAATCGGTGCGCAGGGGGCTGACGGCCTTGGCCAGAAGGCGAAAGAGATGTGGGGTGGTCAGTCCGCTTTGGGTAAAGGCGCCATCGCGGGCGGTTTGATGGGCATTTTGATGACCAAGGGCGGCCGCAAAATACTGGGCACGGGCGCCAAGGTCGGTGGGGCCGCGCTGATCGGTGGGCTGGCCTACCAAGCCTTTCAGGATTGGCAGGCGGGCAAGGCGATAACCGCAGAGCCGGGCCCATTGACGCTGCCGCAACCCCAAGGCACCGCTTTTTTGCCAACAGATCCAGCGCAGGCTAACGACCTGTCGGCGCGGTTGTTGCAGGCGATGGTGGCCGCAGCAAAGGCCGACGGTCATGTGACGGCCGATGAGCGGGCACGGATCGACGGGCAACTCAGCGCGCTTGGGCTGGAGGCAGAGGCATCTGCCCTGATCGCTGCTGAACTGGATGCGCCGCTGGATCCCGGCCGGATCGCGGCTTTGGCCCGCAACGAGGCCGAGGCCGCTGAAATCTATGCTGCGTCGTTGTTGGCGGTGGACAGTGACGGCGCGGCGGAAAAGGGCTATCTGGCGATGCTGGCGGCCAGGTTGAAGCTGGATCCCGGCTTGGTGGCGCATTTGCACGCCAAGGTGGCGTTGGTCTAGGGGCCAGCACCGGGGGGCGCTGCCCCCCGACCCCCGGAGTATTTTGCAAGCAGCAATAGGCGGTCAGGCGGGTGTTATGGCCAGCCAGACCCCGCCTTCAGGGCGCAAGGTCAGGATCATGACGGGTTTTGGGGCCTTTCCCGGCACAAGGTCAAACCGGAAGCGGGCGAGCAGGGTGGCGAGGATGATCACAGCCTCTTGCAGCGCGAAATTGGCCCCGATGCAGATGCGTGGGCCATCGCCGAACGGCAGATAGGCGTAGCGGTCAACCAGCTTTGGTTCGGCAAAGCGGTCGGGGTTGAAGCTGTCAGGCTGGTCCCAAAGCGCGTGGTGGCGGTGCAGCGCATAGATCGGCAGGATCACTGTGTCGCCCGGCAAAACGTCGCGGCCACACAGGCTGTCTTTGGCCTGAGCCGTACGCGACAAAAACGCCGCCGGAGGATAAAGACGCAGCGTTTCATCCACGATTCGGCGGATCAGGTGCAGGGCCGCGATGTCGTCTGCCGTTGCCGCGCGGTTGCCCAGAGCGGCCTGCGCCTCTGCCCGCGCCGCAGCCTGAATTTTGGGATCGAAGGCGCACAGATACAGCGCCCACGCAAGGGTCAGCGCTGTCGTCTCATGCCCGGCGACGATAAAGGTCAGCAGGTTGTCGCGCAGTTCCGGCGTTGTCATTTTGCGGCCGGTTTTCGGGTCCTCGCCCGCGAGCAACAGGTCGAGTAAATCTGGCACCCCTTTGTTGCCCTCGGCCCGGCGACGTTTGATCGACCCGTCGGCCACCTGCTTCATTTGCCGCATGGCCGCACCCGACAGCAAACGCCCTGGCCGTGGCACCCAGGCTGGCGCACCGATGATATCAAGCAAGGAGACGCGGGCGGTCTGGGCCATGTAATCTTCAATGGCGCGATGCACCGATGCACGGTCAAAGCCTTCGCCATCAGAGAAAGTGACATCTGAGATCACCTCGAAGGTGGCGGTCACCATTTCGTCAAAACAGTTGATCGCACGGCCCGACCCAGTCGCGATGCGCGCCGATGCGCGTGCAGCGGCGGCGGTCATCACCGGTGCAAGTGCGGCCACATTGCGATGAGAGAACACCGGCGCAGCCGTGCGCCTTTGCCACAGCCAGTTCTGCCCCTCGGCCACGAACAGGCTGTCACCTATGGCCGGTTCAAGGATCAGCTTTGTGACCACTGACTTGGGGTAATTCTCAACGTTTTCACGCAAGATGCGGCGCAGCGCGTCGGGATCCATCACCATATGCCAACGTTTGCCGGTCCGCCCGGACAAAATCGGCGCATGGGTGGCGATCTGTGGGATCAGTTCCAGAATGTTGCGACGTCCGGCGGCCAATGACCCAAAGATCCCCAAGGGCTTTGTGGATAGGGGAACCTTCACAGGCTCTGGTTTTGGGGCAAGGGGGCGCTGTTCCGTCATGCTGTCTCCGGCGTTGTGACAGATATAGGCGGATTTGCGCCTCTGTCACCTGTAGCGCGCGCCTTGCGCGACCTCTCGCCACGGGCTATCTCGAGTCAACCTCTGTAAGGAAGCTGCCCATGACCCGCGCCCGTCTGATTGGTTTCGGCCTGTCTTTGACCCTATTGCTTGGCTGTGCCACGAACGATCTGGCCGAACCGCCTGTGCCTTTGGGCGATTTTGCTCTGGGCTTGAATATTGTGGTGACAGACAAGACCCAGAAGGTGCCGATCTCACGCAACGCGTCGGGCGATGAATGGGAAGCTGCGATGAAAAAGGCGGTTGATGCGCGCTTTGGTCGCTATCAGGGGACCAAGCTTTACAACATCGGCATCTCGGTTGACGGCTATGCATTGGCACCTCCGGGGATACCGGTTGTGGCGGCACCCAAATCGATTCTGGTGGTCACGGCCAATGTCTGGGATGATGCCGCCGGCAAGAAGCTTAATGAAGAGGGCAAGCAGATCACCGTGTTTGAGAGCCTGTCGGGCGAGACGGTGATCGGAACCGGAATCACCCGGACCAAGCAACAACAGATGGATGCGCTGTCGTATAATGCGGTGAAGCGGGTTGAAGAGTGGCTCTTGCAAAACCCCGAGTGGTTCGGTCTGCCCGCTAAATCAGTGCCAACGCCAGCGGATGCACCGACCGTTGTTTCAGGCCCTGCATCAGCATCGACACCCTGACCTGCGGGAACTGCCGACAGAGGCTTGATTTTCCTCCGTGAACAGCTTACTTCGCCGCCCGTGTAGCACGGGGCCCTGACCGCATCTTGCGTGGGCCCCCCGAATTCAAGGGCGCTGGCGAATGGCAAAGGCAAAGTTTGAACGGAACAAACCGCACGTCAACATTGGCACGATTGGCCACGTTGACCACGGCAAGACGACGCTGACGGCGGCGATTACGAAGTATTTCGGCGATTTCAAAGCCTATGACCAGATTGACGGT
>NZ_JAUXOV010000029.1 GCF_030684215.1 Pseudotabrizicola sp.
GCCCGCTTGTCGGACGAATAATCTCCTCTGTCCGCGATGGACCGCCCGGTCTTGCCGGGAAGGGATCTGAGCACCGTGTTCACCTTGCCCAGCAGCCGTGCGACCACGCCACCCCGGTGAACGGTTCCTTTGTTCCGGGGGCGGACGGTTATGCCGAAGTCGGCGCATCCCGTCGTGAACGTGCTACTCTGAAATTCCTTGGCGGAATCTACAACGATCTGCTTGGGGCGGCCATGCATCGCCCATGGGTGCGCAATCCCGCGTTCGGTCAGCCAGTCATCCTTGCGGCACATCGCGTGCGCAAGGCACAGTGCGACTGAAAGTCGGGAAGGGCGCTCAAGGGTGAGGCAAAAGCCGATGATTGCGCTGGTTGCCACATCGGCGGCGATGGTCAGATAGGGTCTGCCCACGAAAACACCATGGTCGTTGATCACCTCGACGAACTGAATATCGGCCGGCGTGTGATCGATCTGGACGACCTCAAGAGCGTGGGTCGCGCGGATGTACCCCGGACGCGGCTTCAGGCGGTGCAAGTGTTTGCCACCGGAAAGCCGCCGCCGCGCGATCTCCTCGGGGGAGAACACGTGCGGGATGCGCTTGGCCACGGTGACATAGGCCGGGGGCATGAACCCTTCGCTGGCACAGCGCGCACGGATTTCGTCGACGATGGGCGCGAGATCGGGTTGTTCCGGCTGCAGCCACATCTCCCGCAAGGTGTCGGCAATGATGGCTTCCACGCCGGCCGATATCCTCGCCCGCCGCCCGCCGTTCGTCGGAGGAAGAAGCGACGAGACACGGCGGTCCTCGCGATACCGGGCAAGGTGATTGTAGACCTGACGCGTCGAAAGGCGCAGTTCCGTCGCTGCCCGGCTGACAGCCTCCCGCATTGGCAAGTCCCCGTCTAGAACCCGGTCAAGTTCGCGAGCGATCCGAACCGCCTTCGACCAGGCCTCGTCTGAAGCGCGGTAAGCTGCCCGCTCCAAGGGCCGATCTTTGCTGAGCGCTGTCATGCCGCCGTGCCCTTCGAAACCTATTGAAGTCAAAAATGAAATTGAAATCGCAAAGCAGAAACCCGCACCGCTTCCAGAGGTACCTTGCGGAAATCATGTGAAAACCACGCAGTGAAATCGTGAAGGAAAAGCGACAGCCGAGCCCGAGCAACGTTTGGGTGGGGATACCTTGACCGCTTTCCTGACGAGCCTTGGTGGTGTGGCCCATATCTGGCGTTGCTCATTGCTCTCCTTCTTGCAACAACGGACCAGACACGGCTCAGGCCTGGCGTCTTGCAACTTGGTTTGTGGGTCTTTACGCTGAGTTTTGTCTGGTGCCCGTCGTCTTGGCGAGGGGATAATCGGGAACGCGGTGCAAGTCCGCGACGTGCCCAACGCTGTAAGGTGGACGGGACCACAAATGCCACTGGCCGGAAGGTTCGGGAAGGTGTGGTTCTGGTTGAAGCCAAGTCAGAAGACCGGCCAGACGAAACCGGGGCGGGCGATGGCCGGCGCAGGCCCCGTTTCTGTGCAGGGGAAGACTATGACCGCCGAACCGTTCTTGACTGATGCCGGGCCGTTTGCCGAGGCAGAGCGCGCTGCTGTATATCGCGCGATTCACACCCGCCGCGATGTGCGGCGCCAGTTTACCGACCGTCCCATCGACGACGCCACCCTGTTGCGCCTACTGACCGCAGCGCATCATGCGCCCTCTGTCGGGCTGTCGCAGCCGTGGAATTTCATCGTGATCCGGTCGGAGGCGGTAAAGCGTCAGGCGCAGACTGCATTTGCCAAGGCCAATGCCGAGGCACAGGCGATGTTTCCCGAAGACCGCCGGACGCTTTATTCGTCGCTCAAGCTGGAGGGTATTCTGGCCGCACCCCTCAGCTTGTGTATCACGTGCGATCACAGCCGGGGTGGGCCAGTGGTACTGGGCCGCACGCATCAACCACAGATGGATGTCTATTCCACCGTGTGCGCCGTGCAGAACCTTATGCTGGCGGCACGGGCAGAAGGCATCGGCGTCGGCTGGGTCAGCATCTTTGACCCCGCCGACATCCAGCACCTGCTGGACCTGCCCGATCATGTCAGCGCGGTGGCGTGGCTGTGCCTTGGCCACGTAGATGCGCTTTATTCCGAACCCGAGTTGCAGGCGAGAGGCTGGGCCCAACGGCTGCAGCTGGCCGATCTTGTCTTTGCCGATCGCTGGGGGCAGCGTGCCTAGACCGATTTCGGTGCCCTGTCATTTCGGCGAGTGGATACAGGGGCGGCTTGGACAAGTTGGCCCACTGGCGCTGATCACGCTGACGCCTGCCGGTCCGCGGGTGATTGCGCGCTGGCGTGCGGGTGTCAGGCTGGCGTGTCAGTCGATGACGCATGGCCCGATGGACCCGGCGTTGCTGGCGCGGTTTGCGCGGGCGCTTGGTGGATTGCCACCGGGTCGGACCCTGCTGCGGTTGCCTTATCCGCCTGGGCTGGGCACTGGCATGTCCACCGCCGGTCTGCTGGGGGTGGCAGCCTTTGCCGGGCGGGCGCTTGCGCCGCTGGCTCTGGCGCGGGCTTGTGTGGCCGCCGAGGGGGGCAGCGATCCGCTGATGTTCGCCCAGCCTTCACGGCTCTTGTGGGCCTCGCGTCAGGGGCGGATTCTGGCGCGATTGCCGCCGCAGCCGCACGCGCACCTGCTGGCCGGGTTCTGGGGCCCAGCACGGCCGACGCAAGCGGGCGATCTGGCCTATGCCGATGTATCGGACCTTGTGGAGCGTTGGCAGGCCGCGGCCCCGCTGGCCACCCGTGCCGCTCTTGCCAGTGAAAGTGCGGCACGCTGCGTTGCCCTTCGCGGACCTTCGGAGGACCCGACCGAACGGCTTGCGCAGGATCTGGGGGCGCTTGGGTGGATGATGTCGCATTCCGGCGCGGCGCGGGCGCTGATCTTTGCCCCGGGCGCTCTGCCGCGCCATAGTATGGCGGCATTGCGTGAGGCTGGGTTGCGAGGTGTGCATCATCTGGCCACCTTGGGCGATTGACGAGGAGCAAACATATGCGCGATCACGGCGGAAATCTGGATCAGGCGGTGGCCGTTTTCGGCACAGGCGACTGGATTGACCTGTCCACGGGTATCAACCGCCGCCCTTGGCCATTGCCCCTGCTTGACCCGGACTGTTGGCGCAGTCTGCCGACTCGCGCAGCGCAGGCGGGTTTGGTGGCGCAGGCGGCGCGCGCATGGGGTGCTTCGGATCGAGCGGCCGGAATAGCGCTTGCAGGGGCGCAGGCAGCCATTCAACTGATGCCCTTGTTGCGGCCCGCCGGGCGCGCGGCAGTGCTGGGACCAACCTATAACGAACACGCGGCGTGCCTGATACAGGCAGGCTGGGATGTTGCCAGTGTCAGCACGATAGAAGCACTGCACGGTGCCGCTCTGGCCGTGGTGGTGAACCCCAATAACCCCGACGGGCGCTGCCATACTCCGGAAGACATGCTTGCCCTGTCCCGAAAGGTTGGGTTTCTGGTGGTTGACGAAAGCTTTGGGGACATCACCCCCGGTCTTTCGCTTTTGCCACAGGCAGGGCAGGATAACCTGCTGATCCTGCGATCGTTTGGCAAGTTCTACGGGCTGGCAGGATTACGGCTTGGCTTCGCCTTTGGGGCCGATAGCGACATTGCGGCGCTGGCGCGGATGGCGGGGCCTTGGGCCGTCTCTGGCCCCGCAATCGAGATCGGACGTCAGGCGATCTCCGATACCGGCTGGGCGGATGCAATGCGCACACAGTTGGCACTAGACGCTGGCCGCGCCGATGATCTGGCCCGGGTGGCGGGCTGGAAGATAGCGGGGGGCACAACGCTGTTCCGTCTTTACGAGACGCCCGACGCACAGGCCGCGCAGCACCGGCTGGCGCGGCACAAGATCTGGAGCCGGATTTTCCCGTGGTCGGGCCGCCTGCTTCGGCTGGGCCTGCCAGGGCCAGAGCCGGAGTGGGACCGCCTTTCGCGTGCCCTGCGGCCCTAACGCGCCAACGCCAGCAGGCCCGGCACGTCCAGATGGGTTTCCAGATGGTCGGCCAGCAGGTCAAGCGTCGCCTCGACCTCGGCGCTGTGGCTGCGCCTGCTGGCTGTGACCCCCAATCCGGCAAGGTAGGCGGCGCGAAAGCCATCCGACAGGAACATGCCATGCAGATAGGTGCCCGCAATCCGCCCATCCGCGCTCTGCGCACCCTCATTGCGCCCGTCGATCCGGGCGAAGGGACGCCCCCCATCCGGACCGGCGGTGCGCCCGATATGGATTTCGTAACCTGCGATGTCTTGCCCGCTGGCCAGATGGCGACCAGTTACGCGCGACAACCGCTTGTCCGGGGTCATGACGGTCGTGACGTCCAGCAGGCCCAGACCGTCGGTCGCGCCTGCCGGGCCTTCGATCCCATCGGGGTCGGTGATGGATCGGCCCAGCATCTGATACCCGCCACAAATCCCCAGCACATTCCCGCCGCGCCGGATATGTGCGGCAAGGTCAACATCCCAGCCCTGCGCGCGCAAGAACGCCAGATCGCCACATGTCGATTTCGACCCTGGCAGGATCACCAGCCGCGCATCGCCCGGAATGGCCTGCCCCGGCTGCACCATCACCAGATTGACCCCCGGCTCTGCCTTGAGCGGATCCAGATCGTCAAAATTGGCAATGCGAGAAAAGCACAGCGCGGCAATCGTCACGCCTGTGCCTTGCGGGCCGGATGCGATGTCTTGCGCGTCTTCGGCTGGCAACAGATGCGCCTGCGGGAACCAAGGCACGACACCATAACCGCGCCAGCCGGTGCGCTCTGCCACAAAAAAGTAGCCATCGTCGAACAGGCGCGGGTCGCCGCGGAACTTGTTGATCACAAAGCCTGCGACCATCGCGGCATCGCCCGCGTCGATCACCGCCTGGGTGCCCACGATCTGCGCGATAACCCCGCCTCGGTCGATATCGCCCACAAGCACCACCGGCACGCCCGCCGCGCGCGCAAAGCCCATGTTGGCGATGTCGCCCGCGCGCAGGTTCACCTCGGCCGGGCTGCCCGCACCTTCGACGATCACCAGATCATGCGAGCCCCGCAAACGGTGGAAACTGTCCAGCACCGCCCCCATCAACTGAGGCTTTAGCGCCGCATAATCGCGCGCCCTTGCGGTCGTCAGCCGCTTGCCCTGCACGATCACCTGCGCGCCCATCTCGGACTCGGGCTTGAGCAGCACCGGGTTCATGTCGGTCACCGGCTCCAGCCTGCAGGCCATCGCCTGCAAGGCCTGCGCGCGGCCGATCTCGCCGCCATCGGCGGTGACGGCGGCGTTGTTCGACATGTTCTGCGGCTTGAACGGGGCCACGTTCAGCCCACGCCGCACCGCCGCCCGGCACAGCCCCGCCACCAGCATCGACTTGCCGACGTTCGAGCCGCAGCCCTGGATCATCAGCGCCGGCATCAGGTCAGAACTCCACTCCCGGCTGGGCCTTTATGCCCGACCGGAACGGATGTTTGACAAGAGTCATCTCGGTGACCAGATCGGCGGCCTCGATCAGCGCGTCCTTGGCGTTGCGCCCGGTCAGGCAGACATGGGTCAGAGCCGGCTTCTCATCGCGCAGGAAAGTCAACACCTCCTCAAGGTCCAGATAGTCGTAGCGCAAGGCAATGTTTATCTCGTCGAGAAGCACAAAGCGGATATCGGGGTTGCGGATCAGCTCCTTGGCCTTTTCCCACCCGGCACGGGCGGCAGCAATATCGCGGGCCTTGTCCTGGGTCTCCCAGGTAAACCCCTCGCCCATCGCGTGAAACTGGCACAGGGCGCTGAAATGCCCCTCGATCAGCCGCCGCTCGCCAGTGTCCCACGCGCCCTTGATGAACTGCACCACCGCACAGGGCATGCCATGCGCGATGAAGCGCAAGATCATGCCGAACCCGGACGAGGATTTACCCTTGCCCGCTCCGGTATGCACAATCAGCAACCCCCGTTCGCCCGATTTGCCGGCCATGATCTTGTCGCGGGCGGCCTTTTTCTTGGCCATCTTGCCGGCATGGCGGACCAGATCGTCGGTCTCGGCAGGGCTCGGGCTTGCGGCGGTCGTGTCGTTTGTGGCGGACATGGAGACGTATCCTTGTTCTTGACAGCGCAATCCTTCTGGCAGACTACGGTATGAAGGAGCTGGTGCCTGTCTTAGGACAGGTGAAAAGGGAATGCGACAGGATTTGCGGCACACCTTGCCGCAACCCCAAGCGCAGCCGCCCCCGCGACCGTGACCGGAAAGGTCTGCCCCACGTCACTGGCCGAAAGGTTTGGGAAGACGGGCAGCCCGCCGCGGCAGGCAACAGGCCCGCCTCGATATCCGCAAGCCGGGAGACCTGCCAGCCCCAGAACTGAAACGCGCGGACGGGGTGTTCCGTGACCTTCGGAGATTGGGCCAGTGCTGGCCCATGCCGCAGGCCAACCCGTGCGACACTTACGGGAGAGGCCATGACGACCGTTCTGCATGTCTGCACCACTTGTCGCGCCGGTCAGCCGGTCACTGAAGGTGAGGTCTGTCCGGGCCGCGCCTTGCATGAAGCGTTGGCTGGGTCTGATCTGCCCGACGGCGTAATGTTGCGCCCGGTCGAATGTTTGTCGGCCTGCGACCATGGCTGCGCCATGGCACTTAGCAAGCCCGGCGGCTGGTCCTATGTTTACGGCCGCATGACTGCCGCAGATGCGCCCGAGATCCTACGCGGGGCCGCGCTGTTTGCCGCTTCGGTTGACGGCATCGTGCCTTGGCGCGACCGCCCCGTGATTTTCCGCAAGCAAAGCCTTGCCCGTATCCCCCCACTGGAGGCCTGAGATGTCGGACCTGACCAAGATCCCCGTCACCGTGATCACCGGCTTTCTGGGCGCGGGCAAAACCACATTGATCCGCCAGCTGATGCAGAACCCGCAGGGCAAGCGGCTGGCCATTCTGGTCAACGAATTCGGGACGGTCGGGGTGGATGGCGATATCCTGAAATCCTGTGCCGATGAAAACTGCCCGGTGGAAAACATCGTCGAGCTGGCCAATGGCTGTATCTGCTGCACCGTGGCCGACGATTTCATCCCCACGATCGAGGCGCTGATGGCAATGCCTGTGCGCCCCGATCACATCCTCATCGAAACCTCGGGCCTTGCACTGCCGAAACCGCTTCTCAAGGCGTTCGACTGGCCCGCGATCCGGTCAAGGATCACCGTTGACGGCGTGATTGCCCTGGCCGATGCCGAGGCGGTGGCAGCCGGGCGCTTCGCCCCCGATGTGGCGGCGGTGGATGCGCAGCGTGCTGCCGATGACAGCATCGACCACGAAACCCCGCTGTCCGAGGTTTTCGAGGATCAGATCCTGTGCGCCGACCTGATCCTGCTGACCAAGGCAGATCTGGCAGGCGAGGCGGGACTGACCGCCGCCCGCGGCGCAATCGAGGCCGAGATGTCGCGCAAGGTCGCGATCCTGCCGATGACGGATGGCCGGATCGACCCGCGCCTCATCCTGGGCCTGAACGCCGCCGCCGAGGATGACATCGCCGCGCGCCCCAGCCATCACGACGGCGAGGATGACCACGAGCACGAGGATTTCGACAGCGTGGTGATCGATTTGCCCGAAATCACCGATCCCGAAGATTTGGCCCTTCGCATCCAGCGTCTGGCGCGCGATCAGCACATTCTGCGCGTCAAAGGTCATGTCGCTGTGACGGGCAAGCCGATGCGTCTGCTGGTGCAGGCCGTGGGAGAGCGGGTGCGTCACCAATATGACCGACCCTGGGGTGATGGGCCACGCCAGTCGCGGCTGGTGGTGATCGCAGAACATCACCACATCGACCCTGCCGCGATCCGCGCCGTGTTGGAGGCATAAGGACCCGCGATGCACGTCGTATTTCGCGACAGTCAGGGGTTGGACACGGCCGAGGCGCCGTTTGATCCGGCACAGGACCCGGCCGATCTGGTGGTCCTGTCGTTTTCCGACAGCGACCTTGGCGCGTTTGCGGCGGGCTGGCAGCGGGCCGGCGGCGGGCTGCCGTCATTGCGGCTGCAAAATATCGTGGCGCTGAAACATCCCGTCTCGGTCGATACCTATGTCGAACGCACGCTGTCGGGGGCAAAGGCCATCCTGATCCGCCTGATTGGCGGCGAGGCCTACTGGCCCTACGGCATCGCCTCGATTCAGGACATGGCGCGCAGGCGGGGGATCGCGCTGGCGGTGCTGCCTGCGGACGGGCGGTTGGACCCGGCGCTGGATACAGCCTCGACCCTGCCGGTCTCCACGTTGCGGCGGTTGCAGGATTTGTGTGACGCGGGCGGCGCTGTGGCAGCGCAGGCGGCGCTGGCGCAACTGGCGCTGGCAGCGGGGCTGTATGCCGGGCCGGTGCCGGGCGATAAACGGATGCCCGACATGGGGATCTATGACCCCGATCAGGGCGTGATCGCGGACCTGCCGCCGGGGCGGGTCGTGCTGGTCAGTTTCTATCGCAGTTATCTCACGGCGGCCGATATCGGCCCGATCGACGCGCTGATCCTCGGATTGCGTGCGCAGGGCGTGTCTGCGGTGGGCATCTTTGCGCCCTCGCTCAAGGCATCGGGTCTTGCCGATTGGCTGCGCCCCTTGCTGGCGCAGGCCTGTCCGCCTGCGATCATCAACGCAACTGCCTTTTCGGCGCGCGGCGATGACGGGTCCACACCGTTTGATGCGGCGGGCTGCCCGGTGTTTCAGGTGGCACTGTCTACGGCGCGCCGCCGCGACTGGGCTGGGTCGGATCGTGGCCTGTCACCGGCAGATCTTGCGATGCATGTCGTGCTGCCCGAGGTGGACGGGCGGCTGTTCGCGGGCGTTGTGTCCTTCAAGACCGTGGCCAAACGCGACGCCGATCTTCAATTCTCGCGCTTTGCCCATCGGGCGGACCTGGAACGGGTGGCTGCCGTGGTGGCGCGGGTGATGGGCTGGCTGCGACTGGCGCAAACGCCGGTTGACCAGCGCCGTCTGGCGGTGATCCTGTCCACCTATCCCGGTCGCCCGCATCAGATGGCCCATGCGGTGGGGCTGGATGCGCTGGCCTCGACCGAAGGTTTGCTGGCCGATCTGGGGGCCGAAGGCTATGGGGCGCAGCCATGCGCGCTGGCCCCAGCCTTGCAAAGCGACACGTTGGCATGGCCACTACAAGACTATCTGGCCGCGCTGGACGGTTTGCCCGACTCTTTGCGCGGTATGCTGCAAGACGCGTGGGGAGCGCCCGAAGATGACCCCACTTGCCGCGACGGCGCTTTCCATTTTGCCGCGACCAAGGCCGGGGCCGTGCTGGTTGCGCTGCAACCCGAACGTGGCGAGGTCGCCCTGCGCGACGGCGAATACCATGATCTGTCGCGCGTGCCCCGGCATGGCTATGTCGCGTTCTATCTGTGGCTGCGCGCGCAGGGCCTGCACGCGATGCTGCACATGGGAGCGCATGGAACGCTGGAATGGCTGCCGGGCAAATCGGTGGCGCTGTCCGCCGCCTGCTGGCCCGAGGCGCTGCTGGGCGATCTGCCCGTGATTTATCCCTTTATCGTCAACGATCCGGGCGAGGCCGCACAAGCCAAGCGGCGCATCGGCGCACTGACACTGGGCCATATGCCGCCGCCCCTGCGCGCCGCCGTGGTTCCCGAAGGGATGCACCGTCTGGAACGGCTCTTGGACGAATACTCCACCGCCGACGGGCTGGACCCCGGTCGCCGCGACCGCCTGATCTCCGAGATCCGCAGCGAAGCGCAGGCATCCGGCGTTGAAACGGATCTGGGCATACCAGAGGGCGCCAGCCCTGCCGAGGCGATCACCCGCATCGACCGCTTTGTCTGCGACATCAAGGAAAGCCAGTATGGTGACGGGTTGCATGTGCTTGGGCGAGGGGCTTGTGGCGCGGCGGAACGCGACGGGCTGATGCGTGCGCTGGCGGGGCTGCGGGTTGCGCCGGGACCATCCGGGTCGCCCGCGCGGGGGCGGTCTGATGTGTTGCCAACCGGGCGCAACCTGTTCGCGGTCGATCCGCGCGCGGTGCCCAGTCGCGCCGCGCAAACGCAGGGCGTCAAGCTGGCCGAGGAACTGTTGCGTCGGCATTTGCAGGATCACGGCGACTGGCCACGTGGGCTGGTGGTCGATCTGTGGGGCAGCGCCACCATGCGCACCGCTGGCGAGGAATTTGCCATGGCGCTGCATCTGGCCGGGCTGGCCCCGGTCTGGGACGCAGGGTCGGCACGTGTGTCGGGTGTCGAGGTCGTGCCGCTGGCCCTGCTGGGCCGCCCGCGCATCGACGTGACCTTGCGGGTGTCTGGCCTGTTCCGGGATGTGTTTCCCGGGCTGGCGACGCTGTTTGAAACCGGAGCCAGGATGCTGGCCGAGCGTGACGAGGCCCTTGCGGATAACCCTTACCGCGCCGCCGCCGCACGGGTCTATGGCCCAAAACCGGGCATGTATGGGCTGGGCATGGGCACGCCCATGGACGACTTCACCGACGAGGCGCGCGCCGCAGCGGGCGAGGCGTGGATCGCGGCCTCCGCTTGGGCGATCGGCGCGGACGGGCAATCGCACAATGACCGCGCCGGGCTGGAGGCCCGCTTGCGCAGCGCGGACAGCTTCGTGCATGCTCAGGATCTGCCCGAAAGCGACGTGCTGCTGGCGGCCGATTACGCGGCGCATGAGGCAGGCTTTGCTGCTGCGCTTGCCCGGCTGGGGGCAGCGCAACCCGCACTTTATCATCTGGATGCCACCCAACCTGACCGCCCTCGTGCCCGCAGCTTGTCCGAGGAAATCGCCCGCGTGGTGCGTGCCAGGGCGGCGGATCCGGCTTGGGCCAATGGGATGATGCGCCACGGCTATCGCGGTGCCGCCGAGATTGCTGCGACCGCAGATCACATGGCGGCCTTTGCTCATCTGGCAGGCGTCGTGCCGCCGCATCTATTTGACCTGTATCACGATGCGACGCTGGGGCGCGACGATCTGGTGGCCTTTATGGCGCAGCACAACCCGCAGGCACTGGACGCCTTGCGCGATCTGTTCCGCCGTCTGGCCGAGGCCGGGCTGTGGGTGACACGGCGCAATTCCATCGCGGCGACGCTTCAGGTGCAGGCATGAACGGATTTCAGGTCCAGGGCTGGTGTCCGGGAGCGTTGCGGCCCATGGAGTCTGGCGACGGGCTGGTGGTGCGGGTGCGCCCGCCTTTGGGTCGGCTGTCCCCCGATCAGGCACGCGGGCTGGCAGCGGCGGCGCGCGCGCATGGCAACGGGCTGATCGACCTGTCTGCGCGCGGTAATGTGCAGGTGCGCGGCGTGACTGCGGCGTCGCATTCCGCATTAATCGTCGATTTGCGTGAGATGGACCTGATCGACGCCTCGCCCGAAGCCGAACAGCGGCGCAACATTGTGATCACGCCCTTTGCCGATGCGGAAACCTATCGGTTGGCGTCCGCCTTGGCCGACGCTTTGGTCCAGATGCCCCCCTTGCCGGGAAAGTTCGGTTTTGTCGTCGATAGCGGCCCGATGCCGGTGATGGGCGACATCTCGGGCGACATCCGGCTGGAACGCGCGGCGGATGGGCAGTTGCTGATCCGCTGCGACGGCGCTGCGCTGGGGGCGCCGGTGGCCGACGTGGCGGCGGCGTCTGTCGAATTGGCGCGGTGGTTCGTGGACGCAGGCGGGGTTGGCGATGGTCGGGGCCGGATGGCCGCGTTGATCGGGCGCGGCGTGCAGCCCAAGGGCGTGCTGACCGGCACGGTTGCCCCCGCCGCCAAGGCGGTGCCGCCGCAACCGGGGCTGGTGGCGCAGGGTGCGCTGGTGGCTGTGGCGTTTGGCCAGATGCGGGCCGAAACCCTTGCGGGACTGGCAGATCTTGGCCCCCTGCGGGTGACGCCCTGGCGGATGCTGCTGATCGAGGGGGTGTCTGTCATGCCCGCGCTGCCCGGTCTGATCACCGACTCCGACGATCCGATCCGGCGGGTCGAGGCCTGCTCTGGCGCCCCCGCCTGCCTGCAAGGGCGGGCTGCGGTGCGCGATCTGGCGTGGCGTTTGGCGCCTCAGGTCCCGATGGGACGCCTGCTGCATGTTTCGGGCTGTGGCAAAGGTTGCGCCCATCCTGGCCGCGCGGATGTGACCGTGGTTGCGACCGCCGTGGGGTTTGATCTGATCCTGAACGGCAGCCCCACCGACGCCGCCATGAAACGCGGCCTTGGCGCGGATGCGATTGACTTGAGGGGACTGTTCTGATGCCGCATGTCTATGAAAAGGACGGCGCGAAAATCTATGTGCAATCCTTTGCCACCATCCGGGCCGAGGCCGATCTGGCGGCCTTCACGCCCGAGGAAGAGGTGGTCGTGGTCCGCATGATCCATGCGGCGGGGATGGTCGGGCTGGAGCGGCATGTGCGATTCACGCCCGGCATGGCAATCGCGGCCCGCACCGCACTTGAACAGGGCGCGCCGATCCTGTGCGACGTCCGTATGGTCAGTGAGGGGATCACCCGCGCCCGTCTTCCCGCAGGCAATGCGGTGATCTGCACGCTGCAAGACCCAGCGGTGCCCGCGCTTGCCGTCCGCATGGGCAACACCCGCTCGGCGGCGGCAGTCGAGCTGTGGCG
This sequence comes from Pseudotabrizicola sp., assembly GCF_030684215.1. Classification (GTDB taxonomy): domain Bacteria; phylum Pseudomonadota; class Alphaproteobacteria; order Rhodobacterales; family Rhodobacteraceae; genus Pseudotabrizicola. Next base: position 12,598 of record NZ_JAUXOV010000029.1, read on the forward strand.
GCCGCACCTCGGGGGCGCGCTGGTGGCCATCGGCAACGCGCCGACCGCGCTTTTTCATCTGCTGAACATGCTGGAAGACCCCGATTGCCCGCGCCCGGCAGCGATTATCGGTTGCCCGGTGGGCTTTATCGGTGCCGCTGAATCCAAGACAGCGCTTATGGACGCCGCGCCGGTTCCTGCCGTCGTGGTTGAAGGACGGCTGGGCGGATCGGCGATCACAGTTGCCGCTGTCAATGCTTTGGCGAGTCGCAAGGAATGACCATTACCATGCCAACAGGCCGCATCATCTGTGCCGGGCTTGGCCCCGGCGACCCGGACCTGATCTCGGTCCGCTCTGATCGGGTGATCCGGTCCGCGCAGCACGTGGCCTATTTCCGCAAGGCCGGGCGACAGGGTCAGGCGCGGCGGATCGTGGACGGCATGCTGGCGCAGACGGCCCGCGAATACCCGATGGAATACCCGGTCACCACCGAAATTCCCTTTGACAGCCCCGACTATAACCGTCTGCTGTCGGCCTTTTATGACGATTGGGCCGACCGGCTCCGCGGTTTGGCCATGGCCGGGCACGAGGTGGTGGTCCTGTGCGAAGGCGATCCGTTCTTTTACGGGTCCTTCATGCATCTTTACATCCGCCTGCGCGATGTTGTGCCAGTCGAGGTGATCCCCGGCATTCCCGGCATGGTGGGCTGTTGGAACGCGACCGGCGTGCCCATAACCTGGGGCGACGATGTGCTGACAGTGCTGATGGGCACGCTGCCCGAAGAAGATCTGCTGCGCCACATGCAGACCTCTGATGCGCTGGCGATCATGAAGACCGGGCGCAACCTTCCTCGGGTGCGGCGCGCCCTTCAGGCGGCGGGCCGGTTGCAGGACGCCTGGCTGATCGAGCGCGGCACGATGCCGGGCCAGCGGATGGCGCGGCTGGCCGATGTGGATGCCGCCGATTGCCCGTATTTCGCGATCGTGCTGGTGCATGGCCACGGCCGCCGCCCGGTCGCCGGGGGTGACGAATGAGTGGCGGCTGGATTGCCGTTGCCGGCCTCGGCCCGGGTGCCGCGGGCCTCGTCACGCCCGAGGTAACAGCGGCGCTGGATCAGGCGACCGATGTGGTGGGCTATATCCCTTATGTTGCGCGCATCGTCCCGCGGGCGGGGCTTACGGTGCATGCCTCTGACAACCGGGTGGAGCTTGACCGCGCCCAGCACGCGCTGGATCTTGCAGCGGCAGGCGCGCGGGTGGTGATCGTGTCGTCAGGCGATCCTGGGGTATTTGCGATGGCATCTGCCCTGTTCGAGGCGCTGGAGGCGCGCCCCGATCGCCGCGATACCGATATCCGCATCCTGCCCGGTATCACGGCGATGTTGGCGGCGGCGGCGCGGGCGGGCGCTCCCTTGGGGCATGATTTCTGTGCCATCAACCTGAGCGACAACCTCAAACCCTTTGCCGAGGTTGAACGCCGCCTGCGCCATGCCGCTCGGGGTGGCTTTGCCATGGCCTTCTACAACCCGCGATCCGCCTCGCGACCGCACCAGTTCGGTCAGGTCTTGCGCATCCTGCGCGAGGAATGTGAACCCGGTCGGCTCGTCCTGTTTGCCCGCGCGGTCAGCACGCCGGATGAAACCCTGACCTGCGTCACCCTTGCCGAAGCCGAGGCCGAGATGGCCGACATGCGCACGGTGGTGATCGTCGGCAATCAGGCCACCCGGCGCGTCGGGCGCTGGATCTATACGCCGCGCTCGGTGTCTGCATGACCCAACCAGATCATCACATCGTCGATCGTGGCGACCACCTCGCGCGCTGGCAAGGCGGGCCGGTCGATCAGGATGACCGGCACGCCCCGCGCACGGGCGGCGGTCAGCTTTGCCTCGGCCCCCATCCCACCTGCGTTCTTTGCCACGATATGGGTGATGGCATGATCGTGCAGCAGGGCGCCATCGGCTGCCACGTCGAACGGGCCGCGCGCGATCACGATGGTGGTGAGCTTCAACGGCAGTGGCCCTGTCGGCGGATCGACCAGCCGCAGCAGGTAATGATGCTGCGGTTTGGCGGCAAAGGGGGCAAGGGTCTGCTTGCCGATGGCCAGAAACACCCGGGCGGGCGCCTTTGGCAGAGCGTCCACTGCCGCGGCCACATCAGGCACTGCGTGCCAGTCGTCGCCCGGCCCTGGCTGCCATGCGGCACGCTCCAGCCCCAAAAGGGCGACGCCGGTCTGCGCGCAGGCCATGATCGCATTCCGGCTCATCTGCGCAGCAAAGGGATGAGTGGCGTCGATCACATGGCTGATCCGGTGGTCGCGCAGCCAATCCACCAGCCCCGACACTCCGCCAAAGCCGCCGACGCGGGTAGGCAAGGGCTGCGCCACGGGGCTATCCGTGCGCCCGGCATAGGAAAACACTGCATCCAGCCCGGCACGCGCCAGGGCCTGCGCCATCAGGCTGGCTTCGGTTGTGCCGCCCAGCAGCAGGATGCGCATCATGTCTGAACCCTGGCTTGCGATTATCGGTCTGGGCGAGGATGGACCGGCGGGCCTGTCCGATGCAAGCCGTGCCGCGTTGGCGCGCGCCGAGGTTGTGTTCGGCGCGCCTCGGCATCTGGCGCTGGTGGATCCGGGCGCGCGCGGGCAAGCGTGGCCGGTGCCGTTTGACCTCTGCCCGCTTTTGGCCTGCCGCGGGCAGCGGGTGGCGATGCTGGTGTCGGGCGATCCATTCTGGTTCGGGGCGGGCGGGTCGGTCGCGGCGCATCTTTTGCCCGGCGAATGGGTGGCACATCCGGTGGCGGGCACGTTTTCGCTTTTGGCCGCGCGGCTGGGCTGGCGGCTGGAGGACGTGATTTGTCTGGGCCTGCATGCCGCCCCCTTTGCCCGGATGTGGCCGGTTCTGGCCCGGGGCGTGCGGGTGATCTGCACGCTGCGCGACGCGGCGGCGGTGGCCGAGCTGTCGGGCTGGCTGACTGAGCATGGCTTTGGCGCGGCGCGGGTCACGGTGGCCGAGGCCTTGGGCGGGCCGCGCGAACGCCTGCGCAGTGGTTGCGACTGGCCAGACATCGCGGCCCCCGTTGCCGTGGCGATCGACGGCGCGGATCTGCCGCCCGGCGCGGGCCTGCCGCGTTCCAGTGGCCTGCCCGACGATCTGTTCCAGCATGACGGCCAGATCACCAAGGCTCCGGTGCGGGCGGTCACGCTATCGGCGCTTGGCCCCCGCCCTGCCGAGCGGTTGTGGGATATCGGGGCCGGGTCGGGGTCTGTGTCGGTGGAATGGTGCCTTGCCGGCGGGCGGGCGGTCTGCATCGAGGCGCGGGCGGACCGGGCTGCAACCATCACCGCAAACGCTTATCGTTTTGGTGTTGCGCATCGGGTGGACGTGCGGCACGGCGCGGCGCTTCCGATGCTGGCGGGCTTGCCGCTGCCCGATGCTGTTTTTGTCGGCGGGGGCGGCGATGCAGCGCTTTATGACGCGCTATGGGCGGTGCTGCCGGCGGGCACACGGATCGTGGCCAATGGTGTGACACTTGAGGCCGAAGGCCGGCTGGCCGATCTGCATGCCCGCCACGGTGGCACCCTGTTGCGGATCGACCTTGCCGAGGCGGGCCAGCTTGGCCGGTTCCGTGACTGGCGGGGCGCACGGCCTGTGGTGCAATGGCGGGGGACCCGATGAGGGTGGCCGGAATCGGATACCGCGATGGCGCGCCACCCGAGGCGCTTCACGAGGTGCTGGCGCTTGCCGAAGCCGCCGGGGGCCGCGTAGACGCGCTTGCCACGCTGGCGGAAAAGGTCGCGGGCGTGAAGGCGCTGGCCGAAGCGCGCGGCCTGCCGGTGCTGGCCGTGGCGGTAGCAGGTGTGCAAACTCCCACCCAATCGCCGCGCATTCTGGCCATGCATGGCACCGGGTCGGTTGCCGAAGCGGCAGCTCTTGTGGCGGCAGGGCCGGGTGCCGGGCTTGTCGTGGCGCGGATCACGGCACGCGGCGGCATGGCGACCTGCGCCATTGCCGAAACCAGAGGACATATCAGATGACCGTCCATTTCATCGGAGCCGGCCCCGGAGCGCCTGACCTGATCACCCTGCGCGGCCGCGATCTGATCGCCGCTTGCCCGGTGTGCCTCTATGCCGGATCGCTCGTGCCCGAGGCATTGCTGGCGCATTGCCCGCCCGGTGCGCGCATCGTCAACACCGCGCCGCTGTCGCTGGACGACATCATGGCAGAGATCAGCGCCGCCCATGCTGCGGGGTTGGACGTGGCAAGGATTCATTCCGGCGATCTGTCGATCTGGTCGGCGATGGGCGAACAGTTGCGCCGCCTGCGCGCGCTCGGCATCCCGTTTGACGTGACGCCGGGGGTGCCGTCCTTTGCCGCTGCGGCTGCGGTATTGCAGTCAGAGTTGACCCTGCCGGGGCTGGCGCAATCGGTGGTGCTGACGCGCACGGCGGGGCGCGCATCCGCCATGCCCGAGGCCGAGAGCCTGGAAAACTTTGCCCGCACCGGGGCGACGCTGGCCATCCATCTGTCGGTGCATATGCTGGCCGAGGTTCAGGCGCGGCTACTGCCGTTCTATGGCGCGGATTGCCCGGTTGCGGTGGTGTTTCGCGCGTCCTGGCCCGATCAGCAGGTGGTGCGGGGCACCCTCGCCAGCCTTGATCCTGCCATCGGGGTCGGAGAGCGGACCGCGCTGATCCTGGTCGGCCGCGCCCTTGGCGCCGAGGGATTTGACGAAAGCCGGTTGTATTCCGGCGATTACGACCGCCGCTATCGCCCGGTCGGCACCGACCCGAGGTTTCCCGAATGATGCCGTCCGGAATTCTGATCGCGGCCCCATCGTCGGGTAGCGGCAAGACGACCGTCACGCTGGGGCTGATCGCGGCGCTGAGGGCGCAAGGGGTGGCGGTGCAACCGTTCAAATGCGGGCCCGATTACATCGATCCGGCGTTTCACAGCGCGGCGGCGGGGCGGGCGTCGGTCAACCTTGACAGCTGGGCGATGACGCCCGACCGGATCGGCGCGCTTGCACAGGTGGCCATTGGGGCCGATCTGGTGATCGCCGAAGGGGCGATGGGGCTGTTTGACGGCGTGGCGCGGCCCGGAGAGACCGGCACAGGGGCCAGCGCCGAAATCGCCGCCTTGCTGGGCTGGCCGGTGATCGCGGTGATCGACTGTTCGGGGCAGGCACAGACGGCGGCGGCGGTGGCGCTGGGTCTGGCGCGCTATCGCTCTGATGTGCCGCTGGCGGGGGTTATCCTGAACAAGCTCGCCTCGCCCCGGCACGAGGCGCTGGTGCGGGCGGGCTTTGCGAGCGCAGGCATCCCCGTGCTGGGCGCGCTGCCGCGTCAGGCGGGTGTGGCGCTGCCCGAGCGGCATCTGGGTCTGGTGCAGGCCGAGGAATTGCCGCGCCTGACCGAGATGCTCGCCGGGATCGGGGCCTTTGTCGCCGCCCATTGCGACCTCAGTGCCATACGGGCCATTGCCGGGGGGCGGCCGTGCGTGGCGTCGGCCCCGCGCGTACCCCCGCCCGGAGACCGGATCGCGCTTGCGCGGGATGCGGCGTTTTCCTTTGTCTATCCGCATCTGCTGGCCGATTGGCGGGCGGGCGGGGCGACGATCCTGCCGTTTTCGCCCTTGCAGGACGAAGGCCCCGATCCGACCGCAAAGGTCTGCTGGCTGCCGGGTGGTTACCCAGAGCTGCACGCGGGCCGGCTGGCGGCGGCGGATCAGTTCCGCGCAAGCCTGACGGAGTTTGCCTGCACCCGCCCGGTGCATGGCGAGTGTGGCGGCTATATGGCGCTGGGGGCTGGGCTGGTGGCCGCTGATGGCACGCGGCACCAGATGGCCGGCCTATTGGGGCTTGAGACCAGCTTTGCCAAGCGGCGGATGCATTTGGGCTATCGCTTGGCCAGGCCCAGGTTGCCGCTGCCGGGCTTTAGTGCCGGCGCGGCCTTGCGCGGGCACGAGTTTCATTATGCCACCATCCTGTCGCAGCCTGACGCCGCATTGGCTGATGTTGTTGATGCGACAAGGGCAAAGGTTGCCGAAACCGGATCATTTCGAGCCACACAGGGTGCGATCACCAGCGGCACCTTTTTTCACCTGATCGCCCCCGCCAGCCCGGAGACCACAACATGACCTGCACCGTATTTTTCGTCTCCTCGGGGCCAGGCGATCCCGATCTGCTGACGATTCGGGCCGCACGTTGTTTGGCCGAGGCGGATGTGGTGCTGTTTGATGATCTGTCGTCGGGACCGATCCTGACCCTATGCCGGCCAGGGGCCGATCTGGTGGCAGTGGGGAAACGCGCGGGCCGGCCCTCGCCAAAGCAGGACCATGTCAGCCGCCTGCTGGTGGATCACGCGCAGACCGGCGCGCGGGTGGTGCGGTTGAAATCGGGAGACGGCGGTATCTTTGGACGGCTGGAGGAGGAGATCCTCGCCCTGCAAGAAGCGGGCATCGGGTATGAGATCATTCCCGGGGTCACCACGGCCTGTGCGGCGGCGGCAGCGGCGGGAATCCCCCTGACCCGCCGCCTGACCGCGCGGCGGGTGCAGTTCATCACCGGGGCCGACACCACTGGCAACCTGCCCGACGATCTGAACTGGGCCGCCCTTGCCGACCCCCTGGCCACCACAGTCGTCTTCATGGGCAAGCGCACCTTTCCCCGGCTGGCCGAGGCGCTTGTCGCCCATGGCCTGCCCCCCGACACCCCTGCCCTGCTGGCCGAGGCGGTGGGCCATCCCGACCAAAGTTTGCACCGCTGTACCGTTGCCGCCCTTGCAAGCAGCCTCGCGGTCGGTCGCAGTGAAAAGCCTGCGTTGATCATCTATGGCCCGCTGGCCCACACACCAGAGGGCTTGGTGCAGATCGCATCCCGGCATCGGCCATGATCCATCTGTCGCTGATCGGCATCGGGACGGGAAATCCCGATCACGTCACCCGACAAGGAATGGCTGCGATGAATGCCGCCGATCTGATCCTTGTGCCACTAAAGGGCGAGGACAAGGCCGATCTGGCTGGTCTGCGCTTGCATATCTGCCGCGCCTGCGTGACCAACCCCGCCACCCGGATCGAAACCTTTGACCTGCCAGTGCGGGATCCGGCAACGCCGGATTATGTCAGCCGCGTCAACGACTGGCACGACGCCATCGCCGCCCGCTGGGAGGAGGCCATTCGCGCGCATCTGGCCTCGGGCGGTGGGCCGCGCGTGGCGCTACTGGTCTGGGGCGATCCGTCGCTGTATGACAGCACGCTGCGCATTGCCGAGCGAGTGGGCCTGCGGATGCCGCTGACGCTGGAGGTGATACCCGGCATTACCGCGATCCAGATGCTGTGCGCGGCCCATGCCATCCCGTTGAACGATCTGGCCGCTCCCGTCACCATCACCACGGGCCGGGCGCTGCGGGATAGCGGATGGCCCGAGGGGGCCACGACCATCGTCGTCATGCTGGATGCGGGCGGCGCGTTCCGGGCGCTGGACCCGGCCGGGCTGATGATCTGGTGGGGGGCCTATGTCGGCATGGCCCAACAGGTCCTGCGCGCCGGCCCGCTGGCGCAGGTGCAAGACGACATTCTGGCCACCCGCGCGACCGCCCGCGCCGCGCATGGCTGGATCATGGACATCTACCTGATCCGCAAGACTTAAGGCCGCCGCGCCATCATCCAGATGAAGAACACCCCGCCCACAAGGCCGGTGACCACGCCGATCGGCATGTCTTCGGGGGCGACAGCCACTCGGGCCAACGCGTCGGCCCAGATCAGGAACACCGCGCCCGCCAGCGCAGAGGCCGGCAGCACGCGCGCGTTGTCACCGCCCACCACCAGCCGCACCAGATGCGGCATCATCAGGCCGACAAAGCCGATCAAGCCGGAAAAGGCCACCATCACCCCGGTGATCAGGGCTGCTGCAACAAAGACGGTCAGGCGGAAGCGGCCGACCTCGATCCCGAGGCTGGCCGCCGTCTCATCCCCAAGGCTCATGGCGTTCAGCCGCCCGGCCTGTGCCCAAAGCCAGAGGCCGCAAGGGATCAGCACAGCCAGCGGCCAGATCAGATGGTTCCATTGCGCCAGACCAAGCCCGCCCAGCATCCAGAAGACCACCGTGTGGGTCGCCCGCGGATCGCCAAGAAAGATCAGGATATTGGCCCCTGCCATGATGACAAAGCTGACGGCAACCCCGGCCAGCACCAGCCGGTCGGCACTGTTGGCCCCTGCCAATTGTGCAACCCCAAGCACCAGAACGGTCGCCACCAGCGCACCGCCAAAGGCCATCAGCGGCACGGTCATCACGCCAAGGAACAATCCGGTGTGCAACAGCGCCGCTATCGCGCCAAAGGCCCCGCCCGATGAGATACCCAGGAGATGCGGGTCGGCCAGCGGGTTGCGCGTGACCGATTGCAGGGCCGCCCCCACCAGTCCGAGTCCCGCCCCGACAAGCCCGGCCAGCACCACGCGTGGAAAACGGATCTCCCAGACGATGTTTGCGCGACCCGCGCTCCAGTCCGGGGTCACGATGCCTGGCAGAATGCGGTCAAGCGCAATGCCCCAGACCGTACCCAAAGGAATTGCCACTGCCCCCACCGACACCGCCATGATGACGGAAACCAGCAGCACCACCGCCGTTACAAGGGCGATGCCGGTGCTTATTCCGATCTTGCGGGCCAGTGACGGAACGGCGGTGGCGTCAACCATGGTCTATTGCCCCCAGAAGCCTGCGACCAGCTTTTCCATCGCCTTGATGTTGCGGGGGCCGGGGGTCGCCTCGACGTATTCCAGCACGACGAAACGGTCGTTCTTTACTGCGTCGATATTGGCGAAGGCTTGGTTCTCCTTCATGAAGGCAATCTTCTGGTCGGCGGTGACGTCGCCATAGTTCACGATAACCACCACCTCGGGGTTGCGCTCCACCACTGGCTCCCAGGCGATCTCGGCCCAGCTCTTTTCCAGATCATTCATGATGTTGACGCCGCCTGCCGCCTCGATCAACGCGGTCGGCATGGCATAGGCGCCTGCAGTAAAGGGGGCTTCTTCGCCGCTGTCATAGACGAACACGCGCAGCGGGGTGGTGCGATCCACGCCCGCCGTCACCTCGGCCAGCCGTGCCTGCCAGCCTGAGACCAGGTCCTGTGCGCGCCCCTCGACCCCGAAGATGCGGCCAAGGTTCAGGATATCGGCATACAAGTCATCCATGCTGGACTTGGCCTTGGTGCCGATGTGGATGCAGCTTTCGGTCAGCTCATAGGTCTGGATGCCCAGGGGTTCCAGCGTCTCGGGCGTGACCTCGCCGCCCACCTTCATGCCGTAGTTCCAACCGGCAAAGAAGAAGTCGGGCTCGGCCCCGGCCAGCACTTCCTTGGTGGGGTATTTGGCCGACAGCTCCGGCAGTTCGGCGACACCTGAGCGCATGTCTTCGTCCAGCGTCTTCCAGCCGGAAATACCGGTATAGCCGACCATCGTATCGCGCAGACCCAGCACCAGCATCATTTCGGTCAGGTTCACATCGTTCGAGATGGCGCGGATCGGCGCGGCGTCGAACGTAATGTCGCGGTCGCAGCTTTTCACGGTGACGGGATAGGCAAGGGCAGTCGTTGCGGACAACAGGACTGCAAGCAGCGAAAGACGTATCATGTCGGGTCCTCAGGGTCAGAGATGAAAGGAAAAACGGGGGGAAGGCCCGGTTCGGTCAATGCGCGCCTTGACGTGGAACGCTTGGGCCAAGGTGGCTTCCGACAGCGCTAGATCGGGCGGGCCGTCGGCCAGAACGCGGCCATCGCGCAGGATCAGCACGCGTTCACAAAATTCGGCAGCAAGGGTCAGGTCATGCAGCGTGGCAATGACAGTCAGGCCCAGCCCCTTGAGCAGGGCCAGAAGTTCCAGCTGATGGCGGATATCCAGATGGTTGGTCGGCTCATCCAGAACGATAACGCGCGGCTGCTGCGCAAGCGCACGGGCGACCATCACACGTTGACGTTCACCGCCGGACAGAGTGCCAAAGGCGCGGTCGGCCATGGCGGCGAGGTCCATCCGCAGGATGGCGGCCTCGATGATCGCGGCATCTTCGGACCCGGCGCCGGTCAGCCCCACGCCCCAGCCCTTGCGATGCGGCAACCGACCAAGTGCCACGATCTGTCGGGCTGTGAGGGCAAAATCCGTGGGCTGTTCCTGCAGCACGGCGGCAAGGCTGCGCGCGGCCTCGGGGGCGCCCATCACCCAGATATCGCGGCCCATCAGCCGCACGACCCCCTTGCGCGGGGCCTGATTGCGGTAGATCAGCCGCAAAAGTGACGATTTCCCGGCCCCGTTCGCCCCGCAGATGGCCATGATCTGCCCCTGTGGCACGCTAAAACTGATGTCAGACAGGATGTCGGGGCGCCCTTTCGGGCCCCAGGACACGCTTGAAAGCTCAACGGCGAAGGGTTTGGCAGTCATTGGATCGCCCCTTCGCGGGTGACAATCAGCGCCGCCGGTATTCTGGCCAGCGTGTTGTCGCACAGGCGCGGGGGGCAATCGCGGCCCGACATCCAGCCGTCATCGACAGCCGCATAAAGGCGCGAGAATTCCACAAGATCATCAATCGGCTGGGCCGGATCAATATCACCAAACAGCCATGTCGCCTTGGCAGTGGCGCGCCAGCCCACCACACAAGGCCCGCCATGTTCTGGCACGCAACCCGCAAGGCAGGCAGTGCCCGAAACCTCGAAATCATCGGAAAGGCCGGCTGCCGCTATCGCTGCGCGCAGCTTTTTCAGCAGAGCAAAGCCCGGCTCGCAACTGCTGCCCTTATGCTTGCAGGCCTTGCAAACCAAAATCTGATGCGGCGCGGATTGCGCCACTGAATAGGCAGGCATGCCCACAGGCCGCCGCGGTTTATCGTCCATCGAAGACTCCTGTCCGGGGCACCCCGCCCGGGTTGGTTGCTGACTTCGATGGCAGGTCTCCTGACTCGCGGGTCGGTGCTTGCCCCGCCTTCCCAGCCTGTATCAGGCCAGTGGCACCGGGGGTCGCTCGCCGCTTACAGTTGCGGGGGCAGTCACGGAATTGGCGGCTAATGCCTACACCACACCGTATTCCCTTTTCACCCGGCCGCGCGTGGTTTGGCCGGGAACCATCATGCGCGAAGATGCCGCCGCCTGTGAGCTTGGTCAAGCCGCATTCTGACAACGTTTCAAGGACAGCGACGTTCGCGAGCTAGGATGGGACATTCGTCTGGCTCTGTTGCACAAAGCCTTTGATGTCCGAGGTTCCCCTTTCCCAGGACGGATTCATCCCACGGTTTCTGTGACAGGTATGCCAAGCGCGGTGTAGCCGTTCAAGACGGCTATGCGGATCTGGACCTCTGCGACCTGTCGGTCAAAGTCCCGCGCCATGAGGCGCTGCCCCAGCAGTTTCATACAGTGCATCTTTGTTTCGGCACGGCTTCGTCGGTGGTATCCGCTCCAGCTTCGCCAGATCGCACGGCCGAGATATTTCGCCGCCCGCAGGGCCTCGTTTCTGGCGACTGCACCAGATGTGACGGTCTTCCACGGCTTCGCGTTCTTGCGGGGCGGGATGACGGCGTGGGCGCCGCGGTCAGCGATCGCATCATGGCACTTGCGGGTATCATAGGCGCCGTCAGCGGTGACGCTGCCGATCTCCTCGCCTGCCGGGATCTGGCTGAGCAGGTCGGGCAGGACCGGTGCATCGCCGATATGGCTCCCGGTGACCTCGACGGCTCTAACCTCCAGTGTTTGCTCGTCGATTCCGAGGTGGATCTTGCGCCAGACGCGCCGTTTGGGGCCGCCGTGCTTGCGCGCGTGCCACTCGCCTTCGCCCTCGACCTTGATGCCGGTGCTGTCGATCAGCAGGTGCAGCGGCCCTTTGGAGCCACGATACGGGATGTTGACGGCGAGGGTCTTCTGGCGTCGGCTCAGCGTGCTGAAGTCGGGAACCGACCAGTCAAGGCCGACCAGGCGCATCAGGCTTTCGACGAACCCGGTCGTCTGCCGGAGTGCCATGCCGAATAACACCTTCATTGTCAGGCAAGCCTGAATGGCAGTATCGCTGTAAGTCTGCTGGCGACCACGCTTGCCTGTCGGCGCGGCCTCCGAGATCATCTCGGGATCGATGCAGCCTTACGGCGATTGCAGACAATCGCCTACCGGCCAATGGATCGTCAGCGAGCCCCGGCACTTGAGCGCTTCATTGTAGGCTGGCCAGTTCCTAGTCTTGTAAGTCGGGGGTGTGTGTCTGCTCATGCATCCCAGCTACCACGCTGGATTCACGAGATGAATCCCTCACAGGATTTGTGCAACAGAGCCCCCATCGCCGAGAAAAGGGCGAGGTTTATCTGCCCGCGGCAGAGGTCACGGAATGATCACCATTCTAGGGGCCGGGGTCGCGGGGCTGTGCGCCGCGACCGCGCTGTCCGAACGCGGCCTGTCCGTGGAGGTGGTGGACAGCGGCCCGGAGGGTGCGGGCGCAAGCTGGCTGGCGGGGGGATACTGGCCCCCTTTGTCGAGGGCGAAAGTACCCCGCCCGAGGTGGCGCGGCTGGGAGCCGTTGCCGACGACTGGTGGGCCGCACGGTTGCCCGGCGTCGTGCGGCATGGCACTCTGGTCGTGGCCCCGGCCCGCGACCGGGCAGAACTCGACCGGTTCGCCGCCCGTACAATCGGCCACGCGCGCATCGGTCCCGACCAGATTGCAGAGCTTGAACCCGCTCTGGCGGGGCGCTTTGCCAGCGCGCTTTACTATGCGGACGAGGCGCATCTTGACCCGCGCCAGGCCTTGCAGGCGTTGGTGGATGGTTTGTGCCATCGCGGGGTGTCCATCCGGTGTGCAGGCGCAGATGGCGCTTTCGGTCCTGATCGGGCTGGAGCCGTCGCCTTTGGGCCGGATCTTCACGCTGGACATGGCAAGTTGGCGTTTTGGCGGGTTTGGATTTGATGGGGCCGCCGAGGCATCCGGTTTCGGCTTTGTCGCCGCCACACAGATCGGCAGCGAAGATACAGTGATCGACCTGCGCCCAGCTGGCACGGTGCGCACCCTGCCCGGCGCGCAAGTGGTGGCGCCGGGCGATCTGGCCGATTGGCCGATCCCAATGGGCCGGGTCGTACTGTGCTGCTCTACCGGCCTGCGGGCGTGGCGCGGCGCGCAGGTTCTGCGGGGGCGCGGGGTCACGGCTTTGGCCTTGCTGGCGTGCCGCGATGATCCCCCCTGCGGCTCGCCGCATTGCGCAAACCCGACACCCGGCGCGGCACGGGCTGCACGCTGGCCAGCGCCATCGCCGCCCGCCTGGCGCGGGGGGACGATCTGGCCACGGCCTGCGCAGAGGCAAAACACTATCTGAATGGCTGGTGGTGATCCGAAACCCGACGCGCCGCTTTCGGCTTCACATATTGCCATCTGCGCAGTATAGGCCTGCATTCAGAATACCGGTCGCAGCCTACCCGGTCAAAACAAGGACACCGCATGAAAGCCATCGTCATCTGCTCCGGCGGACTGGACTCTGTTTCATTGGCCCACAAGGTCGCCGCCGAGCATGCGTTGCTGGGCCTGTTATCGTTTGATTACGGCCAGCGTCACCGCAAGGAAGTCACTTTTGCGGCGGCCTGCGCCGAACGGTTGCAGGTGCCGCATCAGACCATCGACATCTGCGATATCGGCCGCAGCCTGACCGGCTCGGCGCTGACCGATGATCTGGCGGTGCCGGACGGGCATTATGCCGAAGAAACCATGCGCATCACTGTGGTGCCGAACCGCAACGCCATCATGCTGGCCATTGCCTTTGGCGTGGCCGCCGCCCGGGGCGCCGATGCCGTCGCCACCGCCGTGCATGGCGGCGATCATTTCATCTATCCCGATTGCCGTCCCGGCTTTATCGACGCCTTCCAGACCATGCAGCGCCATGCCCTTGAGGGGTATGCCAACATCGCGCTTTACGCCCCCTACGTGAACCTGCCGAAATCGGCCATTGTCACCGATGGGGCGCTGCACGGCACGCCCTTTGCGCAAACATGGTCTTGCTACAAGGGTGGTGATTTGCATTGCGGGCGTTGCGGCACCTGTGTCGAACGGCGCGAGGCCTTTGATCTGGCGGGGGTTGCCGATCCTACGGCCTATACCGATGCCGATTTCTGGCGCGAAGCGGTCAAGCGGAAGGCGGTTTGATGTTCCGCATCACTAAGGAATTCCACTTTTCCGCCTCGCATCAGCTGTGCCAACTGCCTGCCGATCACCAATGCGCCCGGTTGCATGGGCATAATTACATCGTGGTGGTGGAGCTGGCGGCGGTCAAGCTGAACGCCTTTGGCTTCGTGCGCGACTATCATGATTTGGCCCCGCTGAAGCGCTACATCGACGACAATTTTGACCATCGCCACCTCAATGAGGTGCTGGGCCATGACGCCGTCACCTCGGAAGTTCTGGCACAGCATTTCTATGACTGGTGCAAGGCACTTTTGCCCGAAACCGTGGCGGTGCGGGTCAGCGAGACGCCCAAGACATGGGCGGAATACCGGCCATGACCGATGACAGCAGCGTCATCCGCATCTCCGAGATTTTCGGGCCGACGATACAGGGCGAGGGCGCTTTGATAGGCCAGCCCACCGTGTTCGTGCGCACCGGGGGCTGTGATTATCGCTGTGTATGGTGCGACAGCCTGCATGCCGTGGACAGCCGGTTTCGCGCCGACTGGCGCGCAATGACCTCGGCCGAAGTGCTGGACCAAGTGCGCGTTTTGTCGGGGGGGCAGCCCTTGATGGTGTCATTGTCGGGGGGCAATCCGGCGATCCAGCCCTTGGGGCCGCTGATCCGGCAGGGTCATGCCTTTGGTTTCCGCTTTGCGCTGGAAACCCAAGGCTCGGTCAGCCGCGACTGGTTTGCCGATCTGGATGTCTTGGTGCTGAGCCCCAAACCACCCTCCAGTGCAATGACGACCAACTGGGCGGCACTGTCGGCCTGTGTGGAGGCCGCCGTCGCAGGGCCGCAAATCGTGTTGAAATTCGTGGTGTTCGATGCGGCGGATTATGCGTATGCCCGTGATGCCGCAGCACGGTTTCCGGGCCTGCCGGTCTATCTGCAACCGGGCAATCACACCCCGCCGGGGCCGCAGGATGACGACGCCTTTATCGACACCGACGGTATTCTGCAGCGCATGGGCTGGCTGGTGGACCTGGTGATGGCCGACCGCTGGTTTGCCGCCCATGTGCTGCCGCAACTGCACGTTCTGCTGTGGGGCAACAAACGCGGGGTCTGACCGCGATGGAGATCGACATGACTGATATCTACAAGGATCTGCAACAGCTTGGCAGTGCCACCACGCTGCCGCAAAGCCCCGAGGCTGCGGTGTTGGAAAAGGTGGAGAACCCGCAAGCGGGCATCGCCTATTGCGTCCGCTTTACTGCGCCCGAGTTCACCTCGCTTTGTCCTATGACCGGCCAGCCTGACTTTGCGCATTTGGTGATCGACTATGTACCTCAGCACTGGCTGGTGGAAAGTAAATCGCTGAAGCTATATCTCGGGTCTTTCCGCAACCATGGTGCGTTTCACGAGGATTGCACGGTTTCGATTGGCAGACGGCTAGTTGACCTGCTCGCCCCTGAATGGCTGCGCATCGGCGGCTATTGGTATCCGCGCGGCGGTATCCCGATTGATGTGTTCTACCAGACCGGCCCTCTGCCCAATAACGTTTGGATCCCCGATCAGGGCGTGCCGCCTTATCGCGGGCGCGGCTGATACATTAAGCCAAGAATACAAAACCGTGGTACTGGCGAGCTGGACCGGGCCAAGGTCATCACAGTGAGGCGGGATGGAATTTCTACCGGCACAGGCCGACACGCTGAACGACATTCTGCGCTGGCGGCGCGATGTTCGGCACTTCCGCACTGATCCCGTTGCGGAACCTGTTATCGACAGGTTGCAGGGGGCGATGGATATGGCTCCGTCGGTGGGCAACTCCCGTCCATGGCGTGTCCTGCGGGTCATGGATCCGGGAAAGCGCGCAGCGGTTCGCGAGATCTTTGAACGCTGCAACCATGAGGCTGCGGCGGGCTATGATGATGCGACGAAGGCGGAATATGTCAGGCTGAAACTGGCAGGGCTGGGCGATGCCCCGGTGCATCTTGCCGTGTTCATCGACACGATCCCCGCCGAAGGGCGCGGTTTTGGGCGGCGGACCATGCCCGAACCCCTCCAGTTTTCGACCGTCATGGCGATTCATACTCTCTGGCTGGCGGCCCGGACCGAAAACATGGGTCTTGGCTGGGTGTCAATTCTGGAACCCGCCGCGGTTCAATCCCTTTTCGATGTGCCGCGAAGCTGGGTTTTCACCGGGTATCTTTGTCTGGGACACGCGGAGTTCGCGGATGATCGCCCACTTTTGCACCGCGCTGGATGGCAATGCGATACCCCGACGCACTGGCAAGTTTACTGATCCCGACCGACTGTCGTTCGAGGGGAAGGGCCGGTCGTTAACACTCTGATTTGACTGTACAGTTCTTTGCAGTTTGTCTGCGCCTAAACGACCGTTTTCAAATGACTTTCTACAACTACTGCCAGAGCCTGAGAGTCAGTCTTCTTGTTTGGGTAGCCATATGGCCGGCTCAGGCTGTAGTTTCTTTCGCGTGGCCTCTAATTTGGCCATGAATTTATCGGCAGGGATGCTGGGCCGAGGATCGTCGGCTGCACTCAAAATCCGGCGCTTCATCAGTTCCTGTCGCAGATCCGAATGTGGCTCCAGCTCCCGAGCTTCAACGAGAAGAACGAAGACAGCTTCGGATGGGTCGATGAATATGCCTTGCTCGATCCGGTCAAGGAGCCAGAGAGCGAGTTCGGGCGGCAGATACGCCTGAAATCGCAAACCGCCCTCTGTTGCGGCGTCACGAGCAACTTGAGCCTGCTGGTTCGCCCACTCCCTTAATTCCTTGGGTGGCCAAGTTTCGTCGGCCCCATCTGTCACCGTGGCGCTCCTTTCTTCGGTGGTGTGCTCACACTGATTTGCCGGCCGGGATCAGATGAAGGGCGGCTTTGCCACTTTTCACCGCATCCACGGACAGACGGCGATCAAAGGTTGCCAGTTCACCGCTACGCATCTTTGCCAGAGCCAGCAGATAAGTATCCGTGACCTGTGCGGAAGTCAGGATTCGGCTTACGTCAACAGCTTCAGACCCGACAAGACTGAAGTCCTCGGCCCAGAAGCAGTGACCGGGCAAGGCGCGCAGTTGCTCTACGATCCCGGCAACAACGGCTGGAGATCCGGGCGAGTTCGGATACTTCGGGTTGCCGAGAATACGCACAACGCCATTTTCTGTGATCGGACAGGTGGCCCAGGACGTGTGACCTTCTTTGGAGAACCAGGCATGCGCATCGTCATGGGCGACATGGCCCGGATCGATCAGGGCAATCAGGACGTTTACGTCGAGAAGGTAGGTCACGGTGCCTCATCCCGAAGGGCGTTCACGAGGTCCATGGTCACAGGGGGGGAGTCGGGGCGTGATGCCAGCAGTGGAATGCCGTTGCGTTCGGCCCGGGAGACAGGTCGTTGCAAGGAGCGCCGCGCAAGCTCGGAAATCACCTCACCCAAGCTGCGCCCTTGTTGACCTGCGATTGCCTTGGCTGCAAGCAGGACATCATCATCGAGGGAAAGGGTAGTTCGCATGGGGGCACCTCCGCGCATCAATCATCACGCATCATATGGGGTGTTTGCCGGGTTCATCAAGAGCTGAGTTTCGGCACATGAAATTTGAAGTCTAGAGCCCCGCCGCCTTGGTAAGGTTGACCCGAAACCTGTCACGGCGGCGTTGATAGCGGCGGGTCATCTCTGCACTGGCATGGCCGAGTTGTTTCTGGATGTAACGCTCGTCCACCTCAGCGCTGCTGGCCAGACCCGCGCGCAAGGAATGGCCGGAGTAAAGAGCCAGTCGCTCGGCCTTGGACAGTTCGGGGCGCAGGCCGGCGGCCTCGACGGTCTGCTTGATAAGCCGGGCGACGTGCTTGTCGGACAGTCGCTCGCCGGTGGCCTTCAGCCCGCTGCGGCTGACGGCGACGAAGAGCGGACCGAAGTCGACTCGGGCGTAATGCATCCATTGGCTTAGGGCGTGAACCGGGCAGGTCTGATCCGACGAGCCGCGGGCGATCTCCACCTCGCGCCAGCCGATCTTACCGCGCAGGGTGATGAGGGCGCCGCCCTCCAGCATCTCAACCCAGCCGCCACTGTCGGGCGTATCATCCTTGCCGTGGTCAAGGCTGACGATTTCCGACCGGCGCAGGCCTCCGGCAAAGCCGACCAGCAGGATCGCCCTGTCGCGCAGCCCGCGCAGGTCGTGGGGCAGGGTGGCCAGCATCTCGCGCAGGTCCTCGGGCAGGATCGCCTCTTTCTGCACCGGGGGCCGGGCGTGCTTGCGGCGGATGCCGGCCAGAACGCTGGCGATATGGCGGTCCTTGCGGTCGAGCCGCTCCCCACGCTGCGCATAGCCCGAGGCAAGGCCGGAAAGCCGGCGTTCGATCGAGGCGACGGACAGGGAAGGGGTCTTCCCTACTGGTGCTGCAAGGTCGGCGATGTAGAGGCCGATCAGCTGGGGTGGGCAGGGCAGGGGGTCGGCGCCGCGCATCCGGCACCAGCGGGCGAACTGCGCCCAGTCCTTGGCATAGGCCTTCAGGGTGTTCCCGGACGCAGCTTGGCGGGCATAGTCCCGAGCGGTTTCGACCAGCCGGTCCAGTGTGCCCGAAGCAGCGACATGGGCGGGCAGGGCGATCGCAGCGCCGCCATCGGGCGCAACGTGCTTGTCCCCTTCATGGGGGCAGGGGCGTTCTGGCGGCACTGAGGGCGATTTTCCTGGTGTTTTGGTCATGCCTCCGAGCATAGTCCCATTGCGTCCGATAATGCAATTATTGGACATTGCTCTATTATTAAAGATGCGGCGGTTTTGGCTGTCATTTGTTGCTCTAAGCGTCGTGACAATCTAGGCTTTCTGCATGGCCGTCACAGTTCCATCGTCACATTGCACCCCCGCCCCCGTGCCTGCGTTGCCGGGGTGGATTGTGGCAGGGCGGGTGGAGGGCCTTGAAGACATGGCATTTTGGTCGGGGGCGGCCCTGGCGCATCTGCAGCTTGTCTTTGTCCGACCCGAGGTTCTGTGTCCGGCCCGAGGTGCCGCAGGCCCTGTGGAGGGCATGGCTGGCGCTGGCGGCGGCGGAGGCGTGTGTGCAGGCGTCAGGGCGGCCGGAGCGGTCGCACGGGCGACGACGGTGATCGAGGCGGTGCTGGCCGATGCGCCACTGGCGCTGGTGCCTGCACTGATTCTGGGCGGCACAGGCTCTGTGCTGGGCGCATCTTGTGCCAATCCTCACCACAGGGCTGAAGCCGCGCGATCTGCATAGAACGGACGAGACCCTGCGGCTGGCCTGTTACCGGACGGTAGTGATGTCGGCCCGGCCTGCGGTGCAGATGGCTGCCGATCTGAACCGCCGCGCTGACCGGCTGCGGGCGGTGGCTCCCAAGCTGCGCGCCAAACCGGCGGGGCAGGCAGTCGGGCTGTTTCTTGCGCAGGACGCGCTGGCACCGCAGGCGCTCACCGGGGTGATGTCGAACCGGGCCGCGCGACGGCTGTGTGACCGGCTGGTTTCCCTCGGCGCGGTGCGTGAGCTGACCGG
The DNA here is from genome assembly GCF_030684215.1 of Pseudotabrizicola sp. Classification (GTDB taxonomy): domain Bacteria; phylum Pseudomonadota; class Alphaproteobacteria; order Rhodobacterales; family Rhodobacteraceae; genus Pseudotabrizicola. Next base: position 32,204 of record NZ_JAUXOV010000029.1, read on the forward strand.
GCGCGGAACGTTCCGGTTGTATTTGTTGTAACATAGCACCGCGTGCGCCGGCCCTGTTTGACCCTGAATTAACCGACCTGCCACCAGATCTGCGTTGGCGCGAATGGCTGCGCCGGGTTGAGGCTGTGCTGTTTGCCAGTGCGGCCCCGGTGCCACGCGAGGATATAGCGCGGGTGGGCGCAGGCTGAATGTTGCGCACGCGGGCGGGATACGCCGATGTCATCCGGGTGGCGGCGAATGTGGCGGGGCAGGCCCTGACTCTGACCGGCTTTGACATCGCGGTTCTGGCTGCGATTGCGTATCACCAGCCGAACACCCGCGACGGGTTGAAGGATATTTTTGGCAAGGAGATCAGCCGCGACCTGATCGGCCGTCTGTCCGACCGCGCCCTGATCGCCACCGGCCCCCGCGCGCCCCGTCGTGGCGCGCCCTATACCTTTGTCACCACTGAAGCCTTTCTGGTGGCCTTCGGTCTGGAAAGCCTTGCCGATCTGCCGGACGCGGAGCAGTTGAGGGATGCGGGGCTGGCTGAGCGTGCGGGAGTCTTTGCCACTGTCGACACGTCACCGCCCGGACAGGTCAGACCTGGGCCTGACCGACGAACATCCTGTCGCGGGCTCCCATGATATGCCGTCGCATGGCCGCTGCTGCGGCCTCGGGGCTCTGATCCCTGATGGCGTCGATGATGGCCCTGTGTTCAGCCTGCACGATAGCCTGCCGGTCGGGTGCCGCCTGAAGGGTCAGGGACCGGGACAGCTGCATGCCAAAGGTGATCTGCTGTGACAGCGATTCAAGGACCGTCTGATAGAACGGGTTCTTTGTCGCTCTGGCGATAGAGACATGCAGCAACTGGTCCGCATCGACGCCCAAAGCCTGTTGCAGATAGCTGGTCTCCATATGCTGATGAGCCTGTTCCAGTGCGGCAAGGTCACTGTCATCCCGCCGTTGGGCGGCCCAACCCGCAGCGGCGCTTTCAACATCTGCACGGAATTCATAGCAGCGCTGAATGTCGGTGATCGACCCAAGCGGCACGAATTGCATGACCGACCGATCCGGGCGGCGCGCCACATAATTGCCGGAACCGCGCCGGGACGAGATCATGCCATCATCGCGCAGCCGTGCCAGAGCGGCGCGCAATACAGGCCGCGATACGCCGCAGGTCTGGGCCAGTGCTTCTTCGGCCGGAAGACGCGACTGCAACGGATACCGCCCTTCGACAATATCAGAGAGCAGCCGGTCGTAGACCTGATCCGCAAGCGTGGGTTCGCGCCGCTCTGTTGCTGTCATGACCGCCGCCTCCGCCTGTTTTACACGTCCACGCCCGCAGCCCGGTAGATCGATTCCATAAGGCGCAAGGTCTGCAGATTGTCCAGCCTGTCGGTCGCAAACGGCTTGCCGCTGCGCAGGCCAGTGACAAATTCGGTCACCGCGCCGGTAAAGCAGGCCTGATAATTCGCGGCCAGATCATGCAAAGACACCTCATCCGGGCGCGACAGGCAGGAAATCCGGTCACGATCATAGATCAGCGTATCGGCATCGCCCAGCAGTTCAAGCCGGTCTGTCGGCAAGGGCGGATAGCCGAGGGCCGAGATATTGGCATCCATCTGGATCAGCGCGCCATCAGCCGTCTTCAGGGTGACAAGCGCCACATCTTCGCCCTGCAGCTCGGGGTTGATGCGGTCCAGCCGGGCCGACAGGACCTCTATTTCGCCCAGAATGGAGCGCAGGGCATCCAGATGGTGGATCAGCACTTCGAACACCAGAAGACGTTTGAACTGCGCCAGATAGGGCTGGCGGCCCAGCAGGAACGGCACCTTGCCCGGATAGTCAAACAGCGATGACGATCGCACGGTCAGGCGGGCGTGGCGCAGACGACCGATTTCTCCGCCCTGCACCCGGCGGGCGATTTCGGCGTAATGCGGGCGAAAGCGGTAGTTTTCATGCACCATGAAGCGCACACGGTCGCCCACATCGGCGATCAGCGCCTCAGCCTCGGCGACGGTGGGTGTCATGGGTTTCTGGCACATGACATGCACGCCGCGATCTGCCGCCATCCGCACCAGCGGGGCATGGGTGCCGACGGGTGTGATGATGTCGATGGCATCCGGGCCGGTTGCGGCCAGCATTTCGGCGACATCGGTGAACACTGCGCCGATCCCGAATGCGGTGGCCCGGGCCTGCGCCTTTTCCCGGTCGGGATCACAGATGGCGACCAGCGACACATCCTGCTGCGCCTGCCATCCCTTGAGATGAAATTCACTGATCGCTCCGGCCCCGGCGATTGCCACCTTGATGTGCTGCATGTTGTCCTCCTGAGATTTCCCTGCTGCCTATCTGCTTTTTACTTACTTGACAACTATTGACTCATTTACGAATCAAAGTTACCCCTTTTGACGACCAAACAAGGATCTGAGTCCATGCGCCACACTGTTTCCCCTGCTGATCTGGGCCTTTCCATCATGGCAGTCCCGCCCCTGGCCCGCACCGCAGACGGGCAGTTTGACGATAGCGCCAATGGTGCCGTGATCCGGCATCTGGAGGCGGGGGGCGTCACCACGCTGCTGTATGGCGGCAATGCCCTGGCGCAGCACTGGCCCATGTCGGTCTATGCCGACTGGCTGGACCGGCTGGAAGCATTGGCGGCCCCAGAAAGCTGGGTGTTGCCATCTGTCGGACCGGACGCCGGCAAGCTGGTGGATCAGGCGGCCATCCTGAAATCGCGCCGCTTTCCGGTGGCGCTGATGCTGCCGATGGGCGCACCCTTGACCCATGCCGGTATGGCGGATGCCATGCGCCGTTTCACTGCCGAGTCGGGAGTTCAGCTGCTGGTCTACATCAAGACCGACAATTACATCCCCGCCCAGACCCTTGCCGCGCTGGTTGCCGAAGGGGTGGTTTTTGGCGTGAAATACGCTGTACCGCGCGACCTTGGGGCACCTGATCCCTACCTGTCAGACATCATCAATGCCATTGGCACCGAACGGATCATCTCGGGCTTTGGCGAGCCACCGGCCATTCCGCACATGCTGGATTTCGGGTTGCCGGGATTTACCGCCGGTTGCGTCTGCATCGCGCCAGCCCTGTCCAACGCGCTGTTTCAGGCTCTGAAACAGGGCGACAAGGCCCGCGCCGAACAGCTTTTGCTGCCCATTCAGCCGCTGGAGGCTTTGCGCGGTCAGGTCAACGAGATCCGCGTTCTGCACGAAGCGGTCGCCCTGTCGGGGCTGGCCGAGACAGGGCCGATCCTGTTGCCAAGCTCGCCCGTGCCGGAGGACCGGCGGGCAGTTATTGCCGCCGCCGCCCAAGCGCTGCGGGCAGCGGAGGCGGACTTCAGGGCTGCGCTCGCCGCCTGAACTGGCCACACGGGCCAGACTGAAACCAGAGGGAGGAACCACATGACTGATTTCACGAAACCAAACCGTCGCGGCCTGTTGCTGGGGGCTGCGGCCCTTGGCGCGATTGGCCTGAACCCGGCCCGCGCGCTTGCCGCGGGCTATCCTGACCGCCCGGTCACCGTGGTCGTGCCATGGGGTGCGGGTGGCGGCACCGATGCAACAGCACGGATGATCGCGGCCCTGCTGGAAAAGCGTCTGGGCCAGCCCTTTACCGTGGTCAACCGCACCGGCGGCGCCGGGGTTGTCGGCCATTCGGCCATCGCCTCGGCCAATGCCGATGGCTACACGCTGGGCATCGTCACGGTGGAAATCACCATGATGCACCACCTTGGCCTGACCGAGCTCGGCCCTGACGACTACACCCCGCTGGGCCTGATGAATGCCGACAGCCCGGCCGTTACCGTGTCCAGCGACAGCCCCTACAAGGATATTGCGGCGCTGACTGACGCGATCCGCACCTCGGCCCCCGGCACCTTCAAGGCAAGTGGCACGGGGCAGGGTGGCATCTGGCATCTGGCGCTCGTCGGCTGGCTCAAGGCGCTTGGCCTTGAAGGCAATCATGTCACATGGGTACCCTCCGAAGGATCGGCCCCGGCGATGCAGGATCTGATCGCAGGCGGTGTTGATATCGTCACGGTCTCGTTGGCCGAAACCAAGGCGATGGTGGACGCGGGCCGCGCACTCAACCTTGCGCTGATGGGGGCCGAGCGTGCCAGCAGCCACCCCGATCTGCCGACATTGGCCGAAGCGGGCGGCGGCGACTTTGCCCTTGCCACATGGCGCGGCGTTTGCGGGCCGAAAGATCTGCCTGCGGATGTGGCCGAGACGATCTCAAAGGCTCTGGCCGAGATCGCGACAGACCCCGAATTCGTCGATTTCATGGATGGGCGCGGATTCAACATCGAATATCTCGACCCGGCGGCACATGGGGCGATGATGGCCGGGGCGGATGTCGCCATGGGCGACACCATGCGCGCCGCAGGTCTGGTGCAGGGCTGATCCCCGCTGAATGAAACAGGGGCGGGCATTGATCAATGCCCGCCCTTTGTCGGAAACGGGGGGAAATCATGCGCGTCACAGACGCCCTTTCGGGCGCACTCTTCATTGCAATCGGTCTGTTCATTTTTCAGGTGGCGTCGGGTTTTCCCAATCCGGGCGGCATGCCTTATGGCGCATCGCTTTTGCCGCGCATCCTTGGCGCAGGGCTGATGATCGGTGGCGGCCTGCTGGTCATCGGCGATATCGTGTCCCGCAGGGCGGCAGGTGCCCCAGTGGCCCTTGCCGCGCTGGAGCCGGAGCTGAAAAGCCCGCGGGGCCTTTTGCCCGCCGCGATGGTGCTGGTTCTGGTGCTCGGGCATATCCTGCTGGCTCAGACCCTTGGGTATCTTGCGGTGTCGATCATCGGTCTGACGCTGCTGTTCCTGTCGGTCCGGCTGTCGTGGTCCGCCTCGATCGGCCTCGCGCTGGCGGGCAGCCTGTTGTGCTGGTGGCTGTTCGCCGGATTGTTGCGCGTGCCGCTGCCGCGCGGCCTGCTGGAAGGATTTCTCTGACATGGGAACGTTTGACGCGATATATGCCGCCGCCCTGCTGGTCATGGACCCGACGGTGCTGCTGACCGCGCTGCTGGCCGGCATGTTCGGCATGTTTGTCGGGGCCATGCCCGGCCTGACCGCCACAATGGCAACCGCCCTGCTGGTGCCGATCACCTTTTTCATGGACCCGATCCCCGCGCTGGCGGCCATTGTGACCGCCAGTGGCATGGCGATCTTTGCCGGTGATATTCCGGGTGCGCTGTTGCGCATCCCCGGCACCCCGGCCTCTGCCGCCTATGTCGAGGACAGCCACCGGCTGGCCCGGCAAGGCAAGCTGAACCTGGCGCTTGGCGTCAGCCTTGTGGTGTCCTGCATCGGCGGATTGTTCGGCATTGCGGTGCTGTTTCTTGCCGCCCCGATCCTTGCGGAATTTGCGCTGAAGTTCACCTCATATGAATACTTCTGGCTTGCCGCCCTTGGCCTGTCCTGCGCGATCTTCATCGCCTCCGCCGCGCCGCTCAAGGCAGGCATTTCCCTGCTGATCGGCCTTGCGCTTGCCACGGTCGGCCTTGACCCGACAACAGGCGTGCCCCGCTTTACCTTTGGCAGCACCAACCTGCTGGCCGGGGTGGAGTTCATTCCGGCGATGATCGGCCTGTTTGCGCTGGCCGAGGTGATGCGCGGCGTGATCCGGCTGAACTCTGCCGATCCGGTGCAGGCCATGCCGGTCTCTTCCGGTCCGCTGTTCAAGGGCGTGGGTGGGGTGATCCGCAAGCATCCAAAGAACATCCTGCGCAGTTCCATACTGGGCACGCTGATCGGCGCCCTGCCCGGTGCCGGGGCCGATATCGCGGCCTGGATGGCCTATGCGGTCTCGAAACGCTTCTCCAAAACGCCCGAAGCTTACGGCAAGGGTCATGTCGAAGGGTTGGTCGACGCCTCCTCCGCCAATAATGCGGCGGTCGGCGGGTCGTGGATACCGGCGCTTGTCTTTGGCATCCCCGGTGACAGTGTGACGGCGATCGTGATCGGTGTGCTTTACATGAAAGGGCTCAATCCCGGGCCGACCGTGTTTTTGCAAAATCCACAACTGATCTACGCGGTCTTCATCATCTTTATCCTGTCCACCCTCCTGCTGCTGCCATTGGGATGGGCCACCGTGCGCGCTGCGCGTCAGGTGCTGAGGGTGCCGCGCCGCATTCTGCTGCCGATGGTGCTCAGCTTCTGTCTGGTCGGGTCATTCGCGATGACCAACTCGTCTTTCGGCATCATCGTCATGCTTGCGTTGGGCCTGTTCGGCTGGCTGCTGGAAGAGAACGGTTTTCCGGTGGCCCCGATCATCCTCGGCCTTGTCCTCGGCCCGATGTTCGAGCGGATGTTCATGACATCCATGATCAAATCCGGCGGCGACCTCAGCGCATTCTTTGACCGCCCGATTGCGGCCGTGCTGGGCGTCTGTGTGCTGCTGCTCTGGTCCTACGCCCTGATCAGCGCCGTGAATCGCATGGCCAGAAAAAAGGGTCTCGCCTGACCCATTTTCTGTCCCTAATTATCCCACGGGTGCGACTTTGATTTCGCCATTGGCTCAAGAAAACAAAGTCGCGCCGGGGGGTGTGAACCCCCCCCGGTCCGCCTCAAAAATCGGAGACTGACATGCTGACAGGCAAGCACCTCATCGCGGGCGACTGGGTTGCGGGGGAGACCACCTTTGCCTCCACCCCGGCCCATGGCCCGGTCCATGACTTTGGCGTCGGCACGCCCGCGCTGGTGGCGCAGGCCTGTGAGGCGGCCGAGGCGGCCTTTCCCTCCTTTGCCGCCACCTCGCGCGCGGATCGCGCCCGCTTCCTTGAGGCGATCGCTGATGAGATCGACGCGCGCGGCGAGGCCATCACCGAGATCGGTACGCAAGAAACCGGCCTGCCTGCCGCCCGTCTGCAGGGCGAGCGGGGCCGCACCACCGGCCAGCTGCGGCTGTTTGCGGCGCATATCCGCGCTGGTGAGTATCTGGACCGCCGCCACGATGTGGCTTTGCCCGACCGTCAGCCGCTGCCACGGCCGGATCTGCGGATGATCCAGCGCCCGATTGGTCCGGTCGCGGTGTTCGGGGCCTCGAACTTCCCGCTGGCGTTCTCGGTGGCGGGCGGCGACACCGCCTCGGCGCTGGCGGCGGGCTGCCCGGTCGTGGTCAAGGGCCATTCCGCCCATCCCGGCACCGGCGAGATCGTGGCGCAGGCCATTGATGCGGCACGAAAATCATGCAATCTGCACCCCGGCGTGTTCAGTCTGGTCCAGGGTGGCAAGCGCGACGTCGGCGAGGCGCTGGTGCAGCATCCGCTGATCCGTGCCGTCGGCTTCACCGGCTCGCTCGGTGGCGGTCGCGCGCTGTTTGATCTCTGCGCCCGCAGGCCGGACCCGATCCCGTTCTTCGGCGAGCTGGGCAGCGTCAACCCGATGTTCCTGCTGCCCGCCGCCCTGTCGGCGCGCGGGGATGCGCTGGCCAAGGGCTGGGCCGCCAGCCTGACCATGGGTGCCGGCCAGTTCTGCACCAACCCCGGCATCGCTGTGGTGATCGACGGGCCGGAGGCCGATGCCTTTGCCACCGCTACACGCGCCGCGCTGGAGCCGGTCGGGGCGCAGACCATGCTGACCGATGGCATGGCCGAGGCCTATCGCGCGGGCCGTGACCGGGTGGCCGCCGGGACCGGTGTGCGCAGCCTGCTCACCACGATGTGCGAGGTGCGTACCGCCACGCCGAACCTGTTCGAGGTCTCGGGCGCGGACTGGCTGGCCGATCACATGCTGGCCGAAGAGGTGTTCGGCCCGCTCGGCCTGATCCTCCGTGTCCGCGACGCGGCAGAGATGGAGGCGATCGCCCACAGCCTGCAGGGCCAGCTGACCTGCACCCTGCATCTGGATGATGCAGACACCGCGCTTGGCCAACGCCTGCTGAGGGTCTTTGATCGGAAAGCAGGCCGGGTGCTCGCCAATGGCTTCCCCACCGGGGTCGAGGTGGCCGATGCCATGGTCCACGGCGGCCCCTATCCCGCCAGCACCAACTTCGGCGCCACCTCGGTCGGCACCCTCTCCATCCGCCGCTGGCTCCGCCCCGTCTGCTACCAGAACCTGCCAGAAGCCCTGATCACAGAAGACCAGCGTTAAGGGCTGGACGATATGCACAGAAGAGCCGACTTCCTTGCGACTCTGAAATCACTACCGCCGGACTGCAAAATACGACGGCGCATCATCCGCATCGCCTGATGCGTGCCCACCGCCTGATGCCTGCCCCTTGTGCCAACCGTCCGGCATCGGTACGCCTGACAAGACGATTGCGGGCAGGTCTGTGTGTCCGCCGCCTTTTGCCCCGAAGCCCTATGACCATCGGTTCAATCATGCCAGTTGGCAGAAGGCACCGTTCCTGTGGTAGCAACAGGGGTTTCTGGCGGTGCAGGATTGGTGGGATCAGGCCACCGAACCGATGCGCGGTCTGCACCCCGATGATGCCGAACGCACCCGGTTTCTGGCGCGACAGACGCTTGATGTGCTGTCGCCGTAGAACTCGCCGCTGATGAACGCCGAGATCCTGGCCGAGACCGCGAAGACCGGCGGGCGCAATCTGGCGGAAGGGGCGCAGCAATTCGTGCATGATGCGATCAAAACCGTGACCGGCCAGCGCGATCCTGCCCCGGAGGGGTTGCAGATCGGCAAGAATCTGGCCTGCACGCCGGGGCATATGGTGTTCCGCAACGATCTATTCGAGCTGATCCAATACGCGCCACAGACGCCACAGGTGCAGGCTCGCTCTATCCTGATCGTGCCAGCAAGGATCATGAAATACTACAGTCTTCATCTGTCGCCCGAAAATTCGATGGTACGCTATCTGGTCGCGCAGGGATTCACCGTTTTCATGATGTCATGGTGCAACCCGACGGCGGATCAGCGCGGCCTGTCGCTGGAGGATTACCGCAAGCGCCGCGTGATGGCCGCGCTTGAAGCCGCCCCCTCGCAAAGACCCTACCTTTGCACAGGCAAGATCACCGACGGCGACCCCCATGTTTTGTCCACTCCCTGTGCAAGCTGATCTGGGAGGATCGCCGTGGCTGAGATTTGGTCATCCAAGCTGCCACAAGGTCTTGAACGGGAAAAGGCGCAGGATCGTCGGTCTTCGGCTCTACAGTAAGACCGCAGATTCAAGGACCGCGCCGGGGTATGCCTCGCACAGCGCTACGGCATCTGCCTTGTTGTCGAACAGACAGGCGGCGGTCGAAAGCGCATCGGCCACAGCCGCAGAACTTGCGGATACGGTCATGCTGCGCCAGCGCGACAGGACCGGGCGACCAGTGGCCGGGTCGAAGATATGGCTTGTCACCCCATCGCCACCAAAGGTCATGCCGCGGGGTGCAGACGTTGCAAGGGCGCGGTTCTGTAAGGTCAGCTTGCCGCCCCCAGCCAACTGAACCGGCCAACTGCCGTCCGGCAGCGCAATCATTTCCCCGGTATCGATCAGGGCACGGCTCAGGTCATTGTCTGCCAGCAATGCGGCCACGCGATCGGCGATATAGCCCTGCGCTATGCCATTCAGGGTCAGCGCCATACCGGGGCGAAGGGTGATTGCGTCCGAGGCAAGGGTCACGCCGTCCCAGCCGACATGGGCCATCAGTTCGGTGCGTTGGGCATGGGTGAGGGAACGGCCAATCTCCAGCATCCTGGCCTCGGCATGCCAGAGCGGCTGGATCGTCGGGTCAAAACGCCCCCCGCTGGCGCGGCAAACCGCTCCGGCAAGGGTAAGGCAATCCAGCAGTTCGAACGGCGGCGCAGCAAGGAAGCCGTCGCGGTTGAGACGCGAAAGGGCCGAGTCCGGCAGATAAAAGCTGAAGATGGCTTCCAACCGCCGGATTTCTTCCATCGCCATCGCCGCAATGCGGGGCGCGTCGGAATGGTACAGCCGCAGGGTGACGGTCGCACCCAGAGCAATGCCTGTCTCGACATGCAAGTTGGGCGTCTCTGGCATGGCCATCGAGGGCGCAAAGACGGCGGCAGAAATGGCGATGAAGCGGCGGCGGGTCAACATGGGGTACCCTTCGGGTTATTCGGTGAGTGCTTTCAGGCGATGGACGTAATCATCCTCACCCGTGGCGGCATCGGAAATGGGGGCTGCAACGGCGCGGTCGGGAATCGCGTCCAGCCCCATGACATTGCCGCCGTGTTCTTGCGCAAACGCCTGGGCAGCTGCGAGGGTGGCGAAAGGCACGACTTCGGGCGCCCCCATCCCGCCCTCGACAGCCGCGCCGACGACATACTGCGCCGTGCGGGCGTCGGTCCAGTTTTTCGCGCCTGGAACAGCCCAGGTTGCGCCGGGCGCACCCATGTCGCTGACGTAGATCGCCAGGACCGCGTGGCTTTGTTCCGGCAGGCGCAGGTAGACCACCAGATCGCTGACCTGGCTGAAGAACAAGGGCGCCCCGGGCAAGCCTTCAAGATGCACCTGACCTTTGGGCCCTTCGTGCTCCAGAAGGTTCATCTGGCAGAAATGGCCGACGGTTTCCGGGCTCAGGGGGAGCGGATCCGTGTTCTGCGCCAGATCTTCCTGGCAGGCGGCCAGCAGAAAGACGGAAAGAAGTGCGCGTTTCATGGGGTGACCTTTCGGAATGCGGCAGCGGCAAGGGCAAGCGCTGCGACGGGCCAGACAAGGATCGAGGACAGCGAATGCCAAAGCGGGATGGCGTCGGCCGCCCCGCCCACGCCGGCGGCGGCGGCCGTCGCACCCGAGGCGGTGAGGTTGAAAAGCCGGAACGCGTCGGCAGGGTTCACGATCAGCGCCACGGGAAAGGCTTCGGTCGTGAACCAACCGCCATTGTCGGCAACGATAGCGGCCAGAAGGGCGATGTCGTAAAGGACGACAAGGCCCAGCCAGAGGCCAATAGCGAGCCCGGCAGCACCCGAGGGGCGACGGGAGAGCGAGGACAAGGCATAGCCCGCGCCAAGGAAGGTGGCCCCCAGCAGGATCGACGACCATGACAGCCGCCAGAGCGCAGGGAGCCCTTCCACCGCGCTTTGATCGGACCAGATCGCCACGCCCGCCGCAAGCCCATGCCCCAGAAGGACGGCAAGGGCAAGGATCGCTAGATGGGCCGCCAGTTTGCCGATCAGCACCTCTTCCCGCGCGATGGGATAGGCAAGGAGGAGGGACAGCGTGCCGCGCTCGGCCTCGCCCGCGATGGCGTCGAAGCTGATCAAAAGCGCAAGAAGCGGAATCAGGTAAACCGACAGCGAGGTCAGCGAGGCGACGGTGACAGACAGTCGGTCAACACCAAGGCCCCCGGTGGGCGCCGATCCGGCAAGTGAGAGGACCAGCGAAAAGACCGCCATCAGGACAAGCGCAATGGTGACCCAGCGATTGCGCAGGGCGATGCGAAATTCGGTGGACGCGGTGGAGAGGATACGTTTCATGGCGCGTTCCCCTGGCTGAAATGACTGTAAAGATCCTCAAGACTGGGGGGCAGAACATCCAGGTCTGCCACCTTGTCGCCAAGGTCGGTGATGCGGCCAAGGGTCTGCAGTTTGTCAGCTTGCATGCAGGTAAGGTGTAGCGCGCCATCGACCATGATCGCTCCGGGCAGACTTTGCGCGATGTCGGTTGCATACCCGTTGCGGGCGGTGACATGCAGGGTGACGGGCAGATCTGCACGGCGTCGCAGATCCGCAAGGGAGCCTTCTGCAACAACACGGCCTTTGGATAGGATCACGATCCGGTCTGTCCGTGCCTCGACCTCGGTCAAGGCATGGGATGACAACAGGATCGAAGCGCCCTGTGCAGCAAGGTCGTCGAGCAGCACGTAGAACTCGCGACGCGACACAGGGTCGAGACCAGAGGTGGGCTCGTCCAACACCAGAAGACGCGGATGGCCGATAAGGGCCTGGGCAAGGCCAACGCGCTGACGCATCCCCTTGGAATAGGTCCCGATCCGGCGGCGGGCGGCGTGGGCGAGGCCGACCACTTCCAACAGGCCCATGGCAAGTCGCGGGCGTTCACCGCGCAACGACAGGTAATGGCGGACCTGTTCCTCACCCGTGAGGGCGGGGTGGAAAGCCACATTTTCCGGTAGATAAGCCACCGCCCGGCGGGCAGCAGTCGACCCCGGTGCTGCGTCGCAGATCGTGACCTTGCCGCCCGTCGCCGGAATGAGGCCCAGAATGATCTTCATCAGTGTCGATTTCCCGGCGCCGTTATGGCCCAGCAGCGCCACCCGCTCACCGGGTGCGACAGTGAGGCTGACCCCGGTCAGGGCCGCCACCTCACCAAAGCGCTTAGTGAGATCCGAGATCGTCAAGGTCGATGTCATCGTTTGTGCCTTTGGTCCAACGCCCTGCAACCTCGGCCTCAAAGACCGCAACGGAGTCTGGAACGGGAATGATAATGGGCTGCATCAGGGGGTGGCTGTCGGTTACACCGCCCGGCATGACGGCCGGGAAAGACGACTGTGACCAGCGGATGAGTTGCACGGCAGGAGAGCCGGTCAGAAGAGCGGCGGCGGGTTGCGACCAGAGGATATGGTCCATCAGGTCATTGGGTCGAAAGACGCCATCGGCGATGCCATCACCGTTCAGATCGAAAGCGGGATGGTCGGACCAGAAGTTGCCGCGCCCCTCATGGCTCCACTCCATGTGGCGGGTGCCGACGTATTTGACCTGCTCCTGATTGCCGAGAAAGCTGTTTCCCGTCAGCAGGTTGCGTTCAGACCCGGCGGTAAAGTGGATGCCGATGCCGCAGCCTTCAAAGCGGTTCCGGAAGATCAGGTTCTTGTGGGCATTGTAGATGAAGAGGCATTTCCTGGTGCCACCACGCACCAGATTGCCTGCAACGTCGGCCCCGTTGGCAAAGTTCAGCATGACCCCGTGTTCGCGGTCGCCGAGGCTGAGGTTATCCTTCACCACGACGCGGTCGGAGAACATGATGGCAAAACCCAAATGGTTGCCGATGCTCACGTTGCCTGAAACCTCGCTGTCGTGAGTGTACATGTAGTGGACGGCAAAGCGCAGATCGCGGAACAGATTTCCCCGGTAGGTGCCCTTTTTCGAGGCATTCGAGAATATCCCGTCGCGGCCGTAGCGGACGGTATTGCCTTCGATCACAGTGCCGGGGCTGTTCCAGACATAGAACCCGTTGCCGCGTTCGTTCATCCGGTGGTTTCTGCGGCCTTCGATCACATTGCCACGCACGATGCTGTCAAGCCCGCCATGCACGTCAACGCCGTGCAGATTGTCGGTAAGCCGGTTGCCTTCGATCCGCGAGCGGTCGGCCCCTTTGACGATCTTGATGCCGGAATCGATCTCGGTGTGGTCGGTGCCGGATCCGGTCACGTGAAGACCCGTCAGCACCACGTCATCGCCGGTGATGGTGATAACGGTGCCCTGCCCCGCCCCGTCGACCGTTGCACGGCCGTCGCCTTGCAACGTCAGGGTTCGGTCGATGATGACGGGGCCAAGATAGGCCCCGCCGGAAAGCAGCAACACATCGCCGGGGTCTGCCCCGGCGATGGCTGCAGCCAATGAGCCTGCGCCCGGCTCGACATGCACCTCCGCCGCCCAGAGCGGCGTTGAAAGCATGGCAAACAAGGCAATCAGGCGCGCAAACATCAGTCTCAGGCTCCCGAAGGTTCCACAAACATCCGGCCGCGCATCTCCATGTGAAGGGCGTGGCAGAACCACTGGCAGTAGTACCAGTAGACCCCGGCCTGAGCCGCGGTGAAGGTGATAGATGCCGTTGCCAGCGGCCCGACTTCCATCGCCACACCATGATTGCCAAGCGTGAAGCCGTGGGTCAGGTCGTCAATGTCATCCAGATTGGTGCAGATCACTGTGACTTCGTCGCCTTCCTTCACAGTGAAGGTTTCGAGGGAAAACGCAGGTGCCTGGCTGGTCATGTAGACACGGACCTTCTTCGGATCGTCTTTGTCGCGGATCACCGCATCGGTCCAGTCGTCCAGGTCCACGCCATCGGCCTCAGCCTGGGTACGGGTTTCGGCCCACATCACATCATCACGCTTCCACGCGGAAAGCGGGTTCACCCGGGAAGCAACCACGGCAATCGCATCATGCGGTTCGGCGAAGGCAGGTCCGTCGTGAACGATGACCATCTTGTCGCCTGAAATGTCGATCAGCTGATCGTTTTCGGGCTTCAGCGGGCCGACGTTCAGGAAGCGATCCTTGCTGAACTTGCTCAGGCAGACCAGCCAGTTGTTCTCGGCTTCCAGCGTTTCGCCCATCACCGTCTTCAGGTGGCCGGGCTGGTAGTGCACATCAAGTTTGTCCTTGATCGGGTCGATCGCTTCACCCGCATAGGCCTTGATCGCGTCCTCAATGCTCCACTTGACCACCTGACTGTCGAGGAAGAGCGAGGTATAGGCAAAGCCGCGCCCGTCAAAAGCGGTGTGCAAGGGGCCGAGGCCCAGTTCGGGTTCGGCCACCACGGTGCTGCGCGGATCAATGTCGCTGGTGAACAGCGCATCGAACCGGGTCACATCCAGCACGGTGACGGTGGGCGACAGCTTGCCGGCGATGCAAAGGTGCTTCTTGTCAGGCGCCATATTGCAGCCGTGTGGGTTGTTGGCGATGGGAATATAGCGGGTGAATTGGCTTTTCGCCTCTTTGCGTCCGTCCAGCACGCGGACGCCATTCAGTTCCTGCCCCTCACCTGCGGCGACGGCCCTTTCGATCTCGGCGATGTTGAAGACGACGACATGGTCCATTTCGGCGGCGGTCATGTCGGACAGCGTCATGCCCATTTCGCTGTTGTAAGATGTCGAGAAGGCCCATTTGCCTTCATAGTCGGCATCGCAGTTGTCGAGGTTGCCGCTGACGATCACCTGCCAGGCCGGGGTCCAGCTGGCGCTGTCGACGGCGGTGAAAATGTTCACATAGGTCGAGACATCCTGCATCGTGGAGCCGTCGTTGACCAGCGGGGCCTCATCCTCGCCGTTGCAGAAGACATAGGTGGATTTCGGGAATTTCTGCGGGCGCAGGCCGTGGATGGCCTTTGCGTTCGGGACTTCCAGGATGGCGTCGCATTTCATCACGTCGGTGCGAACGCGGGCGACGCGGGTGTTGGCTTTGTCGTTCATGAACAGATACTGGCCGTCATACTTGCCGTCTGCGAACGACATGTGGACGTGGTGAAGATCGCCCTGATCGTGGATCTTCTTGCCGTTGGCTTCGAGGTATTTCTTCGTCTTGTCGGTCATCGTCCGTTGGTGGATGCGGATCGATTCATTGGTAGACCCCCAGCCGGTGGCCGAGCAGCGGTTGAAAACCGGCACGCGCATCAGTTCACGCATGGACGGGATGCCAAGGATACGCATCTCGCCCGACTGACCCGAGGACCAGAAGCCGTAATGCGTGTCCAACTGGCCGGGGGCCACGCTGTATCCTTCGCCAGCCGCCAGCGCGGCACCGGATGAGGCAAGCGTCGCCCCGCCGAAAAGCCCGCCAGTCAGGGCAAGGCGACCTCCGCCCAGGGTGCCAGCAATTGCGGCCCCTCCGGCGGTGGCACCCAGCATTGCGCGGCGGGAAAGACCAGTCTTGTGTTCCTGTGTCATTCTCGGAACTCCTTTTATTCAGCAGGTTGCGTGTTGGGGTGGTTCGGGTGCCCGGAAACGTCGCGGGAAGCGGCGACCGTTTCTCTCCGCTTCATCTTCTTGATCACGACCGGGCAGATGGTTTTCGACTGATACAGGACCTGGCAATGCAGGCAGTTCACACACTCGTTCGGGTTGATCTCACCAGTGGGGTGAATCGCCTGTACGGGGCACTGGTTGGCGCAGCTCTGGCATGGGTTGCCGCATTCCTTGTAACGCTTCAGCCAGTCGAACATCCGCATCCGCGCCGGGATCGCCAATGCAGCCCCGAGCGGGCAAAGGTAGCGGCAATAGAACCGCTCGACGAACAGACCAGCGGCAAGCAGCGCCAGCGCATAGGCCACGAACGGCCAAGTGCGGACAAATTTCAGGACAATCGCGGTCTTGAACGGTTCGACCTCGGCGAAGCGTTCGGCCTGTTCGATGCTCATCAGACTGACGCCGAAGAGGCCGAGGAAGATCATGTATTTGATCGGCCAAAGGCGCTCATGAAGGCCCCAGGGAAGCGTCCATTGCGGCACGCGCAGCCCCCGGGCGATGCGGTTGGTGATTTCCTGCAGCGCGCCAAACGGGCAGAGCCAACCGCAATAGGCCCCACGCCCCCAGAAAAGGAGTGCGACGGCAATCGAGAACCAAAGGATGAAGGTCAGCGGGTCCAGAAGGAAAGCCTGCCAACTGAAGCCGCTGACCAGCGCGCCGAACAAGGCCATCAGGTTGACGACCGAAAGCTGCGCATTGGCATACCAACCAAGGAAAAACAGAGTGAAGGTCAGGAACCCCATGCGGAACCAGAAGAAGGCGCGGGCGTTCCGGGTGGCGATGCTTTGGAAAAAGAAAACCAGCGTCAGGACCGCAAGCATCGCCACCGTGATCGCGATTTCAACCTGCTTGTCTGCCCAGATGCGCTTCCAAAGGGCCTGATGGGCAGCGGATTCAGCTTGATCGGTGACGTCGGCCACAGCTCCGGCGGCCTCCGACACCGGGGGCGCGGCGACAGCGCGAAGGTATCCCTGCGGCAGTTGGTAGCCCAGATCGAAGGTGGTGAAGACTTTTTCGATGGGTCCGACTTCGCGGTGTACCAAAAGCTGCAGGCGGAAGGGTTTCGTCGGGTCAAAGCCGACATCGGCCGGGATCTTGAACAGATCTGTCTCGGTGAATTCGGGCGTGCCGTCGGCAACAACCGAGCCCAGCCGCTTGTGCATCTTGTCGCGAAAGCGAACCGAGACATCGTCCTGGATCAGGACAATGCGGTCGAAAATGCCGCCACGGACATAGCCCGAGCCTTTGTAGCTGTAGATCCCCCTGCCAACGACGACGAGAGCGTGCTCTCCCGGTTGCAGCCAGGTGGTCAGGTTCGCTGCCTCGCCGTCGCCCAGTATCGCCCTGCCAATGGAGGCATGTGACACAAGAGCGGTCTGCATCTCGATGAAAGTGGTCCCAGGCGGCTCGGTCAGAGCGCGGGCGATGGCACGTTCATCACCCAGCGCCGCAAAAGCGGCATTGACCTGCCCCACATCCAGCGAAAGGCGACGCAGCGTGCCGTCGCCCTCCAGCGTCGTCCAGTCGGCTGCCGCGTTTGCATCGGGGTTCAACTCGAACGTGGGGCCGACGGGCGCGGCATTGGGGGTCAACCCGCCAAGCCCAAGCGCCCGCGCCACTTTCAGTCCGGCTCTTACGATGGAGTCGTCTATGACCATCACCGTGACAGTCGCGCCCGAGATGATGTCCAACTCATGCGCCGTGCCGCCGGATTTCGCTTCCGCCACAAGATCAAGGCCGACATAACCGGCAACCACGGCCGCCATCTTCGCTTCGGGAATCCCGATCAGCACGATAGGTTCTGAATGCTTGACGAGCTTCAATCCCGCCACACGCGCATCCTTGTCAACAGCAACCAGCGTATGGATCGGTTTGCCAGAATAGCCGGTTGTGGAAACGAAGTCCGATGTGACAAATGCCCAAGCGATGGTTTCACCGGCCTTGGTCACAGGGGCGACGGGCGCATCCGGCAGCACCGCACCATATGCATCGGCTCCGGGCACAAGATCACCCGCGGGCACTTCGGAAAGAAAGTGTGGCAGGATGGTCTCGGCCGCTGCCGAAGATGTCGAAAGCAGGACACCAAGTAAAACAACCCGAGCGAGCGCCAGCATCGGGTGCGCTGTGTCGCCGTCGCTATGGCGCAGCATCGAGGGGTAGCGGAAGCATCGACTCAAGCTAATCATGTTCAGGCGTATCCATTTGAACGACCGGACTGCCCGCTGTGCTGTTTCGTCCTGTGGCTGGGTACAGGACGAGCCAAAACCGGGAGAAGCACGCTCAACACCGTCAGTGGATACGCTGTTTCTCCACGCGCAACGTTGTTGTGGAACAAACTTCGGCGCGATCAAATGCGCGCGCTGGCTGCGGCATATGATTGATTAAAAACGAAAAGGCCGACAGCGGTGGCGACACGTTCTAACAGTGACGACCAAAACGATTGCGCACGGCAAGGCTATGCCCCATGGCGCATTGGGGGGCTTGTACCCTATTGGCTCATGACGGGCCCTCCTTGTCGTGGTAAGGTCTGGTAGCCCTGCGCAGGGCTAGGCCGAGGGCGAGAAACAGCGCCGCGCCAAAGCCCCAGACCCAGGCATAGCCGATCATGCCGCTCCAGGGCGCAAGCGCGTATGCCAGCGCCAGCACCGCCCAAACAGTGGCCACGGTGAAGATGAGGGTGATGTCGAATTTCATATCAGTCTCCTTTTGTTTAGTGGCCATGCCCGGCGCCCACCGCCTCGACCGGCAGCGCGCGCATCGTCTCGAATCCAAGCGTTGTGGCCCCATACATTCCGATCACGATGATCAGAACGCCGAGAGGGCCGACCAAAGCGGCCGCGCCCGGACGTGGCGGGGTCGTTCCATCCCATCGCGACGAACAGGTTGGTGCCGCCCTGCTGCCGATCAACGATCCAGCGACCGAAAGGGCAAAGACCGTCAAGGCCAGCGCCATGACCAGCCCACCCGCCGCAACCCACCCCATCAGCGATGACCAGAGCGGGGGTGCCTCGCCGCCGTAGCCCGCGTCGATCACCCGGCGCGGCACACCCAGATAACCCGCCGCGACACCGGCGCCACCAAAGGCCAGCAACCCCAGCGTCGTCAGATGCGGCGTGAACCGCGCCAACCCCGGCATTGCCAGGCCGCGCCCGGTCAGCGCGGGCAGGATCAGGGCAAGTGCCGCGAGGAAGCTCAACGAGACCGTGCCAACGGTGAAAAAGTGGAAATACCCCGGCACGAAGAAGGTGTCCGACAGAAGCGGTGCGAGGTCTGCCTGGATCAGCGCGAAGGCGAGCACGATGCCGAAACCCATGTTGAGCACCGCGAAGCCCGCCGCCGCCATCGCTGGCTCACGCCAGGGCAGCATCCGGATCCAGCCGAACAGCCCCCGCCCGCCACGGGCGCGTGCATGCACCTCAAGCGAGGCGATGATGATCAGGAAGGCGGTGAGGGTCGGAACGCTGACAAAAAGCGACAGCAGCGATCCCGCGATCCGCACTGCGCCCGGCAGATCCGGCTCCAGAAACATGTGATAAAGCGAGGTCGGCGGTACGAAGACGAGATAGGCGGCGAAGACGAGCTTCGAGAAGCGCGCCCCAAAGATCGACTTCACGCCGACCACCTCCTGCATCAGCACATACCAGACGATGACCGTAGCCATCAGCGGCAGATAATGCATGTTGTGAAAAACGATGTGCCAATTGGTGCCGTGATTTGCGGGGATCTCACCCAGACCCAGTGCCCACAAGACGCCCGGCGCGAAAACGTAGATCATGGCGAATCCGCTGACCATCAGGAACCCCGCCCAAGTGAAGAGCGCAAAGCCCACCGCCGAGAATTCGCCCACGCGCCGGACGGCCGCGAGGAGCGTGGCCACCCCCGCCGCGGGAATCGCGATCAGCCCGAGGCCCAGAAGGATGTAGCCCGCGTTGAAAGCCGCCAGCCGACCGGGTTCATGTGCGGCCAGCTGGGGATTACCGTCATAAAGCAGCGGCGTGCCGCCGGTGGCCGCGCCAAGCGAGAGCGCCATGCCGGCAAGGATCAGCCCGAATCCGGCCCAGCCGAGCGCGCGCCCTGCCAGTCCGCGCCCGCCTTCGCCTGCGGCCAGTGCCAGCAGGATCGCGCCCTGCACCAGAAAGAGCCAATAGAAGAAGATGCCGACACCGTGCAGGGTCAGAAGTCGGTAGCCCGCTTCCGGCAGCAGGTCGATCCAGCCCGCCCGCGCCAGCGCCACGCCGACGCCCCCGGAGATGCCGCCCAGGAACACCAGCAGTGCCACGCCAGACATCGCCTGCAACAGCCAGCGGTCAACGGGTGAAAGGGTGGCCAGTCGGTCACGAAGAGGCCCGCTCATGTCGCACCGCCTTCCGTCACGCTGAGGCGCGCCTGCATGGCGTCATGCGCCGCGCCGCAATAGACGGTACAATAAATCAGGTAGTCACCCGCCCGCCTGAAACGCATTTCGGTTTCCACCAGTAGGCCCGGCCGCAGGCGGATCATCCGCCCGCCACGCCCGAACTGGATTGAGGCCCCGTGCGCCACATCAGTCGCCATCATCCGAAAGCGGTAGGGTTGGTTCACTTCCAAACGCAGATGCCAGGGCTCGAAGTTGAACTGCGCCGCCTGGAGCCAGATGTCGATCGGTGCGGCATTGTCATTGGCATGCGGGTCGAGGCCGGATTGGGTACCATGATCCGCTGGCCCATGGTCGCCGTGATCGACCTGCGCCACTGGCGCATGCCTGGCATGCGGATCATGTTGCGCCTGATCGGCCATGGCGTCATGCCCAGCTTCCTCAGCAAGGGGACGCACGCTGCCGTCGGCCTCGCCGAAGCGCTGAATGAACGCCTGTAGCCGTGCCTCGAAAGCTTCGGGCGTCAGCGCATCAGGTCCCTGATCCGCATGGGTGCCTTGACCGGCGGCGCCGACTGCATCCTCAGTATGCGTGACACCGAAGAGCGCCAGCGGGCCAGGGGCCGCGCCGTAACCGACCCATAAGCCGTAAAGTGCGGTACCGCCGAACCCCGCTGCGGCCAGAAAGCCTCGGCGGGTCGTGAAGTGATGTTGATTGGACATAGGTGGATACCTTCAAATCTGAAGGTTCCGGGTCATTGGGGCAGTGCGTGTACTGGATCTTTGGACGTTCTGCCTGTGGCACCGGAACGGGTCTGTCGGACCACGCCGAAGACTCACCTCAGAACGGTGAACCAAGGCGTGATTGCCAATGATCACGGAAGACATCTGCCAACCCCAAGGTCAGCCGGACGCCCGTGTGACAAGTGCGCAGTGCAACCCGACCGCGCCAGCCTGTCAGACCGTTCAAGTGAATTTGGGAGGTCGTCCGGCAGGGCCAGATCTGAGACCTGCAGGAAGGGGTGTCAGTCGCAGACCGGGACGCGCTGCGCCTGACAGCGGCGGGGCGGAAATGTCTGAGTTTCCGACCGCACACACGACGCAGTGCCCGTGAACCGAACAGGTGTCGGCGCTATGTTCTGTCCCATTGCCGCAATTTCCGGCGCGCTCCGCGATATTGTGCAACTCGCTCATGGCACCGTGGACATACTGATGCTGAACTGGACGGGCCTCTGCGTTTGAGGTTCCCGCAAACCCGATGGCGGCTATGACCAGTGCAGCAGTTAGCCAAGACAGAACGCGCCAGCGCCTGCTCTCCGTTACCGCTCTACCGTCGTCTCGATTCGCGTCCATGACTTGCTCCCAGCACGTGTCAAGATAAGTACCCTTTAGGCTGCGGGCATTGATGCAGATCAAACGTTAATCTCCGCGACAGGCGCCGAAACGGATGCGGCTGCATTGGCAACCTTCCAGACTCTTCGACTCCCTGCATAATCGGGCAGCGTTCCACTTCCTGACTGAAATTGCTGATCCGGAAGACTTACTGCGTGTGTGCATCAGGCTGTGCGATCAGGTGGCGGCGAATGACAGATCGGGTCAGACAACTGTTTGCTCCCGCGTCTTGACAGGGAATCTCACCGATTTCAGCACGGTTCCTTCCGCATCGACGATAAACCGGCACGCGCGATTCAAGTGATAGAAGGTCAGACGCCAGCACCCGGCGTCTTCGTCCACGCCCAGTTCACAACGCGACGTGATAAAAGCCGTCGTGCATGTGCACCCTGATTTCTTCTTCAGACAGCTTGAAGGCTTGGGCCACCAATCGTGCGTCGATGACAATATCCCCGGTGACGCGCTCGACAGATGTCATTGCGTTTCCTTCCAATGTGTATCCGCCGACGAAAAGTTACCCCTCTCAGGCGTCTTGGTCTTGAGCGTTTGGGGTGATGTGGTCAACGGGCACTCCCTTGTCTGGTCCTTTGTCACCGCAATAGGATCGGATCGAGTGCAATGTCTGCGAGCGTTGAGCGGTCGAGTTCGGCGAGAAACACTGCTTCTGCGGAACGCAGGCGGCCCTTGAGCCGACATCTGCCGTCGAGGGTGCAGGAGTTTTTACCCGCGCCGAGGCACTCGACCAGCGGCTGACCCTCTTCAAGCAAGCGAACGACGCTACCAAGCCGGATATCGGCGGCTGGTCGGGCCAGCGTTGCGCCGCCGCCGCCGCCGCGCCGGGTTTCGATCAAGCCGGCGCGCGCGAGGTGCTGCATGATCTTGGCCAGATGGTTGCGCGACAAGCCGAATTCTTCAGAAAACTCCGCAGTCGAGAATCCTCGGTCGGGCGCGCTCGCCATGCGCATCAGCATGCGCAATCCGTAGTCAGTGAAGGTGGTGAGGCGCATTGTCGCCGACCTCGCTCTCGAATTGGTATTTACAGTGCGTATTAACAGACATACCCTCGATCACAAGTAAAAACGTTGGAAGGCTCATGAACACGCCAGCCCTGTCTCCGGAGATGTCTTCTGCCCGGCCCGACATGACCATTGTCATTCGCGCTGTGACGGGCCTTGACGATGCCACGTTGGGCGCGCTTGTTCATGGCTTTTACACTAAAGTTCGCGCAGACCCAGTGCTCGGCCCGATCTTCGCCGCGCGCATAACCGACTGGGGGTCACACGTCGAACGTATGTTGTCCTTCTGGTCTTCGGTGGCTCTGATGACGGGTCGCTATCATGGCCGCCCGGTTCCCGCCCACACATCACTTCCGATCAACGCCGCACATTTTGACCGCTGGCTCCAGCGTTTTCGGCAGGCGGCGCAAGAGGTTTGCACCCCCGAAGGAGTGGCCCATGCCATCCTTCGCGCCGAACGCATTGCGCGTTCGCTTCAAATCGCCGTAGCCGAGGCGCAAGCCGCCCCCGATGCAGTGCCCTCACTTCTTTTTGATGAAAGGATACCCAGATGGCCGACGCGCCTCCCGTCCATGATGCAGCAGAACTGACCTATTACATAGAAACGCGCTACCACGCGCGGCATCGCGTGCAGCTAGCGTCGCTCGTTGAGATGGCCGAGAAAGTGGAGATGGTCCATTTTGGCGACGAGGACGTGCCAGACGGTCTGTCCGAGCTTTTGCGCCGGATGACCGGCGAGATGGAAGTGCATATGAAAAAGGAAGAACTCATCCTCTTCCCCGCCATCCGCAACGGCGGTGCCTCTGGTATCGAAAATCCTATTGCTGTGATGCGTGCCGATCATGACGACCACGTCCGGGCTGTCGCACAAATCAACCACCTTACCGGTAACCTGACCTTGCCAACGGGCGCATGTGGCACGTGGACCCGACTGTATGATGGGCTCATCGAATTTGTGGCAGACCTAACCGAGCACATGCGACTCGAGAATGATGTCCTCTTTCCGCAGTTCGAAACACGCAATCATGCAAATGCCTGAAACGGCTTCTTCCCGGAGCAGGCCCTTGGCCGAGGCGTGCAATGATCGGGGACAGTGACGGGCTGAGCCGCTTCGCCTCGTCGCCATGCTTGGCAGGCGAGGTAGCACCTGACCATTTTGGCGCGTCAGGCATCGATCCGGAGCAAGCGCGCGATGTTGCGCGTTGGCGCCGCGCTGAGCGGACAAGGCTGATTGGACGGAGGGAGGGACTGGGCCAGACCGGGCGGGCGCAGTTGTCGGTTCAGATCGGCCTGCAATTGCGTAAGGCGCTCACAGCGCGCGGCGTGGCGCCGGGGACTGTGTTGTCTGGATATTGGCCAATCAAAGGCGAACCTGATCTGCGCGTTTTGATGTCTGACCTGCATCGGATCGGTGTCATCATCGCCTTGCCGGTGGTGGAAACCCGCGCTGCGCCCCTGATCTTTCGCCGTTGGACGCCCGAGACCCGCATGGTGCGTGGCGATTGGAACATTCCCGTCCCACCGCCAAACGCCGCAGCCCTCACGCCTGATGTGACACTCGCGCCCTGTCTGGGATGGGATGAAAGGTGTTACCGTCTGGGCTGGGGCGGAGGATATTTTGACCGCACGCTTGCGACAGTGACACCGCGACCCTTTGCCTTTGGAATCGCGCTTGCCGGCGCTCGCCTTGCCACGATTTTCCCGCAACCCCACGATATCCCGCTTGATTTGATTGTCACTGAGGACGGGATTTCCGCCTCAAGGAGACCAGCGTCATGAACACCGACATCCGCGACGCGCCGCAACCCCCGTTGCTGGGCACCGGCATGTTCGCGCGCCTCGCCTGCGTCCTGATCCAGCCGATGCTGTCGCGCGTCGTGCGGCGCGTCGCATTGCGGCATCCATCCCTTTTTGCGCGTCTTGGCTCACATCAGAGCACTGATTTCCTCATCGACCCGGTGGATCTGCCGTTTGCGCTTCATCTTCGGCCAGATCCTCAGGCGCTGGTGTTCCGCGCGGTCCCGCGGGATGCGGCCCTGCCAGCCGGCGCATCGATCCGGGGTCGTTTCATGCTTCTGCTTGAACTGGTCGATTCCGAAGAGGACGGTGACGCCGCTTTTTTCTCGCGCGACCTTGAGATCACCGGTGACACCGAGGCGGTTGTACGATTGCGCAACGCGCTTGACGATATCGACGGTTCAATCGCCACGGAAACAGCCGAGATGTTCGGTGCGCCCGGTCGGGCGATACTGACACGGTTGCGTCGCAGCTATTCAATGAAGAACAGACAACAGGACACCAGATGAGCCTCGCTGAACTGATCTGCCCTGCCGGCACACCTGCTGCACTGCGCACTGCCGTAGATGCGGGTGCTGACGCGGTCTATTGTGGTTTTCAGGATGCCACCAACGCCCGCAATTTTCCCGGCTTGAACTTCACACCTGACGAGTTAGCGGCGGCTGTGGCGTATGCCCATCACGCGGGCACCAAGGTGCTTTTGGCGCTCAACACCTATCCGCCCGCAGGCAAGGTGGACCTTTGGCGCCATGCCGCCTATCTTGGCGTGAGGTATGGCGTGGACGCCTTCATTGTCGCCGACATGGGCGTCGCCGATTACATCAGACACACCCATCCGCTGGCGCGGCTGCACCTCTCGGTTCAGGCGGCCGCCTCGTCGCCCGAAGCGATCCGCTATTACTGCGAGAACTTCGGGGTCAAGCGCGTGGTCCTGCCTCGCATCCTGACAATCCCAGAGATCCGCCAGATCCGCACGGAAATCCCCTGTGAGATCGAGACCTTCATCTTTGGCAACCACGGGCTCATGGTCGAAGGGCGATGCAGTCTGACCAACTACCTGACCGGGCAATCGACCAATATGGACGGCGTCTGTTCGCCCGCATCCGACGTGCAATATGTCCGGGACACAGACGGGTCCATGTCATCACGCCTCGCCGGGTTCACGATTGACCGCTTCGGACCCGAGGAAATGGCGGGCTATCCCACGATCTGCAAAGGGCGCTACGCCGCCCCGAACCGGCCCGAGGGGTATTACGCATTCGAAGAACCGATCAGTCTGAACTTGTCTCGGTTGCTCCCCGAGCTGATCGACGCAGGCGTGCACGCCTTCAAAATCGAGGGGCGCCAGCGGTCGAAAAGTTATGTCCGCAACGTCGTTACGGCGTTTCGACACGCGGTAGATGACATCCGCGCCGGGCGCGCGACGAATATGTCCGATCTGGTCGCCTTGACCGAGGGACAGAAACAGACTCAAGGCGCGTTCGAGACGAAGAAATGGCGGTGAAAGCAATGAAACCGAAACTTACGCTGGGGCCCATCGCCTATCACTGGTCCGCACATAAGAACCGGGATTTCTATGCCCGCATTGCCGATGAAGCGCCTCTCGATGAGGTCTATCTGGGCGAAGTGATCTGTTCCAAGCGCGCGCCATTTCATGAGGCCGACCTACCCGCCACTATCGAGCGGCTTGAACGCGCGGGCAAGACCGTCGTGCTTTCAACGCTGGCCGAAGTGATGCTGAAACGCGAGCGCAAGGCGACGGATGATATCGCCGGGTTGGACGCCCCCGAAATCGAAGTGAACAATGCCGCAGGACTTTATGCCCGCGGGATGCGTCCACATCGTGTGGGTCCTTTCATGAATGCCTATAACGAAGCAACGATTGACTGGATGGCCCGGCAGGGCGCGACCCATGTCTGCCTGCCCACCGAATTGCCAGCCGAGGCGATTGCCATCGCCGCGCGAAGCGCCCGCAATCTGGGTTTGGGCGTCGAGGTCCAGGTTTTCGGTCGGGCATCGCTTGCCGTCTCGGCGCGCTGCTACCACGCCCGCGCCCACGGACGCACCAAGGATAACTGTCTGTTCGTCTGCGAGGATGATCCTGACGGCATGCCGCTGAAAACACGCGATGACTCCCCGATCCTGCGGGTGAATGGCATTCAGACCCTGTCTGAAAGCTACATTGATCTGCTTCCCGAACTGGGGCGTCTTGCTGCAGACGGCATCACCCATCTGCGGCTGATGCCGCAGGATGTTGATATGGTTGGTGTGACAACAGTGTTCCGGTCGGTGCTCGACGGCAAGGTGGCGACAACCGAGGCCGATATGCGCCTGCGTGACCTGTGTGATGGCACGACATTCAGCAACGGGTTCTATCACGGCATCGCCGGATATCGGCGGATCGCCGCGGCTGCATCGACCTGATACAGATTTAGGGGCCTTTGAAATGACTGCAACCACAGCTCAACAGATGCGCGCCTGGACAGGGCCAGCGATCTTGACCTTCGGGTTCCGCCCGTTCTTTTTCGGAGCGGCGGTCTGGGCGGCACTTGCGATGGCGCTTTGGGTGCCGATGCTGTCCGGGCATCTGACACTTCCCACCGCCTTCGATCCGGTCAGCTGGCATGCGCACGAGTTCCTCTTTGGCTATCTGGGTGCTGTGGTTGCCGGATTTCTGCTGACTGCGGTGCCGAACTGGACGGGGCGCTTGCCCATCGTCGGATGGTGGCTGGGGATGCTGGCCGGCCTCTGGCTGGCGGGCCGTGTGGCGGTTGCCTTCTCGGGCAGCTTGCCGCCTTTGCTGGTCGCGATGATCGATCTGGCCTTTCCGGTCGTCTTTGCGCTGGCCATCGGGCGCGAGATTGTGGCCGGCAAAAACTGGCGCAACCTGATTGTGGTGGGGTTGCTGGGTGCTTTCATCGTCGGCAACACATTGTTCCACTGGGAGGCCGCGCGGGGCAATTATGCGGCGCAAGGCTATGGTCTGCGGCTGGGCCTCGGCGCAGGCGTCATGATGATTGCCGTGATCGGGGGGCGCGTCGTGCCGTCCTTCACCCGCAACTGGCTGGTGAAGCAGCGAAGTGCCGCTTTGCCCGTGTCGCCCATGCAGACATTCGACAAGGCAGCGCTTGTCGCCTTGCTGGTGGCAGTTGTCCTGTGGGTCGCGTTGCCGATTGCGGCCGCGACCGGTTTTGCGCTTTTACTGGCAGGGGTGCTGCACGTGATCCGGCTGAGCCGCTGGGCGGGCCACAAAACGCATGCAGAACCGCTGGTGGCGGTGCTGCATGCGGGCTATGCTTTTGTGCCGCTGGGGGCGCTCGCGCTGGCGGCAGAGATCCTGTGGCCCGGGACCTTCGGAATGGCAGGCGCCCAGCACCTCTGGATGGCCGGGGCGACCGGGTTGATGACGCTGGCCGTGATGACGCGTGCCACATTGGGCCATACCGGGCGGGCGCTGACGGCGGGCGCGGGGACGGTTATGATCTATGTCACCCTGACAATGTCGGTGCTGGCACGGGTGGTTGCAGGAATGTGGCCCGAGATCTCTGGCTCGATGCATCTGATGGCGGGGCTTTTCTGGATCACGGCCTTTGGTGGCTTTGCCGTGATCTATGGGGCCCTTCTGTTGCGCCTCCCCACCGCGAAGTAAATTTAAGGGATTGGCAAATGGGGTGGCTTGAGTTCGTCACTGCTTATGCAGTGTTCTTCCTGTCGCACTCCATTCCGGTGCGCCCTCCGGTGCGGCCATGGCTGCAGACGCGACTGGGCCAACGCGGCTTCACACTGGCCTATTCAGCGCTGTCACTTGCGGTGTTGGCATGGCTGGTCGGGGCGGCAGGGCGTGCGCCTCATGTGCCCCTGTGGGTGTGGGCACCGTGGCAGGCCCATGTGCCGCTCGTTGTCATGGGGCCAGTCTGCCTGATCCTTGCGTTCACCATTGCGCGGCCAAATCCGTTTTCATTTGGTGGCGCGTGGAATGACCGGTTCGACCCGATTCGGCCCGGCATCGTACGCTGGTCGCGCCATCCTCTGCTTTTGGCGCTGGCCCTCTGGGCCGCCGCCCATGTCGTGCCGAACGGGGATCTGGCACATGTGATCCTATTTGGCACCTTTGCGGTGTTCGCGATGGTGGGCGGTCGCCTGATCGACCGTCGAAAGCGCCGCGAGATGGGGACGGAGTGGTTGCGGCTGGGGGTTGCAGTTGCAAACGTGCCGCTTCTGTCTTGGTTCGCAACAGGCGGCACCTTGGTCCGGCTTTTGGCAAGCATTTTCCTTTATGCCACGCTCGTCTGGCTGCATCCCATTCTTTTCGGCGTCAGCCCACTTCCGTGACTGTCACTCCTTGATGTCTTCGATCCAAGTCTTGGCTGCAACGGCACGCGGAAGACCTAGCGGGCCGATGGCCAGCATTGCGACCTGCGTTATCGCGGCAGGCTCGATCCCCTCGGATCTCGCACGTCGGGTGTGGGAATGCACTGCGCCTTCCGAGCCTGCCCCAATCGACAGCGCCAATTTTACGAGCCGCTTCTCACGCGCAGTCAGGGGTCCACTGTCAGCAGTTGCCCTGCCCAGGGCCGCATAGGCCTTCCAAACATCAGGATACTCCTCGGCGAGGTCTCCGGCGGCGCCGGGCATGGATTTCGTCATTTATCTGTCCTTCAACTTGAGAAGTCATCAATCAGCGGATTTGGCTTGGCGAAATGCTCCAAATCTATCTGATCGGTGACGATAATGTTGGTGCCGTTCACCGTCACACCGTAAGGCTGCAGGCCCTTGAATGCGCGGCTAAGGTTTTCGGGGGTCATGCCAAGCACCGAGGCGAGGCGACGCTTTTCGAAATCAAGCTCGAACGACGCCCCACCGCCGCTACGCTTTTGTTGCCTGAGCAAGTAATTTGCAAGCCGCTCGAGCGAGGTTCTAAGCTTGAGGTCCTTCTGCGTCTTGATGACAGAGCGATAGCATTGTGCCAGCTCCGTGACGATTGCGCGGGCAAAGTTGCTGTCGGCGTCAAAGATCGCGCGCACATCCTGGCTGGGGATCAGCGCGATCCTGCTTTTCTCCAGCGTGCGGGCCGACATGAGGTAAGGCGCATCCTTGACAGTCGCGGCAAGGATAAAAGTCGAGATCGGACGAACCGTCGCCAGGCTGGTATCCCGCCCATTCCAAGCTGAAAACAGATCGACCGAGCCCGAAATAAGAATGTGAAGAAAATCGCTCGGCTCTCCTTCAGAGATCAGTTCAATCTGCGCAGGAAAATTCTGCACATAGGCGCCCCGCATCAAGGATATGAAGTTCTCATCCGCCATCTGCGCGAATAGATTCAGCATTCTAATATCCCGGTATTCGGAATCGGGCATGTTGTCCCCCCGGCCTTTGCGTACCTACCGATTATCACCAAATCGATTGATAAAAGTCAATCCATCAGTTGAGCTTCGCCGCAGCAGCCTTGATTTAACACCCAACATCGCATGACAAATTTCCATAAGTCATTTATTTCGTTATCATTTTCTAAGTTCATGATCTAGATCAAGTCATGAGCGCCGCTCCGGCCTCAAGTCTGGCTCTGAACCCCATGCAGGGGTGACACCGCTATTCTTGCCGGAGAACCGCCATGCAGACCGTAGCAACAGCCTCACGCGCCGATCAGACGCGCGCCTTGAGCCTGAGCACGATCGCCTTCACCGCCTGTTTTGCGGTCTGGACGATTTTTTCCATCATCGGGGTCGCCATCAAGGCAGAACTTGGTCTGAATGACACCCAGTTTGGCCTTCTGATAGCAACGCCGATCCTTACCGGTTCCGTATCACGCCTGTTTCTTGGTGTTTGGACCGAAAAATACGGCGGACGACTGGTGTTCTCCAGCCAGATGATCCTGACAGCGCTTGCGACTTGGGCGCTGACGCTGGCGGACACTTACGTAATGTATCTGGTCGCGGCACTTGGCATCGGGCTGGCGGGCGGATCGTTCATTATCGGCGTGGCCTATGTCAGCCGCTGGTATGACGCAGGTCATCAGGGGACGGCACTGGGTATTTTCGGTGCAGGCAACGTTGGGGCCGCAGTCACAAAGTTCGTCGCCCCCTTCGTAATGGTGGGTTTTGGTTGGCACGGGGTGGCTTATGTCTGGGCGGCCGGACTTGCCACCATTGGTGTGCTGTTTTTCCTGCTCGCCAAGGATGATCCCGAGTTTGTGGAACGCCGCAAGACCGGCACCAAGGCGCCTTCCCTCGCGCAGCAGTTTGCACCGCTGAAAAACCTGCAAGTTTGGCGCTTTTCGCTTTACTACTTCTTCGTTTTCGGTGCCTTCGTTGCACTGGCGCTGTGGATGCCGCATTACCTAATCGACGTCTATGGCATCGACGTTCGCTTCGCAGGCATGGCCGCCGCCTCTTTCAGTCTCTCGGCCAGCTTGTTCCGGGCCTATGGCGGGATCCTGTCTGACAAATTTGGCGCGCGCTCGGTCATGTACTGGACCTTTGGGTTCAGCATGCTGTTTCTGTTCATGCTGTCCTATCCT
The DNA here is from genome assembly GCF_030684215.1 of Pseudotabrizicola sp. Classification (GTDB taxonomy): domain Bacteria; phylum Pseudomonadota; class Alphaproteobacteria; order Rhodobacterales; family Rhodobacteraceae; genus Pseudotabrizicola. The sequence continues at coordinate 62,876 of NZ_JAUXOV010000029.1, forward strand.
CCGACCGATTACATAATTCAGGGCAAGGATGGTCCGATCGCCTTTTCCACGCAGATGGGCCTGTGGCCCTTCATCGTGACACTGTTCGCGCTCGGCTTTTTCATGAGCCTTGGCAAGGCGGCAGTGTTCAAGCACATCCCGGTCTACTATCCCAACCATGTGGGCGCGGTGGGCGGTCTTGTCGGCATGGTCGGCGGTCTCGGTGGTTTCATCCTGCCCATCGCCTTTGGCGCGCTGCTGGACCTGACGGGCATTTACACATCGTGCTTTGCCCTGCTCTTCGTCCTCGTCGCCATCGCGCTGACGTGGATGCACCTGTCGGTCCGGGCGATGGAACGTGCAGCCCATGGCGAAATTCTCGACCGGCTGCCACAGCTGCCCGAAATGCAGACAATCCACCACCCTGAGCGCACTGCCATGCCGCGCGTGCTGGAGGAGTGGAGCCCCGAAGATCCCCAGTTCTGGGATTCAAAAGGCCGTGCTGTCGCGCGCCGCAATCTCTGGATTTCGATACCCGCGCTGCTTCTGGCCTTCTCGGTCTGGATGGTCTGGTCGATGGTGATTGCACGCTTGCCTGCCATCGGGTTCAACTTTGCCCCGGAACAACTGTTCTGGCTTGCGGCCCTGCCCGCCCTGTCGGGCGCGACGCTGCGCATCTTCTATGGCTTCATGGTGCCGATCTTCGGCGGGCGCCTCTGGACGACGGTCTCGACCGCATCGCTTCTTTTGCCCGCCATCGGTATCGGATATGCCGTGCAAAACCCGCAAACGCCCTATTTCATCTTCCTCGTGCTGGCGCTGCTGTGCGGTCTCGGCGGGGCCAACTTTGCCTCCTCGATGGCCAATATCGGCTATTTCTTCCCCAAATCGGAAAAAGGCAATGCACTGGCCCTTAACGCCGGTCTGGGCAACCTTGGCGTCAGCGTCATGCAGTTCGTGGTGCCGCTGGTCATCACGATTAGCGTGTTCGGGGCCATGGGCGGCGCGCCGCAGGATCTGTCGGACGGCGGCCAGCTCTGGATGCAGAACGCGGGTTTTATATGGGTACCATTCATCCTTGCCGCCACCATCGCGGCATGGTGGGGCATGAACGACATTGCCGATGCCAAGGCCAGCTTTGCCCAGCAATCGGTAATCTTCGGGCGCACCCACAACTGGCTTATGTGCGTCCTCTACATCGGCACCTTCGGCAGCTTCATCGGCTATTCGGCAGGCTTTCCGTTGCTGAGCCGGATTGTCTTCCCGGATGTCAACGCCCTTCAGTATGTCTTCCTTGGCCCGCTGGTCGGCGCTCTGAGCCGCGCTGGCACCGGCTGGGTGTCCGACAAGTTCGGCGGCGGGCGCGTCACCTTCTGGGTATTCGTGGGGATGATTGCCTCGGTCCTTGCAGTAATCCTTTCGCTTCAGGCAGGTTCGTTTGCCGGATTCTTCGCGGGCTTCATGGCGCTGTTCTTCTTCACCGGCGTCGGCAATGCCTCCACGTTCCAGATGATTCCCGTAATCATGAGCCGCGAAGTGCCGCGTCTGATGCCGCTGCTGACCGGCACTGACCGCGCCCGTCAAATCGCCATGGAGTCCGGTGGGATCGTCGCCTTCACCAGCGCCATCGGCGCCTATGGCGGGTTCTTCATCCCGAAAGCCTACGGATCATCCATCGCCATGACCGGTAGCCCGATCGGCGCGCTGTGGCTGTTTCTGATCTTCTACGTGCTTTGCCTTGGCATCACCTGGGCCATCTATACGCGCCCAGGCGGGCTTCTCCATGACAACGAGCGCGGCCGTGCCACAACCGCCGCCCACCCTGCACAATAACGAAAGGAAGCCAAGATGAGCCACCTGCTCGACAGACTGAACTTCTTCCAAAGCAAAGAGCTTGAGCAATTCTCGGATGGCTGGGGCCAGACCACTTCCGAGAACCGCGATTGGGAAGACGTCTACAGAAACCGCTGGCGGCACGACAAGGTTGTGCGCTCGACCCACGGCGTGAACTGCACAGGGTCCTGTTCGTGGAAGATCTACGTCAAATCCGGGATTGTGACGTGGGAGACGCAGCAGACTGACTATCCGCGCACCCGGGCGGGATTGCCAAACCACGAGCCACGCGGTTGTGCGCGGGGGGCGTCGTATAGCTGGTATCTGTATTCCGCCAATCGCGTGAAGAACCCGCTGATCCGGGGGGCGTTGATGCGCGCCTGGCGCAAGATGCGGCCCACCATGACACCCGTGGCGGCATGGGCCTCGATCCAGAATGATCCTGTTTTGCGCGCGAGTTATACCAAAACGCGGGGCAAGGGCGGTTTCGTGCGCGCAACGTGGGACGAGGCGACCGAGATCATCGCCGCTGCCAACGCCTATACCGCCAAGACCTGGGGTCCTGACCGGGTGTTTGGCTTCTCGCCAATCCCGGCCATGTCGATGGTCAGCTATGCGGCCGGCTCGCGCTACCTCAGCCTCTTGGGCGGCACCTGCATGTCGTTCTACGACTGGTATTGCGACCTACCGCCCGCCTCGCCCCAGACCTGGGGCGAACAGACCGACGTGCCGGAATCGGCCGACTGGTACAATGCAGGCTTCCTGATGCTGTGGGGTTCGAACGTGCCTCAGACCCGCACGCCCGACGCGCATTTCTACACCGAAGTGCGCTATCGCGGCACCAAATCCGCCGTGGTCAGCCCCGATTATTCCGAGGCAGCCAAGTTCGGTGACATCTGGCTGAACCCTCAAGCTGGCACCGATGCCGCGCTGGCAATGGCCATGGGTCATGTGATCCTGCGCGAGTTCCATCTGGACCGGCAGGCCGAATATTTCGAGGACTACGCTCGCAAATACACCGACATGCCGATGCTGGTGCGGCTGGAAGACCGCGACGGCCAACTGGTACCCGGCCGGATGCTGCGCGCCGAGGATTTCGACGGCAAGCTGGGCGAAACCAACAACCCCGACTGGAAGACGGTCGCCTATGACGAGGCATCCGGTCAGATCGTGGCTCCCAACGGGTCCATCGGATTCCGCTGGGGTGAAGAGGGCAAGTGGAACCTTGAGCAGCGCGCCAAGGGAACTGAGGCCCAACTGCGCCTGAGCCAGATCTTGGACGGCGATCACGACGAGGTGGTGGGCGTCGATTTCCCCTATTTCGGCGGGGTTGCGACTGGCGATTTCGTGAAATGCGACCACCCCGAGGTTCTGACCCGGAACATTCCTGCCCTCCGCGTCACCTTGGCCGACGGTCAGTCAGCGCTGGTCGCCACGGTGTTCGACCTGTTCTGCGCCAACTACGGGCTTGATCGCGGCCTTGGCGGCAAGTGGGTATCCAAGGACTTCAACGACGACAGCCCCTATACCCCGGCATGGGCCGAAAAGATTACCGGCGTCGACCGGGAAAAGATCATCGCCGTCGCGCGGGAATTCGCGGGCAACGCGGAAAAGACCCGTGGCAAGAGCATGGTCATCCTCGGGGCCGGTCTGAACCACTGGTACCACATGGACATGAACTACCGCGGCATCATCAACATGCTGGTGATGTGCGGCTGCATCGGGCAGGAGGGCGGCGGTTGGTCGCATTATGTCGGTCAGGAAAAGCTGCGCCCGCAGACCGGCTGGGCACCGCTGGCCTTCGCGCTGGACTGGAGCCGCCCGCCTCGGCAGATGAACTCGACCTCGTGCTGGTATGCGCACACTGATCAGTGGCGCTATGAGACATTGCGGGCAGACGAGATCCTGTCGCCCACCGCGCCTGCGGGCGATTGGGATATCAGCCTGATCGACTACAATATCCGCGCCGAACGGATGGGCTGGTTGCCATCTGCCCCGCAACTGAAAACCAACCCGTTGGCGGTGGCGAAACAGGCCAAGGCGGCGGGTAAGGAGATCAAGGACTTCGTTTCAGAGCAACTGAAATCCGGCGACCTGCAGATGTCCTGCGAAGACCCGGATGCGCCGGAAAACTGGCCGCGCAATCTGTTCGTCTGGCGGTCCAACCTGCTGGGGTCCTCGGGCAAGGGGCATGAATATTTCCTCAAGCACCTTCTGGGCACTGACCACGGCGTGATGGGCAAGGATCTGGGCGAAGAAGGCGGTGCGATGCCGAAAGAGGCCGTGTGGCATGATGAGGCGCCGAAAGGCAAACTCGACCTGCTGGTGACCATCGACTTCCGGATGTCCACCACCTGCGTCTATTCCGACATCGTGCTGCCGACGGCCAGCTGGTACGAAAAGGACGATCTGAACACCTCCGATATGCACCCCTTCATCCACCCGCTGCAGGCGGCGGTGGATCCGGCGTATGAGAGCAAGTCGGACTGGGAAATCTTCAAGTCGATCGCTCGCAAATTTTCGGAAGTCGCGCCCGAAGTGCTGGGGGTCGAGACCGACATCGTCCAGCTTCCCTTGCTGCACGACACCCCCGCCGAGCTGGCGCAGGCCCATGTCCGCGACTGGAAAAAGGGCGAATGCGATCTGATCCCCGGCAAGACCGCGCCGAACTACATTGCGGTCGAGCGGGATTATCCGAACCTCTACAAGAAGTTCACCTCGGTCGGGCCGCTTTTGGAAAAGCTCGGCAACGGCGGCAAGGGGATCAACTGGGACACCAAGGTCGAAGTTGGGCATCTGCGTGATCTGAACGGGGTCGTGCTGGATGAGGGCGTGTCGAAGGGCATGGCCAAACTGGACACCGCGATCAACGCTGCGGAAATGATCCTGATGCTGGCTCCCGAAACCAACGGCGAAGTGGCCGTCAAGGCGTGGGAGGAACTGGAAAAACCCACTGGCCGCCACCACGCCCATCTGGCCGAGGGGGCGCATCACACCAAGATCCGCTTCCGCGATATCGCCGCCCAGCCGCGCAAGATCATCTCCAGCCCCACATGGTCGGGGATTGAGTCCGAGGAGGTCTGCTACAACGCGGGCTACACAAACGTGCATGAGCTGATCCCGTGGCGCACCCTGACAGGCCGCCAGCAGCTCTACCAGGACCACCTCTGGATGCGCGCCTTCGGCGAGGGCTTTGTCAGCTACCGCCCGCCGGTAGACCTCAAGACCATCACCAAGGCCGTCAACAACGACGCGGCCGAGGGCAGCCCGCATGTCGTGCTGAACTTCATCACGCCGCACCAGAAGTGGGGCATCCACAGCACCTATACCGACAACCTCCTGATGCTGACGCTGAACAGAGGCGGGCCGGTGGTCTGGATGTCCGAGGTGGACGCCCAGAAGGCTGGGCTGGTCGATAACGACTGGGTTGAGGCCTACAACATCAACGGCGCGCTGACGGCGCGGGTGGTGGTGTCCCAGCGGATTAAGCAGGGCACATTGTTCATGTATCACGCCCAAGAAAAGATCGTGAACACGCCCGGATCGGAAAAGACAGGCAATCGTGGCGGCATCCATAATTCGGTGACGCGCGCCACGCTGAAACCCACGCACATGATCGGCGGCTATGCGCAGTTGTCCTACGGCTTCAACTATTACGGCACCGTGGGCAGCAACCGCGACGAGTTCGTCATCGTGCGGAAAATGAAAAAGGTTGACTGGCTGGACACGCCCGCAACCCGCAAAGTGGAGGCAGCGGAATGAGAGTGCGCGCGCAAATCGGCAAGGTTCTGAACCTGGACAAGTGCATCGGGTGTCACACTTGCTCTGTCACCTGTAAGAACGTCTGGACCAGCCGCGAAGGCGTTGAATACGCCTGGTTCAACAACGTCGAGACGAAACCCGGCACCGGCTATCCGACTGACTGGGAGAATCAGAAGCGCTGGAACGGGGGCTGGGCCCGGTCGAAATCGGGCAAGCTGCACCCCAAGCAGGGCTCCAAGTGGCGGATCCTGGCGAACATCTTCGCGAACCCGGACATGCCGGAAATCGACGATTACTATGAGCCGTTCGATTTCGACTATGACCACCTGAAATCGGCGCCCGACATGAATGCCTTTCCCACCGCGCGCCCTCGGTCCAAGATCACCGGCGAGCGGATGGAAAAGATAGAAAAGGGCCCGAACTGGGAGGAAATCCTCGGCGGTGAGTTCTCAAAGCGGTCCAAGGACCACAACTTTGAGAACATCCAGAAGCAGATCTACGGAGAGTATGAAAATACCTTCATGATGTATCTGCCACGCCTGTGTGAGCATTGCCTGAACCCCACCTGTTCGGCCGCCTGCCCTTCAGGCGCGATCTACAAGCGCGAGGAAGACGGCATCGTCCTGATCGATCAGGAAAAGTGCCGTGGATGGCGGATGTGCATCTCGGGCTGCCCCTACAAGAAGATCTATTACAACTGGGACAGCGGCAAATCCGAGAAATGCACCTTTTGCTATCCGCGGATTGAATCCGGTCAGCCGACGGTCTGTTCGGAAACCTGCGTCGGTCGAATACGCTATCTGGGCGTGATCCTGTATGACGCCGACAAGATCGAGGCGGCGGCAAGCAGCGAACGCGAAACCGATCTTTATGGCGCACAGCTTGACGTGTTCCTTGATCCGAATGACCCGGACGTGATCGCTGCCGCCCGTAGGGATGGCGTTCCCGAAGACTGGATCGAATCTGCCAAGATCAGCCCGATCTGGAAGATGGCGATGGAGTGGAAGGTCGCCTTTCCGCTGCATCCCGAATACCGCACCCTGCCGATGGTGTGGTATATTCCGCCGCTGTCACCGATCCAGAATGCAGCGCAAGCCGGCCAGATCGCGATGAGCGACCAGATGCCCGATGTGCGCAGCCTGCGCATTCCGGTGCAGTATCTGGCCAATATGCTTACGGCAGGTGACGAGGAACCGATCGTTCACGCGCTTGAACGCATGTCGGCGATGCGCCTCTATATGCGCGCGCTGACGGTGGACGGCGTGCGCGACGAAGGCATTGCTGCCCGCGTCGGCATGTCGGGCCGAATGATCGAGGACATGTACAAGATCATGGCGATCGCCGACTACGAGGATCGTTTTGCGATCCCGACTGCACACCGCGAACAAAATGAAGAGGGTGCCGACATTCGTGGTGGCTGCGGCTTTACCGATGGCAATGGCTGTTCCAGCGGCGAAACGGGCAAAACCACCATGTTCGGCGGCAAGAAAAAATCCTTTGCCCTTCCGTTGGAGTCATTCTGATGATGGACCGTACACTCAAGGCGCTGTCGCTTACGCTCAGCTATCCGACAGCCGAACTGCAAGAAGCGATGGCTGATATCGCAGCTGTCATGGCCTCCGATCACCGACTTGAAGCTGAAACCTGCGAGTCATTGCAAAAGTTGGCCAAGGAAGTGGGGCAGGGCGATCTGTTCGACGTTCAGGAAAGCTATGTAATGCTGTTCGACCGATCACGTACACTTTCACTGAACCTCTTCGAGCATGTCCATGGCGAAAGCCGGGACAGGGGGGGCGCAATGGTCAGCTTGATCGAGACCTACCGGGGGGCGGGCTTCGAGCCCGCCACCACGGAACTGCCCGACCACCTGCCGGTGTTGCTGGAATTCCTGTCGACGCGTCCCTCGCTCGAGGCACAGGAAACTTTGGCGGATGCGGCGCATATCTTCGACGCGCTTGCCACCCGTTTGGTGCGGCGCGAGAGCAGGTATGCTGCCGCGTTCGCCGCTCTTTCCCAGCTTGCTGGCGCGCAGGCGGATGCCGAGGCCGTAGCCGTGATGTTGGCGCAGCCCGATGATGACCCCACAGACCTTAACGCGCTCGATGCCGTTTGGGAGGAGACCGAAGTCACATTCGGTCCCGATCCAAACGCTGGGTGCCCGCAGGTTCGCGACATGCTGGCTACCATGGACAGGCCCGCCCCCACACCGCTGAGCAGGAGCGCATGACATGTTCGGAAATTACGATCTCAACTTCCTGATCTTTGGCATCATGCCTTATGCCGTACTCGCCGTGGCACTGGTCGGCACTATTGCGCGATACGAACGGGATCCGTTCACTTGGAAAACCTCATCCAGTCAGCTCTTGCGCCGCAAGCAGCTTATGTGGGGCTCGGTGCTGTTTCACGTCGGCATCATCGTCCTGTTTTTCGGCCATCTGATCGGCCTGTTCACCCCGGTCTGGATTCTCGACGCCCTTGGTATTCCGTATGGCGTGAAGCAATGGGTTGCGGTGATCTTGGGCGGGATTGCCGGGCTTTCGGCCTTCATCGGCGCCACGATGCTGCTTCATCGGCGGCTTTTTGATGCGCGCATCAGGGTCAATTCCAGCTTTGCCGATATCGCAATTCTGGCGATCTTGTGGCTGCAGATCGTCATCGGCATGGGTACGATTATCGTGACACTGGACCATATGGACGGTGCCGGAATGGTGCTGTTCATGACCTGGTCTCAAAGCGTGATGACGCTCCAACTGAACGCCTGGACAGAGGTCATCAATGTGCATTGGCTCTACAAGGCACACATCGTCTTGGGCATGGTGATCGTAGCACTGTTTCCGTTCACCCGGCTGGTGCACATGCTGTCAGTGCCGATCCGATATGTCACGCTGCGTCCCGGTTATCAGATTGTCCGTTCGCGCCGCGGCCGCCCCCTTGAGGAACGCCGCCAAGCCTATGACGCCCGCCAAGGCAAATCCGGCCCTTCGGCCACGACGCCAGCGGAGTGAACGAAGATGAACGTATCTCTTTTCCCAGATGTCGTTGTGAACGGCGAAACCATACCCTCGGCGGCAATCGCCGCCGAGGCCCAGAACCACACCGCCCCCAAGGACAAACCCGGCATCGCCTGGCGCAAGGCGGCGCAGGCGCTGGCGATCCGCACGCTCTTGCTGCAAGAGGCTCGCAAGCGTGACCTTGATGCCGACCCGGAGGAACTTGCGCCGGGCCGTTTCGAGACCGAAGATGAAGCCCTCATCCGTGCCCTTCTGGACGAGGCGCTGACCACTGCGCCGATCACGGAAGAGGCGGTTCGGGCCGAATGGGCGCGCGATCCCAATCGCTATCGGTCCGCGCCCCTTTGGGACGTCTCGCACATCCTGTGCGCCTGTGACCCGCGGGACGAGCAAGAGCGGTTGGTTGCAGAGGCAAGGGCGGTTGCTCTTCTGGCGCGGCTTGATGGCGATGCCAAGGGCTTTGCGGCAGCCGCCCGGACAAGCGATTGCGGGTCAAAAGCGTCCGGTGGCCATCTGGGTCAGTTGGGCCCCAATGATACCGTGCCAGAGTTCGAAGCTGCGCTGCGCACCCTGGCGGAAGGCGGGATGACCGCGGCACCCGTCCTGTCACGGCGCGGCTGGCATCTCATCCGGCTGAACGCGACCGCACCGGGGCAGGTGCTGCCCTATGACACCGTCCGGCCCAAGATTACGCTAGCGCTGGAAAAGGCGGCGTGGGCGCGTGCGTCTCGGGACTTCATCGAAACACTTGCCGAAAGGGCGCAGATCTCGGGTACGAACCTTGCTCCGATCTGAGCCTCGCGAAGGGGGTTGTCATGAAACAGTCAGTTCCGACTCGGCATAGAAGTGGGGTTGCTCCGACGAGCCAGAGACTGTTCGCAAGCCCTCTGGATTTCATCAGCGAAGATCACCTGCGCGAACGTCAGATTTGTGCGGTGATCGACGATCTCGCGATTGCCACATCCCCTGACCGGCAGGCTGTACTGACCGTTTTACGTTTTCTGAACGAGGAGTTGAATGTGCATCAGCGGGACGAAGCTGAGGATCTGTTCCCGCTCTTGGTGCTGCGTTGCTCGGAGGAAGAGTCGATCGAAAGGACAATCAACCGGATCAGGGCCGACCAAGTTGGAGCAATCCGCCTGTTGCCACAGGTGCGTGTGACGCTCGCTGACTATCTTGACACCGGTGCCGACCTGACCGCCGAAGATCGCACAACATTGACCGAGTTCGCGGGACACATGCGCAGCCACCTTGTGGCTGCGCATGCGATCCTGCTGCCGATCGCCCGCTCCCGGCTGACCCGGGCCGATTTGCGGATGCTCTCGGAGCACATGCGATTGCGGCGCGGGCTTCCCCCGATCCAGGAGATGACCAATGCTGAATGACCTGCTGGCGCGCAATTATGAGTGGTCAAAGCAACGTCACGCCGAAGAACCTGACTATTTTACGCGACTTGCCGCCATTCAGGCCCCAGAGTTTTTCTGGATTGGCTGCTCGGACAGCCGTGTGCCTGCAAACGTGGTCGCGGGCCTCGATCCGGGCGAGGTTTTTGTCCATCGCAATGTCGCCAACATCGTTCACTCATCTGACATGAACCTTTTATCGGCGCTGGAATTTGCGGTCGAGGCACTGAAAGTACGCGAGATCATTGTGTGCGGTCATTACGGATGCGGTGGCGTCAAAGCTGCCACAGAGGATCTGCCTCAGAGCCTTGCTGATCACTGGCTGGAGCCGATACGGCGGCTGGCACGCAGTTACGCCGTCGATTTGTCGCACGAACCGGATATCGAAGCAAGGCGCGACCGGCTGGCTGAACTGAACGTGGTCGAGGGTGTTCGGCGCGTCTGCGAAACGCCCATCCTGCAAAGGGCTTGGCGACGCCGTGCGAACCTTCGCGTGCATGGTTTGATTTACGGATTGAAAGACGGTCGTTTGCGCGACCTCGATTGCAGCATAGGCCCTGGCCATTTCCAGAAGGAGGTAGCGGAATGACGATTTTGCAACCCATTGCACCGCAAGGCTGTGGCTGTGACGGTAGCGGTACCCGCAAGACGCTGATCAGCATTGACGACGCGCTCTCCCTGATCTTTGCTCGGACGCCCCCGGTCGAAGAGACGGAGGGCCTTGCACTTGGCCTTGCCTTGGGCCGAACACTTGCAAGTCCGGTCATCGCCTTGTGTATGAGCCCGCCCTTCGACAACTCGGCGATGGACGGCTTCGCTGTCGTGACGTCGGCACTGGTCGGAGATGGTCCGTGGACGCTGGATGTTGTCGCACGGGTTCCGGCGGGACAACTGGCAACACGGCCGATTTACGGCTTGCAGTCCACCCGGGTTTTTACTGGTGCGCCGATCCCTGCAGGGGCGGATGCCGTCGTTATGCAGGAAGACGTCCAGCGCAGCGGTGCGACCATCCGAATTGCGCGCCGTCCCGAACCGGGGCTGAACATCCGCCGTGCGGGCAGTGAAATGGCGGCAGGCGACATGGTTCTAAGGCAGGGACAACGTCTGGGACCACGCGAAATTGCTGCTTGCGCCGCAGCAGGTACAGGGTCCGTCCGGGTGCGCAGACGCCTGCGCGTCGCCTTGCTGGTAACCGGGGATGAGGTGCGTCAGGCAGGCGCAGACCGGGCGGCAGCGCAGATCTGGGATGTTAATACGCCCATGCTGACCGCCGCGCTGACGCGGCCTGACATCGATCTCATCACCGTTGAACACGGTCTCGACAGCAAGGACGGGCTGTTTTTACAGATCGCAGAGATGGCAAACATCGCTGATCTCGTGATTACCACTGGCGGAATTTCGGTGGGTGAGGAAGATCACATAAAACCAACGCTGTTGGCGATGGGTGCCGAGGTCATCTTCAGCGGTGTTGCGATCAAACCTGGCAAACCCGTGTCCTTCGGACACGTCAGGGAAGCAGCCTGGCTAGGCCTCCCGGGCAATCCACTTTCAGCGTTCATCACCTGGCACCTATTTGGCGAGGCGCTTGTCAGACGGATGACTGGTGCAAATGATGACACTGCCAAAAGACGGCATGTCGTCACTGCCCATGACATTTCCAGAAAGACGGGCCGCTGCGAGTTGCGCCCGGCAATCTGTGCAGGGTTCGATCCGCAAGGCCGCGAGGTTGTGAGCTTTGAGCCAGAGAGCCATTCGTCGCGGGTGAACGGCCTTTCGATGGCGTCCGGCCTTATTTTCATTCCTGCCGACGCAGAGTGGCTTCCCGCCGGTGCGTTGGTCGAATTCCAACCATTTTGCCCAACATGAAGGACCCTGCAGATGCGTTTAGCCTACACAATGGCACCCGGAAGGGGAGACACCGACCTGATCCTTTTCAAGCTGGCCACTCAGCTTGTGTCGCGCGGTCTCAGGTGCTGTGGCACCGTTCAGATCAACTCGGAACGGGCTGATACGGGCCCATGTGACATGGATGTTCAGGTTTTGCCCGAAGGGCCCGTGCTGCGTATCAGTCAGGACCTTGGTCGATCCTCGCGTGGCTGCAGGCTTGACCCTGCTGCACTGGAAACTGCCGTCGGTCTGGTATCTGCCGAGCTGTCGATGGGGGCAGATGTCCTCATCGTCAACAAATTCGGCAAACACGAAGCCGAAGGGCGAGGCTTTCGCGGCGTGATCGCCGAAGCGCTTTCCATGGGCATTCCGGTCATTGTCGGCATAAATGCGCTGAACCTCCCGGCTTTCGAGGTCTTCGCCGAGGGGATGGCTGCAAGCCTGCCCCCTGACGTCAGCAGGCTGGACGCGTGGCTCTCTGAATGTATCGCGAAGAAGGTTGCGGCTGCGTAAGCCCGCATCGCGCCACGGCTGTGATCAGAAGCGCTGCGAGACCTAGACCGCCTTATCTGGACCGACTGTTCTGCGCCGGAAAAAGATTGTCGTCGTTTGATGTAGCGCAACGTCATGCCCGCTCTTGTCGGTATCTTAGGAAAAATGGAACACATAGAACATCTTCGCGCGCTTGGTCTTTTTGATGCGCGTGTGCCACGTTACACGTCTTATCCTACAGCAGCCGTGTTCTCACCCCGGATCGGTGCCGCGTTTCAGTCAGAAGCTCTTGCAGAGCTGGATCCGCGCATACCGGTTTCGGTCTATATTCACATCCCGTTCTGCGAGCGCCTATGCTGGTTTTGCGCCTGTCATACCCAAGGCACCCAGACATTGGCCCCAGTGGAAGGATATATCGAAACACTTGAGGCGGAACTGGCTTTGCTCCGTCATATCCTGCCAAGAGGCCTGCGGATGGGCCAGTTGCACTGGGGAGGCGGCACACCAACCATTCTGCCGCCAATCTTGATTCACAGGTTGGCCCGCGCGATCCGCGATGTGTTTGAACCGGCAGAAAATTTCGAGTTTTCGGTCGAGATCGATCCGACGATGGTCGACCGGGCCAAAATTGATGCCTTGGCCGCTGAGGGCATGACCCGCGCCTCAATCGGCATTCAGGATTTTGCGCCAGAAGTTCAGCAGGCAATTGGGCGTGAGCAACCCTTTGAGTTAACGCAAGTCTGTGTTGCCGATTTGCGCGCGGCGGGGATCTTGTCGCTCAATACTGATCTGGTCTACGGCCTGCCACATCAGACGGAAGCACACATCGCCGATACGGTTGAAAAGGTGCTAACCTTTGCGCCTGATCGCGTCGCCCTTTTCGGCTACGCGCACGTTCCGTGGGTGTCAAAGCGGCAGAAGCTGATTGATGAAGCCGCACTGCCCGGTGATGTGTCAAGGTATCGCCTTGCAGCGTTTGCTGCTGAACGGTTCGGTAAAGCTGGAATGCAGGCCATCGGGATTGATCACTTCGCCCGTTCCAACGACGCGCTGGCAAAGGCGCAAAGCACGGGACGTCTGCGTCGCAATTTCCAAGGCTACACCACCGACGGCTGCCAGACGCTGATCGGCCTCGGCGCATCGTCGATTTCACGGTTTCCTGGCGGCTATGTGCAAAATGCAACGGCAACGGCCGCCTACATCCAGCGGATCACGGCGGGAGGTTTCGCAGGGTCACGCGGGCACGCCATGGCAGGAGAAGATGCCCTGCGCGCCCGGGCGATTGAATTCCTGATGTGTGATTTTCGCCTCAACCTGACTGACTTGCAACCAGAGTTTGGCGTAGCCGCGACAGCGCTTGCCCCGATCATGAAGCATGCTGCAGCCAAGTTCGGGGAACTGATCAGCTGTGAAGGTGACGTTCTGAGGATTCTTCCTGACGGCCGCGCGCTGACGCGGATCGTAGCCAGCATGTTCGATGACCATGTGCCCGAGGGAGTTCGATACTCCCGCGTTTCATAGTCTGTGTTTTGGCCTTTGGTTGCGAGTTCTGGTCAAGCCTGTTTCGATATCCGTGCCGGGGCTTTAGGCTCATGTTGATATTCGAGCTGGATGCCTCAACGGGGTAATTTTCGTCAGCCGAAACAAAAAGGTCGTTGCAACCACCAGCTCGGCGGGACGTCACAGATCTGGCTTCTCCAGCGAAGCAGAACGTTAGTCGCCGAAAAGAGGTAGGTGCTTAGCAGTTTACCCCGAAGAACAGCAACACGATTGATTTGCGCTGAAACGTTGCTGCTTTTCTCGCTATGGTCTAGGGTCCGTGGACAATCAGGGTTTCACGCATTCGGCCCCATTCGGAAGAGATGCGCCGCTGCAACTGCAAGCTATGCGGCTCCGAATTCTGTCTATCCCGCGACGTTCACTTATCGGCCTTTTCCATCAAACTGCGGATATGGCGGGCAAAGGCCCATGTGGCAGGCACGCCCAGCACCGCGCCTCCCAGCACCGACTGCACAGGCGTCAGCACCGGCCAACCGATCCAGGACCAGATCAGCGAGGCGAAGAACACATTGACCGCCATCGCCCCTGCGCCGAACGGATAGAGATAAAGGAACAGACGCCCCAAGCTTGGGCGCGTGCTCATCTGCGGCCGACCAGCCATTGTACCGCGATCAGCGCCGCGAGGAAAATCAGCGAGGCGGCAAGATAGGCCAGTTCGGCCTCGGCTGTCTGCGGCTGCGGGATCGGGCGCTGAAATGCTTCGGCCAGAACAGCGGACGGAACAACAAATGTAAAAAGCACAAGGAAAAGGCGCATGTCAGGTCTCCTGCGTAAGGGAACGGTAAATGTCGGGTAGAGCGCGGCCAAGGCGGGCCGGGTCGGGCAGCAGAGTAAACCCCGCGCGGCCGAAGATTCGGGCAAACCAGTCCTGCCCGTCGACATCGACGATCACGCCATGCACCGACTGACCCGCGCGGCGGGCCTCGCGCACGGCCATGTGGCTGTCTTCGATGCCGTGCGTGCCCTCGTAATGGTCCAGATCATTGGGCTTGCCATCGGTCAGAACCAGCACCAGCTTGCGGGCCGATGTCTCTTGCGCAAGCTGTGCAGAGGCATGGCGGATCGCAGCCCCAAGCCGGGTGTAGTGACCGGGGCGCATGCCACCGATGCGGGCTGTAACCTCGGGTGTCATGGGCGCGGCAAACCCTTTGCAGCGCGTCAGGAACACCCGGTCGCGGCGGAGCGATGAAAACCCCCAGATCGCCAGACGATCTCCGGCTGCGTCGATGCCTCCTGCGAGTGCGGCCAATGCCTCGCGCGTGGTGTCGATGATGCTGCGGCTGCCGACAACGGATTCGGTGGAGCGCGAGCAATCCATCAGGATCGCCACCGACAGATCCCGCTCCACGTTCCGCAGATTGCGGAAGATGCGGTCACTGCCCTGCCCGGTGGCACGGATCGCGACCTGTGCGGCAATCAGCGCGTCAAGGTCCAGCTCTGCCCCGTCCACGTGGCGCGGCAACAGGATGCGACGGGGGTGCATCGCCTCAAACTGCTGGCGGACGCGGGCCATCAGGCGCGGGTCAGGGGCAAAGGTGTCGCCGGGGGTGGCCTCGGCCTCCAGCACCCGGGTGTGGTCGGGCATGTAGGCGCGGGCGCGGTGGTTCCATTCGGGGTAGGTGAAGATGTCGGCAAGCCGCTCGTGGTCGGCGTCCTGTGGGGCCAGGTCCAGATGCAGGCGCAGCCGCGTGGCGGCGCGTTTGTGGTGCTTTGACAGCGTGATGTGGTCCTGATCCTCGGCCGCCTTCTGGGCGTTTTCCAGATCGTCATCGTCGGTCGCGCGGTTCAGGCCCATGCTTTCCACCCAGGAAAAGATCGACTCGAACCGGTGCATGATAAAGCTGTCGGTGCGGTTGGCCTGCTCGTTATCTTCGCGCTTGCCCTGCTTGCGGGTCGGGCTGGCAAGGCCGGGGGGCGCGCTGATCGCGTCTTCTGCCGGGGTGGCTGCACTGCCCTTTGGGGCGTGTTCCATCCGCAGCCAGATCGGCAGCGGGGGAAACGGGGCATAACCGCGGGCCGCAGGGCCGGGGCTGGTGTCTGGCAGCGGATCTCCCGACAGCAGCGCACGGGCCCGCTCCCACACGCTGCGTTCCCCCGCCGAGCTGGCAAGATCTGGCATCGCTTGCAACAGATGCGTGCAAAAGGCGGCATGCGGGGCGCGCAGTCCGGGGCACAGCGCCAGCGTGCGCGCGGTTGCCTTTTCATTCGCGGCAAGGTGGCAAAGGTCATGATCCCGCGCATCCCCCGAAACCACATAGGGTTCCGCCGCCGCCGCCATGGCGGCCAGCCACAGATAGGCTGCGCGGTTCAGATCTGCGGTGGGAAAGGCATCCATCACCGGCGGCAGGCGCAGTGCCGCGCCGTCAAAGGTGGCCACATGCTCCAGCACCCGCGCTTCCGCCAGTCCGGCACCGATCCCCCGGCGGTGGCGTGACGCGGTGGCAGGGCTGGCGGCAATCTCGACGCCGTGTCTGCCCCCCAGCGCCCGGAACAACAGCGTGACGCCGGGGCGCACCGCATCCAGCGCCACGGCATGGGCGGCAAAGCCCGCCACCGGGGCCAGCCGCCGGGCGACCCCGTGCCACAGATTGCCAACCGTCTCTTCCGGCTCCATCAGATCCATCGGGTGCAGGGCCATCGGCTTACCCGTAAACCGCTGCGATGACGTCGCGCAGCGCCTGGGCGACATCAGGCTCATCCGTCAGCGGCTCCACCACCGCCGCCTGCAGGGCGCGGTCAATCGCCATGCCCCCGGCGATCAGCGATGCGGCATAGATCAGAAGCCGGGTCGAAACACCCTCTTCCAGATCCATCCCCGATAGCGCGCGTATATGCCCCGCCAACCGGACCAGCGGCGCAACGCGGTTGGTGTCCAGCCCGCTTTCGCGCGCGACCACCGCCACCTCTGTTGCGGCATCGGGAAAGCCGAAGGTGATCGACAGGAACCGCTGGCGGGTCGATGGTTTCAGCCGTTTGAGGATGTTCTGATAACCGGGGTTGTAGCTTGCCACCAGCATGAAGCCGGGCGGGGCCACCAGTTCCTCGCCGGTGCGGTCGATCATCAGGGTGCGGCGGTTGTCGGTCAGCGGGTGCAGCACCACCGTCACGTCCTTGCGCGCCTCGATCACCTCATCCAGATAACAGACCGCCCCTTCGCGCACGGCGCGGGTCAGCGGGCCATCGACCCATTCCGTCGCGCCACCGCGCAGCAGATAGCGCCCGATCAGATCGGCCGCCGACAGGTCGTCATGGCAGGCCACGGTGTACAGCGGGCGGCCCAACCGGGCCGCCATATGTTCGACAAATCGTGTCTTGCCGCACCCCGTGGGCCCCTTCAGCAGAAGGGGCAGACCATTGGCATGGGCCGCCTCGAACAAGGCCACCTCATCTGCGACGGGGCGGTAGTACGGCGCCGTCGGATTGGGGGAAAGCGCGTTCATGCGGCCTCTCCCGTTGCGGTGCTGTCTTGCGCAATCACCTCACGCCGCACCACAATCTGGCTGTAGATGAACAGGATCGCCCCCAGCACCACCGCAATGCCCGCGCCAAAGCGCATCACATAGAACAGACCCAGCTGATCCTGCACATCCATGTAGTAGTCGCCGACAATCCGCTGCATATGGGTCTGGATCGTGCCGGCAAAGGTCAGCACAAAGGTCATGAACGCCATGCCCCCGGTCATCAGCCAGAACGACACCATGTTCAGCACCTGATTGTAGGGTGCACGGCCGCGCAACAGCGGCATGGCGTAGGTGATGATCGCCAGATTCATCGCAACATAGGCACCGTAAAACGCAAGGTGGCCATGGGCTGCGGTGATCTGCGTGCCGTGGGTGTAGAAGTTCACGCCATGGAATGTGTGCAGGAACCCCCAGACGCCCGCCCCGAAAAACGCCACAACAGCCGAGCCCAAGGCCCAGAGAAGCGCCGCCTTGTTGGGGTGGGTGCGCCGCCCTTTCCAGACCATGATGAAGGCAAATGACATCATCGCAAAGAACGGCACCACCTCAAAGGCCGAAAAGATCGAGCCGGTCCACTGCCAGTATTCCGGCAGGCCGATCCAGTAGAAGTGGTGACCGGTGCCGAGAATGCCGGAAAACAGCGCCGTGGCGACAATCACATAAAGCCACTTTTCCACCACTTCGCGGTCAACGCCTGTCAGCTTCAGCATCAGAAAGGCCAGAATCGCGGCCATCACCAGCTCCCACGTGCCCTCGACCCAAAGGTGCACGACGAACCACCAGTACATCTTGTCCAGACTCAGGTTGTCGGGGTTGATGAAGGCGAAGATCCACAACAGCGACAACAGCCAAAGCCCCGTCAGCAAGACGCCGGTGATGGCGGTTTTTCGCCCGGCCAGCACCGTCATCGAGATGTTCAGAAGGAAGATCACGGCGGCGATCAGGATGCCGAACTTGACCCAGAGCGGTTGCTCCAGAAATTCGCGCCCGCCATGGATCCCGACGAGATATCCTGCCACCGCGCCAAGGGTGCCGACCACCAAGATGATCAGTTGCAAATAGGCCAGCTTGACCGACCAGATCTCACGTTCGGACTCCTCGGGCACAAGGAAATAGGCAGCGCCAAAAAAGCCCAGCAGCAGCCAGACGATCAGCGCGTTGGTGTGGATCATGCGGATGATGTTGAAGGGCAGCACCTCGGACAGCGTGTTGGGCGAGATGTAGACCCAACCCGCCAGCAAGCCACCCAGCACCTGAATGCCGAACAGGCCCATTGCCACGAGGAAATAGGCGTAAGCGACCTTTTGCGATTGATATTTCATGTCTTTCTCCTAGCCCGCATCCGTTGGCGGCCAACCTTGGGTGTCTGTCTGATCGGCCCACCGGAGAAATTCGGAAAGGGCGCGCATCTCTTCGGGGGTGATCGCGAAATGGGGCATCTGACGCCGCCCCTCGATGCCACTGGGCTGGGCGGCCATCCAGCCGTCCAGCGTGAGGTAAGCGTCCTCGGGGTCTTCCAGCACGCCCCAACGGGTCATCACATTGCCCAGTTCTGGCGCGAAATACGCCCCCTCGCCATGCAGCGTGTGGCAGTTGATGCAGCTGTGCCGCTCCCAGACATGCTTACCCAGGATGACCTCGGGCGTCAGCGGCATGCCGGCGGTGGAGACATTGACCACATAGCGGTGCGAGTGGATCGTCATGAGCACGAACACCACGATGAAGAACAAGGATCCACCGTAGAAAATGTTTCTGGCCCGTGACTTCGTGAGGATCTCTGACATTCGGTCGGTCCTGGCGATTGTTGCGGATCAGGCGGTTCTACGCACCCAAGCACGGACAGACGTTGTTCCAGCACAACGACGCAGGCCAATCGCACGGGCACATTTCGGTAACGGCTAGCCAGCCGAAGCGGAGGCACGATGTTCAACCCAAGGATGGACGACCCTGATCTGCCGTTGGGATTACTGTTTTCCCAGTGGCCCGCGACTGCCGGGGTATTCCTGTCCCATCGCATGGCCTGCTTTGGTTGCCCGATCGCACCGTTTCACACCGTGACTGATGCCTGTGCGGAATACGGGCTCGATGAAACAATGTTTCGCGCTGAGTTGCGTGCGGCAGTTGCCGTGTAGATCTCTCCCTTTCCCAGGCGGCCCCGGCGGGATTGGGAAATAACGAAAAGGCCCGAATGATATCCACGCCAATGCGACCGCCCTACATCGGTCCCGCGTTCTTCAGCTATGGCGTCCGACCGCTGTTCCTGATGGCGGGCGCTTGAGCAGCGCTGATCAAGCCGCTCTGGATGGTGGTCTGGTCAGGCGATGTTGTGCTGGACGGTCCGTTCTGACCGCTGAATTGGCACATCCACGAGCTGCTGTTCGGGTACAGCTCTGCAGTGATCGCAGGGTTCCTGTTCACCGCGATTCCGAACTGGACGGGTTGCATGCCGGCACGCGGCTGGCCCTTGATGGAGTTGACGGCCTTGTGGTTGATCGGGCGGTTGGCGGTGGCAGGCGCGCTTGGGCTTGGGCCGGTCGCGGTGATGGTGGTGGGCACTGCCGATTGCCGCCGTCGCCTTGGCTTTGCGATGGTGGTGATGCCCATCATGCTGATCGGCGGGTGGATCATTCCGAGCTTCACCCGCAACAGGCTAGTCAAGCAGTCGCCGGAGCCGGGCCTGCTGCCTGTGCCTTTCGGACGGTTTGATGCGGTCAGCCTGGACGGGGTGCTGCTGGCCTTGACGGTCTGGATGATCTGGCCGATGTCGCTGCCGACCGGGGTCTTGCTGGTGGCCTTGGGTCTGTCGGCCCTTGCGGATGTGCCGCCCGCGACCGGGTTTCATCTGCTGGGGATCGGTGGCTTTGGCGGCATGACGGTTGCGGTGATGATGCGCGCCTCGCTTGGTCATACGGGGCGGGCGTTGGAAGCAGGTGCTGCCTTGACGCTGGCCTTTGCCTGTGTGGCGCTGGCGGCGGTTGTGCGGGTGGCGGTTCCCGGACTGGCCGGGCTGTGGATCGCGGCAACACTGTGGACGGCTGGGTTCGGCCTGTTCGTCTGGCACTTTGCCCCGGTGTTGACCCTGCCGAACCCGGCCCGCCGTCAGCCGAATGGCCGCTGAGGCTCAGACGGTCGCGCCGCTGAGGATCACCAACTGATGTGGTGCTGTCACCGTGATCTTGCGCCGTTCCGACATCACGATGCCGTCGCGCTCCCACCCGCTGAGCAAGCGGCTGACGGTGTGCAGCGTGGTGCCGGTCATGTCGGATATGTTCTGCCGGGTGATCGGCAGGCCGATCTCGATCCCGCCCTCGACCTTGCGGCCGGTCTGGGTGATCAGCCGCAGGATGGCGCAGGCCACGCGCTGTTCCACCGCTTGGGTCGCCAGCTCGACGATGCGGTTGTTCATTTCGCCGATGCGGTCTCCGACAACCTTGTAGGATTCGGTGCCAAAACCGTCATAGCGTTCGGTGAATGTGGCCCACAGCCGGTTGGGCCACGCCAGCGCCAGACACTCATCCGCCGTCATCGCCGTCGCCGGATAGGAGGTCCGCCCAAGCGCCACCCCGATGCCGAACAACTGCCCCGGCGCGATGTGCAGCGCGATGATCTGATCGCCGCCGGGCGTGGTGCGGATCACCCGGATATGGCCGTCGAGCAGCAAAAAGAACCGCTCGATCGGCAGGCCTTCGCTGAATACCGCGACCCCGGCATCAAACCGCAACGGCGTTGCCGCATCCAGGATCTCGCGGATTTGCGGGCGTGACAGTTTGCGAAATGGCGGAAGGTCGGTCAGCAGGCTTTCGTCAAGTTTCTTTAACACAAAGCCTCCGATGTTGTGGCAGCACAACGAGCCGCAGGCGACCTTAGCCTAGAACAGAGGCAAGACCAATCGCTACTGTTCCACGAAAGGACAAGCCATGTTCCCGAAACTGATCGCCGCCAGTCTTGCCGCGCTGCTGCTGGCGCCCGCTGCCTATGCGGAAAATTTTGAGGTGATGATGCTGAACAAAGGTGCCGAGGGTGCCATGGTGTTCGAGCCCGCCTTCGTCAAAGCGGCTGTCGGTGACACCATCACCTTCATTTCCACCGACAAGGGCCACAATGCCGAGAACATCAAGGACATGCTGCCCGAAGGCGTGGAGCCGTTCAAAAGCAAACTGGGCGATGACTTTGTCCTGACGCTTACGGCCGAGGGCCTGTATGGTATCAAATGCACCCCGCATTACACGATGGGCATGGTGGCGCTGATTCAGGTTGGCGCTCCGGTCAACCTGGATGCGGCGACGGCTGTGGTCCATAAAGGCAAGGCGAATGCGCGGTTCGAGCCGCTGTTTACACAAATCGCCGAGTAACGCAGTAGATCAAGCAAAGAGGGCGGCCCCGGTTATGGGGCCGCTCTTTGTTTTTTTGTGCCGGATGCCGCGCCAAAGATGACCTGATCCGTCAGGTCGCGCCGTCCCGCACCAGACGAAATCCCAGATAATCAGGCGGTACGCCGGCCGCACATCCGCCAGACCGCGCATCGCGGATGAAGTCGATCACGAAAGCGCGGTGTTTGCCCTGTACGGCACGCACGCCGCAATAGTCTGATTGTGTCAGGATCGCCGCGCCGTCTGGCGACAGCGTTCCATTCTTGAAGCAGGTTTCGGTCCATTCCCAGATGTTGCCGGCCATGTCTGCCACGCCGACGAGGTTGACCCCGTAGTGCCCCACCGGATGCGCGTCGTAATCGGCCTCGCCGCGCAACTCGACCTCTCGCAAATAGCTTGCGATCCAGCGACGTGAGGGGTCTGTGCCATTGGCCGCTTCGGAAAAGCCGTCGTCGCTGCCGCGTTCGGCCGCCGCGCGCAGCCATTCGGCGTCGGTCGGCAGGCGCCAGTGCTGCCCGGTGCGCGTGGTCAGCCACGCGGCATAGGAGGTGGCGTCCGCATGGTTGATCCCGGTCTGTGCGAAATCTGTCCGCCCGGCAGACGGTACGGGCGGGCAGGCATTTTCGGCCACGCACAGCGCGTATTCTGCTTCGGTCACGTAGTATTTCATGACATCCACCGCAGGCACGTCTTGTCGTTGTTTTGGCGCGTCGACGACGCGGGTTCCCTGGCGGAAATCACCCGCCGGGCGATAGTCCTGCTGCGTGTCTGCAAGGCGGATGGTTTCGGGCAGTTTCAGAGGTTCGGTCTGATCGGGCCAAAGCGCGACGGTGGCGCCCACGGTGACCACGACCAGCGATGCAAGTGCGATGCGACGTTTCATGACTGACCTCCGGATAGAAAAAGGCAGCCCCGGACACGGGGCTGCCTATTGGCGTTGGTGGCCCGCGTTACGGCAGTGCGGTCCGGCCCTCGTGGGCCACGTCGTATTCGACCGGGGCCACCACCTGTTCCATCAGGTCGTTGTTCCAGTCACCGCCGACGATCACATGCGCCGTCGCCCCCAGATTGACCGCCTCGATCAGGTTGTGGTTGACGTAGGCATAAACGCCGGGCTGCAGGAAGGTATAGAGCGCCGCCCCGGCAGATCCGCCGCGAATGAACCACGTCTCCAGATCACGCTCTGGTGCGTTGTTGAACTTGCCGGTTTCCCAGACCAGATCGCCATGCCCGCCAATCAGGTGCGGGCGGCTGTCGCGGTTGGCCTGAGAGTGGATGAACAACACGGCTTCGCCCTGTTCCGCGGTCAGCGCATTGGTGCCGGTCAGCGCGCCGACCCGGCCGTTGAACACCACATGCGACGGGATCAGTCGGTTCATCACCTCCAGCGTGTCGGGATAGCTCTCGCCAACGTCCGTAAAGCGCTTGTAGGCACCATCTTCGCCGCGCGGAATGTAGAAGTCATTCTCGCCGACGTAATAGACCCGGTCATACGACACCGGTTGGCCCAGATGGTCCTTCAGCCCGTCGCGTGGCAGCACCATGATCGCACCCGACATGCCCGACACCACATGCCACGGGATCATTGGACCACCTGGCGCGCAGTGATAGACAAACACCCCCGGCCGCGTCGCCTTGAACCGAAGCACCGCCTTTTCGCCGGGGTTCACCAGCGTCAGCGACCCGCCGCCCAAGGCGCCTGTGGCAGCATGAAAGTCGATGTTGTGCTGCATCATGTTTTCGGCCGGGTTGAACAACGTCAGTTCGACATAGTCTCCCTCGTGCACCACCATCAGCGGGCCGGGAACCGAGCCATTGAAGGTCATCGCCTGTATCCAGGCGTCCTCATCCACCTGCATTTCCTTCTCGATGATTTTCATCTCGAATTCAACGATCTGTGGGCCAACCGTCGCCACCTGTTCGTGATCATGCACGAACGGCGGGGCGACCAGTTTCACCTTGCGCCGCGTCATGGCCGACAGATCGACCGGGGCAGCACCAGAGGTGTCCATTACCTCTTCCGCCGCGACGGAGGTTTTCAGAACATAGGGCGAGGCCGCAACCAAGGCGGCCCCCATGAGTGCAGCGCGTCTGGTCAGCATCTTGTTTCCTTTCGAGAGCAGGTGGTTTCCCGAAATCTAGCCTGATGGCTGCGTCCCTTCGTTGTGCCGCAACAACGTTTCGGCCGATGTGGAGGTTGTCAGGTGTCGTCTTTGGAAAGGTCGATCTGGCTCATTCCATGCGAACGGTTCAGGTCAGGGACCACATCAGGATCACGCGCGGCATCTTCGATGGCAAAGTTCAGCGACCGGGCGATACGTTCGGCACGGGCGATGACATGGGCGGCACCGGCGGGTGGGCAAACCTGATCTGCGGTTGCGCGGAACAGGACCAGCCAGCGCTCGAAATGCGCCCATGTCACCGGCAGGTCGGCATGTCTGGCCACTGGCGAGCCGTGATAGCACCCGGTCATCAGCGCGACCGAGCCCCAGAAGTCGACCATCCGCGCAAGGTGCGGCTCCCAGTCGGTGATGCGGGTGGCAAAGATCGGGCCCAGCACGGGGTCGGCGCGGACCTTGTCGTAGAACCGGTGCACCAGCGCGGTCAGGATCGCCTCATTCAGTCCGGTTTCGGCCATCAACGCGGCGGTCATTGCAGGCCGGGCGGACCGGATGGGGTGTGCAGCGGCATCGTGGTGCATGATCGGCTCCGGTCATTCAGGGTTGTGTTCTGGTCTAGGGCTGCTAATAGGTATTGTAAATACCGATTCAATGGAACCCTTTAGACCATGCGCCTGACCTCTTTCACCGACTATGGCCTGCGGATGCTGATGCGGCTGGCCAGCGCGCCGGGCCGGGCGCTTTCCACCGCCGAACTGGCCGATGAATTCGGTCTGTCACGCAATCACCTGACCAAGATCATACAGCGGTTGGCGCAGGGCGGAATTGTTACCACCCGACGCGGAGGCGGTGGGGGGGCGATGCTGGCCCGGGACCCGCAAGAGGTAACCGTGGGCGCAATCGTGCGCCTGCTGGAAGAAGGGCAGCCGCTGGTCGAATGTTTTGCGGCCACGGGGGGCGATTGCACGCTCACGGGCTGCTGCCGCCTGAAATCCCGCCTGCGCAGCGCCGAGGCGGCGTTTCTGGCCGATCTTGATCGGTCCACGCTTGCCGACATTGCCTTGCCCGCTGTGCCCGGTGTTCGAGCGATGGCAGGCAACGGGGTTTGAATCGCTTGCAGGCTGATCTGCAGCAACGAAACGGCGCTTCCCGGGTTCTATCAGCACCACACCGGCCGCGCCCACAAAGGACTGTTGAATGATTTCCCACCTGACCCGCACAGAGCGCAACGTGGCGATGACGCTAGCGGCACTTCTGGCGCTGCTGGGCCTGACCATGGCGGCGGTGGGAAATCACGACCCCATGGCAGTGCATGGGTTCATGGCGCTTGGGCTGGGCCTTGTGCTGGTCTTTGCGGTGGGGGGCGTGCTGGAAGAGCCGCTGCCGAACCCTGCGCGGCTGCTGCAGTATTACGACGACCCGATCAAGGTGGGCATCGTGCTGGCGATGATCTGGGGCGTGTTTGCGATGGCCATCGGGCTGTGGGTGGCTGCATTGATGGTCTGGCCCGACGCCACCTTCGGGCAGGCGTGGTCCAGCTATGGCCGTCTGCGCCCGGTGCATACGACGGGGGTGATCTTTGCCTTTGGCGGCAATGCGCTGATCGCCACCTCGTTTCACGTCATGCAGCGCACCTGCCGCGCGCGGCTGGCAGATCAGCTTAGCCCATGGTTGGTGCTGATTGGCTATAACCTGTTCTGCCTGTGGGCGGTCAGCGGCTATTTCATGGGGATCACCCAGTCCAAGGAATATGCAGAGCCGGAATGGTATGCCGACATCTGGCTGGTCATCGTCTGGGTGACCTATCTGGTCTTGTACCTGCGCACGCTCAAGCGCCGGGCCGAGCCGCATATCTATGTTGCCAACTGGTATTACCTGGCCTTCATCGTGGTGGTGGCGATGCTGCATATCGTGAATGCCGCCGCCTTGCCGGTCAGTTGGACCGGGGCAAAAAGCTATCCGGCGTTTTCGGGCGTGCAGGATGCGATGGTGCAGTGGTGGTATGGCCACAACGCGGTGGCATTCTTCATGACCTCGGGCTTTCTGGGGATGCTGTATTACTACCTGCCGGTGCGGGCGCAGCGGCCGATCTTTTCCTACCGGCTGTCGATCCTGTCGTTCTGGGGGATCACGTTCTTCTATTTGTGGGTCGGCTCGCACCACCTGCATTACACCGCGCTGCCGCATTGGGTGCAGACGCTGGGCATGACGTTTTCGGTCATGCTTCTGGTGCCAAGCTGGGCCTCTGCGGGCAATGCGCTGCTGACGCTGAACGGCGCATGGCACCGGGTGCGCGATGATGCGACGCTGCGCTTCATGTTCGTGGCGGCGGTATTTTATGGGCTGTCGACGTTCGAGGGATCATTTCTGGCGATCCGCCCGGTCAATGCGCTGTCGCATTACACCGACTGGACGGTGGGGCATGTCCATTCCGGTGCGCTTGGCTGGCTTGCGATGGTCACCTTTGGGGCGTTCTACTCGGTCATCCCGCAAATCTGGGGACGACCCGCGATGTATTCGCCCAAGCTGGTGGAGTGGCACTTCTGGTTGGCATTGGCCGGGCTGCTGACCTACGTTTTCGCCCTTTGGAACGCGGGGATCACCCAAGGGCTGATGTGGCGCACCTATAACGACGCGGGCACGCTGAACTATTCCTTCATCGACAGCATGGAGGCGATGCGCCCCTATTACATCACCCGCGTGGTGGGTGGCTCGCTCTTCCTGGCAGGCATCTGTGTGGGCGCGGTGAACATCTGGCTGACGGTGCGGGGCGCGCGCAATGCGGCCGCCGACCGCCCCCTGTCCCCCCAACCGGCGGAGTAGCCCATGGCCCTGTTCAAAGCCCACTACAATCTGGAAAAGAACTCGATTGCGCTGGTGATCGGGATCATTCTGGCGGCCAGCGTTGGCGGCATCGTGGAGATCGCGCCGCTGTTCACCATAGACGAGACGGTGGAAACCCTGCCCGACATGCGGGTCTACACGCCCCTGGAACTGGCGGGCCGCAACATCTACATCCGCGAAGGCTGCTATGCCTGCCATAGCCAGATGATTCGCACCCTGCGCGACGAGGTGGAGCGTTACGGCCCCTATTCGCTGGCGGCCGAAAGCCAGTATGACCACCCGATGCTTTGGGGGTCAAAGCGCACCGGGCCGGACATCGCACGGCTGGGGGGCAAGTATTCCGACGACTGGCATGTGGCACATCTGATCAATCCGCGCGCGGTGGTGCCGACCTCGATCATGCCGGCCTATCCATGGCTGGCGACGGCACCTTTGGCGGTGGATGATCTGGGCGCACATCTGGCGGCTTTGCGCACCCTGGGCGTGCCATATACCGATGAGATGATCGCCAACGCCCCGCGCGACGCCGAAGCGCAGGCAATCCCGGACTCGGCCGGTGCCGCAGGTGTAACCGAACGTTATGGCGAGGCGACCACCCTGCGCCGGTTTTCAGGCACACCGCGCCTGACGGAAATGGATGCAGTCGTGGCCTTCCTGCAAGTTCTGGGCCAGTTGACCCAAGCCCCCTATGCCCCCGATGCCATGCTGGAGCAGCCATGACCCATGAAACCTATGTCATCATCGCCAAGACCTTTGGACTGATCTACCTGATGGTCTTCTTCCTGATCGTGGTTTTTCAGACCTACCGCCCGTCGCGCCGCGCCAGTGCCGACCATGCGGCCCGGTCTATCCTGACCGCGGAGGATCGCCCATGTCGGTAGAAGAACGCGATCCCGTCTCGGGGTATCTGACCACCGGGCATGTCTGGAACGGCATCACGGAGCTGAACTCCCCCGTTCCGCGCATCGTGTTCGCGTTCATGGTGGTGACCCATCTATACGCGCTGGTCGCCTGGTTTCTGCTGCCCGCCTGGCCGTTGGGTCAGACCTTTACCAAGGGGCTTTTGGGCATCGATCAGAAGACTGCGGTTGCAGCTGACATCGCAGCCGCCAACGCAGATCGGGCCGATTGGATGGACGCGCTCGCGACACATGATTTCGAGACTATCCGTGCCGACCCCGACCTGATGGCGCGGGCACTGGCGACGGCCGAGCCGTTGTTCGGGCAGAACTGCCAGGTGTGTCACGGTGCGAACGGCATCGGCGGGCCGGGCTATCCGCGTCTGAATGATAACATCTGGGTCTGGGGCGGCACGGCGGACGAGATTGCCACCACCCTGCGCGTTGGCATCAATGCCGACCACCCTGACACCCATTTCGCGCAGATGCCGGCCTTTGGTCGCGATGGTCTGCTGACAGGCACAGAGATTTCCGTTCTGACCGATTATGTCCAGACGTTGGGCGCGGGCGTAATGGCGGACGATCCGTCTGATGGTGCACTGCTGTTCCAGACAAACTGCGCCGGTTGCCACGGCGAGGATGCCCGCGGGATATCAGGCAGCGGCGCGCCAAATCTGACGGATGGCGACTGGCTCTATGGCGGGGATGCCACCAACCTGCGTCACGGCCTGGTTGTCGGCCGGCAGGGGCAGATGCCCAGCTGGCAATCGCGCCTGACCGAAGCCGAGATCCGCGCGATGGCGCTGTATGTCGAGGATTTGTCGGGGACAGCCCCATGACCGCAGCGCGCCACTGGGCAATTCTTGCGGCCTGCGCCGGGCTGGCGCTGGTCATCGCGGCCAACTGGCAGTTCGTGCGGCTAGCGTTCGACACCGCCCCCGGCTGCGTGCCGGTGGGCGCCGCCCCCCCTGCTGCAAAACCCGCCTGCTGAGGAAAGGACACCATGCTTGAACCCCTTCCCGCCATCGCCCCAAGGGTCCGCCCCGACACCGTCCTCGCGCGCGACCTTCCGCGTCTGGCCGCGCTGGAATGGCTGGGGGCCGGATGGTCTGATCTGCGCGCCAGTCCGGTACAAAGCCTGGCTTATGGTCTGGCCGTCTTTGCGCTTTCCATCCTGGTGATCTGGGGGCTGATTGCGGTTGGCCTGCCTTCGCTGATCCTGCCTGCGCTGTCGGGCTTTCTGGTGGTGGGTCCGCTGCTGGCGATCGGCCTTTATGAAAAAAGCCGTCGTTTGCAGGCGGGGCAGCCGGTAACATTGGCAAACATGATCGTGACGCATCCGCGATCGGGTGGGCAGCTGGTGTTCGCGGGGCTGCTGCTGTGCCTGCTGGTCATGCTATGGCTGCGCGCGGCGGACCTTTTGTATGCGTTGTTTTACGGGCTGTTGCCGTTTCCAGGGTATGACCAGTTCCTTGGTCAATTGCTGACCACCCCGCGCGGTTGGGCGCTAATCGGGGTGGGGTCTGCGGTTGGCGGCCTGTTCGCGGCCCTCGCCATGGCGATCAGCCTGTTTTCCATCCCAATGCTGCTCGAACGCCGGGTCGATGCGCTGACCGCCCTTGGCACCAGCTTTGCGCTGACAACGCAGAACCTGCGGGCAGTATTGCCGTGGGGGGCCATCGTTGTGGCCGGCTTCGCGTTGTCGGCCGCGACGCGCCTGCTGGGCCTGATGGTGATCTTTCCGTTGCTGGGGCATGGCACCTGGCACGCCTGGGTCTCGATGCGGCCCGCAGTGCGGGGGGCGGAACCATGAACCATCTGTTTCTGATACCTGTGTCGATTGCGCTTGGCCTTACTAGTCTTGGTGCCTTCTTCTGGTCGATGCGTCACAATCAGTATGATGATCTTGACGGCGCGGCAGCCCGCATTTTGACCACACCCGACCAGCCCCTGCCGCTCCCCGAACCGTCGAGAAAAAGCGAGGTGCAACCGGATGCTGGCTGAAACATGACGGTCGTCACCATCACGACGAATGGCTTCGAGGTGGACGCATCAGTGATCGCGTCAGCCTTCGGCATTGATCCCTCCACCCTCCAGGCGCGGATGCGCGCTGGCGAGGTCACCAGTCTGTGCGAAGCAGGCGTGGACGCTGACCTCGGCCGCTTTCGGCTGACCTTCCGCCATGCAGGACGGGCCTTGCGGTTGACGGTGGATGCGGACGGTCAGGTGCTGACGCGGGCTATGTTTCCCGTCGGCGTCGCCAAGGCCAATCGCACCCCACCAGCCGATTAAGGACGACGGCTTCGGTTCGGCTACCGGATGAAGCCTCTCGGCCTAGTGTGCATCAGGCGCGTGGTGATCCGGGCATCCTCCCGCGCCAAAGAAAGATCGCGATGCCGATCCAAACCGCCGCGCGCAGGATCATCGCGCCAACCGTACGCGCCTCAAAGGCTCCGCCGCGCAAGACGTGCAGGCCGAACAGGCCAAAAACCGCCAGAACGGCCAGTGCCAGCGCGATGGCAAGCGGGCCAGCCCAGGGTTTGCGCATCACAATCCCGACCCCTGCCAGCACATAGGCGAAGCCCGACAGGAAGTTGAACCACAGTACGAAGGGTACCGCGTTACCCACGGCACCTTGCGCGGCAGCACCGCCGAAAAGTGCCTGTCCGCCGGAAACGATGGTCAATGCCCCGAACACCACAGCGATGCCCGCTGCGACCCAAATACCCGTTCCTCGTGAGGGTGTCGTCGTCATGGCGTGTCTCCCTTGTCATTTTCCAGCCGCCCGTCCCGCAGGTGGAACAGGCGATCAAACCGATCGAGTATCTTTTCGTCATGCGTTACCGCGA
Source organism: Pseudotabrizicola sp. (assembly GCF_030684215.1). Lineage (GTDB taxonomy): Bacteria > Pseudomonadota > Alphaproteobacteria > Rhodobacterales > Rhodobacteraceae > Pseudotabrizicola. The sequence continues at coordinate 93,346 of NZ_JAUXOV010000029.1, forward strand.
TGATGCAGGCGTCCTGTTCGCTGGACAGTTTGCGCAACAGGTCCATCACGATTCCGGCGCGCTTGCTGTCAAGCGCCGCCGTGGGTTCATCTGCCAGGATGATGCGCGGGCTGTTGGCCAGCGCGCGGGCGATTGCCACCCGCTGCGCCTCGCCGCCCGACAACAGCGCAGGCATGGCGCGGGCGCGGTGGCCGACCTCAAGGTAATCCAGCAGTTCCTGCGCGCGGGCCTGCGCCTGAGCGGGGGTCTTTCCCGCCAGTTGCAGCACCAGCGCCACATTGTCGGTGGCGTTCAGAAAGGGCAGCAGGTTATGGGCCTGAAAGATGAACCCGATCTTGTCCAGCCGCAGGCGGCGCAGGTCGCCGCGCAGCCATTTGCCATCATAAACCATTTCGCCGTCAAGACTGACCTGCCCCTCTGACGGGTCAATGATACAGCCGATGATGTTTAGCAGCGTGGTTTTGCCCGACCCGGACGGGCCCAGCAGCGCCACCACCTCGCCCGCATGCACCCGCAGATCCACGTTGCGCAGGGCGTCAACGCGGGCTTCGCCGTCCCCGTAATGCTTGGCGACTCCCTTGATGTCCACGATCACGCGGCGACTGTCATCGGTCATATCAGCCCCCCAAAGCCGTGGCAGGGTCCACCTTGAGCGCCGCGCGCACGCCAAGACCCGAGGCCAGCACACAAACCACCAGAATGATCCCCGCCAGTGCCAGCGCGTTGACTGGTTCCAGCAGCACGCGGCGCGGGAAGTAGTCCTTGACCGTCAAGATCAGCCCCAACCCCAGCGTCAGCCCCACCGCCCCCAGCGCCAGGGATTGCTGCACGATCAGCCCGATGATCACGCGGTCAGATGCGCCGATCAGTTTCAGTGTGGCGATCTGTTTCAGCTTTTCCATCGTCATCGTGTATATGATCAGCGCAATCACCACGGCGGACACCGTCAGCAGAATGCCAAGGAACAGGCCGATCTGCTTGCGCGCCTTGTCCACCACAGACTTGATCAGGATGTCTTCCTGCTCGGCTTGGGTCAGCGCCGACAGATGTTTCCACTGCCGCACCGTGTGGGCGACGTTTTGCGCGTCTACATTCGGGTCCAGGCGCGCAATCACCGCCGCAACCGTAGCACCGCTGGTCACACTTGCGCCGCGCGCCGCTTGTACGCGGGCGGCGGGGGGCGCAAGCTGGGTTTGCAGCACCTGCGCATCGGCCAGCGTCAGAAAGACCGCCGGATCGCCGCCAGAATTCATCGTGTCGCGCACCAGCCCCACCACGGTGAACCGGTTGCGCCCCAATATCAGTGTATCGCCCGGCACCAGCCCGGTCTTGGCATCGGCCACCAGTTCGAAATGGCTGGCCTCCAACCCGCGCCCGCGGATGATGGTCTGCGGCCCGCCGAGGCGACCACGCTCATAACCAATAACATAGAGCCGCAGCGTGGCGCCTTCAAACGGGGCCTCGACGGTCTGATAAGTGATGCTGCCCGCCTGCGCCACGCCATGCAAGCGCGCCACTGCATCGCGGGTGTCGCCCGGGATCTTGGAGGCCTCGGCGAACGGGCCTTGCGTTTCCGCCTCGACCACCCAGAGGTCGGCCTGCGGGGCCTTCACGATGTTCAGCGCATCGGCCACAAGGCCGTTGTAGATGCCCATCATCGCCAGAACGACTGTCATTAAGAGCCCCAGTCCCAGGCAGGTAAGCAGAAAACGGAAAAGGTTGTGGCGCACATCGCGGAAGGCGAGGTTCATGGGGTACCCCCCGCCACGCGGGCCATCCGGTCCTCGGCCAGACCCTTGACCGGGCTGGCCACGATCTGCGCGCCGTTGGGTAAGCCTGAAACGACTTCCACCCGCGCATCTTCGGTGCGGTGGCCAAAGATCAGCGGCATTTGGACAAGTCGCCCGTCTTGCAGTGTCCAGACGCGACCCTGATGGCCGTCGAACCCCTGAATGGCGACCTCCGGTACCAGCAGGCTATCGGTCAGGGTGGCAGTGGTGATGCGCACCTCGGCCTGTTCACCCAGAAACACCTGATCGGGGCAATCTGTGCAACTGAGCCAGACCCGGCGTTCCTCGTTGACCCGGTCGCTTTCGATACCTATGCGCATAACGGCACCGGAATAAACTGAATGCGGCAACGACCGCAGCCGGATCTCGGCTGGTTGGCCAAGCGCCAGATCCCCAGCCCGCCCCTCGTCGATATAGGTCTGAACCCACACCGTTGTTGGGTCCATCAAGGTGAATATCACGTCCCCCGCGCGCACCACCGTGCCCGCTTCGGCGTGGCGCTGCACAACGACAGAATTGAAGGGGGCGATCAGGTCGTGATGCGCGAGCAAGTTCTGTTCATAAAGTAGTGCAGCTCGTGCATCAGCCGCTTGCGCGCGGAGCACCGCGACATCGCTTTGCGCCACGGTCAGCTCGGCTGCGGCCACATCGACATCGCGCTGCGCCTCCTCGGCCGAAGTCGTGGCGACCGTGTTGCGGGATGCCAAGTCCTGCTGCCGGGCATTGGCTGCCTTGCGTTGGGAAAGCACTGCCTGCGCCCGCGTGACATTGGCCTCGGCTTTCAGGATCGCGGCATCCGAAGCAGCGACACCCGCCTCGGCTCGCGCCACTCGGGCCTGTTGCCCTGCGGGGTGCAGCCGGGCCAGCATCTGGCCTTTGGTCACCGCATCGTTGCTGTCCACCAGAAGCTCGGCCAACGCCGCGCCAACCTCGAAACTAATCTTCGACACGATCCGCGCCTCCACCGTGCCGATGCCGTAGACCCGCACCTCAGTGCTTTGGGCCATTGTGACCACGGGCACAAACACCGGACGTTCGGTCAGAAAGAACCAACTGCCGATTGCGACGACGCCCATGGCGGCAAGTACGAAAATCGTGCGTCTTGAAATGAAGTTCATTTGGTTTTCTCCGACGCGGGCTGTGGTCTGAACAGGTCAAGCTGGCAGGCAAGCAGGCGGCTGCCCTCGTCCTCCAGCGAAAAGACCCGCTGACCAAGCGACCAGCGGATCGCGAGGCCTTGGACAAGGGAAATCAGCAGAATGGCCCCGTCCTTGGGTGCAAGATCGCCTCGAAACACGCCCGTTGCGCTGCCCTCGGCCAGCGTCTCGACCAACAGGGTCTGAAACTGGGTCATCAACGCGACGAATTGGGCGCGCAGAGCGGCATTCTCGGTGTGAAGTTCGCGGGAGTGCAGAATGGCGGGGATTGCAGGATGGGCTGCTATCTGGCGCAGTTGCACGGTGATCAAGGCGGTCACCCGTTTCTGCGGTGTCGTTTCGGCCGCCAGCGCGACCTCCCATGCTGCGGTCATCGTCAGTGCAATATGCTCGGCCACAGCGAACCAAAGATCTTGCTTCGTCGGAAAGTGACGGAAAATTCCCGGCTGCGTGACGGCAACCGCCTTGGCCAGAGCAACAGTTGTCAACCGGTCTGGGCCAAGCTCGTCCGCCAGTCGTAGCATGGCGGCCACGATCTCGGTCTTTCGGAGTTCCGCTGATTTTCGAGCCCTCAAGGCCTTGAACCTTAGTTAGTTATTGATTACTCACTTTATCATAAGCCCTTTGATACTGTCAACTGTCGCCCTGCTCAACCTGCGACAAGGGGCTATCGGCAATGAACGGTTTTCAGGGTTCGTGGTTCGTTCAGACGGGACCCACTGTTGGGTTTTCATCGAAGACTGCGCAGAAAAAAATGTTCAAAGACAACCCGCTATTGGCTGCCACGATCATGCGCAAATCTCATTCATCGTCACAGCGCGTCCGTGAACAGCCAAGACTGCCGGGGAGTGGACAGAACATGGGGTCATGCGGCGCGTTTTCTGTTTGCGACGGTCAGCCGACCATCGAGAACTGCGGCCCTTGTGACGGCTACTCGGTGAGCCCCTTTTGGGCGACCACCGCATCCTTCTGCGCTTTCCCATGCGGGCATTGGCAATGTCATCGACTGATCCTTCGGCACGAGATGACGAGATGGGCAGCCCGTTACGGTACCGGCGGCCATAGTCGACGAGGGATTCCATGTTGTTCGCGAGATAGGTGTACAGTGTCTCGCATCGGGCCCGCACACGAGCGGCAGCGGTGCGGACAGCCAGAGGTTCTTCCGCAAGGCGGATGCAATCGAGGATGAGCCCCTTCAGATATGTTTCCGCGACCCGTGCTCTGCCATGCCAAAGCCACCAGCGGAGGCTTTTTGCGGGGGGCTGGAACAGCACCGAAATTCCAGTGAATCCCGGTATCTGGACGAAACCCTGAACGGCTGCCTCGACATGCTGCACACGCATCGAAATGTGCCACCAGTCGAGGATATGCTTCACTTGGCCGTCGCCACCTATGGCACTTCGAATGAGGTTCGGGAGAGCAAGCTCGCCGTCCGAGATCACCGTCAACAGACGACCCCGCTTCCATCCAAAGCCTGACAGCTCATCTCGCATACGGCTGCCTGGTGATGCCGTCGCATTGGCGACCAAGCCAAATCTTCGGCACATATCGCGGCTCTCAATCTTGCCGACCACAATATCCAGGTGCCGCTGCTGATACTCCGGTCGACAGCGGATATGTGCACCGTCCAGAAAAACCGTCAAACCACCTTGGGGCGGTGCTTTAACGGGATCGCCTGATGCCCTTCGACTTTTCTCGAGCCCATTGGCTACTCTTCCCAACCGGTCACGCACCGTGGTGTGACGGGGCGGATGGCAGGGGAGGAAGCTCTTCATCAGCCGCGCGGCTTCGCGAAAAGAATGCCGGGACCCAAGCTCCGCATGTAGCCGCTGCAGCTCCGGGGTAGCCCGGTCTGGAAAGAAATGGGCCAGCGGAGAAATAGGTCCGCCGGGCATCGCCGCTGACCTGGCATCACAAGAACAGCGTAAGCGGCGCGCGCGGCTTTGACCCGAACCCGGCCAAAGAGCGTGTCGAGATCGCGCGTGCGATAGTCATGAATGGCACGAACCGACGCGCAATCCGGGCATACGCGGCTTTCTCGAATGATCTCATCGACCTGGTCGTAAAGGACTACCCTCTGGATCTGTTCGACGATCCTTTTCCCATCCTCAAGGCGCAGCCCGATCCCGTCTGGACAGGTCAAGCGGTAGGGTTGAGAAATGCCTTCAAGCTGATGAGTGCGCATCTCCCCGCTGTCGAAGGTCGTTTCGACCGTAATCCGAACGTCCATGGCAGCCCCCCAACGCAAAGAACTCACCTTAGCACGGACCGCAACGACGAAGATGACCCCCATGTTTTGTCCACTCCCCGCATTATAACGGATTTAAAGGCAGCGCGACAATTGCTCATGCTGCTGGGCCCAGATGGATTGCAACTCCTGCACGTGCATACTGCACGGTGATCCGTGGCACGCCGCTCCTGCTGCAACTTTGGCTTCTGTAGTTCGGCCTGGGGTCCCTGTTTCCATATTTCCCTGGTTTGCGGGAAAGTTTCTTGTGGCCGATCCTGCGCGAGGCTTGGCCCTATGCAGTGCTGTCTCTGACGATGAGTGCTGCAGGCTACTCCGGCGAAGTGATGCGCGGGGCGTTCAAAGGAGTCGCACACGGGCAGCTTGAGGCGGCCAAGGCAATGGGTGTGCCAGCCTTCACGGCCTTTCGGCGCATCTGGCTTCCTCAGGCCGGTCTTGTATCCCTTGCAGGCAGATCAGGGGTTTAACCCCATGCTTTGGCCAAAGGGGGGGCTTATCCCCTTATTCCGTTTCATAACCGCATCCCGCTTGGACGCTTCGGGGATCAGGGTCGCAATGTGCAGCTAAAGATCCATCCGCAAGAGCCGAACGCAGTACATGGCCACGCGCATCAGCAAGCATGGGTCGTCGTTGATGCTGCAAGCAATATGGCGGAGCTAAGCTATCACTACGCTGGGCACGAGGATTGGCCCTGGGCCTTTGCGGCAACCCAGCGGTTCTTGGTGAAGCCCGGAAGATTGAAGGTCGCTTTGAAAATCACCAACTGCGGGGACGGCCCCATGCCTGCTGGCCTTGGATGGCACCCGTTTTTCACCAAATGCCATGCCGTTCGAACCGATGCTGCGTGCGATTGGGCGATGGGTGCTGACTTGTTGCCAACCGGGCTTTGGCAACTGCCCGAGAAGTGGGCTGTGACACGGTATCTTTCGGACTGGACCTGGGCGGAACTGGTGCTGGACTCTGGCCTGCGCGTCAGCATTCGGGCCAGCCTCGCGTTAGGTCATCTGGTGATCCACGATCCAGACGGGCCATACATTTGTGTGGAGCCTGTCAGCCATCTGGCAAACAGCATGAACCTATACCCTGAACGCTCGGGCGACAACTTGGTCAATCTGCCGTGCGGAGCATCGCTTGAGGCAAAAATTGATTTGGCTTTCGGTTGAAAATTTAAGCTGAAGCGGGGCAGGTGCTAGTGAGGATTAATGGCACTGAGGTTTCGATGTGCTGGCGCATGGCCGACAGTGCCGCATTGGGGGGCATGGCGCGTATCCCGTACAAAGTGCCCAGGCGGCCCTCCGAGCAAGACGTATCATCCAAGACATTGCTGTTGCCGCGCCTGCTTGCCCTATCAGTGTGGTCAGAAGTCCTTTTCATTTCTGATGTTTTCTTTCATCCTGATGTAGTCTTAGTCAACTGATCGAGGTCATACATCATGCAACGCCCAACTATCGCCGATCTCGCGCAAGCCGCGGGTGTGAGTGTTGCTACGGTTGACCGGGTTCTGAATGGTCGACTGAAGGTCCGTGAAGAGACGTCACGCAAGGTGTCTGAAGCGGCTGAGCGGATTGGATACCACGCCGCACACGCCATCCGGCAACGCATTTATGCCGATCTGCCCGAGTATCACTTGGGCGTTGTGCTTCAAAAGGAACGGCACGCCTATTATCAGGAGTTTGCCTCAGAGTTGACGATGGCTGCGAGCCAGTTGCGCGAGTGCAGGATGAGGATCACGATCTTGTTCTCTCAATCGGCAGAACCTGCGGAAGTGGCGAATCTGTTGTTGGGAATGTCAGGTAAGGTTCACGCGATTGCAGCGACCGGGTTGGATCACCACGACGTGACCAATGCCGTTGCGACACTGCGTCACAAGGACATTCCGACCTTCTCGTTGTTGTCAGATTTTGCCCAAGGCGTGCGCGAAGCCTATTTCGGAACCAATAATATGAAGGTCGGGCGCAATGCAGCATGGCTTTTGTCAAAGTTCGCGCCGCGCCCCGGTAAGGTGCTGCTGTTCATTGGCGGACATCGCTATCATGGGCATTCTTTGCGCGAGACAGGATTTCGGGCCTATTTTCGCGAGTACGCACCTGAATTCGAGGTGCTGGATGCGGTTGTAAACCTCGAAACGCGGCAGCTGACGCGCGAGGCCCTTTTAGGGGCCATATCGCGCCACCCCGACCTTGTGGCGCTTTACTGCGCGGGAGGGGGAATGGAAGGAGCCATCGCTGCGCTACGTGAAGTGGATGCGGGTGAAAGCATAGCTTGCCTTGTAAATGAGCTGACCCCGGAGTCGCGTCAGGCTCTGCTGGAACGCAGGATCAGTGGTATTTTCCAGACGCCCCTGAAAGAGCTTTGCCGCGAACTGATGGCGACGGTCGTGCATACAATCGAAAATGGGATGGCTGAGAATCCGGGGCAGCGCTTCATCGCGCCGATCTTATGGACTCCGGAAAGTATCTGATAGACTCTATCATCACCGGTGATTATTTTCTATCATAGATGATGGCAAAACCAGCTATCAGCAGGTTGACCAGAATCATTCTGTGTCCGAGTGTCTTGCCATGGCGGAAGGTAGAGGAGCCCAGCCGCCCCAACCCAAACCGGCAAAGTGACGGCCAGCCTGCCAGCTTATGTGCGCGGTGGGACAGGTTTTCGCATGACTACAGCGGCGCGCCGGACGCCTACAGTGGAGGAATGACATGAAGAATTTTCTGATCGCCAGCAGCATGGTTGCGTCCCTTATGGGATCGGCCGCATCGGCGGAAAACATCGGCGTTTCGATGGCGCTGTTCGACGATAACTTCCTTACTGTCCTGCGCAACGGCATGATTGACTATGCCGGGTCGAAGGACGGCGTGACACTGCAAATCGAAGACGCCCAAAATGACGTCGGTAAGCAGTTGAACCAGATTCAGAATTTCATCGCCTCGGGTGTTGATGCCATCATCGTCAACCCGGTGGATACCGATGCGACCATTGCAATGTCCGAAGCTGCGGCAGCTGCGGGAATTGCCCTGGTCTATGTGAATCGTCAGCCGGTCAACGTCGACACGCTTCCCGAGAAGCAAGCGTTTGTTGCATCGAACGAGCTGGAGTCCGGCACGCTGCAAACGGAGGAAATCTGCCGCCTGCTGACCGAAGCCGGCAAGACCGAAGCCAAGGCAGTGGTGATGATGGGCGAGCTTTCCAATCAGGCTGCCCGAGTTCGCACCCAAGATATCAAGGATGTGCTTGGAACTCCCGAGTGCGGGTTTATCACGATTGTGGAAGAGCAGACAGCAAACTGGTCGCGGACCCAAGGCTCCGATCTGATGACCAACTGGCTTTCGGCTGGGGTTCAGTTCGATGCGGTGATCGCCAACAATGACGAAATGGCCATTGGCGCCATCCAGGCGCTGAAGGCATCGGGCATTGCCATGGATGCCGTCATCGTTGGCGGCATCGATGCAACCGCTGACGCGCTGGCCGCAATGGCAGCCGGTGATCTGGACGTGACCGTGTTCCAGAATGCCGCGGGGCAGGGGCAGGGTGCGGTAGAGGCTGCACTGAAGCTCGCAAGGGGCGAAGAGGTCGAGAAAAAGGTCTATGTGCCATTTGAACTCGTGACCCCGGCCAATCTGGCTGACTATCAGTCAAAAAACTGAATCTGTTTCTGGCAGAGAGGAGGTCCTCTCTGCCAGAAACGATGACGGACGGAGGGAATGACAATGGTCAGTGCATCTACAGCCGCGGCGGTGGACCGTGTGAAGCAACGGATCGACGCAGAGGGCATTCTGGCCATTCGCGGCATTCGGAAGGAGTTTCCGGGCGTGCTTGCGCTGGATGATGTGCAGCTCAAAGTCCGGCCAGGAACCGTTCATGCGCTAATGGGCGAAAACGGTGCCGGCAAATCCACGCTGATGAAGATCATCGCCGGGATCTATCAGCCCGACGCTGGCGAAATCACGTTGCGTGGAAAGCCAGTTACCCTGAAATCTCCGCTTGATGCGCTGGAGCAGGGGATCTCCATGATCCACCAGGAACTGGCGTTGATGAACTGGATGACGGTGGCAGAAAACATCTGGATCCGCCGCGAGCCGAAAAATGTGTTCGGGCTTATTGATCATGGCAAGATGGCGCGTCAGACTCAGGAGTTGTTTGACCGCCTGAACATTCGGCTTGACCCGTTGGCTATGGTGTCTGAGTTGACTGTCGCGCAAAAGCAGATGGTCGAAATCGCCAAGGCGGTCAGCCACAATTCGGACGTGCTGATTATGGACGAACCGACGTCTGCCATCACGGAAAACGAGGTGGCACATCTGTTCACCATCATCCGCGATCTTCGGGCGCGGGGGGTGGGAATCGTCTACATCACGCACAAGATGAGCGAATTGTTCGAGATCGCCGACGAGTTTACCGTTTTTCGGGATGGCAAATACGTCGGGACCCATTCGGCACTTGATGTGACCCGCGACGACATCATCCGTATGATGGTGGGGCGTGACATCACCGATATGTTCCCCAAGATTGATTGTCCGATCGGCGAAGTGGTTCTCGAGGCGCGGAACCTGACCATTCCGGGCGTTTTCCACGACGTGTCTTTCCAACTCCGCAAGGGCGAGATTCTGGGACTTGCCGGACTCGTAGGCTCAAAGCGATCCAATGTCGCCGAGGCGCTGTTCGGGGTTCACCCGGCATCATCAGGCGAGGTTCTGATTGACGGAACACCCGTTCAGATCACCAGCCCAAAGGTCGCCATGGAACATGGCATGGCCTTCCTGACCGAAGACCGCAAAGAGACCGGATGTTTTCTGATCCTGGATTGTCTTGAAAACATCCAGACGGCCCTGATCACCCGTGATCATGTCCGCTTTGGCTTCATTGATCAGAAAGCCGTAACCAAACTGGCCGAAGACATGGCAGCAAAACTGCGGGTCAAGACGCCGAACCTGGCTGAAAAGGTCGAAAACCTGTCTGGCGGCAACCAGCAAAAACTACTGATCGCGCGTTGGCTGCTGACCAAGCCCCGCATTCTGATCCTTGACGAGCCGACGCGCGGTATCGACGTGGGGGCTAAATCCGAAATTCACCGCCTGATCACGGGGCTGGCCTCCGAAGGGGTGGCTGTTTTGATGATCTCGTCCGAATTGCCTGAGGTTCTGGGCATGTCAGACCGGATCATGGTCATGCACGAAGGCCATGTCGCAGGTTTCCTGAACCGGGATGAGGCGGATCAAGTGAAAATCATGGACTTGGCTGCGCGCTGAGTGACCCGAGGGGGACCAATCTATGACAACTGCAACCACACAACCAACCACCGAAAGGCCACAGCGCCGGCTGCCTCAAGAAGTCAACATCCTCATGGTGCTGGTCGGCATTTCGCTGGTGTTCGAAATCTTGGGCTGGATCACGCAAGGCCAAAGCTTTTTGGGCAATCCACAGCGCCTTTCGATCATGATCCTGCAAGTATCCGTTATCGGCATCATCGCCATCGGCGTGACTCAAGTCATCATCTTGGGCGGAATTGACCTGTCTTCGGGATCAATCGTCGGAGCGACGGCGATGATCTCGATGAGCCTTGCACAGGTTGGAACCTTTGATCGTGCGATCTACCCGGGCCTGACAGATTTGCCGGTGATCGTGCCACTGATCGCGGGTCTAATGGTCGGGTTGATCGCAGGCACCGTGAACGGGGTGCTGATTGCCTACACCAAGATACCGCCGTTCATTGCGACGCTCGGGATGATGGTTGCGGCCCGGGGCTTTGCGAAATGGTATACCAAGGGGCAGCCGGTATCTTTCCCGACAGACAGCTTTGCTGCCTTGGGCAAAGGGATGACACCGGTGTTCATCTTTCTGCTTGTGGCCGCAATCTTCCATGTGGCGCTGAAATACACACGCTACGGGAAATACACCTATGCCATCGGCGCGAACCCACAGGCGGCCCGCGTGTCAGGGATCAATGTAGAGCGCCATATCGTCAAGATTTATGCCGTGGCGGGACTGCTGGCCGCACTTGCCGGGATCGTGGTGACGGCGCGCGGATTGACGGCGCAGGCTGGTATGGGTGTGATGTATGAACTTGATGCCATCGCGATGGCCGTCATCGGCGGGGTCTCACTGGCCGGGGGCCGGGGGACCATTCTTGGGACGATGATCGGTATGGTGATCTTTGGCGTCATCATCTCGGGCTTCACCTTCCTGCGTTTGGACGCCTATTATCAGGAAATGATCAAGGGCGTGATCATTGTGGCCGCTGTGGTGGCCGACGTGCATCGCCAGAAAAAACGCGTCAAGAAAAGCTGAACTTCTCGACATCCAGACTTTCCCTCTCGGCGGACCTGCTTCGCCGAAAGGTGGCCTGCACCCAAAAATAGCGGAATTTTGAGATGAAACACACGCTTGACCCCCATATGATCCGCCATCTGTCGCTGGAAGACACGCTCCGCAAAGTGGCAGATCTGGGTTACGATTACGTTGAAATGTCCCCACGCCCGGATTTTCTGGCATGGTGGACGCGCCCCAAGATGTATCCCGAGCGCATTCAGGGATTCAAAAAGGCGCTGAAGGATCATGGCGTCGGTCTTGCCTCGATCCAGCCGATGTATCGCTGGGCCAGCCCCTATCCTGATGAATGGGAGGCTGCGATTGCCAATTGGAAACGGGCCATCGAAATTGCGGTCGAACTGGAATGTCCGTTGTTCGTTTCCGAATTTGGCCGTGGCGGATCGCCGGACCGCAGTCTGAACGACCGCTCCGGTCTGCATCGTCCCGAAACCTGCGAGAACCAGTTCTTTCGCGCGATGGATGTTCTGGTCCCGATCCTGGAGCGCGAGGGCATCAAACTGTCACTTGAGGCACATCCCGAAGACTGGCTCGAAGAAATCGCGCCTGCGATCGACATCATCAAGACCATTAACTCACCGATGGTGCGCGCGTCTTTCATCGCGCCACATACCTTCTTTTATGGTCCTGACATGGTCGCCAATCTGCGCGCCACCGAAGGTTATCTGGAGCATGTCCGGCTGGCCGACACCTATGATCACAACAAGTCGTCGCAACTGCGCTACGTCGTTAACCCGCCCGGATCAAAGGTGCGCGTGCACCAGCATCTGGACTTCGGGCAAGGCGAGATTGATTGGGACACCTTCTTTGCCACGCTGGCGGACATGAAGTTCGACGGGGTGCTCTCGAACTGTGTCTTTGGCTGGGAAGATCGTGCCGAAGACAGCGCCCGCTTTATGCTGGCCGAAACCAAAACCTACATCGCAAAATACTGGAAGTGAGATCCAACATGACCGTCAGAATTGGTGTCATCGGCACCGGAGCCATTGGCCGCGATCATGCGCGCCGCATCAATCAGGTTCTTGCCGGTGGCAAGATCGTGGCGCTCAGCGATGTGAACCCTGCGTCAGCCGAAGCCGTCAAAGCCGATATCGCACCCGATGCGACCGTATATGCTACGGGTGAGGAATTGATTGCAGCGGCCGATGTCGATGCTGTTCTCGTAACCTCGTGGGGGGCGACGCATGAACAATATGTTCTGGCCGCTATCGCAGCAGGTAAGCCATGTTTTTGCGAGAAGCCGCTGGCAACAACCGCAACGGGTGCAAAGCGCATCGTGGACGCCGAGGTGGCCTTTGGCCGTCGTCTGGTGCAGGTCGGCTTCATGCGCCGATATGATGCGGGCTATGTGGCGCTGAAACAGGCTATCGAAACCCACACGGGGGCGCCCGTCATGGTGCATGCTGCACACCGCAACCCGGCGGTTCCCGAAGCCTATACCACGCCTATGGCGATCCATGACACGCTGATCCACGAGATCGATGTGTTCCGCTGGCTGCTGGAGGATGACTACGTGTCCGCCCGCGTCACCTTCCCGCGGACCTGTGCGCGCAGCCACGCCAAATTGCGTGATCCGCAGATCGTCACTCTGACCACCGCAAAAGGCGTGGTCATTAACACCGAGATTTTCGTGAATTGCCATTACGGCTATGACATCCAGTGCGAAGTGGTGGGCGAAGACGGCGTGGCCAGCCTGCCCGAGCCAATGGCTGTGCAGATGCGGCTGGGAGCAAAGCTGCAAAACAGCATCCTGACCGACTGGAAAGACCGCTTTGTTGCGAGCTATGACGTCGAATTGCAGGATTTCCTGAAAGCCGCTGCCGAAGGCACCGCTTCTGGCCCGACCTCCTGGGATGGCTATATGGCCGCCGTGACCGCCGACGCTTGCGTTGCCGCGCAAGACGACGAAGGCGCGACTGTCGCGATCAGCTACCCCTCCCGTCCCGCACTTTACGCCTGAGGAATGACCATGCGCTTTGCAATGAACCACATCACGGCCCCCAAGGTGGGGCTGGAGGATTTTTTCGCGATGTCACGCCGACTTGGCGCGACCGAGGTGGAAATCCGCAACGATTTGCCGAATGTGGTGGGTGATTGGCCGGCCGCTGACGTGAAAGCTGCCGCCGAGAAAGCGGGTGTCAGCATCATCTCGATCAACGCGCTGTATCCTTTCAACGTTTGGTCCGGTGATCTGCCCGCCAAGGCCGAAGCGATGGCCGACTACGCCTCCGCCTGTGGTGCCAAGGCCCTTGTCATGTGCCCGTTGAATGACGGGACCAAGGTTTCGTTTGATGATCTCGTGGCCGCGCTGATTGCCATGAAGTCAATTTTGCAGGATCGCGGTCTGACAGGGCTGGTCGAGCCGCTCGGATTCCCGATCTCTTCGTTGCGGACGAAGGCCGAAGCCATTCGCGCGATTCAGGCAGCTGGCGGCGAAGACGTCTACAAGCTGGTGCATGATACGTTTCACCACCACCTCGCAGGCGAGACCGAGTTTTTTGCCGAGTGGACGGGGCTCGTTCACATTTCGGGTGTGGTCGATCCAGAAGTAAGCGTGGCCGCAATGCTGGATCCACACCGGGTATTGGTCGACGCGCACGACAGGCTGGAAAACATTGCGCAGATCAAGACTTTGCTGGCTAAAGGCTACGACGGGCCGTTCAGCTTCGAACCTTTTGCCCCCGAAGTGCATGATCTGGACGACAGCGAGGCGGCTGTGCGGACCAGCATGGATTTCATCCGCGCCGGCCTTTGAGACAAGAGACGGGGCTCCTCCCTGCCTCGTCCTTAAGGGGGCGGCTGTGACATCACGCCGCCTCCTGCCCTGATTGATATTGAGGAACCAGCATGACCAAAACATTGGATGTCATCACCATCGGCCGTGCGGGCGTCGATCTTTACGGGGCGCAGGTTGGCGGGCGACTGGAGGATATGGGAAGCTTTCGCAAGTACATCGGCGGCTCACCCACGAATATCGCCTGCGGCACGGCGCGGCTTGGGTTGCGGTCGGGGCTGATTACACGGGTGGGCGACGAGCATATGGGCCGTTTCATCCGCGAACAGTTGCAGCGCGAGGGCGTTGATGTGCGCGGGGTGGCGACCGACCCGGATCGCCTGACGGCGCTGGTCATTCTGGGGATCCGCGATTCCGAACAGTTTCCACTAATCTTCTACCGCGAGAATTGCGCAGACATGGCGCTG
>NZ_JAUXOV010000033.1 GCF_030684215.1 Pseudotabrizicola sp.
CCTGCCCCGTCCAGACCGTCTCCGGGACCCGGGGCTGCGGTGGTGTCGATCACGATGACGGTCGGCTTGCGCTTGCCGCGCGCGGTCTGCAAGGCGGACTGCAAATCGGCGAGGTTCTTTGCCTTGACCGCATGCGCACCCATACTGGCGGCATGGGCGATATAGTCGATCTCGGGCTGGTCCTCGATCGTGCAATCGACATACATGTTGTTGAACGGGGCGCCGCCGCTGACCTGCTGAAGCCGGTTGATGCAGCCGTAACCGCTGTTGTCGGTCAGAACCACGGTAAAGGGAATGCGCCGCATGACGGCGGTGGCCAGTTCGGCATTGGCGAGCATATAGCTGCCATCACCGACAAAGCAGATCACCTCGCGCTCGGGGAGCGCAAGTTTCAGGCCCATGGCGCCGGCGACCTCGTAGCCCATGCAGCTGTAACCGTATTCCATGTGATAGCCGCCTTGCGACGCCTGCCACAGCAACTTTAGCGCCCCTGGCATGGTGCCTGCGGCACACATCGCGATGCTGTCCTTGGTGGCCACCGCCTGCACGGCCCCGATAACCTGAGCATCGGTTGGCAAGGCCCCTGCGGCAACCGGGGTTTGACATTTGGCATCGACCGCTGCCAGCCATGCCGCGCGGGCTGCCGTATCCGGTGCCGCGCAATACGCGCCGATCCGCACCGATAGCGCCTCCAATGCCACCTTGGCATCTGCGACAAGGCTTACCGCCCCGTGCTTGGCCGCGTCATAGCCGTGGGTATTGATAGAGACCAACTTGGCCCCGTCAGCAAACAGCGTCCGTGATCCGGTGGTGAAGTCCTGCAACCGCGTGCCGATGCCGATCACCAGATCCGCAGCACTCAGAGCCGCGTTTGCGGATGCCGCGCCATCAACCCCCGCCGCGCCGAAGTTCATCGGGTGCGCCTGCGCCAGAGCCGACTTGCCTGCCTGTGTCTCGGTGACCGGAATGGCGTGCTTTTCCGCAAATGCACCCAAGGTGCTTTCAGCACCCGAATAAATCACGCCACCACCGCAGATGATCACGGGTCGTTGGGCGGCGCGGATCAGGTCTGCAACGGTTTTTAACTCGAGCGCGTCAGGTTCCGGACGGCGGATGTGCCAGACGCGGGGCGCAAAGAAGGCTTCGGGCCAGTCGTGCGCTTCGGACTGGACGTCCTGACAAAAGGCCAGACAGACGGGGCCGCAATTGGCCGGATCTGTCATCACACGCACCGCACGGGGCAAGGCTGTCAGCAGCTGTTCAGGGCGCGTGATGCGGTCGAAATAGCGCACCACAGGCTTGAAACAGTCATTGGCGCTGATGGTGCCATCGTCAAAATCCTCGACCTGTTGCAGCACCGGATCGGGGCGGCGGCTGGCAAAAACATCCCCTGCCACGATGAGCAATGGAAGACGGTTCACATGGGCCAGGGCGGCTGCGGTCACAAGGTTGGTGGACCCCGGCCCGATGCTGGACGTTACCGCGTGGGCCTGCTTGCGCGCGCGGCCCTTGGCAAAAGCAATCGCCGCATGGGCCATCGTCTGTTCGTTCTGGCCGCGCCATGTCGGAAAAGGATCGTTGCCGCACAAATCACCATGCTGCGCCCGTTGAAGTGCCTCGCCGATCCCCGCCACGTTGCCATGGCCGAAGATCGCCCAGATGCCGGGAATGAACCGCTGGCCTTCCTCGTTCATCTGCACCGACAGCCATTTTACCATGGCTTGTGCTGCGGTCAGCCGGATCGTCGTCATTCTATTTGCCTCCTGCCGCCGCGCGGGCCGCATCCCAGATCCCACTCAGCCGGGCGAAGCGCCGGGCCATCTCGTCCACGGCATCGGCATCGCCCAAATCTCCGGCAAGCCATGCCTGCGCTACTGCCCCGAAGATCGTGCGACCGACAGCAAAGCCACGCACGAGGGGAAAGGCCGCTGCCACTTGAAAGCTTGCCGCAAGCTCGGCCTCTGGCGCATCCAGCCCCAGCACGACGATACCGCGCGTGTGGGCATCGTGCGTCTCGATCGCACGAATTGCGTTTTGCCATGCGGTGGCGGTCTGCATCGGCTCCAGCTTCCACCAGTCGGGATAGACACCCGCAGCATAAAACTGTTCGATCAAGGTCGCGGTCGTCCTGTCATCAACCGGCCCGACCTTGGACGGGATCACCTCGAGCAGAAACTCCAGATCATTCCGGCGCGCCGCGGTGAACAGCTGCTTTACGGTGGCTTCCTGCTCTGCCCGCAAGGCGGCGGTGTCCTCGGGGTGGCAAAAGCACAAGACCTTGACCACGTTCTCGCGCGCCCAAGCCTCCAGCCCGCCACAGTCCGGCCCCAGTTCCGGCTCCAGTGTCAAAGGGCGTGATCCGGGCCATTCACAAGGACGCCCGATCCACAACCCCGTACCAGAGGCGGCATGCAAGGCGCTGCGCCCGATCCGGTTATCGCACAAAATGCCATAGCCGGGCCTGCGGGCCTGAACCTTTTGGGCAGCGCTCAAGCACAGCTCTTTGAAGGCTGCGCCCTTGGCCGCCGTATAACCCTCCATCTGTTCCAACTGCATCCGATGGTCAAAGGCAAAGACCCGGATATCTGACCAGTCGGGCAGGCCGCGCCGCGCGCGGTTGGTCGACCAGTGGATCTGCTCCAATGGGGAGTCATTGCGCAGGTCCGGCCGCACCACTCCGCGTTTCAGAAAGAAGTCCAGTTCGGTCAAGGACGGATAGGCGGGGGTGCATCCATGACGGCTGACCGCAAAGGCCCCGCACGCATTGGCATATTCCAGAGCACGCGGCCAGTTTTCCCCATCCAGCCACCCCTTCATCAGGCCCGAGAAAAACCCGTCGCCCGCGCCCAGCACATTGAACACCTCAATCGGAAAGCCGGGGCCGGTCTGACCCTCGTCCAGGCTGTCTGGGATTGCCCCCTCAAAAGCAACCGCCCCCGCCGCGCCGCGCTTGCAGACGAGCACGGCGGGGGTCACAGCGCGCACGGCCCGTAGCGCGCCGATGGTGTCTGTCGTGCCGCCAGCGATGTGGAATTCTTCCTCGGTGCCGACGATCAGATCGAAATAATGCAAGGTGGCCTGCAATTTGGCCGTTACCGCCGCGCTTTCGACGAAACGGCTTTCCCCATCGCCATGGCCCGCCACGCCCCACAGATTGGGGCGATAGTCGATATCAAGCGCAGTCTTGGCGCCGTGCTTTCGCGCCAGCGCCAGCGCTTTCAATACCGCCGCCTCGGTGCGCGGGTTTGACAGATGCGTGCCTGTCGCCAGAACCGAACGGGTGTCGGCGATCAGTCCCTCGTCGATATCGTCCTCGCACAGCGCCATGTCTGCGCAATTCTCGCGGTAGAAGATTAGTGGAAACTGTTCGGAATCGCGGATCCCCAGAATGACCAGCGCCGTCAGGCGATCCGGGTCGGTCGCCACCCCGCGCACATCAACGCCCTCGCGCTGCAACTG
>NZ_JAUXOV010000057.1 GCF_030684215.1 Pseudotabrizicola sp.
AGCGACGCAGCAGCGCATGCTGCGATCGCCAGCAAATTGGGCTGTTCGCCAGACAGTCTTCGCGATTGGGTTCGTCAGGCCCAACGTGATGGCGGCGAGCGGCCGGGACCGACCAGTGCCGAGAAGGCCCGGATCAAGGAACTTGAGCGTGGCCTGTTGCCGGTTTCGTGGACAGCAGGTTAAGCTAGTATAGCGCGGGCCTCGAACTCCATGGGGCTGATGTAGCCCAGTTTCGAATGCCGTCTGCGCGGGTTGTAGAAGCGCTCGATGTAGTCGAACACGTCGGCGCGGGCTTCGTCGCGGGTGCGATAGACCTTGCGGTTGGTCCGTTCGATTTTCAGCGAGGAAAAGAAGCTTTCCATTGCCGAGTTGTCCCATGCGTTGCCGGCCCGGCTCATCGAGCAGGTGATCCCGTTGTCAGCCAGCAGGCGCTGGAACTGCTCGCTGGTGTATTGCGACCCCTGGTCCGAATGGTGGAGAAGCGCATCGGCCTTGCCGCGGCGCCAGACGGCCATCATCAGGGCATCCATGACCAGAGTGGCATCCCTCTCGGCCTTCATCGACCAGCCGACCACACGGCGAGAGAACAGGTCCAGCACGACCGCCACATACAGCCAGCCCTGGGCGGTCCAGATGTAGGTAAAGTCGGCCAGCCACTTCTGGTTCGGGCGATCCGCTTCGAAGTCCCGGTCGAGGATGTTATCTGCGATCACCGACCGTTCGCCATCGTCTTGGGGCTTTCCGCGCCGTTTTGGGCGTGCTTTCAACGCGTTCTGGCGCATCAACCGCTCGATCCGATGAAGGCCGCAGATAAACCCCTCTTCAATGACGTCATGCCAGACACGGCGGGCGCCATAGGTTCGATCACTGGCCTTGAAGCTATTGTCGATTGCCACAACGAGCTTCGCATCAAGGGTCGCCCGGTCGCTGAGAGGGCGGTTCAGCCATGCATGGAAACCCGAGCGTAAGACCTCCAGAACCTCGCACATCCAAGTGACCGGCCAGATATGGCGGTGTTTCGCGATGAAGGCGAACCTCATGTCGCTTCCCTCGCAAAGAATGCCGCGGCTTTTTTTAGGATGTCACGCTCCGCCTTGAGCTTGGCGACCTCTTTCTTCAGGGCTGCGATCTCTGCCTGCTCGGCTCGCTGCTGGCCATTGCCGGGGAACGCCGTGATCGGGGCCACTGCGGCCTCCCGCACCCAACGTCGCAGCACGCTCTCGGCCAGATCGAGATCCCGGGCTGCCTGTGCCACCGCAACGCCCCGCTCTGTCACCAGCTTCACAGCCTCAAACTTGAACTCCTTCGTGAACTTCCGTCTTACCATGTCCGATCTCCGATTCCTTGGTCACGATCTTATCTTCGTGTCCACGAAACCGGCAGCAGGCCAGCGTGAAGTACGCGAGCTTCGGCAGGCTAATGAGATCCTGAAGAAGGCCTCGGCGTATTTTGCGATGGCCCCTCTCGCGGTTTGAAGTCAAACCGCTGCCGGGCAGCGGGAGCTCGACCGCCCGTTTCGCAAGTGATTGCTTTTATTGAGGAACACCGTGGGGTGTATGGGGTCGAGCCGATGTGTAAGATGTTACAGATCGCCCCATCCACCTATTATGAGCGGCGCGCCATCGCGCGTGATCCTGATCGGGCGTCAGTGCGGGCGAAGGCTGACGCTGATCTCTGCGTCAAGATCGATGCTGCCTGGAAGAACAACCGCAAGCTCTACGGCGCGCGGAAGATCTGGCATGTCTTGCTCAGAGACAATCAGGAGGTTGCACGATGCACTGTGGAACGGTTGATGCGCCGTTTGGGCCTGAAGGGCGTGCTCCGGGGCAAAAAGGTTGTCACAACCAATCCGGACAGCGCGCAGCCGTGCCCCGACGACAAAGTGAACCGCGTGTTCAAAGCGGATCGGCCCAATCAACTCTGGGTGTCCGATTTCACCTATGTGCAAACCTGGTCGGGAACGGTGTATGTGGCCTTCGTCATTGATGTCTTTGCACGCCGCATCGTCGGCTGGCGGGTCTCGACATCCATGGCGACCCAGTTCGTCCTCGACGCCTTGGAGCAAGCGATCTGGCAAAGAAAAACGCCTGATAACAAGGATTTAATCCATCACTCGGATCGCGGATCACAATATCTGTCGATCAAATACACCGAACGGCTCATCGAAGTCGGCATAGACCCGTCCGTCGGAACGGTCGGCGACTCTTATGACAATGCTCTCGCTGAATGTGTCATCGGGCTTTTCAAAACCGAGGTCATCAACCAGATCGGCCCATGGAAATCGATACGCGAAGTCGAATGGGAGACGCTGAAATGGGTCGACTGGTATAACAACCGCCGGCTGCTCGGCCCAATCAGCTACGTCCCGCCAGCAGAAGCAGAGGAGGCGTTCTATCAAAATCTGAACACACTCGATATGGTCGCCTGAAAAATGAACAAATCACCCTCCGGTAAACCCGGGGCGGTTCAGTCCGACTTCCGGGGGGTAACTTAGTCCGCTCCCTTGTTCATGTAATTGCGCGGGCTGAGCAGCTTGGTCGCTGCAGGCATGTCGCTGGCGATGGTAACTTCGACCGCCGCATCAAAGACCATATTTCGGGGGATCTTGCATAGTGCCACACCTCGACCGCTGCAGGCTATGTGCTGGAAGGCTATTTGCCCGCCGTCGATATCCGCCGGCTGCTTTTGGAGCGGCCCGTTGTTATCGGCCTCGCGGTCCCAGGCATGCCCTACGGCTCGCCGGGTAGGGGTCTGGAAACCGAGCGCGAGGCCTATGACGTGATCCTGATCGGGAAAGATCGCAGCACTTCAATGTTCACGAGCTATCCAGCCGCGTGACGCCGTCCCATGGGTAGTTCTGTCGCTGGCGGTTGATGTATCCGGCCTTGTTGAAACTGAAGCTTTGGTCGACCTGGCCATTTTCATATTATGGATAGGCCGAATAGATGACCGATCAAGCAGTTTCCGTTGGCAGGGTCACAAGAGCCTCGAGTCCCCCTTGGAGGTGGTTGCGCAGTATAATGGTCCCACCATGCGCATGAATGATTGTCCGGGCGATGGCGAGGCCCAGACCGACGCCGCCGGTATCGCGGTTGCGGGATCCTTCAAGGCGGACGAATGGCTCGAACACGGCCTCCAGTTGGTCCTCCGGCAATCCCGGACCTTTGTCTGCGATGGTAATGGTCACCGTGCCCGGCTCCTGCGCCAGTGCCACCTGCGCCGCGCCGCCATAGCGCACCGCATTGTCGATCAGGTTACGCAGCGCGCGGTTCATCGCCGAGGGACGGATTGTAACGGGCAGGGGTAGTGACGGGACCAGCGTTGCCCTTTCGCCGCCGACATCGCCCACCAGATCCGCGAGAAGTGCTGCGAGGTCGACGTCAGAAGGGGATTCCGCCTTCGCGACCCCTCGTGCAAATTCCAGCGTGGCCTCGACCATGGCCTGCATTTCCCCGACCAGTGCTTTCAGCCGGAAGCTGTCTTCGGTGTCATCCAGCATTTCAATCCGCAGGCGCATGGCAGTCAGGGGTGAGCGCAGATCGTGGCTGAGCGCGGCAAGCATATGCGTGCGCTCATTCACGAAACGGGTCAGCCGGTCTTTCATCCGGTTGAAGGCCTGTGTGGTTTCCTGCACTTCCGATGGACCCGCCAATGGTAGCGGGTCTGCCTCAAGGCCGCGTCCCAACCGGTCAGCACCGATGGCGAGGGCGCGCATCGGGCCGACGACACGCCGCGCGGTCCACCATGCCACAAGCGCGACTGCCACCGCCATCAAAACAAGCGGCAACAAGGCCTGTGGCGACAGTTGCAAGCCCGGACGATGAAACATCGTGCTGACATTCAGCCAGTCGCCCCCCGCCAGCCGGATGGAAAGCGTCAGTTCAACGGGCTCGATCCGCCCGGCCGTCATTGCATCGTGCATCGGGCGCATGTTGGCGGGAATACCGTCCGGCATCGGAAGGGACACGGGGGAGGGGACATGAACATCGGCGCGTACTTCGCGTTCCGGGTCGCCCAAGATCTGGCGGATCTGGCGCAAAACCACGTCCGAGTCGGCGCTGTCATGCAGCGCTTCCGGCTCTGGCCCGATCTCAAACCTGACCAAAGGCGAATTTGCTGCCCGCAGGATGGACGAGCGCAGGTCCGCTGGCGCACTGTCCAAAAGCAAAACCACATTTGCAGCACGTCCTGCCGCCTCCAGCCCAAGGGCCGCGCGCACCGCGCGGTTCCGCTCGTCAGTCAACAAATGAAGTCCAAGCCCATGTGTGATGGCCAGTGCCAAAAGCAGCATGACCAGCAACTGCCCGCCAAGTGATTGCGGGAACAGCCCGCGCAGAAGGTTGGGGCGCAGTGTCATGGCAACGTCCTAACATCTGCTGCAAGGCTGTAACCACCGCCCCAGACTGTGGCGATCAGCGTGGGCTTGGCCGGATCGACCTCGATCTTACGGCGCAACCGGCTGATCTGGTTGTCGATTGTGCGGTCGAATACCTGTGCGGCGCGTCCCGAGGTCAGATCAAGCAGTTGCTCGCGGCTAAGCACGAAGCGGGGCCGTTCCAGAAAGACCGTCAGCAGGCGGAACTCGGCGGTGGTCAACGCGACCTCGGTTCCGCCCGCTTCGGTCAGGGTCCGGCGGTCGGTATCAAGCACCCAGCGGTCAAAGACCATCCGGTGCCCGGCAAGACTGCCGCCCACCACTTCCCCCCGGTCGGACCGGCGCAGGATCGCCTTTATCCGGGCCAGCAACTCACGCGGGTTGAAGGGTTTGGGCAGATAGTCATCCGCACCCACCTCCAGACCCACGATGCGGTCGGTCTCGTCGCCGAGGGCGGTCAGCATCAAAATCGGAATCTCGCCTTGCGCGCGCAGGCGTCGGCACACCGACAGTCCATCTTCGCCTGGCATCATCACGTCCAGCACGATCAGATCGAACTGGCCCACCTTCATCGCTGCATCCATCGTAACCGCATCGGCGGCAGAGGTCGCGCGCATGCCGTTCTTTTCCAGATACTTTACCAGTGCATCGCGGATCTCGCGGTGGTCATCAACGATCAGGATATGGGGCGGTTGGGTCATCATCTTGTCTCCTGATGGCGACCCTAGCCGAACCTGCAGGCCTTGCGGACAGAAGTTTGTCGCAAACCTCTCTCAACCCCCGTTCTTGCGACAGATTGATACAAAACAGGCGGCCCCCTGACAAACCTGTGGGACACCTGTCCCCCAGATTGGACCCATCGCAATCTGATCCAGGAGAAACAGAATGAAACGTTCGACAAAATTTGCCCTCGCAACCGTTGCCGTCCTTGGTGTGGCCGCAGTCGCCGTGCCGGTCGTGGCCCAACAGGGTCAGATGCAGCATGGCAATATGCAACATGGCGGCATGATGGGCGGGGGAATGGGCATGATGGGCGGCGGCCATAGCTATGCCATGGCCACGTTCGACACCAATAAGGACGGCACACTTAGCCCCGAGGAAATGGCGGTCGGAATTCAGGCGGAACTCAAGACCTATGACACCGACGGCAACGGCACCTTGTCGCTGGAGGAATTCGCGGTAATGCATGCGGCCCATATGCGCCCAATGACCGTGCGTGCCTTCCAGATGCACGACGCCGATGGCGACGGACAGGTGACCGATGCTGAAATGGCCGCCATGGCCGCGATGATGCAAAGCCACATGGGCGTGCAGCGGGGCGGCATGCAGGGCATGGGCCATGGCATGATGGGCAACAACTGACACGCGGCTTTCTGCCGCCAACCGAACAAATCTCCCGTTGGCGGCAGAGATCCCAACACAGATCAGGAGGCTAAGATGATGAACGGGTATGGTATGGGTTTGGGCATGGGCTTTGGTTGGCTCTGGATGATTGTCATCCTTGTGTTGGTCGGCCTCGCGATTGCGGCGCTGGTCAAATACCTGCGCAAATAGACGAAGGAAAATCCGATGGACTATACGATCAACCGGCTGATCACAGGCGTGGATTTTGACGCGGTGGACGCGCGGACCCGTGCCGCACTGGCCGCACATGGTTTTGGTGTTCTGACCGAGATCGACGTCAAGGCGACGATGAAGAAAAAGCTGGATGTGGATATGCCCGCCTATCGCATCCTCGGCGCCTGCAATCCGAAGATGGCGCATCAAGCGATTGGCATCGAGCCACGGGTCGGCGCGATGCTGCCCTGCAACGTCATCCTCCGGGAAGTCGAGGGCGGTGTAGAGGTCAGCGCCGTTGATCCAGTGGCGTCGATGCAAGCGATCGAAAACTCCGAATTGACGGCCGTTGCGGGCGAGGTGCGGGACCTTCTGGCGAAGGCCGTCAATGCGATCTGATGGAACGCCGCAGCAAGAAGATGGCGCGCGACGTCGTTTCTGGCGACCGCGTGCGCCCTGATAGTGTTTGGGGAGCGCCCGAACTGCCAGTCGTCTACTTCTCGTTCGTTCTGCATTTCGTCTGGGAGTTCGTTCAGGTTCCGACTTATACCGGCATGGCCGAGATGCCTCATTGGGAGGCGATAAAGCTCTGCATGTCGGCAACCTTTGGCGATGTTGGCTTCGCGCTGACGGCGTTCTGGCTTGCCTCTCTGGCGGCCCGCAGACGGGACTGGATGCTTCGACCAGCGCGCTTCCCGGCCGCGATCTTTGTGGCCGTCGGTATCGTCCTGACCGTTGGGTTTGAGTACTACTACACCAATATCAGCCTGCGCTGGACTTATTCCGATCTGATGCCGCTTGTGCCGCCTTTCGGCACAGGATTGAGTCCGCTTTTGCAATGGCTTGTCGTTCCGATCCTGGTGGTCTGGCTGACCCGTCGTCATCTCCTCGGCGCGCAGGCCATATACGATGCCAATGTGTGAAAGTAGTCTCCCAAGTGCCCGCTGCCGCCACTGGCCAGCCGCGTGGACGGGCTGACGTGCGCGTCGTTTCGGCGCTTTGCCTGCGCGCTTTCCAAACTGAACGGGGCTGCGGCGTCCTCAACCGCCGGACATGGTTAGTGCTCGGCCTTGGGCTTGTGCCGGTATTGCGGCATTCTTGGGCGGTGGTGCGATACAAGCCCGAAAAGGAAAACTGATGACGGGCGATTACGAAATGAACAGCATCACCCTAGCGGGCGCGGTGGCGAAGGGCATTGGCGTGATGATCGGCGCAGGAATCTTCGCGCTGACCGGGCAGATCGCCGAGCTTGCCGGGCCGCTCTTCCCGCTTTCTTTCGTCGTGGGCGCCATCGTGACTGCGTTCAGCGCCTAAACCTATATCAAGATGTCGAACGCGTTTCCGTCTGCCGGCGGCATCGGGATGATCCTGAAGAAGGCCTACGGACCGACGACGGTCGCTGCAGCGCTGTGCGGCCGGTTTCAGAACTGGATTGTGACAGACGGCTGCAAGTGCGGTCTGGAACAAGACATGCCAAGGTGAGCGCCGCCCTCCTGCAAGTGCTCGTCTTCCTTGCATCGCACCACTGTCGTGTGGAACAGGTGCAAGGCCGGTCATGGATGCGGCCTCGCCCGATGTCATCCGGCCGAGTTTTGGCATTTCTGCGATCAGCATGGCCGCGGAGACCGGGCCAATCCCGGGGATGGACCGCAGGAGCCTTGCCTTTGCTGCCGAAGTTTCTTCCTGCGCCCTGCCGAATTCTACCACAAAAGGCAGTTTCCACACATGGGGTAATCGCGGGAGCGAGTCGCCGAGGCCGTCATGCCATCAGGTTTTGAGCAGGCGGTTGTTCCCCGATAGGATGCAGATACGGGTTCACGATGGACACCGGGCCCAGACATCGAATGGAGAACAACCATGTGCGACTATATTGGTCTGGACGTATCCCTGAAAGAGACGGCGATTTCGGTGCGCCGCGGCAGCCGGCGGGTCTGGCGCGGCAAATGCCCCTCAGACCCAGCGGCGATTGCTGCGGCCCTTCGGCGACACGCGCCAGAGGCAAAACGTGTTGTCTTCGAGACCGGCCCGCTGTCCGTGTGGTTCTTCCATGCCCTGAGCGCCGAAGGACTGCCCGCGATCTGCATCGACGCACGGCACGCGAAGGCCGCGCTCGACATGGCGCCGAACAAGACCGATGCCAACGATGCCGACGGTCTGGCCCACCTGGCCGAGATCGGCTTTTTCCGCGAGGTCCGCGTGAAGGGCTACGACAGCATGCTGGTCCGCACCCTGGTTGCGGCCCGCAGACGCCTGGTCCGGATTTCGACCGAGCTGTCCAACCAGATCCGGGGCCTGATGAAGACGTTCGGTTTGGTCGTCCCGGGTGCCAAGGGAGGCCGGTTCGAAGCAGAGGTTCGTCGGCTCCTTGCGGGACAGGTCAGCCTCGAACCTGTCCTCCTGCCGCTGCTGGAGGCCTGGACCGCCGTCCGGGGCCGCGCCGCCGAACTCGGCCGCCAGCTGCTGCGCCGCGCCCGGCACAGCGAGGCCTGCCAGCGTCTGATGTCGATCCCCGGTATCGGAGCGATCACCGCGACATCCTTCACGACGGCCATCGAAGACCCGGCTAACTTCCGGAACTCCCGGTCGGTCGGAGCCTGGATCGGCCTGACCACACGGCGCTATCAATCCGGCGAGGTCGATTATGACGGGCACATCTCTCGGCGTGGCGATGCCCATCTGCGGGGCCTGCTCTACGAGGCGGCCACGGTGGTTCTGACCCGCACCAGCGCCGAGAGCGCGCTAAGAACCTTGGGGTTGAAGCTGCGCGAAAGGATCGGCTTCAAGCGGGCCGCCATTGCCGTGGCGCGCAAGCTCGCGGTCATCATGCATGCCATGCTGAAATCTGGCCAGTCTTTCAACCGCGAAGCCGAAGCCATGTCCTGATCTGAACCCACCCGCGTCGGCATCCTGACGCGTCGAGGCGTCCCTGCCGGGGACGTGGCCCGAACCATTCCGCCGAGGCTGTTGCACCATCACCCAACGGACGATGCGTGCGCTTCACACATTGGAAGGTTCGCCCGCGAAGCCCCACCATGCGGCGGCACATGCCGACCGCGAAGATGACACTGCTCCCGGCAAACGATGCTTCTCGGCACAAACAAGGCCTTGCAAAATGACATGCGATTAGATGACAGCCTCGGTGACATGCTGCCATACAATCTTAAGGCGCGCCCATATATCAGTACTCGCCTGCCTCAAAAGCGCCCAATTTCATGCCGAGACTAGGATAGAAGAAGATCCGTATGGCAAGTTACAGAAGCGATTTCGCTTTGTGAATCTAAAACTCTGGCGGTGTGAACAGGCAGATCTGAGGACAATCTGATATGAAAATTCTTGCCGTTGATGACGATCCCGTCTTTCTAAATATTCTAGGTTTGGTTCTGGATGAAGCTGGCTATCAAGATCTGACATTCGCATCAGACGCTGTAGAGGCACTAGAGTTGATTGCACGTGACGATACTTTGTTTGAGTGCTTTTTGCTGGACATTTTGATGCCTGGCATTGACGGCCTGGAGCTGTGTTCGCGGGTACGCGCTATGCCGCGATATGGACAGACTCCGATCTTGATGCTGACCTCAGCAACCGACGAGATTTCAATTGATCGCGCAATGACCCTTGGGGCGACGGACTATGTTACCAAGCCTTTGCAGGGTATTCAGCTTGGCGCCCGTATTCGAAGCGCTGCTATTTTGAATGAACAGATGGGCAAAACGCTCGCCCTTCAGGACAAGGTCCATCGACTGGAAACCACGATTTCAAGCTTCTCGCGCTCGTCATTTAGCGATGTCCTTGAAATCCTATCTGTGCCGCATTGCCTTATGCCAGACCAGCTTGAAATGTCGCTGATGGCCTTACCAAACGGGGTCTATGCTATCAGTACCTTTGCACTGCGGATCGAAGATGCCGAGGATTTGTACAGCCGGTTTGCGCCACGCGACATTGGTGATGTTATTACAGCAGTCGCCGCGCATATCGAGGCGCAGCTTGGTGTAACCAGAAATCGCTTTGCCTATTATGGCAACGGCATTTTTGGCTGTGTCGTTTTTGCTCGCAGCGGCCGCATGTTTGCTGAACTGAGAGTAAATCGGTTTGGGATCGACCCCACAGTGTCAATGAGCGGTATCGTTTGCGGGCTTGACTCTGTTCGACTTCATTCCGACCAACAAGACCACGTGTTGCCCCTGCTTTCGGGGCAGCAAGCCGTAAGTGCATTGGAGCATGCCGTCGCTAAAGTCTCTAGACATGATACCCAAGTGTTGATTGCGGAGGAAAACCATGTTGGCGCAAACAGATTGGAGCCAGTGAAAGCACTGCTAGCCGATAACATGCACGATATTGAAGGCATATTGAGCAATATCTTCTTGGATTACGATGTTCCGAGAAAAACATCCCAAGCCATGGCTTGACCCAAGCGGCTGGCCTTTGAGCATCCCCGGCACGGCTTGATCCGATGGGCGATGGGCGTTGGTTTGTATGAGGTTTTGACGCGGATAAAGGACAGCCACTAAAGAGGAGGTGTGGGCTGAGCCCTTCTTATTGATCGAAGCCGTGCTTTCGTTCCCGCGTTTCGCGTCTGCGGGGCAGTGCCAGAACAGAGTTCTTGAGCGATCTGACCTTGCCGCCCAGGCAGCCCAGATGACAAAACCAAGCGCCTCCCGGTACTTTAAGACCTCCCCACCACAGACACCGATACGCTCAAAGTGAACAAACTAGACCGCCCGATCTTTGATGATGAAGCTGCCCTCGATGCACTAGCCAGCAATTCTAGAGTTGGTAGCCATCCGGGGCTGCCGTTGCATGTAGCGATGCTCAAGGCCGCATATGCCCAGTATTGTGCAGTCAACGGTGATGTCAGGGCTGTGACACCGGTGGCTCTACCCGAACAAACTGCGGCTCATCTTCGCGTAAATTACGCGTCTCCCCCAATGGCACGAGCGCATATTAAAGCAATGCGAGAAAGTTGTAGCTCAAGAACGTGCTCGATGATTATCGGGTTCAGGCGGCACACGCTGCTTCCGCTGGACGATTGCCAGCAAGCCCGATATGTCGTTACGCTTGGCCACCGCCCCTCACCTGTGTTTTCGCAACAACATTTCGTTGTTCGCCATAGGATGCAAGATGACCGCTCCTAAATCGCCTTATGCCGCTATCCCGGCCCAAGATCGTCCACAAGCGGATGCTGCGCCGCAGCGCGACACCGTGCAGGTGCTTTCGATGGCCACGGTTACCGTGGCGGTAGATGCGGGCGAGGCAGCGCGCTGGATGCTGTATTGCCACCACATGCCGCACCTGTCGACCGGCATGATGACCGAGTTCGCGGTGTCAGCCTGAACGGAGCTGACGTCACAGATACGCCTGGATCGGCAAGAGCCCGACCAACCATGAAATCGCCCGCTGCAGCTTGCTCGCCTCGGGTTCCACATACATCAACTTGGGCAGACCGGGTCGCGCTACTGTCCATTGCAGCGCATGATCGGGGCGCGATACGGTATAGGCCTGATCTGGGGCGCTAAGTGCGTCGATCATGCCTGTGATGTCTGCCACCAAAGTGGGGTGTTCGAACAACAATCCCAACTCCGTGTTGGTGAAGGCCGAGCGCAGATCGAAGTTGAGCGAGCCGACGATAGCCTGTCGCCCGTCGATTACGAACACCTTGGAATGCAACATATCGCGTTTTCGGCCATTCTTCGGCAAAGGCGAGAATTCATGGATAGACCCTCCCGCCGCCAGCAGCGCGCCTCGGTAGCGCCGGTAGGCGCCGTAAACCAGCAGCATGTCAGTCGCCGCCAGCGCGTTCGTCAGCAGGCTGATCTTGACGCCCCGCGCCGCAAGCGCGGTCAACCCCGAAATCCCCGCCTGACCGGGCACGAAATAGGGGGTGATCAGCCGAACCTCGGACTGGGCGTTTGTCAGAATATCGGCGATGGCCGTCGACATCCAGGCGGCAGAGTGGTTGCCGTAAGCCTTGTCAGGCGGGTCGGCGAGAAGTTGCACCTTGTCGGTCCAGTGCAGCCGCCCGGCCAGAACTGCCTCTGGTGTGCGACTGTCCAGCGTCCGGGCCAGATAGTGGCGTGACGGGGCCGACCCGACGTGGCGGGCCAGCCGGTGGCGAAAGGCGGTCCGGTTCAGCTTGAAGCCGGGCCATAGCGCGAGGATCGGCATCGAAAGCCCAAGGTTCCAATAGCTGTCAAACAGCGCCGCCACAGCGTCCACCTTGGGCCCAACCAGCAGCATATCGGCGTCAACCGAGTTGCGGGTGTCGGCGTCTAGGGTCGCAAAATAGGTGTCGGCGATATTGCGCCCGCCGATGATCGCCAACCGCCCGTCGGCAATCCACAGCTTGCCATGCATCCGGCGGTTGAACCGCGCCAGCCCCAGCAGCATCTCGAAGGTGCGGCGAACAACATGGCCCCGGTTGCGCGTCGGATTGAACAGCCGCACCTCGATCTGCGGGTGCTGGGTCAGTGCCAGAAACGCCGGATCAAAGCCCTGCACATTCACATCGTCTAGCAGCAGGCGAACGCGCACGCCCCGGTCCGCCGCCGCAACAAGGGCGTCAAGCAGCAGCCAGCCGGTCACATCGGTGCGCCAGATGTAATACATCAAATCCAGACTACGCCCCGCCTGTGCCGCCGATAGGGCGCGGGCGGCAAACGCGTCGGCATTGTCTAGCAGGGTCGCGAGGCCGGACTGGCATGGGAACTGCGCCTCCAATGGGTCAATTAAAGTATCGAGCTTTGTAGGAACGTCCCCACGGCCAAGTGACTTTGATACAGGCCCGCGCGACTTTCGCAGGAATCGCCTGTAGGACCGATGCGCCAGCCAAGATGCGAAGCCGGTCGCCGCTGCGCCAACCACAATCCACATCAAAACCTGAACTGCCAGTAGCGTCATCAAAGCCCTTTTGCCGTTTCAGGGGTCAGCCGCAGCCGGGCCTTGATTGGCAGATGGTCCGACGCGCGGCGTGCCAGAGCGCTGTCATGAGTGGCAATATCCAGAAGCTCGCCCTGAATGCAGGTCATCATCCGGTCGAGTGCCAGCAGCGGGTAACGCGAGGGGAAACTGGGGCGCGCAGGCCCGATGGTAAACTGCTCAGCCAGAGTTTTCAGCGAGGCACTGTTGCCGCGCCATTCGTTCAGATCCCCCATCAAAAGTGTTGGCCGCGGCTCAAGGCTGCCAATCTTGTCAACCAGAGCCCGCGCTTGTGCCGCGCGCGAGCCGGGCAGCAGCCCCAGATGCGCGTTCACCACCCGCAACGGCTGGTCGTCGATCATCAAGTCTGTCACCAGCGCGCCGCGCGGCTCGAACCCCGGCAGGATCAGCTGGTGGACCTCATGCACCAAAGCATTGCGGACCAGCAGCAAGTTGCCGTGCCAGCCATGCGCGGCACCGACACCGTCCAGCGGCACCGCGATCAGCCCCAGATCGCGCCGGATACTTTCCAGATCAAGCAGCCCGGTGCGCGTGCCAAAGCGGGTGTCCGCCTCTTGCAAGGCCAGTATATCGGCCCCGATTTCGGAAATCACCGCAACCGTTCGCGCCAGATCACGCCGCCGATCAGTGCCAATACCTTTGTGGATATTGTAGGAGGCCACGGAAAGGTCGCGCGGTGATGTCATCTGCAGATTGTTCTCGCGGCAGGGGCCATCCCTGACACATGATATGGGGATGCGATGGGTTTGGCCAATGATGTTCGGCGCATCTTCCTGCTTGCACCATTGATAGATTGCGGGCGTGACAGAAATCTGCATCCCAACTGAAGGTCTTGTCAGACGAAAGTTGGTTGAGATCGACCAGGCGTCTGCATAGGTTCGCCGGATGACAAAACCCAGCCCTTTTCGCTATTTCAAGATCAGTCCCGAAGTCATCCGTCTGGCGGTGATGCTCTACG
>NZ_JAUXOV010000059.1 GCF_030684215.1 Pseudotabrizicola sp.
CCAAAGCATCCGGGCAACCGCCAGCTCAATGACAAGCGCGGTCGCCCGGATGCTCGCGCTCCCTCACGCGACAATCTCCCTAACCCCAAAGTGGCAACATTTTGCGCTGCCCTTTGGCTCACTTTTACTCTGCCGTTGACATTATCAAAGATTTTGGATCAATAGCGGGGATCACAAATGCGAATTCATGGTCTCATGTGGCGCCTGATGACCAAAATGATTGGATCAACCAACGCGATGTCAGCTTTGATGCCCATATTTCGATGGGGGAAAAGAATGGCGCAGTTAGTCCGCTGTTCGAAGTGTACTCACGTGGGATCGAGACGGGGCGCGATGCATGGTGCACCAATTTCTCTGAGATAGATCTTTCCAGGAACATCCAAAAGACTGTGGATTTCTATAACGAGCAGGTAGCTCATTTTGAGAGAATTCGCACGGATGGTAGCAGTGCAAAGGACTTAGTCCGATACACGCCGGAAGCCATCAGTTGGACAAGCAGCTTGTTTGCGTCCCTCGAAAGGGGCACGCAGTTGGCGTTTGAAAGTTCTGATATTAGAACGGGTTTGTATAGGCCGTTTGAAAAACGGCATGTCTACCTGAACAAGGGCCTAATTCATCGAATGGGAAAGAATTTTTCGATCTTCCCAATCTCTGGTATCGAGAACAAGATCATCAGCGTTCCAAATTCGGGCAACATAACCCCCTTCTCGGCGCTAATGGCAAATACGTTTTTGGACTTGTTCGTGACTGCGGCCAAAGGCGGAACTCAGTGCTTTCCGCTCCATCTCTACGATCACCAAGACGAAGGCACTGGCGGCCTTTTTGCAGACCAAACTTTTGGCCCTCAGCGCCGTGACGGCATCACTGACGCTGGCCTGAAACACTTCCAAGACGCCTATCCCGGCGAAACGATCACCAAGGAAGACCTGTTCTATTACGTCTACGGCCTGCTGCATTCCGAAGATTACCGCGCGAAATACGCCGACAACCTGTCCAAGGAACTGCCCCGCATCCCCCGCGTAAAAACCGCCGCCGACTTCTGGGCCTTCAGCCGCGCGGGCCGCGAACTCGGCGATTTGCATGTAAACTATGAAACGGTCGAACCCTACCCGGTCACGATCAAGCAAGGCGACCTGCGCCTGGCCGACATCAAGAACCCCGAGGCCTTCTACCGCGTCACCAAATGGGCCTTCGGCAAGGCGGGCAAGGAAAAGGACAAGACCATTGTCATCTACAACGCCAACATCACCATGCAGGATATCCCGCTGGAGGCCTACGACTACGTCGTGAACGGCAAGCCCGCGCTGGAATGGGTGATGGAACGCCAGGTGGTCAAGACCGACAAGGACAGCGGCATCGAAAACGACGCCAACCGCTATGCCATCGAGACGATGAACAACCCCGCCTACCCGCTGGAACTGTTCCAGCGCGTCATCACCGTCAGCCTGCGAACCATGGAAATAGTGCGCGGCCTGCCGAAGCTGGATGTGATGGCATGAAGATCCTAAGGCTGTTGATCGCCCTTTTTCTGATCCCGACCAGCGTGAGCGCACAGCAGGGGTTCAGCTGTTCCTACGGTGACCGGGGAGCATGCCTTGGATTTGGCGATACGGTCTGTTCCAGCAGCGGCATGTGCGTAGACCAGAACGCGGCCTGTTTCGACAAATACCAATGCAATTATGAAGGCTTCACCTGCAAATCGAACGTGACCGAATGTGCCGAGGCGTAGGACAAGCTGCTGAGTGAAAACAACACTTTGGTCGATGAATACAATGACCTGCTCAAGAAGCACAAAGAGTTGGCCACAGATTTTGATGAAATGATTACAGCGGCCCGCGCGCTGAAGGCCGACAGCGACCGATTGGAAACCAGCCTCGCCGACATGGAAACCTGTCTGCTCTATGCCAGCACGCTTGATGATGCGAAGCTTTGTACGCGCTAAGGTTTTCCATGCTTCCGAGGATGCCCCCCACCTGCTAGATTCAGGGCACCCAAGCGTCCGGTAGCAATGTCCAAATCACCTGACCAGTTCGAAGTCTTTCCCCGCTTGCTGCATTTGCGGCGACTTGACCCCGCGCGCAACATGCGGCGCTATTATCTGATGGTGATTGAAAGCGACCTTTTCGGCAAGTCCAGTCTGGTGAGGGAGTGGGGGCGGATCGGATCGCGTGGCCAGATGCTGGTCGAAACCCACGCCGACGAGGGTAAAGCCGTGAACGCCCTGATGAAACTTGCGCGGGCCAAGGAACGGAAAGGTTACGTTCGCTGACGGTCGGAATCCTGAGGTTCAACGCCTCCCAAGCCGATCTGAAATCGCCTCGATTACTACCAACCTGTCGCTCACCTTGGGTAGGCGAGGCCCTTTGCGTTCCGGGCCATGAGCGATAGAACAGGGCTCGATAACTCACGACATGGCTATGGCACGAGCGATAGAGATCATCTTCCTTAGTTTGACCAACGGCCACGCCGACCAATCGACTTTGCCGCGACCCGTCACCTCACGCCGACTATGGGCACTTTCATGTCGTCGCGAAGCATTTCGATCCGCTCCTATGGTTCGATGTACTGGTCAAGGTGCATCCCTGCATATCCAGCTGGGCAAAGGCGTCAACCTTCCCCCACATTCGTTGCAGCCCCTGCGGACGCACTCGGGACGTCGTTCTGTGGTGTCAGAGCGATCGGTGACCACCACCTTCTTGCCCCCCAGATCGCAGCAAGCGACTCGGCCTCATCGTTTTCCGCAGGCCGGTGCTTCGGTCTGCCCATCCTGGCGGCCTGACTCTCGCGCAGGTCTCACCTTCGCCCATCGGATAAGCGGCGCATTCAGCTCGGATGGCGTTGATCCGGCTCCTCTCCCTTTCCGGGTTCTTTTTCCCTGGGTCTAACCATGCCGGGGGACGGGTGTCATCGTTCTGCACTGTCGCTTCCCGCAATCCCGGCTTGGGCACCTCCCTTCGACTGGCAATCCCCTAAGCCTGTTCGGCCTCTGGCTCGCAACCCCGCTCAAGGCCGGGCCGTGTTGTCCGCGTGCCGCGTCCTGCCCGCACCACCCCTGCCCCTCGGGGGTTTCCGGTGGCTGAGGTGCCACCGTGCAAGCCTCAGCCAACAGGCTTCATTCGGGTCTTGTCGAAGGGATGGTCCCTTCAGCCAGATACAGGAGCTAACCATGCAGAATATCGTCATCCTCGCCGGCAACATCGGTCAGAACCCGGAAGTCCGCACCACGCAAAGCGGCACCAAGATCACCAACTTCACCCTGGCCACCTCGCGCCCGCGCCTGTCCGAAGGTCGGGTCCAGCGCGACGAGAACGGCTACCGCGTGATGGACACCGAATGGCACCGCATCACCTGCTTCAACGGCCTCGGCAAAACCGTCGCCGAGCACTGCGAAAAGGGCATGAA
>NZ_JAUXOV010000034.1 GCF_030684215.1 Pseudotabrizicola sp.
CTTCTGTGGTTGCCGTCCTTGAAGCAAGAGGATTTCGACGTCTGGGTCGGATCGAGTGCGGTCTTCTGTCAGGCCTCGTATTGCGGCTTTCTTGAAGGCCGCAGGCCGATATGGAGATCAGCATGATTGGGTCCAAATCTATTCAGCGAGCTGCAGGGCTCGTAGCCCCTAACTGGTTTTCCCATTCCTGATCTGTTCGATCATTTCCCATATAGTCAGCGTCTTCTCACTCCGTCTTACCTTCTACACAGATGAACGGCTCATGCCGCCACCCGTGTAGCAGGGTCGTGGTAATCAACATTACTCGTCAGCATGGCCCAGAGTTGACGGGCCATTTTGTTTGCCAAAGCGATTGCCGCCAGCATTTTCGGCTTGCGATGCATCAGCCGCCCAAGCCAACTCTGAGCCGCCACATTGCGGGCACCTCGCCCTATGACACGAGACATCGCTCCGATGATGAGCAGCCGTCTGATGTCGGTCTGGCCGGCCTTCGACACACGCCCCAAGCGCTCTTTCCCTCCTGAGGAATGTTGTTTTGGAACCAGTCCCAGCCACGCGGCAAAGTCGCGTCCGGAACGGAACTCCTGCATGTTTGGAGCGAATGCTTCAACGGCAAGAGCAGTCATCGGTCCCACACCTGGCATCGTTTGCAAACGGCGAGCAGTTTCACTTGCGGATGCCAAAGACGCCAACAGTTTAGTCTTTGCCGTGATGCGATCGGTCAACGCGTCGATCAGGGACAGAATGTCGGTGCATTCATCCACCAGCAGCTTGGGCAAACTCGCTCCATGTTCAGCCAGCCATGCAGTCATACGTGTCGTTTGGTTCATGCCAATAGGAAACACGACGCCATATTCGTAGAAGTTGGCCCGTAGGGCATTCATCAATTCCGTGCGCTGCCGAACCAGCCTCTCTCGTCCTCTAAAGACCGCCGCGCGGCAATGACGATCGCCTCAGCATCAGCGGCATCGTTCTTTTGCCTTTTGACGAAGGGACGAACATACTGCGGGGCAATGAGCCTGGCCTCGTGACCAAAAGACTGAGCTTCCCGAGCCCAATAACTGGCGCTCCCGCAGGCCTCAAAGACCACGAGACTGGCAGGTAAACTCGTCAAGAATGCGCGAAACTGCTCTCGGCTAAGCTTTTTCCGGTAGACAACGTCACCCGAAGGGGTCGCGCCATGCACCTGAAAAATGCGCTTAGCCAAGTCCACGCCAATGATCATATCCTTCATAGACCGTCCTCCACTGAATGTGCTGCAGGACAAGCATCGCACAGATGCAGCCTGCGGATACGGGGGCGGACGGCAACCACCCCATCTATTCA
>NZ_JAUXOV010000048.1 GCF_030684215.1 Pseudotabrizicola sp.
CCGCGACACTCCATTCGACCCACGCACCTCCATCCGGTGCTCGTTTTGGTGCTCCATGGCAAGCCTCCCACAAACTCAGTTGCAGGACGGCATGCCCGAAGTCACATCAAGCCGAAACCACGGGGCTGGCGCACCGCTTACAGTTCAACGTCATCCATCCGCACCCATAAATAGAAAGGGGTTGGCTGGTGCCGCCTTGATCGCCAGCAACCGAAATCCGTGTTCTTCTGCCAAAGGACGAAATGAAGAAGCCCTCTGCTTTCGTGCCAGAACGGTGCCAACTGGTCACCGACTTCGGCTCGCGCGACTTTACCCCGCCGAGATGGTGAGGTTTGGCCGTGTCGGGGCTCGCTTGCCGGACGACACTGCGGCAGACAACTTGCGTTTTGGCGGATTACACGATGAAGTGAGAGGGCCTGCATGACCATCCAAGCCACGGACGAGGCGCTTGATCGGCGTCCAAGAGGACTATTGATGCGTAACACCGCGTTTGCTTCACTGATCCGCGCAGCTTGGCCTATGCGCCTTTCTTCACTTCTGACGACGTTCGCCCTTCTGTTGCTGGCCTGCACATTCGTCGGCGCGGGCCTGACCATCTGGGGCATCGAGGCCACTCGACATAACGATGCCCGGATTGCCCTTGCGAATGCGTCCTACGCGGAACACCTGGCGTTGCAGTCTAACGTAAGCCGCCTGTTCAAGGAAAAGGCTGATCGTCTGCTGGTCGGCGATGGTGCCGACCTGACGTCGAAGATCAATGATGACATCGACGGCAACACCCAAGTGTTGCGTGACCTGATCGCCCGCGAAATCGAACTCGATCGCGAAGAAGAATTCGAGGAATTGGCCTTCCTTGCCCAGGTCGAACGGAAGATTGAAGAAATCCGAGCCAGCTACCGCGAGTTTCTGGCGGAACCACCCAAAGACGATCCTGCGCGCGTGGCTCAGCTGGCGACCTTGCTGAATCGGTCCATCGATCAGGAACTCTCTGACCTGATTGCCGAAGCTCTGGCCGGAGAGCTTGAGGAGGTGGAGGAAAACATGCAGGCTGCTGCCACCTTGCGGTCCAACCTGAGTGCCGCCGCCTGGACCATCATGACCCTGATGGCGGCGCTAACGGCTATTGTCTCTGTAATCTTCCACCGCTGGACATCACGGCCGCTTGCGGAACTTCTGGCGGGTGCCAATGCCTATCGCCAAGGCAATTATAGCCGCGCGCTGAATGTCGGGGGTGCGGCTGAACTGCGCGACCTTGCGGCGACGATGATCACCATGGCCGGGGAAATCGGAACGCGCGAGCGGGAACTGGCGGCTCAGGCTCGCGCGCTTGAGAGAAAAGTCGTGGACCGCACGGCCGAGCTTCGGGAAACGCTCACACGGTTGCAAGATACCGAAGAAAGCCGCCGTCAGTTGATGGCCGATGTAAGCCACGAACTGAGAACTCCGCTCACGATCATCCAGGGTGAGGCCGATATCGCGTTGCGTGGTGGCGCGCAAAGCTCTGAGGAGCAAAGCGATACCTATTCCCGCATCCGCGACGCTGCCCGCCATTCCAGCAAAATCGTCGATGATCTGCTTCTGGTCGCAAGAGTTGAGGCAGGACAGCTCCGCCTGGAACCCCGCAACGTCGATCTCAACATGGCAGTGGCCGATGCGGCATCTATGGCGAACGCAGATATCAAGGTCATACAGCTTTCGACGCCCGCTATCTGCAAGGTTGATGCCTTGCGCCTGCGCCAATGCCTGCTGGCAGCCATGAACAATGCATTGCGCTACGGGGGAAAGCAGGTCTTGGCTCGGGTCGAACAGACCAAGCAGGGTTTTGCCATAATGATTGAAGATGACGGTCCCGGATTGAGCGAGAAAGAGCGCGAGCTGGCATTCGAGCGTTTCTTCAGGGGCTCGGGCGCGCGTGGCGCGGGCGTTGATGGAAGCGGGCTGGGCTTGCCCATCGTGCGGTCGATCATGAAAGCTCATGGCGGCACCGCCGCTCTGCTGGAGCGTGAAGGCGGCGGTTTGATTGTTCGTCTGGATTTCCCGGTCGGGACGGGGACCTCTGCCAATCCTGGCGATGAAAGCGGCGCAAGAACGGCCGCTGGGAACGCGTCCTGAAGGTCTGAGTGTTGGCTCCCCGAGCAGATTCAGTGTTGGCACGGGCCACATTCAGGTGCGCTAACAAAAAAAGCCCTATGACTGGAATAAATTCTGCAGCGTTGCGTTATTCTTGCGTCACTGGTCGGCAGCGATCAGAACGCAGGACGTGCGGGAGTCGCTTATGCAGATACTGTTGGTCGAGGACGAAGCAAGAGTTGCCGATTTCGTGCGCCGTGGCCTGCGCGCGGAGGGGTGGACGATCGACCATGCCAGTTCTGCCGAGGATGGCCTCGAGATGATGGCCTCCACCTCCTATGATGTCGTGCTTCTGGATGTGATGTTGCCGCAGATGTCGGGAGACGAGATGTGCCGTCAGTTGCGCGCCCGTCGAAATGACGTACCGATACTGATGCTTAGCGCAATGGCCTCGACTGAAGATCGTGTGGGCGGGCTACGCTCGGGAGCCGATGACTACCTCGCAAAACCCTTTGAGTTCGATGAACTTGTGGCCAGAGTCGAGGCCCTGTATCGGCGGCGGACCGGCCACAGCGCCCCGGACAAGGACCACGCGATTGTCTTGGGTCTGCTTTCCTATGATCCGGCGTCGATGCAGATTAAACTTGTCGGCCGCAACGTGGATCTCACCACAAAGGAACGCGATGTCCTTGTCATGCTGATGCGCAACAAGGGCAAGGTTCTTGCACGTGAGCGGTTGCTGAATGCGGTCTGGAGCATGGACAGCGATCCACTGACCAATGTCGTGGACGTCACCGTAAGCCGGATCAGGCGCAAACTGGGTGACGCGGGTGCGATGATCGTGACGATCCGAAACTATGGATACCGGCTGGATAGCGAATAGCTTAGCGTGCCGATTAACCTTTGGCGGAGAAAGTTCAACGGTTGCGCCCGAAAACCAACGGGAGCCGCGCCTCTTTCTGCACAGTAAATTGCCCCTGCGTTAAGCCTTCGGCGGGATTGTCCCTTTCGCCCCGCCTTACAGCCCAGAGTTGTGCCGGCTGTCAGGCGCCTTTAACGCCGTTGTCAGAAACGCGCAATGTTCGTGCAAGTTCTACGTCACACCTGCCGATTAATTAGGCTGCAAGAAAACAGAACCCGCATGGGTTCACGCAAACACAAACACAAAGACCGGCCAGCAGGTCATGCAGTTCTGCGGTGCTTACCCTTCGGGCGCCACAGCGTTGTGTTTCTGCTCCCCCATCTGAAGGAGGACAACATGTACCACCCGCCTTTCGCGCCGCTGATCACCGTTCATCGCGTTGCGTCCAAGTCCGGCACGCTGCGCGCTCAAGTCATTACGCCGCCGATGTTGTCGGATCTTCCGCCGCTTTTGGTGCGAACGGCAGTGCAAAAGTTTGCCACGGAAGTGGCGGGAATATAATCTCGGACATGACCACACTGCTTTGTGGATACTTATTCATCCAACTTGGCACAGAAATGCCATCGGGGGGCGATTACATCATCAAAGCCGGCACAGCCGATAGGGTGATGTGCGCCCGAAGATTGCAGGCGCGCCTGTCGCCTCGGGGTCGTTCACCGCGGTTGATCCCAGCGTCTGGCGGCCAACACCACCGCACAACCTCGCGGCGCTGTGCTGTCCTTTGCCGACACCCCGCGCACGGCGATGCTGATCATGCTATGCGGGTTGTTCAGCATCCTGATGAACCACTCTCAGGGCCGCTGAGCGCCGGTTGTGGAGACGTAGATCGCATAAAGTGAGGTCGTGGCCGTGATGAACAGCCGGTTCCGGCGCGGGCCGCCGAAGGTCAGGTTTGCCACGGCCTCTGGCACCAGTATCTTGCCAAGTCGGTGCCCGTCGGGGGCAAAGCAATGCACGCCATCGGCGGCACTGGACCACAGGTTACCCGCCAGATCGGTGCGGATACCATCGGGGATGCCAGCATCGATCAACGCAAACTCCCGGTTATTAGACAGTCGTGCCCCGTCCACGTCGAAGGCGCGGATGTGGCGCGGATTGCTGTCATCATGGCTTGCCCCAGAATCTGCAATGTAAAGTGTGCGTTCGTCGGGGGAAAACGCAAGGCCGTTGGGCTGATTGAAGTCACCTACGACGCAGGCGATCTCGCCGCTGGTGCCATCGATGCGGTAGACGCCGCGGACGGGCTGTTCGGGGGTGCATCTGTAGCCTTCATAGTCGGACAGTATGCCGTAGGTCGGGTCCGTGAACCAGAGGCTTCCATCCGAATGGACCACCACATCATTGGGCGAATTCAACCGCTTGCCTTGATAGGTTTCCGCCAGAACGGTCAGGCTGCCATCAACCTCGGTGCGCGTCACCCGCCTCAGCCCGTGCTCGCATGTGACAAGGCGGCCCTGCCGATCGCGGGTCTGGCCGTTCGAGAAATGCGACGGCTGGCGGAAGGTGGAAACCGCGCCCCCCCCAGCCGCATCGGCCGTCCAGCGCAGGATACGCTGGTTCGGAATATCGCTGAACAGCAGGCATTGCAGGTCATCAAACCAGACCGGACCTTCGGCCCAGCGACAGCCGCTATGAAGTTGATCCAGCAGCGCCGAGCAAACAATCAACTGCGAAAAGGCCGGATCGTCGATCTGATAGAGCGGGGCGGTCATGGCGATACTTCCTTACCGTAGGTTGGCTGTGCGGCCACTGGCCAGCAAGATGACAGTGATGATGATCGCGCCAGTCATCATCAGCCGCACGCCCGCGCCAAGGCCATAGGTGTTGAGCATGGAAACGACCAGAAACATGAACAGCGACGCCCCCCAGATGCCCGGAACGTTGCTGTTGCCGCCCGCTACGGCGGTGCCGCCAATCACAACGACGGCAATCGACATCAGCAAGTATTCCGATCCCATGTTCAGCGCCGCGCCTCCCGAAAAACAGGCCAGCAGGTAGCCGCAGACGGCAGCAAGGATTGCGCATAGCAGGTAGGTGACAAACCGGTTGCCATCGACGGCGATACCGGCCATGCGGGCGGCAGGCAGGCTTTGCCCGATGGCTGCGATCCAGCGTCCGT
Organism: Pseudotabrizicola sp.; assembly: GCF_030684215.1. GTDB lineage: Bacteria > Pseudomonadota > Alphaproteobacteria > Rhodobacterales > Rhodobacteraceae > Pseudotabrizicola. The sequence continues at coordinate 5,112 of NZ_JAUXOV010000048.1, forward strand.
ATGGGGTGCGGTGCAGCAACACCCAGGCCGCCACGGAAATCAGAAGTGCCAGCAGGGCGATGTTTGGGATGCCGAAGCTGGTCTGGGTGGTAAAATCGGCCAGTGCTTGCGGCGGCTTGATGCGCAGGCCGCGGTTGGTCCAAATCGCTGCGGATTGCACGATGAAGCTCATCGACAAGGTGGCGATGATAGGCGGGATGCGCAGCGCCTTGATCAGCGCGTAGTTCAGCATGCCGACGCAGACGCCAACCCCAACCGCAATGGCAAGGCCGTGCAGGATCAGACCGCTCTGGCCGTCCATGTATTTCAGCGACACGGTCCCCGCCAGCGTCATCGTTGCCGGAACTGACAGGTCGATGTTGCCGGGGCCAAGGGTGATCACGAACATCTGGCCAATCCCGACCAGAACGGAAAAGGCGGCAAAGGTCAGCGCGGCCTGTGACAGGCCAACGGTGGACGCCCCGCCGGTGAATGCGATGGTTGCCAGCCAGACCGAGAGGGCGGCAATGAAAGACCAGATCCAGGGCCTTGAAAGCAGCGTCTTCATGGTTTGCCGCCTTTGCTTTCCAGCCGGTTCAACAACAGGCGCAACGCCAGCACCATGATCAGGATCGCACCTTGCGCGCCGATCTGCCAATCGGGCGAGATGCGCAGGAAAGACAGGAAAGACCCCGCCAGCGTCAGCGTCAACGCGCCGATCACCGCGCCAATCGGGGAAATCCGCCCGCCGGTGAACTCACCCCCGCCAAGGATCACGCCAGCAATCGACAAAAGCGTGTAGCGCAGCGCGATATTGGCATCGGCACCGGTGGTCAGCCCGACAAGGCAGATGCCAGCGGCAACAGCAAAGCAGGCGGCCAGCGCGTAAGCCGAGGCGCGCGCGGCGATGATCGACCAGCCGGCGCGCTGCACCGAGCGCTGGTTGCCCCCGACCCCACGGATCAGCACACCGAGGGACGATCGCATGATCAGCAGATGCGCAAAGACCGCGATCAAGGCGCTGGCGATGATGGCCATCGGCACCAGTGGCGGCTTGGAAATCATCACCGCGCGCGCCCATTCCGGTGCGGTGCCGCCCGGCACGGGCAGGATCAGCACGGCAAGCCCCGCCCAGACAAAGCTCATGCCAAGGGTGACAACAATCGATGGCAGGTTTCGCAGGTAAATGATGACGCCCAGGGCCGCGTAGGTGGCAATGGCGGCCAGAAGGATCAGCGCGCCCAACAGTGGTGCGTCATGCAGATAGGTGGCGGCCACGCAGGCGACGAAGCTGACGAAGGTTCCCATCGACAGATCCAGATCGTTGACCGCCATGATCAGCATTTGTGCGACGGTGGCCAAAGCGATCGGCACTGCAAGGTTGAACAGCAAATTCAGGCCATTGTAGCTCATCGCGCGGGGTTGCAGGTAAAACACGCCCGCCAGCAGCAACAAAAGCGAGGCCACCGGGACAGCCAGTCGCAAGGTGTCGGTCGAAATCCTCATGCCGCCTCACCTTCGAACGAGGCGCGCAGGATGTTATGTTCAGAGATTGCATCGCCGGTCAGTTCCGCGACGATGGCGCCTTCGCGAAAGACATAAACCCGGTCGCAAAGCTGCATTTCCTCCATCTCGGTCGAATACCATACGAAGGTGCGGCCTGCTTCGGCCTCTGCGCGGATCATACCATAAACCTCATGTTTGGTGCCGACATCGACGCCCCGCATCGGATCGTCCATCAAGACTACCGGCGCGCGGGTGGACAGGGCGCGGGCGAACAGCACCTTTTGCTGGTTGCCACCCGACAGCGACAGGATCGGGTTGTTCATGTCGGGCGTGCGGATATCGATCCGGACCTTCCATTCGTCGCCCCTGTCGATTTCTGCCTTGTCCTGAACAAAGCCGCGTCGCGACAGATCGCCCAGCGAGGCCGCGGTCATGTTCTTGAGGATGCTCCACAGATCAAAAATGCCGTTCTCGCGCCGATCCCCCGCCACAAAGGTCACGGCGGGATTGCGAATGGGCCACCATTGCGGGCTGTGCCTGTCAAACAGCGCCAGCAACAGCCGGGTCTGGCCATGACCGCCAAGCCCGGCCAGTCCCACAACCTCACCCTTGCAGGCACGGAAGGGCTGGCCTTTGGGCAGGGTCAGTTCCAGCACCGGCTGGTTGGCTGCGGGGGCACGGCGGGCTGCTGTCTGATGCGTGGCCGCACTTCCCATGGCTTCGACCAGACTGGCATGGTCAAAACCGCCAGCACCTCTTTCGGCGACGATCTTGCCGTCCTTCATCACGACGATCCGGCTGGCGGTTTCAAGGATTTCGGTCAGCATGTGGGAAATCAGGATCACCGCACCGCCGTTGGCAACAAAGCGACGGACATGCGCCAAAAGCTGCGCTGCAAGCCCTGCATCCAGCGACGAGGTCGGCTCATCCAGAATGACCAGACGGGGGGGCTGGCCTGCATCAGAAAACGCCATCGCGATTTCGACCATCTGGCGCTGTGCGATCGACAGCGTGCCGACCGGGCCACCCACGTCAATGCCGTGATCGGGGAAGATCGCATCAATGCTGGCGAGGATGATGGCCGCAGCGCGTTTGCGCCAGCCAAAGCCACCCAGATTGCGGTGCATGATGCGGGTGTTCTCGATGATGCTCAGGTTCGGGCATAGCGAAAGCTCCTGAAACACGCACCTTACACCCCGGCTGCGTGCCACACCGATGCCATAGGGAGCCAGCCGCGTGCCATCGCTGAAGACCTCGCCCTGCTGGGGGGACAAGCCACCGTTGATCACCGAAACGATGGTGGATTTACCCGCGCCATTGTGCCCGACAAGGCCGATGCACTCACCGGGGTGGATCGACAGCGACACACCGTCCAATGCACGCACCTCGCCGAAACGCACGGCAGCGTTGACGACTTCCAGCACGGCGGGCGGCATCGGCAGGGTCATGCAGGTATTCCAGCACACAAGAACGGTGACCTGCCCCACGGGAATCATGGGGCAGATCTTGGGCCAGCGCGACAGGGCGCGCTGGCGGTTCCGAGGTTACTTGGCGCCGTCGATCACGGCAATCGCATCGGACTGGCTGTATTCGACGTTGGCGACGCCGCCAGCCTGCGTGTTGGCGAGGTTGGCTTCCAGATTGTCCTGATCAATGCGCAAGAATGGCACTGTCAGGTCTTTCGGCACATCATTGCCATCAAGGATCTGCTGGGCGACCCAGAATGCCAGCGTCGAGACGCCGGGGGCAATTGACACCGACATCGTCGTATACCCGTTCGCGTCCTTTTGCTCTTTCCACCATTTCAGCTCGTCCTCACGGTTGCCCATGACGATTGTGGGCATCGGCCGATCGGTGGCGGCGATGGCTTGTGCCGCGCCATAACCGTCGCCGCCTTGTGTTACGACGCCGACGATTTCTGGCAGCGATGGCAGAAGACCGGCCACAGCTTTTTGCGCCACGTCCTGCGCCCAGTCACCATGGACCGAACCCGCGATCTTGAACTGCGGGAACTGTGCCACGCCTTCATGGATGCCGGCCGATATCTCGTCATCGACAAACACCCCGGCGAGGCCACGGATTTCCAGCAGGTTGCCGCCATCTGGCATTGCACTCGCCAGATATTCCACTTGGCTGCGACCCATTTCCTTGAAGTCCACCGCAATGCGCCAAGCGCAGGGCTCGGTCACGATGCCATCAAACGACACCACGGTAATGCCAGCATCGCAGGCCTCTTTCACCGCGCCGTTCAGCGCGGTTGGCGAGGCGGCGTTGATGACGATGGCATCATAGCCTTGCAGAATCATGTTCTGGATCTGCGCAGCCTGCTCTGTCGCCTGATTTTCGGCGGTTGTATAAGCATCAGCGGCAGCAACAGTGCCATCAGCCACTGCCGGGCCAGTGATCTTTTCCCAGCTGGTCAGCATGGCCTGCCGCCATGAGTTTCCAGCGTAATTGTTTGAAAGTGCGATCTTTTTGTCAGAGGTGTCAGCCAAGGTGGGCATGGTCGCTGCAATGATCGCGGCCGAAGCGAGCAACATCGTTCTGGTATTCATGTCTCTCTCCCTAAGTGTGCTGCGCGCGTCGCAGCTTTGATGGCCCCCCCTCCCGGGCGACCGAATTCTGCTTGTATATTGCTGAGGTTCCTCCACTCAGTGGGATCAGGATGGGTGAGATGCCACGACCTGTATAGGGTTTTTCAGGCAGCGCGTTTGCGGGATTTCCCCAAAACTCTGCGGGTTTCCGCAAGGCCTTTGCACGGGATGCTGTAGGTCTTGTGCGGCTTATCTGCCATGCTCTTGCAGTGCGACGGCGCAATCATGACGGCCTTTGCTGAGGATCCCAATATGGTCGAAACCTCCCCTGTAGCCTTGTTGAACCACCTGTTCAGCATCTCGCGCCTGCTGGCCGGGCAACTGGATTTCCGGTCGGCCATTCTGGCAGTCTCGACAGAGATCTCGCAGATTCTACCGCATGATCATCTGGACGTCTGCATTCTGAGATACGACGGACAATTTCACACCGCCTATGAAAGCGGGATTGAAACCGATTGGGGCAAGCAACCGCATGCGCCCATTGCCAACAGCCCGATCAGGGCGCTGTTGCAGGGCGAAGTTGATCATATCCTTACCCAAGACGCTTGCACCGATCCGCGCTTTCAGTTTGCAGGCGGGTTCTACAAGCCCATTCATGAGCACGGCCTGCGCTCTCGCATCCATGTGCCGATGATGGTGCATGGCGAGGTGATCGGGGCGTTCAGCGCCTCTTTGCAGCGCGTCGGGGGGTATGGCCCCGAGGATGTGCATCATGCCCGCTACATCGCTGATCTTCTCTCGCCGTATTTCTTTGCCTTGCGCGCCGCCGAACAGGCGCAGCGGTCCGCGATTATCGAGGCCGAAGCGCGGGCGCGTGAAGAAGGCTTGCGGCTGGGCGCCCTGAAGCTGACCGCGGCGCTGGAAAGCGAACGTCAACGCATCGGAATGGATCTGCACGATCAGACCTTGGCCGATCTGACCCGCCTGACCCGCCATCTGGAACGCTTACCCCATGGCGGCCCTGCTCATGCAGAGGCGCTGGAGCCGATCACCCGTGGCTTGCAGCGCTGCATGCACGATTTGCGCCAGATCATCGAACAGGCCAAGCCCTCGCTGCTGCAGCTCTTCGGCTTTGCCCATGCGGTCGAACACCACCTTTCCCGTTCAATCCGCGACTCGGGTCAGAACATCGACTGGACTCTGGACGACGTCTCGGGCGGAGCGTTTGATGCGCTGGAGCCGACGGTCAGCGTGGCGCTGTATCGTATCGCGCAAGAGGCGATCAACAACGCGGTCAGTCACGCCGAAGCCGCGCGGATTTCGGTGCAACTTTCGGCCACTCCGGGGCAGATCTCGCTTGCGATCAGCGATGATGGCAAGGGCATTGCCAAGAAGCGCACCCGCGTCGGAAGCGGCATCGACAACATGAAAACGCGGGCGCGGCTGATCTCCGCGCGCTGCACGCTGGCTGCGGGAATTGGCGGCGCAGGCACCAGTGTCGGCATCATGCTGCCACTTGCAGCAGCGATGCAGGCGGTAGCAGAATGAAGGAGGCAGACATGGAAGTGCTGATCGTCGAAGACGACCCGCTGCACCGGTCTTATCTGCGCGAGCAAGTCAGTGCGGCGCTGCCGGAATGCAGCATCATCCATGAAGCCGAGAACGGCCAGCAAGGCGAGATGCTGGCGCGCGAGCACCGATCCACGCATATCGTGATGGATCTGCAGATGAACGCCCGCAATGGCATTGAAGCCGCCCGTACGATCTGGCGCGAACGGCCCGATACCCGCATCCTGTTCTGGTCGAACTACGCCGATGAGGCCTATGTCCGCGGCGTCAGCCGGATCGTGCCGAATGGTGCCGCCTACGGCTATGTCCTGAAATCCACCTCGGAAGAGCGGCTGAAGCTGGCGCTACGGAGCATCTTCATCGAAAACCAATGCGTGATCGACAATCAAGTGCGCGGCATGCAGCAGCGTAGCTTCGCGCTGACCTCAGGGTTCAGCGATTCAGAATATGAAATCCTGATGGATATCGCACTCGGTCTTACCGACCGTGCAATTTCGGATCGCAGGCACCTTTCCCTTCGATCGGTGCAAAACCGGTTGCAGCAGATCTACAGCAAACTTGAAGTGCATCAGGACTCCGACCTCCCACGCAATGAGACAGCGTTCAACCTGCGGGCAAGGGCAGTGACGGTGGCAATGCTGCGCAAACTGCTGAACTACGGCGCGCTGGAAAAAGCCGAGGTCGAGTTGCAACACTGGCTGCGCGGGCGCTAGGAACTGGTGCGGTAAACGCTTCGGGTTGCCTGTCGCCGCATGAAAAAGGGTTTCTAAGCAGGTTGTGCAGAAAAAGGTTAATTGGAGGCAAGACGCGCGACCATCTTCATACAAATGCCACATTTGGTTCCAAATTTGACTACAATGTCAAACCGGATTCTACCTATGGGGGTGGGGAGTCGATGGGAACAGCGCACGCCAGAATTGCACAACTGCTATTTGCGGAAGAGCATCCGTTTAACTTCAAACAGCTTATCGAGGAACTGTACTGCACTCTGACGCAGTTGGACGATACCGAAGTGTCCTTGGAATGGGACGGCGCGCATCTCGCACGTTTCGACCTGCCTTCCGTCCGAATTGTATTGGTGGCCATTGATCGTCCTTGCAAAATCTGGGCGACATGCATGACCATTTCTGTTGAGCCTTCACCAAACGGATCGGAACTTGCCTGCGGTGCCAGCTACGAGCTTACGTGTTCAAGCCTGGTTAAGTATCTGAGCCGGCGCCATGCTGCGGTGACGACGATCTGGCATCAGGTGAAAGAGCCGCTGACCACCGATCTCCACAACCGTTTGGCAGCGGCTCTACCGCTTCTGACGCTTTCGCTCCGGTCTGCGGGAACTGAAGAAGTTTCCACAGCGAGTGCCTCCATGGTGCTCAACTCCACCGAAGAGGCTGAATTGATGAACGCGCCTCAGAAGCAAAGCGGCTTAACGCTTGTGTACCCTTGCCGGGCACCTGAAACCAGGTCACCCGAGTATCGCTATGGATTTGGCACAGAACAGGTCGCCAGAAGATCCTCGACATCGTTAACCAATTCCGTCCGCAAGAATTCGCGATCGCGGGCCAACATTGCGCGTGCACGAGGCAAGGCACATTTCACCGTGCCAGAACCTACGGTTGTGTCGATTACCGATGCTGTCAGAAACAATGCCTCGCTTCCCGAAACGTTCGACCGTGACTTCGCAAGGGTTCGAGATACCTTCAACTATGTTGAACCCGAGCAGATCCGCCCTTCTTTAATCACTCCGTTGCGCTTCGCAGCCTATGCCATGAATGCAGCGTTGATCCTTGTCTGGAGTCCGCTGGGGCTAGAGTGATGCCCTGTTGTCGGCGCGGGGGCGTGCGGCAAAGCTGGCCACCAAGGTTTGCCAGCCTGTGCCGCTTGGAATGCGGCGTGTAGCGGCGCCTACGTTTGTTCTCTGCCAGCCGAAGATCCTTTTGAGATCGAATGTGTCTTTCGTCATGAAGCTTGGCGGATTTTGCTCTGATGTAAAGTTGGGGGACTTTCAGATCAATCGGTGGCAAGCCACTCTGCACCCAATTGCTGAAGGTTGTGCGGCAGACCCAATCGACCGAATGGGCGAGACCGGCGCACGGACGCACCTTGCGCTGCGCGGCTTCATGATCGACCAGATCAGGCTGAGTCGGATGACTTCTGGAGATGTGCCAACCCGCCAGACTGTGTGGCTGGGCTCCCCCTAAGCATCAGCGCGTTGATTTTGCGTACATGCAGTGAAGTGCTCTGCTGATCGGTTCTAAACTGTTGAATTTAGTTCAGAACTGAGCCGGTTCTTGGAGTGAAACCGACGGACTGGATCACGGGGGTGCTGAGGATCTGATACGCTGGACGGGCCTTGCATGGAGAAAGCGCCATGGCGACCTGCGGTCCTTGCCGTCGACATTCGACACCGTTCAGATTACGGATTTGCCTGAACATCAAGGCTGGCATCGTCGGGCGGCGCGGTGCGCAGCGCAGGCACAGCATTTCGGCAAATCTCATCCAGCTTTGGCTTTCTCAGTTCGATCGCGGCGCGCTGAAAGGCAAAGAGCTTGGGGTCAATGTAATTGCCGAATACGAAGCCCGCATCGCCGCGCAAGCAGAGGCGAACAGTGAAGCAATTGCACGCCGATCTGGTGATGCTTGTTTTTACCGACGAGGTCTTCTGGGGTCACTGGCCCGTTCAAGTGGAGTTGGCGCTTTTCATCTCCACCGTGCGGATTCCGGCGCAGTGGTTGTGCCGCAGCGGTTGACCAGCCGGTGACCTACAGCGTCGAAGTTGAGCAATAGGTCACCACGGTTGATCGATTTGATGATCGTCCGAAGATTCAGGTCCGACCGTAGACCTGCAGTATCGGTAGATCGAACGATAAGTCCTTGTTTTACTTTGTAGATGTCAACAATAAAATACCGTCAAGCCGAGCAGTTTGCCGTGCAGACTTCGGGCATGTCTTGCAATTTGGCGACGCGGAGAGCAGACACGGGCCTGTCGGCACGAACAAGCGCCACGCCACTGGCAAGGGCGATGCTGACAAAGAGGCGATGATCGCCGCCTGATTTTCAGGGCGCTGCACTAAAAGCGGGCGTTTGCAAAAAGGGGCGATGCAGTGTCAGACCTTCGCTTGCCGTGCAACATGCGCCTTCCAACTGCCTAAGGCTGTAATCTCTGGCGCGCCCGTCAAGGAATGGGCCTCGCACAGAAAACCGCTTACCTCTCGGCCATCGTCCAGTGTGATCTTGCCGATGCCCAAGGGCGCAGGGATTGCGTTGACGAACATGCCAAACCCGGCGGCGGGCAGGCTCCAGACCTCGACCGCGATGCCAGGGCCGTCAAAGCCCGGGTCACGCAGAAGGCCCGGTTTGGCAGGCAAAGCGTCGGGCAGCACATACAGCCGGTAATCGCGGGCCGTTGTGCAGGCGCGTTTGAACTGCCCGCCCAGCCCGGTCAACTGACTGTTCAGCGGCATGCCCGTCAGATGCGCACCGACCACCACCACATCAATGCCCAGATCGGCAACGACGGGCCGCGCGGCAGGCAGCGCGGCCTTGCGGTCGGCACCCATGCCCAGACCCAAAGCGCGGTGCAGCGTGTCGGCAAAGGGGGTAAGCGCATCATCGCTGAAACCGGGGCCAACCAGCGTCACACCTGCGGGCAGGTGCCCGGTCTGATCAAACCCGCAAGGCACAGCGATGGCGGCACATCCCAGCAGGTTGACGAAGTTGGTATATCGGCCAAACTGACCGTTCAGGCGGATCGGGTCGGCCAGCATGTCGGCCACCGTATGGGTTGTCGGGCTGGTGGGCAGCAGCAGGATATCGACGCGTGCCCATTCGGCATCGGTTTTACGTTTCAGTTCCAGCAGGCGGTATTGCCCGTTAAAGGCGTCAACCGCCGTCATGCCCTGCGCGCCCGAAATGATCTTGCGCACGGTCGGGTCCATCTTGTCGGCATTCGCGGCTATAAACTCTTCGATCGCCGCCAGCCGTTCGGCGACCCACGGGCCATCATACAAAAGGCTCGCGGCCTCACGGAAGGGGGCATAGTCGATGGGCACTATCTGCGCACCCAAGGCTTCGGCCTTGGCCACTGCAGCATCATACAGCCGCTCGACCTGCGTATTGCCGAAAAATTCGCGCTCGACCCCGGCAAGAACGCCAATCCGCAACGTGGCGGGCAGGCCCACGGGGGTCGCTGCGCGCGAATAAGGGTCGGCGGCGTCGAACCCCTCCATCACCCTGCGCACGGCCACCCCATCGGCCACGCAGGCCGACAGGACGGTGACGCAATCCACCGACGCACAGGCAGGCACGACGCCCGTGTTCGGCACCAGCCCCGGCGTGGGCTTGATACCGACAAGGTTGTTGAACATCGCAGGCACCCGGCCTGATCCTGCGGTATCGGTGCCAAGCGCAAAGCTGACGATCCCGCTAGCGACAGCCACCGCCGACCCCGAACTTGACCCGCCCGAGACATAATCGGCATCAAACACGGATCGCGGCGCACCATAGGGGGATCGTGACCCGTTCAACCCGGTTGCAAACTGGTCAAGGTTGGTCTTGCCCACCAAGAGCGCCCCCGCCGCCCGCAGCCGCGCCACGACGGTGGAATCCGTTGCCGGATCATACGCGTAGGCCGGGCAGGCAGCGGTGGTCGGTAGGCCGAACGCGTCGATATTGTCTTTGGCGGCAAAGGGGATGCCCCACAGCGGCAACGATCCGGGCACCGGATGTGCAGCCATCAGCGCAGCCGCCGCCGCCCGCAGGTCTGCATCGGGCACGGTCGAGATAAAGATCGCAGGATCGCGCGACGCCTCCCGGCGCGTGATGACCTCCTCCACCAGTTGAAGGGGGGTCAGCGTGCCGTTTTGGTAGGCCTCTGTCAGGGTGGTCAGGTCAAGCATCAGGGGCAGCATTCAGATATCCTCCAGCACAAGCAAGGTGTCGCCGCTTTTCACATTGCTGCCCGCTTGGGCCGCGACCGAGCGCACGCGCCCGGCCTGTGGTGCGGTAACTTCAAATTCCATCTTCATCGATTCCACAATCGCCAGTGGGGCACCTGCGGCCACGTTGTCACCGGGCGCGACCATCATTTTCCACACATTCCCCGCAACAAGACTGTGTACACCGACACAACCCGCCGGAACATCGGCCACCGGGGCCACCGGGGCCACCGGGGCCACATCGGCGGCAGAGGTGGCTTCGAACGTGTCCAGCCCCTGATCCTTCCAGCGTTGGCGCTCGGCCTCGAACGCCACCTGCTGACGGGTCTTGAATCCGGCAATCTGGTCCGCGCGCGTGGCCAGACCTGCCTGATGTGCGGCATAGTCAAAGGTGGTTTCCTCAACCCGCACCGGATAGGCACCGTGCGGAAAGGCGGCGCGCGCTTCGGTCAGTTCTGTGTGGCTGGCGGGGAAAAACCGGATCTGGTCAAAGAAATCCAAGAGCCACGGCTTGCCCGCGCCAAAGGCCGGCGTCTGCCGCCATGTGTTCCACATCTGGATGGTGCGACCAAACAGTTGGTATCCGCCCGGCCCCTCCATCCCGTAGATGCACATATAAGCACCGCCGATGCCGACGGCATTCTCGGGCGTCCATGTGCGGGCGGGGTTGTATTTTGTGGTGACCAGCCGGTGCGCCGGGTCCAGCGGCGTGGCGACGGGTGCGCCAAGGTAGACATCACCCAGACCCATGACGAAATAGCTTGCATCAAAGATCATGCGGCGGGTGGCGTCCTCATCCTCCAAACCATTCATGCGGCGGATGAATTCGATGTTGGACGGGCACCAAGGCGCATTCGGGCGAACGGTTTCCTGATAGCGGCTCATCGCCAGCTGAATGTCGGGGTCATTCCAGCTAAGCGGCAGATGCACGATGCGGCTGGGCACGCTCACCTGATCAACCGGGGGCAGACTGGCCTCGATCTCGGCCAGCAGGCCCAACAGGCGCGCGCGGGGCAGGGTGGTGCCGTCATAGTGGATTTGCAGCGACCGGATGCCGGGGGTAAGGTCGATCAGCCCCGGCAGGTGCGCGGCCTGAACCGCCTGCATCAACAGATGCACCCGCAGGCGCAGGCCGATGTCCAGCACCATCGGGCCATATTCGACCAGCAGGTTGTCGTCACCCTGACGGCGATACACCACGGGCACGGGCGCATCTGGCGACTGGGCGAGGATGGCCGAACCGGTATCAAAGCCCGCGCGGTGGATGGTTGGGCCAGCCAGCGGGTCGGCAGGCCGATGGGCAGGGGTAAAGCGCACAGAGTTGCCCGGCCTTAGCTGCCCGATCTTCCACAGATCTTCACGCGCGACCACCGCAGGGCAGACAAAGCCGCCAAGGCTGGGTCCATCCGGGCCAAGGATGATCGGCATGTCACCGGTAAAGTCGATGGCCCCCACCGCATAGGCAGTGTCATGCAGGTTTGACGGATGCAGCCCCGCCTCGCCGCCATCTGCGCGCGCCCATTGCGGGGCGGGACCGATCAGCCGCACCCCGGTACGGGATGAGTTGTAATGCACCTGATAGGGCGCAGAAAACAGCGTCTCAATATCGCTGTCTTGCATGAAATCGGGCGCGCCATGCGGGCCGTACAGCACCGCAATCTGCCAGTCATGGGTCAAGGGGGCGGGGCCATCGGGGGGCGTCGCCGATTGGGCGGCGCGGGCCAGCGGCAGGATATCGCCCGCGCGCAGGGTGCCGGTCGCATGGCCACCGAATTGCCCAAGCGAGAAGTTGGACTTTGATCCATAAATATCGGGCAGATCAAACCCGCCCGCCACTGCCAGATAGGCCCGCTGCCCCGGTCCAGTGATCGCACCGATGGACAGCACCTGTCCGGCGCGCAGGTCAACGACAGTGTCGGTCACAGGTTGCCCGTCCACCTTCATCGGCATGTCAGCACCAGCCAGTGCCACCCGGCAATCGGCCAGCGCGCGCAAGGTCGGACCAGAAACGGTCAGTTCCAGCGCGGCTGTTCCATCCGCATTGCCCACCAGCCGGTTGGCCTGCACGAAAGACCGCGCATCCATCGGTCCGCTGGGTGGCACTCCCACATGCCACAGCCCTAGCCGCCCCGGCAGATCCTGCACCGAGGATTGCGCACCGGGGGTCAGCACCTCGATCAGATCGGGGGCAAAGGCAAAGTCGCGCAGCGACGTGGTGGCGACCTGACCAAGTGCCAGCAGGTCAGACCCCGCGATTGCCCGCAGATATGCAAGGTTGGTGCCAATCCCGTCGGCGCGGGTCGCGGCCAGCGCCGTTTGCAGCTTGGCAATTGCCTGCGCGCGGTCTGGTGCGGTGACGATCAGCTTGGCCAGCATCGGGTCATAATAGGGCGTCACCTCGGTGCCCGTCGCGACCCAGCTTTCCACGCGGCAATCGGACGGAAAAACCACATTCGTCAAGCGCCCCGTGGCCGGTTTGAAGCCGGCATGGGGCATCTCGGCATAAAGGCGCACCTCGATGGCGGCCCCTTGCGGCGTCAGCGGGTCAGAGGGGATCACATCTTCCCCCGCCGCCTGCCGGATCATCCATTCCACCAAATCAATGCCGAACACCTGTTCGGTTACCGGGTGTTCCACCTGCAGGCGGGTGTTCACTTCCAGAAAATGGAACGCCTCGCGGGCCGGATCATAGATGAATTCCACCGTCCCGGCACTCTCATAGCTTACCGATTCGCACAGCCGCACCGCCGCCCTGTGCATGCCCGCGCGCACCGCGTCAGTCAGGCCGGGGGCGGGGGTTTCCTCCAGCACCTTTTGATTGCGCCGTTGTAAGGAACAGTCCCGCTCACCCATCGCAATCACCCGGCCCCGGCCATCGCCAAAGACCTGCACCTCGACATGACGGGCGCGGTCAACGAAACGTTCCAGAAACACCCGCGCATCGCCAAAACTGGCCGCAGCCGTGCGGGCAACACCGTCCCACGCGGCGCGCAGGGCAGCGGCATCGGCACACAGCGTCATGCCAATGCCGCCACCGCCCGCCGTGCTTTTGAGCATCACGGGATATCCCACCGTTTCGGCCTGCGCCAAGGCATCGTCCAGCCCCGCAAGCAACCCGCTGCCGGGCAACAGGGGCACGCCACTGTCCACAGCGATCTGGCGCGCCGCGTGTTTCAGCCCAAAGGCGCGGATATGGTCGGGGCGCGGCCCGATAAAGGCGATCCCTTCATCCGCCAGTGCCTGTGCAAAATCTGCATTTTCGGCCAGAAACCCATAGCCGGGATGCACGGCTTGCGCCCCCGTCGCCTTGCAGGCGGCAATCACGGCGGCGGCGTTCAGATAGCTTTCCGCCGCAGGCGCAGGCCCCAGCCGCACCGCTTCATCCGCCTGCAAAACCACGGGGGTAAATCGGTCGGCATCGGAATAAACGGCAACCGAGGCAATCCCCATCTTGCGCAACGTCGCCAGCACCCGCAGCGCAATCTCGCCGCGGTTGGCAATCAGAACCTTGTTGAACATCATCCGGCATCCCTGATTTCCACCCGGATCGGGGTGGGGTCAAAGCCGTTGCAGGGGTTGTTGATCTGCGGGCAGTTCGAGATGACGCACAGCACATCCATTTCGGCCACCATTTCCACATGGTCGCCCGGCGCAGAGATGCCGTCATCAATCGTCATCGCGCCATTCGGGCTGATCGGCACGTTCATGAAGAAGTTGATGTTGGGCACGATGTCGCGCTTGGACATGCCATGCCGCGCCAGTTCAAGGATGAAATTCTCGCGGCAGGCGTGCAATTGGCGGGTGGCTTCGCCAAAACGCACGGTGTTGCTTTCGCACGAACAACAGCCCGCGCAGGTATCATGCCGCCCGGATGTGTCGGCGATAACGGTCAGCATGACGCGGCCATCGTTCGACATTACCTTGGTGCCCGTCGTGATATAGGCCGCCCCTTGCGCGCGCATGGTGTCTTGCGCAGAATAGCGTTCGCCGTGGTCATGGGCGTTGTAAAAGATCGTGTCGATGGCCTGCTGGCCATAGGCGTCAATGATGCGGATAATCTGGCCCTTGCGCACGATGCCAGACCATGGCTTCTCTGCCGGAATGTCATGTATTTTCATGGCCTTATCCCCTTGCATTGTTGTCAAAGCCACGGACTGCCTCGGCCGTGGCGGTGCGGCACAGGTCATCCTCGGCGATGGCCATGGCGGCTTGCAGCGTCAGGGTCACGGGCGGCACATCGCCCGTGGTGGTATCCAGCGGATGGCGGGTGTTCGACAGCGCCAGCACCAGCGGCATCTCGGCGCGCAACTCGACCCAGTCATCGCCCGACAGCAGCGTGCCGTTCCAGAAGAACCGACCCGCCGCATCCACCCGGACGGGGGCAAAGAATGTCATCAGCATCGGCAGGTCGCGCCGGTTCAGGCCCAGCTTGGCAACCGCAAGGATCATGTTTTCGCGCGTGTTACGCTCATGGGGTGTGCCGGGGCCTGTGGGGCCGGAACCACCCGTCAGCACATCATGCCCGCCGGAACTGTCCTCGACAATCGACAGCATCACCCGGCCCATGTCGGAAAAAAGCACACGGCCCTTGCGCAATTCGGTTGTCCATTGAACCTTGACCGTGTCGGGCAGGTTCAACCGTTCGCTGCGATCGGCATCGGCCCATGCTGCAAGCGACACAGACCCGCCAAGGCCCCCCGATTGCAGGCGCAGAACCTGACCTGTCTGCATCGCCAACTGGGTGTACCAGCCGCCCGTGATGACCTCGTGGCGCAGCACATGCGCGGGTACAGGGGCAGGGCGGGGGCTGGGGGTTGGCGGGGATTTTGGCGTAAACGTAAGACCTTTGCGCTGATGATCTTCATAGCGCGCGCGGTCGGCGGCAATCGCCTGCGGCGGGCGGGGAATGTGCGGCATCATGGAAGGGATCCTTCGGTGGGGCGGGTCGTCCCGGCAGTGATGGCAAAGCGGTTCAGGTCGTCCTGAACGGGGTCAATATCGGCGTCATAGATTGTCTGGCGTCCGGCTACGCGTGGCGGCCAGATCGCGATATCATTGGTGATGGTGGCCCCGTAGCGCTCGCGTTCCTCGGGGCGGTTGCGGGGACGGTCAAAGGCGATGATGCGGGTGGCCAGCGCAAAAGCTTCGCGCATGTCATGGGTGACCATGACGACGGTCATCGCGTGTTCGTGCCAAAGGCGTCGCATCAGGGTGTGGATTTCGGTGCGGATGCCGGGGTCCAACGCGCCAAAAGGTTCATCCAGCAACAACAGTTTTGGCCGCATCATCAGGGTCTGCGCCAGCGCAAGCCGTTGCTGCATGCCGCCCGACAACTGGGCGGGGTATTTCGCCTCGGCGCCCGCCAAGCCCACCTCGGCCAACAGGGCAACCGCCTCATCCGCCAGTTTGCGCCGTGCTGCCCCCCACAGCCGCCCGGTGAGGCGCGCCGCGCGCAATTCCGGCCCCAGCATCACGTTTTGCAGGGCTGTCATATGAGGAAAAACCGAATAGCGTTGATAGACCACACCCCGGTCTGGCCCCGGTTCTGATGGCAGGGGTTCTCCGTCCATCACGATGGTGCCGCGTGTCGCGCGTTCTTGTCCCAAAAGCATCCGCAGGAACGTGGTCTTGCCACAGCCCGACGGCCCGACGAGCGCAACAAAAGCGCGCGGTGCGATGGTCAGGTTGACGTTTTCCAGCACCACCTGGGCCCCGTATTCCTTCCACAACCCCTGGATTGTCAACGCGGTCATGGCCGGACCTCTGCCCACGGGTACAGGCGGCGGCGCAGAAGGCGCAGGCACAGGTCCATCGTCACCGCCAAAAGCGTGATCCACAGGACATAGGGAAAGATGATGTCCATCGACAGATAGCGACGCACCAGAAAGATGCGGTAGCCAAGTCCGCCTTCGGCCGAAATCGCCTCGGCTGCGATCAGGAAAAGGAAGGCAGGGCCAAGTTGCAGGCGTAAGCTGTCGATCAGGCGTGGCATCACCTGTGGCAGCACCACGCGCCACGCCACCAGCCAACTGGAGGCCGACAGGGTTTCGGCCTTGACGATCTGCTCTCGCGGCAGGGCGATGGCGGTCAGCGCAAGGTCGCGTGTCAGGATCGGGGCGACGCCAATCACGATCAGCGCAATCTTTGACACCTCGCCCAAGCCCAGCACGATGAACAACACTGGCAGCAGTGCCAAGGGCGGCACCATCGACAAAAAGGCGATGAACGGCCCCAGCATGGCACGGGCCACCGGCAAAACGCCGTTCAGCAACCCCAGCACCAGCGCGATCACCGTGGCGATGGCCAGCCCGGACCACAGGCGGAGCAGGCTGGCGGCGGTATCTGTCCACAACAGGTAATCGCCCGTGCGCCTGTCGGGGGTAAAGGCCATCACCTCGATCATCCGCCCCATTGCGTCAAGCGACGGCAGCAGCTTGTCGCCCGGGTTTTCGGCCAGCCTCAGCGCCGATCCGATCAGATAGGCGATGCCAAGGATAACGAAGGGCAAGGCTGCCAGCAGCACCCGCCCCCCGCGACCGGGATGCATGTTGATCAGGCGCATCGGGGCGGACCTTACAGTGCGCCGTCTGCGGCCATCTGCATATAGTCGGCGGTAAAGCGCAGCTTCACGTTCGCCGCATCTCCCAGCACGGTGCCGTCTGGCAATTCGATGCCGATGACATCCGCCGAAGGCGCGCCAACCCCCAGGAGACCCTTGTCGAACAGGAACGCACGCACAAGATTCATCGTCGCCGACAAATCGGGCGAGGTGGTAAAGGCCACGGCAGCGGCAGCTTGGTCAAACAGCTTGGTTGCCGCCATCTGTGCCTCAAACCCGGCCTGATCGGTGCCCGATGCCGCCCCCATCGCTGCGCGTGCCTCTGCACCTTCGGGGGTGTCGGACACCATAAGGGCCGCCGTTTCATACCAGATGCCCGCAAGCGCACGGCCAAAATCGGGGTTTTCGGCCAATGATGCCGTGCTGGCGACCATCAGGTCGATGATTTCACCCGGTATCTGGCTGGAGTCGAACACCTTTGTGGCATCAGGCAGGCCGTTGATTTCGGCCACCATCGGGTTCCAGGTGACCATCGCCGAGACATCGGAGGTCTGGAAGGCACCGACCATATCCGGGTCGGCGGTGTTCACGACCGATACATCCATTTCCGACAGGCCCACCGAGTCGAGCGCACGGGCCAGCAGGTAATGTGATACCGAAAATTCCACGAGGTTGACCTTGCGCCCGGCAAGATCGGCCAGCGTGCCGGCCCCTTTCAGGAACACCGCGTCATTGCCCGCCGAAAAATCGCCCACGATGACAGCCGTGGTGTCCACGCCGCCAGCGGACGGGATCGACAACGCATCCATGTTTGTGACGGTGACCGCATCATAAGCGCCCGCTGTGTACTGGTTGATCGATTCCACATAGTCATTGAACTGCGTCACCTCGATGGTCAGGCCATACTTATCGGCCCATTTTTTGACGATCCCCGCATCGGCAGCATAGCCCCATGGCATCCAGCCCACATAGATTGACCATGCCACCTTGAAATCGGTACGGGCCTGCGCGATGGCCGGGCCAGCCATGGCAATCGCCAGCGTCGAAGCCCCCGACAAAAGCAGCGTGCGACGAGAAATCATGGTTCTTCCTTTCCTGTTCAAAGGGGAATGGACGAACCTTCGCCGCCAATCCCTTGGCTTGACGAGGCCTCCCGGGTTTTTGTCCCGCCGTGCGCCACCGGGGATGTCTCTCCCGTTGGTGACAGCTCTCGGACCAGACGCACGAACCCGTGCCGGAACCCTAGCCGCCAAACTCAGTTTCAGGTTTGCCCGCCGATGCCCACGCTGCAATGGGTGAGGCGAGGAGCAGGGCTGACGGCCAAGCGATACGCTTACGCATTGGGCAGGACTGCGGTTGGTTGCCTTAAATATAGGCGGCGAGTCATGTGCGGCGTCGGTGTGTTCTTTTGCCTTGTCCGCTTTGCATGGCGCTGGTGGGGGCCAAAGGTAGTCTGGCACGGCTCCGGCGGTGATAGCCGCTCCATCGTCGCCACAGCGCGCGACCGCGCACGCCTTCCATGGCTTTGCATTCTTGCGCGGCGGTATGACGTCGGCGGCACCCCGCACGGCGATGGCGTCGTGGTGTCAAAGGCCCCATCCGCTGTGACGCTGGCGACCTCCTGCTCGGGAGGGATCTGGTCGAGCAGTTCGGGCAATGAGGAGGGTCAGCAAACAGTCCGGAGGACTGTTTGCCCGACGAATGGCGCATCGCCCACGTCGCCGCTGGTGAACTCTACAGCCGGCTCAGCTACACCCGCTCGTGCCGCCGCAGGTGTTGCACTTCATGCAGGTGCCGTTACGGACCAGCGTGTAGTTGCCGCACTCGCCGCAGAACAGTTTGTTAGGCTCCAGACCCATTGATTTCAGGTTGTTGGCGTGATTCAGGCTCCGCAAGGAGACCGATCCATGAGCAACCTCTACTGGCTGACTGACGAGCAGATGGCTCGGCTTAAACCCTTTTTCCCCAAGAGCCACGGGGTGCCGCGTGTCGATGACCGTCGGGTCTTGAGTGGGATTATCTTCATCAATCGCAATGGCTTACGGTGGTCTGACGCGCCGAAGGAATATGGCCCGGCGAAGACCCTCTACAACCGTTGGAAGCGATGGGGTGACATGGGCGTCTTTGCCCGGATGATGGAAGGGTTGGCCTCCCAGGCAGCAGTTCCGACGACGGTGATGATCGACGCGACCTATCTGAAGGCACACCGCACGGCTTCGAGCCTCGGGGTGAAAAAAGGGGGCGCGGTCGCCTGATTGGCAGAAGCAAGGGCGGAATGAACACCAAACTGCATGCTGTTACCGACGAGAATGGACGACCCATCCGGTTCTTCATGACTGCCGGGCCAGTCAGTGACTATACCGGAGCCGCAGCCCTGCTGGGTGGCTTGCCAGCGGCGAACTGGTTGCTGGCAGACAGGGGTTATGACGCCGATTGGTTCAGAGAAGGCTTGAAAAACAAGGGGATCACGCCGTGCATCCCTGGCCGGAAGTCGCGCGGCAAGCCCATCAAATACGACAAGCGCCGATACAAACGCCGCAACAGGATCGAGATCATGTTCGGAAGGCTCAAGGACTGGCGACGAGT
>NZ_JAUXOV010000009.1 GCF_030684215.1 Pseudotabrizicola sp.
TTCATCTTGGCAACACCTACTCCGGGGGTCCGGGGGCAGCGCCCCCGGGGCCAGACAAATGCCCAACGGGATCATGCGCAAAAGCGATACCTTTCGCAGCCGCCCCCCCCGTGCCACAGTGACCAGAACCCCGGAGGATACCATGAGCCTTGATGCGCCCAAACTGAAAGCCAAAGACGCGCCTGATCTGGGCCGTTTCGATTGGGAAGATCCGTTCCGGCTGAACGATCAGCTGACCGAAGAAGAACGGATGCTGCGCGACGCCGCCCGCACCTACGCGCAAGAAAAGCTGCAACCTCGCGTGATTGCTGCTTACCGCGAAGAATCCACCGACCCTGCGATCTTTGCCGAAATGGGCGAGATGGGCCTGTTGGGTGTGACCATCCCCGAGGAATACGGCGGTCTGGGCTCGTCTTATGTCGCCTACGGCCTCGTCGCGCGCGAGGTGGAGCGGGTGGACAGCGGCTATCGCAGCATGATGAGCGTGCAGTCTTCGCTCGTGATGTATCCGATCTACGCGTACGGCACCGAGGCACAGCGGCAGAAATATCTGCCGAAACTGGCGTCCGGCGCTTGGATCGGCTGCTTTGGCCTGACCGAACCGGATGCAGGCTCCGACCCCGCAGGTATGAAAACGGTCGCGAAGAAAACCGCCAATGGCTATGTGCTGAACGGCGCCAAGATGTGGATTTCCAACGCACCGATTGCCGATGTCTTTGTGGTCTGGGCCAAGTCCGAGGCGCATGGCGGCAAGATCAAGGGTTTTGTGCTCGATAAGGGCACCAAGGGCCTGTCCGCCCCCAAGATCGGCGGCAAACTCAGCTTGCGCGCCAGCATCACCGGCGAAATCGTGCTGAAGGATGTTGAGGTCGGCGAAGACGCGCTTTTGCCGAATGTCGAAGGGCTCAAAGGCCCGTTCGGCTGTCTGAACCGTGCGCGCTATGGCATTGCCTGGGGCGTGATGGGGGCTGCTGATTTCTGTCTGCACGCCGCGCGCCAATACGGGCTGGACCGCAAGCAATTCGGCAAGCCCTTGGCGCAGACGCAGCTTTATCAGCTGAAACTGGCCAATATGATGACCGACATTAGCCTTGGCCTGCAAGGCTGCCTTCAGGTGGGCCGCCTGCTGGATCAGGCCAATGCAGCGCCAGAGATGATCTCGATCATCAAACGCAACAATTGCGGCAAGGCGCTGGATGCGGCACGTCTGGCGCGTGACATGCATGGCGGCAACGGCATTCAGGAAGATTACCAGATCATGCGCCACATGGTGAACCTTGAAACGGTGAACACCTATGAAGGCACGCATGATGTGCATGCGCTGATCCTTGGTCGTGCGATCACCGGATTGCAGGCGTTTTTCTAAGGCCGGGGCCAACGCCGGCGACAAGGACAGACCATGGACCGCGCAGATATCGTTCACGACAACTTCCTGCGACGGGTGGCCGCGGGCGATCTGCCGCCGGGCGCGGCCCCCTCAGGACCGCTTGGCGCCGATCAGGCGCGCATGGCGTTTCGCGCGGCTTGCCTTAGCCGCGCGCTCGACCGTCAGGCGCGGGTGATGCAGCGTGCGGGTCAGGGGTTTTACACCATCGGATCATCCGGGCATGAGGGCATGGCGGCGGTGGCGCTTGCGTTGCGCGCAGGCGACATGGCGCTGCTGCACTACCGCGACGCCGCCTTTCAGATCGCCCGCGCGCTGAGTGTGCCGGGGCAAGACCCGGTCTGGGACATGCTTTTGTCCTTTGCCGCCTCTGCCGAAGATCCTATTTCCGGCGGGCGTCACAAGGTGTTGGGGTCGCGCGCGCTGATGATCCCGCCACAAACCTCGACCATTGCCAGCCATCTGCCAAAGGCGGTGGGAGCGGCCTATTCGCTGGGGCTGATGCGCAAACACCGCCCCGTCCACGCCATCATGGACCCTGACTCGGTGGTGATGTGCAGCTTTGGCGATGCCTCGCTGAACCATTCCACGGCGCAAGGTGCCCTGAACGCCGCCGGATGGGCCGCGTGGCAAGGCGCACCCATGCCGCTGTTGTTTGTTTGCGAAGACAACGGCATCGGCATTTCAACCAAATCCCCGCCCGGCTGGGTCGAGGCGGTTTTGCGCGCCCGCCCCGGCCTTGCGTATCACTCCGCCGATGGTCTGGATATTTACGACACCTTTGCCGCCACCAAGGCGGCGGTTGATGACATCCGCCGCACCAAAAAGCCTGCCATCCTGCACTTGCGCACCGTGCGGCTGTATGGCCATGCCGGGGCTGATGTGCCGACCACCTACCTGCCCCGCACCGAGGTCGAAGAGGATGAGGCCAACGATCCGCTGCTACATGCGGTCCGTCTGTTGCAGGACGCAGGCGTGATGACCGCGACACAAGCGCTGGAGCATTACACTGCCTACACCGATGAGGTGGCAACCCGCGCCGCCGAGGCCGTCAAACAGCCCCGCCTGCAAACCGCACAGCAGGTGATGGCCAGCATTGTGCCGCCGCCCCGTCCGGCGACGCCGCGCAATGGCCCCGCACCCGAGACCCGGTCCGAGGTCTTTGGCACCGATATGAAGGCCATGGCCGACCCCCAGCCGATGAGCCGCCTCATCAACTGGGCGCTGACCGACCTGATGCTGGACCGCCCCGAAACCGTGCTGATGGGCGAAGATGTGGGCCGCAAGGGCGGAGTTTATGGCGTCACGCAAAAGCTGCACGCCCGCTTTGGCCCAAACCGGGTGATTGACACCCTGCTGGATGAGCAATCCATCCTTGGCCTTGCCATCGGACTTGGGCAAAACGGCTTTTTGCCTATCCCAGAGATCCAGTTTCTGGCCTATCTGCACAATGCCGAAGACCAGATCAGGGGCGAGGCCGCGACGCTGCCGTTTTTCTCGAACGGGCAGTTCAGCAACCCGATGGTGTTGCGCATTGCGGGGCTAGGCTATCAGAAGGGCTTCGGCGGACATTTCCACAATGATAACTCGCTGGCCGTTTTGCGCGACATTCCGGGCCTGATCGTCGCCTGCCCCTCGCGCGGGGACGAGGCTGTGCTGATGCTGCGTGAATGCGCGCGCCTTGCTGCCGAAGAGCAGCGCGTCGTGGTCTTTGTTGAACCCATCGCGCTTTACCCGGCGCGCGATTTGCACAAGCCTTCCGATGGGCTGTGGATGGCGCACTATCCCGCCCCTGACCAGCGTCTGAGCTATGGTCAGGTCGGTGTGGATGGCGACAGCACGGACCTTGCCATTGTGACCTATGGCAATGGGGTGATGCTGTCGCACCAGGCGCGATCGCTGCTGCAAGCCTCTGGCCACACATGTAAAATCATTGATCTGCGGTGGCTTGCCCCCCTGCCGGAAGCCGCGTTGCTTGATGCCCTGAAGGGAGCCCGGCGCGTGTTGGTGGTGGATGAATGCCGTCGGTCGGGGAACCTGTCCGAAGCGGTGATGACCCTGCTTGCGGGCCACCCTGCATTGGCCCGTGTGGCAGCCGAAGACAGCTTTATCGCGACCGGGCCTGCCTATGCCGCCACACTTCCCTCGGCGGCGCAGATCGCTGCGGCGTCTTTGAAGATGCTGACCGAAGGAAATCCGTAGAAGTTTCTATGTTAGGGGAAGTTTAGGAGGCAAGGCTGCACTCTGCCCGCAAAGGTGGCTTGCCCGAATCCGTGGCAAGCGTCTTCACCAAGCGGAGTGCGCGCATGAAACGGACCAGCCTGACCCTTCTTCTTCCTGCAGTTTTTGTGCTGTCGATGCTTTTGCTTCTGGCAACTTACGCGGCCTTTATGCTGACCGACATGCGCAAAGCCCTCATTTCGCAAGCCGTCATCAACATGGAGGCGGCAACAGCACGCGCCAGCCAGCGGGTAGACAGGTGGTTTGACAGCACGGCGCAAACCCTGACCACGGTTGCAGACAGCAAACATGCGCGTGACAGCATCAAGCAACTTTCGGCCATCCTGCGCGCCGCCGGGCCAGAGGGGCCTGCCTTTTTGAAAGCCACCTATGTCGATCCCAACACCGCGCGCGGCATGGCGCGCGACATGTTCGACTATTCCGGCGACCGCAGCGCCTATGGCCTGACGCATGGCAAAGTGCATGAACACTATCGCGCGCTGCGCCGCACGCATCAGTTCTACGATGTGTTCCTGTTCGATGCCGAAGGAACTCTGGTCTATACCGTGACCAAAGAGGCTGATCTTGGCCAGAACGCGATAGGCGGTGACCTGTCCCGCACGTCGCTTGGCTCGGCGTTCCGGCGTGCCATGGCAGCGGAAACAGGCACCGTCCTTTTTGATGATTTTGCTCCCTACAGCTACTCCAACGGCGCATTGGCCAGCTTTATGGCGACGCCGGTTTTAGATGACAGCGGGCGCAATATCGGCGTTGTCGCAATACAGCTTCCGTCCTTGCTTCTTGCAGATCTGGTCAACGATGATGGCCAGACCAAGCAAGACTATAGCTTCACCCTGCTGGGGTCTGGTGGCTATTTCTGGAAAAAAGCCGGCCAAACCAGCATCGAGGGTCAGTCGGACGTTGCCACACCGCAAGTACAGGCCGCAAAACGCGGTGAGGTTGGGGTGCAGCAAGATGCAGTTAACGGCGAAGGCACCCCCGTTCTGGCCACTTTCAGACCTGTGTCTGCCTTCAATGCCGGATGGGCCGTTCTTGCCGAAGTGACTGTGGCAGAGGTCGAAGCCCCTGTCAGGCAATCCCAGTTCCGAACCCTTGTTGCTTTGCTCCTGATCGTCGTCGCAGTTCTTGGTGTTGGTCTTGCCATAAGCCGCTGGATCGCCAAACCCCTTGCCCAGTTGACCCTAGCCACTACGGCGATGATCGAACGCCAACCCACCTCGGTCGGCTTTCAGACCCGCCGTGACGAGGTGGGCGAGCTTGCGCGCGGGTTAGAGCGGTTTCGCACCGACATGGCGCAGGCAGATACACTCCGGGTTGAGATGCTGTTCAAGGGCAAGGCTTTTGCCACTACCAGCACCGCGATGATGATTTCCGATGCAAAGGGCACGCTCCTCTACGTCAACAGCGCGCTCATTTCATTGTTTCATACCCATCTGGCCGACCTGCAGACGCGATTTCCGGGGCTGGATCCCGACAATCTTATTGGCCGCAACATATCCGTGTTCCACGCCAATCATAGCAGCAATATGGCCATGCTTTCCGACCCCAAAAATGGCAAAATGGAAACTGACATCAAGATCGGCGATCAGGTGTTTGCCCTGTCGATCAGCGCAGTAGAAGGGGACGACGGAGCGCGGCAGGGCTTTGTGGTTGTCTGGGAAGACGTGCGTGAGCAGCGGCGTAGCAATGCCGTCATAGCTGCCGTCAGCTCGGCTCAGGCCATTCTGGAAATCGGGCTGGACGGGCGCATTCTGACCATGAACGATATGGCCCTGCAGGTGTATCAGTATGACCGCCCAGCCATCATCGGGCAGCATGTAGGACAATTGTTCAAGGCGGGCAAAGCCCATGCCGAAGACGTGCTGTCGCGCGTGGTGGACCAGGGCCATCTGAGCGAGCTTCATCATCGCGTGGCCCGTGATGGCAGTGATCGTTTCGTCATCTGCAACTTGAATGTAATCTTCGATCGTCAGGGCCAAGCTCAACGTGTGGTTGCCATCTGCACCGACCAGACCGCAGAAACCGCGTTCCGCACCGTAACCGAAACCTCGATGAAGGAACGTGCGGCCGAACAGCAGCACGTGGTTGAATCGCTGCGCGATGCGCTTGGCGCACTTGCCGATGGAGATCTGTCCACGCGGATTGAAACCACATTCCCGTCTGAATACGAAAGCCTGCGGTTGAATTGCAATCAAGCCGCGCAAAGCCTGTCTGACACCCTGTCCCGCGTGGCCGAGGTCGCAGGATCCATCCTTGGCGGCGCCGATATCATCGCCACTGCCGCCGCCGACCTGTCGCGCCGCACCGAAAGTCAGGCCGCCACGCTGGAGCAAACCGCCGCAGCCCTCGACACCTTGACTTCAAACGTGCGCTCGGCGACCGAAGGCACGTTGAAAGCCGGCGGCAAGGTCAAATCCGCCCATGGCGAGGCGCGCAACAACGGGGCCGTGGTGCAACAGGCGATTGATGCAATGACGGCTATCGAGCAATCCTCACATCAGATTTCAAAAATCATCTCCGTGATCGACGACATTGCCTTCCAGACCAATCTTCTGGCCCTGAATGCGGGGGTCGAGGCGGCAAGGGCCGGCGATGCAGGCCGAGGCTTTGCAGTGGTAGCCGCAGAAGTCCGGGCTTTGGCACAACGCTCCTCCGAGGCCGCAAAAGAGATCAAAACCCTGATCTCAACCTCTGAAACGCAGGTGGGGACCGGCGCCGGGCTGGTCAGCCAAAGCGGGCGCGCGGTTGAGGCGATTGTGACCGACGTGGCAGAAATCAGCGTGATCGTGCAGAATATCTCGCAAGCCGCACAAGACCAATCGAACAGCCTTGCAGAAATCAACGCAGGTGTTGCAGTCCTCGACAAGGTCACCCAGCAAAATGCCGTCATGGTAGAAGAGTCGACCGCGGCCAGCGTCTTGTTGAAACAAGAGGCTGATGAGCTGGCGGCCTTGTTGTCCGGCTTCAACCTGATCGGCGACGCCCCACGCCGCGGATCGTCCCATGCGGCCTGATACGTCGGAACCATCGGAAAAACCCATCAACAGCCAGGGCGCTGCGCGACGCAGCATCGTCATCGGCGCCTCAACCGGTGGGGTGGAGGCGCTGTACACGGTGCTGTCCCGCTTCCCCGAGGATTGCCCCCCAACATTCGTGGTGCAGCACATGCGACCGGGCTATGTCGAAAGCTTCGTCGCAGGGCTGAACAAGGCCTGTTCAGCCAATGTTGTTCTAGCACAGGATCGGCAAGTACCACGGGCAGGCTGCATCTATGTGGCCCCGGCGGGTGCGTCACATATGAATCTGACAGCGCATCCGGTTCTGACAATGCGGCTCATCGACGGCCCGGCGGTGCATGGGCATCGGCCGGCCGTCGAGCCGCTGTTTCTGTCCGCCGCCCGCTTGCGCCCTCCCCCGGTTGCAGCCTTGCTGACCGGGATGGGGCGCGACGGGGCCGAGGGGCTTTTGGCAATCCGCCGGGCTGGCGGCCACACCATCGCGCAGGACGAAGCCAGTTCGGTGGTCTATGGCATGCCGGGTTCTGCGCGTGAACTTAACGCGGCCGATCAGATACTGCCGCTTTCCTTCATTGCAGCTGCCCTGCTGCGAATGGCGACTCAGCCTTCCACCAACGGGTCAGGCAGGTGAATGGATGATGCACTCCGGTGAACGTCTGAAAATTGTGATCCAAGGTGAATTTCTTGTCTCGTCTGATCCGCAGGATGTGCTGTCCACCATTCTTGGGTCTTGCGTGGCGGCCTTTATGCGCGACCCTGTGGCTGGTGTGGGCGGCTTGAACCACTTTCTTTTGCCCGGGAATGATCCGAGCGATCGCAACGCCATGAAATACGGACTAAATGCGATGGAACTGCTGATCAACAACCTGATCCGCGCAGGTGCGCGACGTGAACGACTTGAAGCCAAGTTGTTTGGCGGCGGTCGCATGGTCCCCGGACTGACCGATATTGGTATGGCCAACGGACAGTTTGCCGAAGACTTCCTGCGCCGCGAGGGTATTAGCTATTTGGGTGGCAGCCTAGGCGGAGATCACGGGCGCAAAATCCGGGTTTGGCCAGTTTCGGGCCAGGTTCAGCAAATGAAGCTTCCCGCGGCAGAGGTCAGAGAAATCGTAGTGAAACCACCGCAGCGGGCTGAGATTGTGTTGTTCTGATGGGCGTAACGAAAGCGCAAACGCCACCGTCGATCAAAAGATCACGGTTTCCGATGCCGCTTCTTTTGCAACCTGACCGCGCAAGGCGCAGCTCAGGCTTTGCAGGCGTGGCAGATCAACAAGCGCGTCGACATGGCTATCGGGGACATCAGGCAGACGGGACGCCGCCCCAATCAGAATATCCGAAAGCCCTGCAAGTTCCTGGATCAGCAAATCCAGCGACTGCAGTCGTGGCCGGCGAAGGGCGTCACTGCCCTGCGGTGCTGCGTCCCCCTGCCACGCGACACCCATCATCATTCGTTCAAGATCACGCAGATTTTGTGCAATCTTTGCAATGTGCTCTCCACTGCGCCTGATCGTCAACTGACAACTCAGCGCAGGCGACACCTCGGCGCACCGAAGGTTTTGGCAGGTCATGTCCGCCATCAGATCGGACCCACCACACGCTCAATACAGTCGCGCATCCCTTCGCGGGTAAAAGGCTTGGTGATCATGTTGTTCATGCCCAGCGCACGCCCTTTGGCAACCACCGTCGCATCTGCCCTACCGGTCACCAGAATGAACCCGACCCGTTCAATCCCGCGCGTGCGGCGAACGCCCTCCAAAAGTCCCAAACCATCGAGTCCCGGCATGTGATAGTCTGAAATCACCAGATGAACCGGCTTTTGGACCAAAGATCGCATTGCTTCTTCCCCATCGGCGCAGGTGCGGTACCCCTCTATCTGCATCCAGTCCAGCGCTTGGGTGATCAATCCGCGGCTTACCGCCGTGTCGTCCACCACCATGATTTTAAGCTCTTCTCGTTTCATTCCAGCCCCCTTGCGCTGTCTGTTCCTTGCCGCGTTTCAGCGGCGTCGATATGCTGTCATGCCATCCGCAGAAAACTCGGCCAGGCTGGGCCCGGTGACACGCTCTGAATGGCCGATCATCAAATACCCACCAGGGGCCAGAGCTTCGGCAAAGCGCAACCACAGGCGTTCTTGCGTCGGTTTGTCGAAGTAGATCACAACGTTTCGACAGAAAATCACATCAAACGGCCCCCTGAATGGCCATTTATCTTGCAGATTCAGATGATTGCATTGAACAAGTTTTCTGACATTATCGCTGACCTGCAAGGCATCTTCGGCCTTTGGATTGACAAAAAGCCGGCGTGACACCTCTGGGGCAAGCCCTGATGCCGCTTCTGGCGCATAGGTTGCGCGACGAGTCTTCTCGATCACCGTCCTGTCGATATCCGTCGCCAAAATGCGGAGATCATGACGATGTACGTCTGGACAAAGCCCAAGCACGGTCGCCGCAAGGCTAAAGGGTTCTTCCCCGCTGGAACATCCGGCCGACCACAGCCGGACGCGCCCGCCAGACTGGGCTTTGGCCAGCAACGGCGGCAGAACGGTCGAGGTCAGCATGTCAAAATGGTGCTGCTCCCGGAAAAAGGAGGTGACATTGGTTGTGACCGCTGAAATCAGCTCAAGCCGCTCGGCCTCACTTCCCGAGGCGGAAATGTAATCTGCGTAGGCCGCGAAATCGCGCAAGTTCAGCGCCCGCAAGCGCTTTATCAGGCGCGAATGCACCAAGGGGCGCTTTGCCTCGGCCAGAACGATCCCGGCAAGACCGTGGACAAGCTGGGCAATGCGGGAAAAGTCCTTGTCGCTCAGTTGAAGGTCTGCCTCTGATGCCGTTGAACCGCTTGCCATTTCAGGCCGCCGCTTCATCTGCCTGTGGCAACAACTGGCCAACATCCAGAAGCCGGATCAACCGACTGTCCTGCACCACGACTCCACGCAGCATGTTGCGTGTGGTTTCTGATGCGAGATCGGGCGTTGGCTGAACTCCGCTGGCGGGGACGCTTAAAATATCAGTCACTGCTTCGACCAGCAAACCTACAGTCCGGTTCTGGATGGCGGCGACAATAATCACATTGCGGTCGGTATCTTCTATCGGTTCCAACCCCAGCCGTTTGGCGAGGTCAAGAATGGGCACCACCGCCCCGCGCAGGTTGATCACACCCTGTACAAAAGCGGGGGCGTGCGGCAGCAGGGCCGGGCGGCTCCAGCCGCGGATTTCGCGCACCGACAGGATGTCGATGCAAAAATCCTGACCTGCGGTGCGAAAGGCAACCAATTCGCGAATGTCTGGATCAGAGGCATAACCGGGCGAGCGCATGGCTTTTACTCCGCTGCAAGGGATATATGAGGGCGGGCCGGGAGTGACCCAGCGGCGGCCAGATCGGTTGGGTCGAGGATCAGGGCAACAGAGCCATCGCCCAGCACGGTCGCAGCCGCAATGCCGGGGATCTGGCCGTAATTCGCCTCCAGCCCCTTGATCACCACCTGTCGCTGATCCCGGATGCCATCGACCATCAGTGCGATGGCGCCATCGTCCCCACGCTCAACCACGACCACAATCTCGCCCTCGCCCGGTTTAAGACTGCGTCGAAAGCCCAGCGCGGTTCCCACGTCAATCAGGGGCAGGCAGCGCCCGCGCACATCAAGAACAGAATCCTTCAATCCCAGATTATGACGCATCGCGGCTTCGGGGCGCAGCGTTTCGATGATATGCGAAACGGGCAGAACCAGCGTTTGGCCCGCCGCCTCAAACACCATGCCATCCAGCACGGCGAGCGTCAGCGGCAGGCTGATCGTCAAAGTAGTGCCCTGCCCGCGCACAGAGGCAATACCGACACGGCCACCCAGACCGGCAATCTCGGATCGCACCACATCCATGCCGACTCCGCGACCGGACAGGGCAGACACCTCTGTCGCGGTGGAAAAGCCGGGCAGAAACAGCAGCGCATCAATCTCTTGCGGGCTGAGTTCTGCCGTCGCAGAGACAAGCCCCTTTTCCACCGCGATCTGGCGCACCTTGTCACGGTCAATTCCAGCGCCGTCATCCTGCACCGTAATGACAATCCGGCCCGAGCGATGCGCGGCCGACAGTTTGACCACCCCTTCGGTCGGCTTGCCAAGCTCATCCCGGCGACCGGCTTTTTCCAGACCATGGTCAATCGAGTTCCGGATCATATGGGTCAGGGGATCGGCCAGCCGTTCAATGATGGTCTTGTCCACCTCGGTCGCTTCGCCTTCGGTCACCAGCCGCGCGGATTTCCCTGCCGCCATTGAGGCTTCGCGAACAATCCGGTGCATTCTGTCAAACAAAGGTTTAACGGGCTGGGCGCGAATTGCCATCACCGATTCCTGGATCTGGCGCGACAATTGGCGCAGCTGGTCAAGGCTGCGGTCTACATCCACCGATCCAAATCCCGGCGATTGTTCGATCGCTTCGGTCAGCATCGCCTGATGGATTACGAGTTCCCCAAGAATGTCGACCAGACGGTCGACCCGGTCAATATCAACGCGGATGGTCGGTCGAGGCGTGGTGGTGGCCCCTTGGGTCAATGGGGACGGCGCAGGCGTCGCCGCTGAGGCAGAGTTTTGCGGCTTTGCTCCCTGCGCAGGGTCTTGTGATCTGGCCTCGGGCAACAACGATGGCGGCGCAAAAAGGTCAGGCGCAGCCACAGGCTCTGCGAATGGTGCCAGGCCAGGATCGGCCGAAGCCTCTCCCGTAAGGGTCAGATCGCAACAGCCATCGATAAAATCAAAGACAGCCATAACATCACGATCCGATCGTTCGGTCTGCAACGTGACGACCCATCCCAGATAGGATTGTCCGGGATCGAACACCCCCGGCTCCGGCAATGCACTCTGATCAAGGCTGATCTCTGCCTCATCGATGCCGCACAGATCACGCAGCAAAAGCGCCGGATCGTGGCCAGAGGCAAAGGCCCCCGCATGCGGGCGAAAACTTACGCTCACCTTACGCGCACCAAAAACCAATGGAACTGCCGCAAGATCCATCCCGAAAGGACCATCCAAAGCAAGCGGCTCAAAGACAAAGGCTTCTTCTTCCTTTGCCCCACCCTCACCGCCCGACAGAGCCTCCAGCGCAAGGATCACGCGCTCATCAAGCTCAGAATCCGTGCTGCCGCCCTGACGGGAAGCCGAAATCATATCGGCCAGATGATCACTGGCATGTAGCAATGCCCCCAGCAGGGCGGCTTCGGGCAACAGGCGCCCGGAGCGCAGCGAATCCAGCACGGTTTCAAACCGGTGTGCAAAGCCGACAAGCGCCTTTAGATCAAACGCCCCGGCACCACCCTTGATCGAGTGAACAGCGCGGAAAACCGCATTGACCGTATCCGCCTCTTGCGTGCCGGTCTGAATGGCGCGCAAGCCCTCTTCCAGCGCGGACAGCAATTCATCTGCCTCGACAAAGAAGATATCCTTCAGATCAACTGCGCCTGCCATATTACCCTCACACAGCCGCGACGCGGCGGATGGTTGAAACCAAAGACTGTTCGTCAAAGGGCTTTGTGATCCAGCCAGTCGCGCCAGAGGAACGGGCGCGTTCTTTCAAGGTTGCGGCACTTTCTGTAGTCAGCACCAGAATGGGCACGCGGGGCGACACATCCCCCTTGCGCACAGCGTCTATCAGCCCGAACCCGTCCATTTTGGGCATGTTCAGATCGGTCAGGATCAGATCGGGCGCTACATCGGGCAACTGCTGCAATGCATCAATGCCGTCCTCTGCCAGCACAACATCAAACCCTGCTTCGGTCAGGGTTTGCCGCAGCATTTCGCGCATGGTGAGGGAATCATCAACGGCGAGGATACGCAGGCTCATTCCCCGTCCTCCCCGATCAGCGCAAGCGCCCCCATAATGCGCAAACACTCACAACATTCAGGTGAGGCGGCGATGAGCGAAACCACCCCGCCATCCCGCTTCGCGCGCCGCTGTGCCATCAACAGCACCTGAACCGCAGCCGCGCTCAGATGCCGGACGGCGCTGCCATCAATCGCAATCTCGGGTCTGGCCCCGGCAGCATCAAACCTGCTTTCAAGATCATACCAAAGGGCCTGCGCCGAATCCGGCGTAACCCTTGCAACAAGTTCGAGTGTGCGCATCGTTCCGTAACCCTCCAAGCATCCGTAACCACAGGGTTAGCTCTGAAAGGCTGAAGGAACTGTTTAGCCACGCCACAAAACGAAGGGCATTTTAATCACATCGCTTACGTTTACAGTGACCAGGGCAGGGTCTTATGCCGCCGCCGCACCGTATCCGCCCGCCCCGGCAAGGACAGTTGCGTATCATTCCGGGCCTTTTGGGCAACGATCCGCCCCTTTGACACCACCGCCAGCCGGTCGGGCCGCAGCCGCAGCGCCTCTACCGGATCGCCCGCATCCAGCACCACAAGCGAGGCCACCGCCCCCGGTCGCAGGCCATAACCAGCCAGCCCCATGATCGTTGCATTCTCTTGCGTCACCATATGAAAACAGCGCGCCATCTCATCCGGGTGGGTCATCTGCGCGACATGCAGCCCCATGAACGCCACATCCAGCATGTCAGCGGTGCCAAGGCTATACCAGGGATCCAGCACGCAGTCCTGCCCCCAGCCAACCGTCACCCCCGCCGCCTGCAACTCTTTCACCCGTGTCAGGCCGCGCCGTTTGGGGTAGCTATCATGCCGCCCCTGAAGGGTGATGTTGATCAAGGGGTTGGGAATCGCCGTCATACCCGATTCCGCGATCAGCGGGATGAGCTTTGACACATAATAATTGTCCATCGAATGCATGCTGGACAGATGCGACCCTGCCGCCCGCGCGCCAAGCCCGTGCCGGGTCACCTCACGCGCCAACGTCTCGACATGGCGGCTTTGCGGATCGTCAGTCTCGTCGCAATGCACGTCCCACATCAAGCCGCGCTCGGCGGCGATCCGCCCCAGATCGCGCAGAGACTCGGCGCCCTCCTCCATCGTGCGCTCAAAATGCGGGATGCCACCGACAACATCCACCCCCATATCCAGCGCACGCAGCAGGTTCTGCCGCCCGGTCGCGCTGCGGTAAAACCCATCTTGTGGAAAGGCCACCAGTTGCAGGTCAAGATAGGGGGCTACAGCGCGCTTGACCTCCAGCATCGCCTCCACTCCGCGCAGATGGTCGGGCGTGGTGTCCACATGGGTGCGTATTGCCAACAGCCCCATGCTGACGGCCCAGTCGCAATAGCGCAGCGCGCGGGCCACCATGTCTTCCACCGTGGCAACCGCGCGCAATTCCCCCCACAGGCCGATCCCCTCCAGCAGCGTGCCAGAGGCATTCACCCGTGGCAGCCCGTAAGACAGCACGGCATCCATATGGAAATGCGGGTCCACAAAGGGTGGGCTGACCAGATCGCCGGTGGCGTCAATCACACGGCCCGCCTCGGCGTCAATCCGGCCCACCTCGATGATGCGGTCCCCCCGGATACCAATATCCGCCACCCGGCCATCCGGCAGCGTGCCGCCCCTGACGATCAGATCAAACATCACCGTTCTCCCTTGGTGTATGGCACCATCAACGCTGCTGGCACCGTGGCGCGGCGTGACATCACCACCAGCGCAAGTATGGAAAAGACATAGGGTAGCATCAAAAACAGCTGATACGGCACCACCGCGCCTACAGGCGTTTGCTGCAACCGGATCTGCAAGGCATCAAACCCCGCAAACAAAAGCGCGCCCAGCACCGCCTTGCCCGGACGCCACGCGCCAAACACCACCAGCGCAATGCAGATCCAGCCGCGCCCGTTGACCATCTCGAAGAAAAACGACGAAAACGCGGATAGCGTCAGAAAACTGCCCCCCACCGCCATCAGCCCCGATCCCACCATCACCGCCCCGATGCGCAGCCCGGTCACCGACACCCCCTGCGCCTCCACCGCCGCTGGATTTTCACCCACTGCGCGCAAGGCCAGCCCCAAAGGCGTGCGATACAGCACAAAGGCCACCAGCCCGGCACAGGCAAAGGCGGCATAGGTCAGCGGCGTCTGCGCAAACAGCGCCGGGCCAAGCACTGGAATCTTCGACAGCAGCGGCACTTCCCAAACCTGAAACGGCACGATCTTGGGCGGGCTGGTCACCTGCGGCAAGGCCAGCCGGTAAGAAAAATACGCAGTCGCAGTGGCCAGCATCGTCACGCCCAGCCCCACCACATGCTGGCTCAGCCCGAATGGCACCACCAGCACCCCATGCAACAAGCCAAACAGCGCCCCCGCCGCAAAGGCCACCGCCACCCCGCCCCAGAGCGGCAGGCCCAGATACACCGCCATCCAGCCGGCGAAGGCCCCGATCACCATGATCCCCTCGATCCCAAGGTTCAGAACCCCGGCACGTTCACAGATCAGCTCGCCCATGGTGGCAAAGATCAGCGGCGACGCGATCCGCAACACCGCCGCCCAGAAACTGGCCGAGATCAGAATCTCAATCACACCGCCACCCTGCACCACCTTCATCGTTTGCTG
>NZ_JAUXOV010000054.1 GCF_030684215.1 Pseudotabrizicola sp.
AAGCTTTCCCCAGGTCATCGGTCGGCAACCTTACGGTCACTCCCCTGCTGGGCAGATATGCTACGTGTTAGACGCCGATGCGTCCAAACCGCCCACATATCCCTTCATCACTTTCAATTTTCAAAGAGCAAGAAGACAAAATTTTCAGGACCACCAATCACTTGGTGCTTCCTGCAACCGTGCCTCCAGATGTTTGCGTCGATCTTCGTCGTCGCTTTCTTCCGCTTCCGTTCCGCGTTTCCGCTTGTCTTCCGCTTCGGTAAGGCGGTGTTTAGGCCTAGCTTCCAAAAGCTGCAAGAGGAAATTTTCACATCACTGTCGTTTTTCTTCCCTAGCCTTTATTTCCTTGGATGAAATGCCCAAACTTTTCTCACACTGCCCGTCAGAGATGCGCTGGTCGGGGTGTCATTTCGAGCCGAGCGGCCAGATTTTGGGCTGCCCAACCCGAATCTTTATCGAATCCTCTTCGAGTTCCGCCCCGACTCGCGGCGAATCTTGTCAGGATTCGGCGCGGATCGACTCTGCCATCACGCAAAGCAGCTCAAACATCACCGTTGCCCCCAGATAGGCCGTCGCCCCGTTCAGATCGAAGGGCGGCGACACCTCGACCACATCGGCGCCGACGATCCGCACCCCTGCCAACTCGCGCACCACCTGCAAGGCCTGAAAGCTGTTTGGTCCGCCAATCTCGGGTGTGCCGGTACCAGGAGCAAAGGCCGGGTCGATGAAGTCGATGTCATATGAGATATATGTCTCCCCCTGCCCCGCGCGCGTGCGGGCCTCGGCCATCACGTCTGCCAGTCCGCGCGCATGGAACTCTTCAATCGCGATGACGCGAATACCCACCGCATCGGCAAAGTCCCGATCTTCGCGGTCATAGGCGGAGCCGCGAATGCCGATCATAGTCACGCGCGCGGGGTCCAGCAGTCCTTCTTCGACCGCCCGGCGAAAGGGTGTGCCATGCGTATACATAGAACCGTTGAAATAACTGTGGAACAGATCGGTATGACTGTCGAAATGGATCATCCCAAGTGGGCGATCCTTCGCCAGCGCGCGCAGGATCGGCAACGTACAAAGATGATCCCCCCCTGCGGTCAAGGGCACAATGCCCGCCTCGCGCACGCGGGTGTAGTACGTCTGCATTCGAATAAGACTGTCCATCAGGTCGGCAGGGTTTGGCCCCACATCACCCAGATCGGCACAGCGCACCCTTTCGAACGGGCGCACTCCCGTGGCTCCGTTCTCGGCCCGGATCATGGTAGAGGCGTCACGCAACGCGCGCGGGCCGTGGCGCGGGCCAGGCCGGTTGGTCGTACCGCCATCCCAGGGCGCGCCCACCAGCCCGATCTGCACCTGGTCAAAACGCGCGTGGTCGGGCGTTACCACCGGCAGCCGCATGAAACTGGCCACCCCGGCGAATCGTGGCAACTCGAACCCGGAAACGGGCACAAAGAAGGGGTCTTGGCTCATGGGCGGCACTCCTGTCATGTGATCATTGTCGCGATCAAACCACCCCCCTCCCCCCCTGTCAGGCCCATTGCCGACATGGAACCGGCCAATGAGCGCCCGTTTGCCGACACTTGGCGCCGCAGGCCTTGACCGATTGCCAGCCATCAGCCCTTATCAGGCAAAGCCATTAACGGACGGATCATGTTCAACAAGACCTCAGACCAGACAGCCCCCCCGGGTGGCACGCCTCCGGCACGCCCCTCCAACACTAAATCGGTGTTTTCCAGCGATCTGAAAATCACAGGTGAAATCTCGTCGATCGGCGATATCGAAATGCTGGGTGATATTGACGGCAACGTCACCGCGCGCAGCCTGGTCGTTGGGGCCGAGGGGCGGATGAACGGCACCATCACAGCCGAAACCGTCGATGTGCGCGGCAAGGTTGATGGGCAGATCAGCGCGGGCAGCTTTACCCTGCGCGCGGCGGCGCAAGTGGCCGCTGACATCACCTACCGCACGCTGATCATCGAAAGCGGTGCCCTGATCGAAGGCCAGTTCGCCAAGCAAAAGACCTGAGCCTTCGCAGCGCAGGGCAGATACGGCCTCCGCTTGCGGGGGCCGTTTTGCATTGGGGCGCTATGCTGGCGGGATCGCATAGGTCAGGCTGGCGCGGGCGACCGGCTCTGGCCCGCCTTCGGAAAACAAAAGCACATCACCCACCGCCAAACTGCGCCCCAGCTTGAGCACCCGCGCCTGAGCCAGCAGATCGACCCCGGCGTGCGGCTTGCGCATGAAATCAATCGCGCAATTTGTCGTCACCGCCAAGGCCACCGGGCCGATGCGCGACAGGATTGCCAGATACATCGCCACATCGGCAAGGCCAAACATCGCCGGGCCCGACACCGTGCCACCGGGCCGCAAATGCCGCGTGACCACCCGCAGGCGCAGGGTCACACCGGCCGCGTCAGCGCGCTCGACACTGAAATCTTCTGCGACCTGACCAAAATCTTGCGCCAGAAACGCTTGCAAGGCCGCCGCATCCATCGTCACCGTCATATCTTCCCTCATCTGCACCTGCAGCCCAAGCTGCCAGCAAACCGCAGGAAGATGCAATGACAGGCGCCCCCGCTGCGGCGGCTTTGATCAGGCTGGCAAGGCGATGATGGATGGATGGCATGCTCTGGCGGGAAACCGACGAAGACATTACGCGCTTTGGGACATGCGTGCGCGCGACCAGAAATGGCGGCACGGACGGACAATGCGGGTGTCTCCGGCGGGAGTATTCTTGCCAAGATGAATGCGGCAGCGCAGACCTGTAGCGAACCGCGTCTGTCAGCTCGCACGCAGCTGGCCGCGCAGCAGCATGCCAAGCGCGCCAAGGGCAAGTGCCAGCGCAAACACCACCAGCGTCATCGGCCCGCCAAAGCCCATGATCCAGGTGCCCAAGAGTGGCGCCACGGCGGTTGCCAGCATGGCAGGCAGGGAAATTGCGGCGGCCGAAGCCGCATAATCGGCGGATCCATTGATCTGAGCGATCAGCAGCGGCTTCAATATCGTCAGGATGCCCATGGCGGCCCCCTGCACTGCCGCAAAGGCAAGGACCAACACAAACCCCCCACCTGACAGCAACAGAAAGGCTGGCCCCGCTACCATCGCAAGCACTGTGAACTGCGAGGCCATCCGCGTTTGCAGCCGCGCCCCTGCCGCCATCAGGGCCAACCTGCCCAGAACCTGCGACGGACCGATCAAGGCCGCTGCGGTGACAGCCCGCCCGTCGCTTATTCCCATCTCGGCCAAAAGGGGGCGCATAAGGCTGACCAGCATCCAGTGATCA
This sequence comes from Pseudotabrizicola sp., assembly GCF_030684215.1. Classification (GTDB taxonomy): domain Bacteria; phylum Pseudomonadota; class Alphaproteobacteria; order Rhodobacterales; family Rhodobacteraceae; genus Pseudotabrizicola. The sequence continues at coordinate 3,284 of NZ_JAUXOV010000054.1, forward strand.
AGGTTCAAAAGCGCAAACAGCGCCATTAACCCCAGCACACCGGGCCTCGCAAGGATGACACGCCACGATGCCCCGACGGCTGGCTTTGGGGCGCCTTTGACACGCCCCCCGCCCAAGCTGTGCGCGCCCCAGACCTGCAACGGCAGCATCACGCAAAGCACCACTGCCACCGCAACCCAGACCGCGATGCGCCAGCCAAAAGCCTCGGCCAAGGCGGCCCCTGCCGGAAAGGCCAGCGTTGACGCCAGCCCCGCCACCAGTGTGACCCGGGTAATCGGCCCGCGCGCCTCATCTGCAAATCGTCGGATCAGCAGGGCAAAACACACCTCGTAAAGTGTGGCCGACGCCGCCGCCCCCAGCCCGACAAAGGCCAGCAGGTAAACAACCGGATGCCACGCAACCGCCAATACCGCCAAGGACGCGGCACCAAGCACAGTGCCAAACCCCATGAGGCGCAACGCATGCCCACGATCCACCCAGCGCCCGACCTGAGGCGACAACGCAGCCGTAACCGCGATCGCCAGAAACGGGCCCAGCGCCAACACGCCATTGCCCCATGGCAAGTCGCGCTGCCAGACCAGAACAAGGGCGGCAAAGATGTAGAAAAAGCAAGCATAGCCCAGCGTTTGCCCAAAGGCCAAGGCCCAGACTGCCGCCTTTTCGCGGCGGCTCGTGGTCGCACTGGAGGTCACAACCGGTAGATCGCCCTGAACTTCGCCTCAAGGTAGTCCAGCAGCGGCCCTTCGCTTGGCTCAAACCCGCAGGCCAGCGCCACCACCTCGCGCGGCTCATACAAGCCACCGTGGCGCTGCAGGTTTTCGCGCAGCCACGCCGTTGCCGGTGTGGCATCGCCGCGCGCCAGATGGTCATCGACATCCGGCACATCGCGGCGCATGGCCACGTTCAGGCACCCGGCATAAACATTGCCAAGGCTGTAAGTCGGGAAATAGCCAAACAGGCCACAGGACCAATGCACATCCTGCAACATCCCCTGACTTGGACGCATGACCTCGACGCCGAAATCTGCGCGGAAGCGGTCATTCCAGGCCGACTCCAGATCACCGACCGCCAGATCTCCGCGGATCAGAGCGCGTTCCAGATCGAAGCGCAGCATGACATGCAGGTTGTAATGCACCTCATCGGCTTCGGTGCGGATAAAGCCCGACTGCACCCGGTTGACGGCCGCGTAAAACGCATCTGCATCCGGGATATTCAGGCCGTCAAACCGCCCCTGCATCTGGCCAAACATCCACCCTGCAAACGCCCGGCCCCGCCCCATCTGGTTCTCGTAGATCCGGCTTTGGCTTTCATGCACGCCCATGCTGACGCCTGATCCAAGCGGGGTCAGGCGGTAATCGGGGTCAATCCCCAGCTCATAGCAGGCATGCCCGACTTCGTGGATGGTCGAGTAAAAGCAGTTGAACGGATCGGCCTCGACCACCCGCGTCGTGATGCGAGCATCGTCACCCGATCCAGAGCTGAACGGATGCACCGCAAGATCCAGACGCCCCCTTTCCCAGTCATAGCCAAAGGCTGTGGCCAGATCGCGCGCCATGCGCATCTGCGCCTCTTGCCCAAAATGACCCTCCAGTTTCACGGGCTGATAGGTCGCCCCCAAAACCGCCTCGCGCAGCGCGACCAGCCTTGGCCGCATCGCATCAAACATCGCGCCCAGCGATGCCGCCGTCGCCCCCGGCTCAAAATCCTCGATCAGTGCGTCGTAGAGATCGCCGCCCTGCGCAAGGCATGTCGCCTCCTCACGCCGCAGGCGGATCACTTCGGCCAGAGTGGGCAGGAAGGCTGCGACATCATCCTTTGCCCGCGCCTCGGCCCAGATACCTTGCGCAATGCTGGTCACCCGTGCCAGTTCCTGGGCCAAGGCGGCAGGCACCTTTGTGGCCCGCTGATACGACCGTGAGATATGCCGCAGGTTGGCCGCCGCCACCGCATCCACCGGATCGGCCTGCGCCAGCCAACCGGCAATCCGCGGATCCGCGCGCCGGGCGTGCAGCACGCCTTCCATTGCTGACATCTCGTCCGAGCGTTGTTCAGCCGCCCCACGCGGCATCATCGTTTCCTGATCCCAGCCCAAACGCCCGGCCACCTGCCCCAAGGCTTCGGTCTCGCGCTGGAACGCCATCAGATCGGCGTAAGCCGTATTGTTCACAGTCACGCTGTGCCCCCTCGGATCGACCCGGCCAGCGGGTATTGCGACAAATAACGGGCGCGGATGATCAGCACCCAAAGAATGACCGCGCCCAACTGATGCGTGATCGCAACATGCAGCTGAGCCCCGGTCAGCACTGCCATGATCCCAAGGCACATCTGAGCCAGCATCATCGCCATCACCATATGAAAAGCTAACCTCGTGGTGCCATGCGCCGACTTTCGCCCGCGCAGCCAGACGACCGCGCCAAACGCAAACAGTCCATAGCCCGCCATCCGGTGCATGAATTGCACCAGACCGGGGTTCTCAAAGAACGCATGCCAGACAGGAAGCGCGCCACCCTGCCCGTCCGCCACATAAAACGCATCCGCAGGAAAGAACTGCCCGTTCATATCCGGCCATGTCGGAAAGGCGCGACCCGCATCAATCCCGGCCACCAAAGCCCCCAGAATGATCTGCAAAAACGCAAAATGCATCAGCCCGGTGGACAGGCCAAACAGCTTGCCCTCGCGCGTGCGCCGCGCCTGCATCAACGCCGCTTCACTGCGACCAAGCAAGAACACATACCAAGCGATGAACCCAAGGATCACAAAAGCCAGCCCCAGATGTGTGGCCAAACGGTATGACGCAACCGACGTCATCACCCCGGTCAACCCCGAGGCCACCATCCACCAGCCAATCGCCCCCTGCAACCCGCCCAAAGCGCCCAAGAGCAGCAACCGCCCGGTCCAACCCGGCGGAATCCGCTTGGTGGCCCAAAAGAACAGGAAGCCAACCGCCCAGACCAGACCCACCGCCCGGCCAAGCTGCCGATGGCCCCATTCCCACCAGTAAATCACCTTGAACGCCGACATCTCCATGCCCGCGTTCATCAGTTGATACTGCGGGCTGGTACGGTACTTTTCGAACTCGGACAGCCAGTCGGCGTCATTCATCGGCGGCAGGGCCCCGGTCACAGGCCGCCACTCGGTGATCGACAACCCGGAATCGGTCAGCCGGGTCAACCCGCCCACCACGATCATCGCCATCACCATCCCGAACAGCACAATCAGCCAGCCCCGCACCGCGCCTCGCGCGCCCTTTGGGCCTGTGTCAATCAGCCCTCCCTGCGCCTTGGGGGCCGCACCCGTGCCGCCCACCTCTTCAAAAATGCTGCGTTTCGTCGCCATGCCCGCCTCATACCTTGTTGGCCCGGACACTAGGCCCCTGCCGATGCCGCTTCAAGGGGGCTGCGGCAAAGCGGTCGCCTTGCTGGCACCCTTCGCACGCGACTCGCAGGTCGGCGTTTGAGTATTTTTGCCAAGATGAAACCGCAATGCCCAGCGCCTGTGACTTCACCTTGGCAAAATTGCTCATTTCTGCGTGCCCCACTGGCGCAGCCTGTCCGAAAAGGGAGCTTTCTTTGGAAACAAGCTGCGGTTTTCAGAGCCCCTTGGGTGTTTTGCGTCCCTGCGCCGCGGGCAGTCCAGCATCCTGCAACAAATCCGTCAGCATCGATTCCACATTTTGGCCCGCAGCTGAAAGCTGCGCCCAGATGTCGCGCACCGCTGGCGCGATACGTGGTTCAACCACCGCCCTGGCCGAATGGAGCCAGACCGCCAGCCCGTCGCTGCTGGTATAGTCCCGCGTCTTGCGCAGTGCGGCGATCTTGGTTTGTGCGGCCCGGATAAAACGCGTGATCTCGGCGGGTTTCCAGTCAATCAACTCCACCAGATCCTGTCCCTCGGCCAGATATACCGCGGCCCAGAACTGCGCGGCGGCGGCGTGCATTTCAACCGCATGCGGCTTGCCCATGGCCAGACGGTCGGCCACCGCCTGCGCCTCTTCAACCAGCGCCAGCACAGCCTTTTCCTTCTGCCATTTCGCAAATTCAGTGCCGGACATCAGTGGTCTCCTTAGCGTTGACCGAAGAACAGGAATGGCAAAGAGCGGATCATTCCCCCTGCTGGCGCAGCCTATAGGCGATCTGGCGCAGCATCCCGTGAAATGTCTGCACCTCGGCTCGGGTCAGGTTCAGCCGTGCCCACATGCTGCGCAAGTTCAGCCGCATATTTGCGGCTTTTGTCTCGGGGAAAAAGAACCCCGCTGCTTCCAGCCGTTCTTCAAAGTGATCGGCCAGCTTTTCCACCTCAACGCGGGCGGCAAACTCGGTGCGGGCAAGTTCCATCACTTCCGGCACGACCTCTACCGTCTGCCGCCGCCACTCATAGCCCATCAAAAGCGCGCATTGACCAAGGTTCAGGCTGGGAAAATCAGGGTTGACCGGAACCGTGACGATGGCATTGGCCAGCGCCACATCGTCATTTTCCAGCCCTGCCCGCTCTGGCCCGAACAAAATGCCCACCCTTCTGCCCTCGGCTGCCATAGCGCGGGCCATTTCCATCGCGCGCTCTGGCGTGACGATGGGCTTGACCAGTTCACGCGGGCGAGCGGTGGTGGCAAAGACAAAGTCACAATCCCCGATCGCCGCCGCCACATCGGGGAACAGCCCAGCCTGATCAAGCAGCCGCCCCGCGCCAGAGGCCATCGCTACCGCCCGTGGATTGGGCCAGCCATCGCGCGGGGCCACGATCCGCATCCGGGTCAGGCCAAAGTTAAGCATTGCTCGGGCAGCGGCCCCGATATTCTCGCCCATCTGCGGGCGGACAAGGATGAAGGCAGGTTCAATCATGCGGCAGACCCCAATCTATATGGGCCTGTTACGCCAGCCCACCCTTGCGGGCAAGACATGGTCAAGCCGGAAAAAGGCTGGTAAGCCAGCCGGAACTCCTCATTTCCCTTGCCCGCAGGACATGTCATGGCCGTTGAAGACCGCCCGCAAATCACCCTGATCACACCGCCCAGCTTTGACCTTGATGTCTTTCCCACCCGTCTGGCCACTGTGCTGGATGCGGTAGATGTGGCCTGCCTGCGCATTGCACTGGCCAGCCGCGAGGAAGACAACCTGCTGCGCGCGGGGGATGTGCTGCGTGAGGTGGCGCATGCACGCGATGTAGCGGTGGTGATGGAAACCCATCTTCTGCTGGTGGACCGGCTTGGCCTTGATGGCGTTCACCTGACCGACGGCGCGCGCAGCGTGCGCAAGGCGCGCAAAGACCTTGGCTCTGATGCGATTGTCGGGGCGTTTTGCGGGGCCACACGCCACGAAGGCATCAGCGCTGGCGAAGGCGGGGCCGATTACGTGGCCTTTGGCGCGATTGGCGCCTCACCCTTGGGTCAGGGTACGCAGGCAGATTTCGAGCTGTTCGAGTGGTGGTCCGAAATGATCGAAGTGCCCGTGATCGCCGAAGGCGCGCTAACGACTGAATTGGTGGAACAATTCGGCCCCGTCACCGATTTCTTTGCCATCGGAGCCGAAATCTGGGGCAGCGATGATCCGGTTGCGGCCCTCAAAGCCCTTATCGCGCCCTTGGGCTGATCCTTTGCGTCACGGGTCGGTGGCCCGCTCCAGATCGGGGTGGGCTGTCGCGATCACCCGTTCGCAATAGGTGGAAAGGTCTTTGCGATTGGTAAAGGCATCCACCGGCACGTCGGGGTGAAAGATCACCTCAACAGCGCCCCGACGGCGCGCAGACAAAACCGCGACCAGATGCCCGGCAAAAGTCATATCCCCCCACCAGCCATAAAAGCGCGGATCTGCCCCTTCTGGTGCGCGATAGATCACCGTCACGGGCTGAATATGCATCACTGCCTCTAGCCCATGGGTGAAGAACGCTGCAAAAAGCGTTGATTTGAAGGGCAGAACCCTGCGGCTGTCGGTCGAGGTGCCCTCTGGAAAGAACATCAGCCGGTGACCGGCGCGCAGTCGGTCCTCGAACATCTGTTGCTGGCGCTTGGCTTCGGTTCCCTTGCGGGCAATGAAAACGGTGCCGGTCGCGCGCGCCAGCCAGCCAATGCCTGCCCACCCCGAGACTTCGGACTTGGCCACGAAATACATCGGCGCGCAGGCATTGAGCGCAAAGATATCCAGCCAGGACGCATGATTTGCCACCATCGCCCCGCGCTGCCGCATCGGCACACCACGCACGGTCAGACCGATGCCCATGATCGCCATTGCCATGCGGCACACGGTCTGGGTAATCCGGGGCGTCCATGGTCGGTTCATGCCAAACACCGGCCATTCAATGCCACGGACCACCAGCAAAAGAACCAATCCGCCATAGGTCACAACACCCAAAATACCCGCACGCAGACCAAAGCGCAACCAAGCCAGAGCCGACATCGGCGCTACCGGAGGCGCGTCACAGTGCCAATTCATCCGGCCTCACCCTTGCGAAGATAGAATTCTTTGTGCTTCTGACTCATCCGGTTGGTGTCCAGAACCAGACAAACATCGGTGGTGTTGAAGGCGTGATCCACAAACACGCCTTCGCCCACAAAGCCGCCCAGGCGCAAATAGGCCTTGATCAGCGCAGGCGTCGCCGCCAATGCCTTGCGGCGATCCACCTCCGCCGCGGGCAGCAGATGCACCTGCCCCGCGCCAACCCCATGTGCGCGCACCCGCAAAGAGGGTGGTGCCAGATGCGCGTGGTGCAGCAAAGACAACGGCTCGGCCAAGGCCGCTAGGTCGGTGCCCGGAAAGCTTGCTGCGCCAAACAGAATGTCGATCTCATGCTCCAGCACATAGCGTGCCAAAGCGTTCCACAAATGAAACATGCCGGTGCCGCCACGATGATCGGCGTGAATGCAAGACCGCCCCAACTCCAGCAGTTTGCGGCCCGACGCCTTCAGCAGTGTCAGGTCAAACTCGCTTTCGGAATAAAACCGCCCGATCCGGGGCATCCGATCACTTGGCAGCAGGCGGTAAACGCCAACTACATGATCGCCCTGGCCCGGATCAGCCATGCGGTCCACCAGCACCAGATGGTCAAACACGGCGTCAAACTCATCCCGCTCGGTCCTTGTGGCATGATCAACCCCCGGACCATCAGCCCCCAGTTCTTCGACAAACACCCGGTACCGCAGCCGAAGCGCCGACGCGATGTCCGCATCAAAGGTGGCAAGCCGCGCCTCATAGCGATCTTCCGATTGCTTTTTGCTCACAAGATGGTCTCCACCAACCGACTTAACCTTCAGTTAACAATGACGGGGATAAAAGCAGGGATACGATAAAGCAACCTGAATGGGGCACGGGGAATTGATGGTTGAGTATCGACAGAACCATGCGCCTAATATGGCAATTCAACCTATGTGCCAAAGATCAGCACCAGTTCGATCTGACGACCATCAATCACCACCTTACCCGCATGTTCAAAGTTCACCGTGATCCGTCCGCCGATGTTTGACTGTACCTGCCCTAGACCCCAGTCTTCCCGATCAGGGTGTCGCACCATCATCCCCGGCTCTAGAATAGCATTCATACTCCACCCCCTGTTCCCGTCAGGATTTTGCCCATGACTGACAAGCCTGATCTGACCGCCCTTCTGGGCTCGCGCATTTGCCACGACCTTATCAGCCCGATCGGTGCCATCGGCAATGGGGTTGAACTGTTGATGATGGATGGCATAGGCAGCAGCCCCGAACTGGCGCTGATTGTGGACAGTGTGGCCAATGCCAATGCCCGCATCCGGTTTTTCCGGGTGGCATTTGGGGCGGCCGGGGCCAGTGACCATCGCATCGGCCGCGCAGAAGTGGCCGGCATTCTGAGCGATCTTACCCGTGGCGGCCGACTGACGATGGATTGGCAATCGCCCACCGATCTGTCCCGGCGTGAGGTCAAGCTGGCGTTTCTTGCCATACTTTGCCTTGAAAGCGCGATGCCCCACGGCGGCACCCTGTCGATTGAGCGAGGTGATACAAGGTGGACGCTACGCGGCGAAACGGCACGCTTGCGCGTCGATCCAGACCTTTGGGAACTGCTGTCAAACCCGGCGGCCACGGTCGATTTGGGCCCGGCTCAGGTGCATTTCCCGCTGCTACGCGATGAAATCAACCGCCAGCACCGCCGCCTGACCGTAGAACTGGGCAATGCTGCGGTGCGCCTGTCCTACTAGCCACGCCTCAGGCCCGGCAGGTGCCATCCCCACGCACAAGGTATTTGAAGCTGCACAACTGCTCGGCCCCGACAGGCCCGCGCGCATGCATCTTGCCCGTGGCAATGCCAATCTCGGCCCCCATCCCGAATTCGCCACCATCGGCAAACTGGGTGCTGGCGTTGCGCATCAAAATGGCACTGTCCAGCCGTTGAAAGAACCGATCGGCGGTCGCGTCAGTCTCGGTCAGAATGCTCTCGGTATGGCTGGAGCCATGTTTGCGGATATGGGCAATCGCGCCGTCCACCCCGTCAACCAGCTTCGCCGCGATGATCATGTCCAGAAACTCGCGCCCGAAATCATCAGGAGCGGCCTGCACCGTGCCCGGAACCTTCAACAACTCGCCCTCGGTGCGCACCTCAACCCCGGCGGCCAGCAGATCCTCGATCAGCACAGCGCCATGTTTGGTGTAAAACTGCCAGTCGATCAGCAGACATTCCGCCGATCCGCAAATCCCCGTGCGTCGCGTTTTGGCGTTCAGCACCACCCTGCGCGCCTTTTCCAGATCTGCTGCCCCATCGGCATAAACGTGGCAAATCCCTTCCAGATGCGCAAAGACCGGCACCCGCGCCTCGCGCTGCACAAGGCCAACCAGACCCTTGCCGCCGCGCGGCACAATCACGTCGATATGCTCCACGGCTCGCAGCATGGCCGTCACCATCTCTCGGTCGCGGGTCGGGACAAGCTGAATCGCCGCCTCGGGCAGACCGGCACTGCGCAACCCGTCGACCATGCAGGCATGTATCGCGGTCGAGGAATGAAAGCTCTCGGACCCACCCCGTAAAATCACCGCATTCCCGGACTGCAGACACAACGCTCCCGCATCCGCCGTCACATTCGGGCGGCTCTCATAAATGACCCCGACCACCCCCAGTGGCGTGGCAACCCGCTGAATATGAAGCCCGTTTGGCCGATCCCACTCTGCCAGCACCCGCCCCACCGGATCGGGTTGCGCGGCCACCGCCCGCAAGCCGTCAACCATGCCCCGAATGCGCCCTTCGTCCAGCCGCAAACGGTCCATCATTGCAGGGCTCAGCCCTTTTTGCGTGCCATATTCCTGATCAAGCGTGTTCTCGTCGAGGATCACCTGACGACGCTCCCACACTGCATCTGCCGCTCCGATCAGCGCCGCATGCTTGCGCTCCGGTGTGGCATAAGCCAGTTCCGCCGCCGCATCGCGCGCCGCACGGCCCAATTTCTCCATCAGCGCCGTCGCGCCTGCGTCGAGGATACTGCTCTGCTCCATATCTTCCGCCTTCATCTTGGTCGAAATACTCTCGGGAGGTCCGGGGGCAGGCAGCCCCGCGGCGGTTACGGTCAGATCACCATATCGTCGCGATGCACCAACGCCGCCCGGCCCTCATAGCCCAGAATGCCGGCAATATCGCCCGACCGATGCCCAGCAATCGCCTTGGCCTCTGCCGCCGTATAGCGCACCAGCCCCTTGCCCAGCACAAGGCCCTCCGGCGACAGGATCGAGACCGGCTCGCCGCGACCAAAGCTGCCCGTCACCCGCGTCACACCGGCGGGCAACAGCGATTTGCCTGCCCGCAGCGCGGTCACCGCGCCTGCGTCCAGCACCAGCTCGCCCCGCGGTTTCATCGCGTTGATCCAGCGCTTGCGCGCCAGTTGCGGATCGGCCTGAGCCACAAACCATGTGCGCTGCGCCCCATTGGCCAAAGCGGAAAGCGGCCGCAGAACCGAGCCTTCCATTATCGCCATGGCACAGCCCCCCGCAATCGCGGTCTTGGCGGCCAGCAGTTTGGTTTTCATCCCGCCCTTTGACATGCCGGATATCGGATCGCCCGCCATCGCCTCAATCTCGGAGGTGATATGTTCCACCAGATCAAAGCGTTGCGCAGTCGGGTCTGATTTGGGGTTGGCGGAATAGAACCCATCCACATCCGACAGCAGGATCAGCTGATCCGCCCCCACCGTCACCGCAATCTGCGCGGCCAGACGGTCGTTGTCGCCAAAGCGGATCTCGTCTGTGGCCACCGTGTCATTTTCATTCACGATAGGCACCACACCCAGCCCCAGCAGGGTTTCCATCGTTGCGCGGCTGTTCAGATAGCGGCGGCGGTCGGTGGTGTCTTCCAGCGTGACCAGCACCTGCGCGGTGGTAATGCCATGCGGCGCCAACACCTCCTCATAGGCGCGGGCAAGGCGGATCTGCCCCACCGCCGCCGCTGCCTGAGATTGCTCCAGTGTCAGCACGCCATCTCCAAGGCCCAGTACCTTGCGGCCAAGCGCAATAGACCCCGATGATACCAGCACCACATCAGTGCCGCGCACCTTCGCTTCGGCCACATCCATGGCAAGCGCCGACAGCCAGCCCTGTTTCAGGCCGGATTGACGGTCTACCAACAAAGCCGAGCCAATTTTGACGACCAGCCGTTTGGCGTTGCGGATGTCAGGGGCGTGAAGCGCGCTCAGGGCTGCCACGGGCCAGCCTCCACTTCCGGAGCCTCACCCTGAATCGTGCGGTAGATATCGCGCAAAACATCCTGCAAGCCCTTGCCCGCCACGCCGGAAATCACATGCACCGGGCCGCCGCTGGCTTTTTCCAGCGCGCGCTTGCGGTCGGATATTTGCTTTGGGTCCATCGCGTCGCATTTATTCAGCGCGACGATGCGGGCCTTGTCGCCCAGCACCTCGGAATAGGCCTCCAACTCGGTCACGATGGTCTTGTAATCCTTGGTGATGGTGCTGGAGGTACCATCGACCAGATGCAACAGCACCTTGCAGCGCTCGACATGGGCCAGAAACTGGATGCCAAGGCCCCGCCCTTCGGATGCGCCCTCGATCAGGCCGGGAATATCGGCCATAACAAATTCGGCGCCATCCACGCCCACCACCCCAAGGTTGGGGATCAGCGTAGTGAACGGGTAATCTGCAATCTTGGGCCGGGCGTTCGACACTGCGGCCAGAAAGGTGGACTTGCCCGCATTCGGCAGGCCCACAAGCCCGGCATCGGCGATCAGCTTCAGGCGCAGCCAGATCGTGCGCTCCACACCCTCTTGCCCCGGATTGGCGCGGGCGGGCGAGCGGTTGGTCGATGATTTGAACCGAAGGTTGCCCCAGCCGCCATTGCCACCTTGGGCGAGGATGACCTTTTGCCCAACCTCTGTCAGGTCGGCGATGATGGTTTCCTCATCCTCATCCAGAATCTCGGTGCCCACCGGCACGCGCAGCACGATATCTTCGCCGGTCTTGCCGGTTCGCTGCGCGCCCATGCCGGGCTGGCCCGATTTGGCGAAAAAGTGCTGTTGATAGCGAAAATCGATCAGCGTGTTCAGGCCTTCAACCGCCTCCACCCAAACAGAGCCACCATTGCCGCCATCGCCGCCGTCGGGGCCGCCGAATTCGATGAACTTCTCGCGCCGGAACGACACACAGCCGCCCCCACCGCCGCCCGAGCGGATGTAAACTTTGGCGAGGTCGAGGAATTTCATGAGATCAGGCTTTCGGAAAAACGGTGGAATGCGTCAGGCGCAGTTGAACGTGCGATACAGGATTGGGGGCCACACCTCAAGCGCGCGTGGCGTGGCTGGGCGAAACCATGGCAATGCGCCTTCAGGGGCCAGCACTGGCCCCTTGCGGGTTCACAGCGCAAAACCGGTCGCGCGTCAGCACCAGATCGACATGATCCATGTCCTGCTGCAACGCGCGGCAGAACTTGCTGCAGCGTCCGGTTTCCACAAAGCCCAGCCGGTCCAACACCTTGGCCGAAGGTATGTTGCCCATAAAGTAGCCTGAGCGTACGGGGCCTTGGTAAAACTCGAACACGGCCTGCAAAAGCCCCACCGCCGCCTCGACCGCATAGCCGCGCCCCTGTGCGCGGCGCGCGATCCAAAAGCCAAGCTCTGCCCCACCGCCGATCAAGCCGGCAAAGCCGGTGCTGTCATGGATCGAAAACGTCTCACCTTCAGGCGCGGTTGCGACATAGGCACGAAAATCGGTGGCGGGATAGGGATAGGGGGTGGTGGCAAGCCAGCTTGCAATCTCGGGGTTGTTCAACCCCTCGATCACGCCAGCCTCATCCGCCAGAGTCAGCGGGCGCAACCGAAGCCGCGCGGTCTGAAGCCAGATGCCCGCCGCCTGCCCCATCCCGTCACCCCAACTTGCGGCAGTAGGTCCAGGTTGGCACCCGAGCATTGCGCGCCACGCTGAACGTTTCGGCATCGCCCAGATACTGAAAGCCCGCATTGGTCAGCACGCGGGCCGACCCCGGATTGTCCTGAAACACCTCGGCAAACATGGTGCGGTTGGCCTGCGGATTGGCCGCCACCAGCGCCTGCACCGCCGCCGAGGCAATACCAAGGTTCCAGAATGCGGGCGCGACCCAATAGCCAACTTCGGACTGATCGCGGTTGTATTTTTCTACATCCATGCGCTTCAGGCTGATCACACCCAGCACTTCGGGCAGGCCGCTTTGCTGGCCATCCATCACCCAGATATCTTCATCCGCCGGGCGCTTGATGGCGCGGGTTACAAAGGCATCTGCCGCGCCGGGGGGGAGCGGATGGGGGATAGAATGCGTCGCCTCGGCCACACGCCGGTCACCCGCATACATGGCGAACAACCCGGCATCAGATTTGCGCACCGGGCGCAAAACGAATGTGCCAGCCTCAATCGCAGTTTGGGGCAGCATTGCCCCAATGACGTCCAAAGTCATGGCTTCCCTCCTATGAAGCGCATGACGGGCCGACATGGCCCGGCAATGGTCATTGGCCAGATCGGTTTTTCTGCGAAAAAACGATCCAATGCGCTTTTGCCACAAGAACATGGCAGAAGCATGAAGTGTTCCCTGCAAGATCCCAGAAACAGGCACAAAAAGCGAAAGGGACCGGCCTTTCGGCCGATCCCTTCTTTACATGTCAAATGTAAAGGTTCGGCTTATTCGGCTGCCTCCGCGACCGGGAGAACGGAAATAAAGGTACGACCCTTCAATCCCTTCTTAAAGGTCACCTTGCCCTCGACGGTGGCAAACAGGGTGTGATCCACACCCATGCCAACGCCGTTGCCCGGGAACCAGGTGGTCCCGCGCTGACGCACGATGATATTGCCCGGAATGGCGTGCTGGCCGCCAAACAGTTTCACGCCCAGACGACGGCCCGCAGAGTCGCGACCGTTGCGGGATGAGCCGCCTGCTTTCTTGTGTGCCATGGATATTACTCCTTATTCAGCAACAGCTTCAGCGGCCTTCTTGGCGCGCTTGGGCTTGGCGGGGGCTTCAGCAGCAGGTGCTGCCGCAGCATTATGGGCGGTGCGGCGTGCATCGGCGGTGCCGGTAGCAGCAGCAACGCCCGACGACTCGGCACCGGAGGCCAAAACGTCTGTCACGCGAACCAGCGTCAAGTGCTGACGGTGGCCTTTGGTGCGCTGCGACGAATGCTTACGACGGCGCTTCACAAAGTGAATGACCTTTTCGCCTTTGATCTGGGCGATCACTTCGGCCTGAACCGCAGCGCCCGCCACAAAAGGCACACCAACGGTCAAGGACTCGCCGCCGACCATCAGAATATCGTTGAACTGGATCTTGTCACCAGCGTTTGCGGACAGCTTTTCAATGCGCAGAACGTCACCCGCCTGCACCTTGTATTGCTTCCCGCCAGTCTTGAGGACCGCGAACATGGGTCTTTCCTTTTCATTACCCGCGTCCTGCGGCCCCCGGTAAAGGGTGTTGGTGGGGTTTCCCCCGCCTTCGGACTGCGCGCCCCGGTTGGGGCGTCATTGCAAATATAGAACCCGGCCAAGATTCGCATCTTTGCCGGGATGCGGGCTTATCAGGGGATTTCAGCCCGAAGTCAAGCGAAGCATTGGCCCCGACCGCCCTGCCCTCGACCCTCGGCTCAAACCCCTTATGACGGGTCAGATATCCTCGCCCATCATCTGATTGGCGGCAGCGCGCCCCAGATCAAACGAAATCCGGATGAACAGGGCATCGTAGGCGGAAAACAGCGCCGCATTCAGCTTTTGCCCGGCCGCTGTCTCGGAAAAGGCAATATAGGCGTCCAGATCGTCGTCAGACAATGGCTGATAGGCAAGCGACAGGAAGGGGAACAGCCATTCGGTCGTTTCCGCCCTCACGTCGGGCTCCTGCCCCCAGACATCGCTCAGCATCTGGTCTTCGGTCATCTCTCGCGGAAAGGCCCCGGTTTCTGACATCCCGCGATAAAACGCCAGATTGGCATTCATCGCGCCCATCACGTTCGATTCGATCAGGTCATTCACCTCGGCAAAGCGGTTCAGCTTGTCAGCGCGCGCGCCCCCTTCAGCGCTCAGATCTTCCCATGCAAGCTTTGCGGCATCCTCTACATCGCTGTCCAGAAGTGCACGACGCGCCTCGATCTCCAGCCGCAGAATGGTCTGACCCTGCGCCGAGCCGAAAAAGGCCTCTACCGCCGCAAGCTCAGGTCCTGCCCCGGCAAGGGCCTGCGCCAAGGCGGCCTCAAATCGACTGCGCATGGTCTCGGCGTCATAGATCAGCTCAACAACTGCCTGCCATTGCGCACCGCCTTTGTCGGGGAACATCTCAGAAGACAGGGTTTGGCCATACTCCAGCCCCTCCTCGCGCATCACGGCCATGATATCGCCGATCATCATCATGTCGGACAGCGCCGCAATCTGCGCGGCATCTACCGGTGCAGCCGCCTGTCCGGCAGAAACCTCCGCCCGAACAGGGGCTGACACGACCGGCGCAAGCGTCAGTCCAAGGGCGGCGGAAAGAGCAAGCGAAGCAAATACAGACGGCGCGGACATGGAAAACCTGTCATGGCAAGGGGTGTTGTCCAAACAGCTAGTGGTTTCACAACCGCTTGCCAAGGCAGCCCACAGCACGCCCGCGTGAATAGCAGGGAACCGCCGAACAAAAATGCGCTTATGGGGGCTTGTCAGCACCGGCAAGGGGAGATAGGAACCGCGCCACGAAGACCACACCAAATTGCGGAGAGGTGCCGGAGTGGTCGATCGGGGCGGTCTCGAAAACCGTTGTGGGTTCGCGCCCACCGTGGGTTCGAATCCCACCCTCTCCGCCACATAAATCTGCAAGATATTGTTTACGAACGATAATTTTACGTTTCCTTCATGGGTCCCTAACTTTGACCCTAACTCGACAATTTGTGCCCGCCTCATGATTCGAGGAAGCGCGGACGGAGGTTCAGGCTCATCGCGAAGTGCCGTCTCTCACTCCACCCTTTGTGCGCAGCGCTTCATACAACTGACCAGGCCCAAGCAAAACATCCTTCAACCCATCTCGAACTGTTGCCGAATCCAACGCCTGTTTGCTCATCGTCGAATGTGCCTCAAAGGCATCGATGACGGCGTCAAGGATGGCCTGCGTGAGGGTGGGGGAATTCGAAAACTGCTGCTTGCTGTTATGGGTGGCCTGTTGGACCAGCGTTTCGCTTTCCATCAGCTTTCCCTTGATCACATTGTTCACATAGATGAGCTGGTCATCATCCGTCACTTCACCCTGAAACAGGTCGTTGAGCTTTGCCAAGATCTCAGCCAGCAGGGCCTTTTCCTTTTCCTGCAGGGTGCCCGTGCCAGTGGCTGTGAGCGGCTTCAAGGCCTCTGCAGCGGCACCGAGACTCAAGGGACGTTCACCCTGCGACTTCAGCTTGTGGTGAGTGAGGACAATCTTTGAGACGTCGAGCGCGGTTCGTTCGCGCCCGAATTCCAGCAAAGGAATAAGACGGCGATAGAAAATGCTTCGCGCCTCGATAGCAGTGTTTCCGTAGTCGAAGATCTGAGACAGGAAGCTGTAGAGCCGCAGGAATGCACCCATGTCATTGCGGAACAGCAGAAGCGCGTTCAGCGTGTCCTGAGCGTCCTTAGCAGCCTTATCGTCTCCGCCATCACGGGCCAACTTCAGGCGGTCCTGAGCGGCTCTGTAGGCCTTCAGCAGGCGGTCTGCGACGGGAGAGATGGCAGCGACCAAGTCGCCATGTGTGCCCTTCGGGTCCAGATCAATGCGCACCACACGGTCAACCTCGTAGTCATCATAGTGGCCCGACGCATCCAGCTTGGCGCGAAGATCGAATACGATGTTCGGGTCGGTGACGTCCTCCAAGGTTGCCGTCTGATAGTATGTACGGAACGCCTTGAGGATGTCTTCACTGCTGTTCACGAAATCCAGCACATAGGTGGTGTCCTTGACCACATCACCGCTTTGGTAGGACCGATTCAGCCGAGACAGGGTTTGCACAGCTTGGATGCCCGCAAGCCTCCGATCAACGTACATCCCGCACAGCAAAGGCTGGTCAAAGCCGGTCTGGAATTTGTTCGCCACCAGCAGGATGTGATAGTCGGGCTGGCTGAAGGTTTCCCTGATGTCGCGCCCCTTGAGGCCCGGATTGAGGGTCTTGGTGGTTTCGCTGAAGGGTTCGGGGCCGCTCTCCGGGTCGTTGACTTCACCTGAGAAGGCAACCAGTGTGCCCAGTGCATAGCCCTTGGACTTTATGTATTTCTCGATTGCCAACTGCCAGCGCACAGCTTCGAGACGGCTGCCAACCACGACCATTGCCTTGGCACGGCCTGCAAGCAATGGCTGAACCATCGCCCGGTAGTGTTCGACCACCACCTGCACCTTCTGGCTGATGTTGTAGGGGTGCAGGCGGACCCAGCGCATCAAGGCCTTCACAGCCTCGTTCCGCTCGACCTCCTTTTCGTCGATCTCCTTGCCTTCACCTGCCAACCGGAAGGCCAGACTGTAGGGTGTGTAGTTCTTCAGGACGTCGAGGATGAAGCCTTCTTCAATGGCTTGCCGCATCGAATAGACATGGAAAGCTTCTGGCAAATTGGTCGAACTTGCTGGCTGGCTAGGGTCAGGCCTGCGCCCGAACAGTTCCAGTGTCTTTGCTTTCGGCGTGGCCGTGAAGGCTAGATAGGTAATGCCGTTGACCCCTGCACGGGCCGACATGTTGGCGGCCAGCAAGTCCTCGGCGCTGACCTCTCCTCCATCGGCGACGTCTGCAACTTCCTCGGCTGACAACACCAATTTCAGTTTGGAGGCTGCTTCGCCCGTCTGGCTGGAATGTGCCTCGTCTGCGATGACGGCAAACCGCTTGCCCTTGGATGCCGCCAATTCCTGAACCGCTGCCAGCGCGTAGGGGAAGGTCTGGATGGTACAAACGACGATCTTCTTGCCGCCAGCCAGTGCCTCGGCCAATTGCCCGCTTTTCGCACCGGCTTCGGTGTTGATCGTCGCCACAACACCAGTCGTGCGTTCAAAGCTGAAGATCGCCTCCTGCAACTGAGTGTCGATAACGGTCCTGTCTGAGACAACCAGCACCGTGTCGAACACCTTCTGATGCTGGGCATCATGCAAATCCGCCAAGAAATGCGCCGACCACGCAATCGAGTTGGTTTTGCCTGACCCGGCAGAATGCTGGATAAGGTACTTGCCGCCCGCGCCTTCCTTCAGCACTGCGGCCTGCAGCTTTCGGGTACTGTCAAGTTGGTGATATCTGGGGAATATCAGTCCTGAGACTTGAGACTTACTGTCCCGCGTGGCCACCATGTAGCGGCCCAAGATCTCCAGCAGGCTGTCGCGCTGCCAGACTTCATCCCACAGGTAGGCCGTTCGGTGCCCGTTCGGATTCACCGGGTTGCCCTTGCCACCGTCGTCCCCCTTGTTGAACGGCAGGAACCGTGTCGCAGGCCCGTTCAGGCGGGTGGTCATCATCACTTCGGAATCACTGACGGCGAAATGCACCAAGGCACCGCCGGGGAAAGCCAACAGGGGTTCAGGACGTTGCCCCTTGGGGGTCGGGTGCCGGTCAAAGCGATACTGGTCCACAGCGTCCTGAATGCCTTGGGTGAAGTCCGTCTTCAACTCGGCGGTGGCGACGGGAAGGCCGTTCAGGAACAACACCAGATCAATGCTGTTTTCATTGGCCTGCGAATACCGCACCTGCCGTACCACGCGCAGGCGGTTGGCGTGGTAGAGGGCAAGGATATCGGGGTTCATTGCCAGAGCAGGTTTGAACTGGGCCAGCGCGATGGGCTTGCGCAGACCGATCATCTCCACGCCCCGGCGCAGCACCTCCAACGTGCCCCGGTCATCCATTTGCTTGCGGATGCGGTCCAGAAGCATCGGTTCTGCCGCTGCCCCGTGGTTCTTGGTCAGGGTCTCCCATGCCTTTGGCTGCGTCTCTTGCACCCATGCCACCAAATCAGCAGGGAAGAGCGCGCGGGCGCGGTCGTAGAGCGCTGCATCGCCAGCCCCATGCAGCCAGCCCGAAGCCGCCATCCGGTCGCAGATCTGGGCCTCAAGGTTGACCTCACGGTGCAGGCTCATGTCAGCATCCCCATCCCTTACTTGCCCAGCTGCAGTGTCTGAAGGTGTGGGCGCAAAGCCGCCTCGAGACGGTTCATTGCACTTACCAACTGCGCCTGAATCCCCTCCCATGCTTCATCGGGAGATTTGTAACCACCCGGAATGAATGCCTTGATGCGGCAGGCGCGCTTGGTATCCAGCCGCTCCCAACTCAAGGAGCCACCGAAGGCTGCTTCGATGGTTGCTCGGTGCATGGCCAGCCGATCAAAGATTGCCTTGTTCTCGTCGTCAGCGTCTGTGCCTCGGTCAATGTATAGCTCCGCCCCACACTGGTCCTGTGTGATGACGTAATTCAACTGTAGGCCGCGTGTGCCGGAACTGGTACCAATCCACGACTGAACACTGGGTGTGATATGCGCATGAAGTTTGGCGTCTGGGCGTTTCACCAGTTGCGACCACCAAGCGTGGCGAATGTCATGACGTGCGGCGAATTCCCGGTTGGTGCGGGCGACATCTGATTTGTCATCTGCCGGACTTACGATCATCGTCATCAATGCGGCTGGGGCCGAGTCGCCTATCTGCACGGCTTCGACCTTTAGCAGGTAGAAATCGGCGCTGGAATTGTCGTTCAGCCATGACATCGCCGCCACATGTTCGGGCCGGGGTTCTGAAACGATCCAGATCGCCGCCCGCGCATTCATGGCGGTCAGATAGGTGATCAGCTTGCCAAGGTGGTCGTGATTGCTCTTCTCCAACTGGTTTTCGATGATGACTTTGCCGTTGCTGTCATCCTCCGCCACAAGATCGATGCTGAAAACTCCAGCTGCCTGCTCCCGTTCGACATTGACCAAGTTGAATGGCAAGGCTTCGTTCAGCACATCGATATTGGCCTGCAGCCATTGAGTGAAGTCGTAGGCTTCGTGCTTCCACACCTCGCGCAGGGCAACACGGCGCAGCTTGCCAATTCCAAGATCGTTCATGCGGCTTCTGTCTCCTTCGGCGCGATGTGGCGCACGTCAATCTTGCCGGTGACGGCGGCGGAAATGAGGGCGGCGCGGCGTTCTTGCAGGAGTGCGATAGCGGTTTCGGCGGTGGCGTTGAGGGTGTCGAGTTGGGAGGTCTTGTCAGCCAGATGCGCGATGATCTGGTCCTGTTCTGCGCGCGGCGGAACGACAATCACAAAACTTCCAATCTGGCTTGGGCTGATGTGTGGAACGCTCACGCCGGTCATGTCCGGAAGAAAATGGTGGATAAAGGCCTCCCCAGACAACTGAAGCCGAAGGAATTCCTTGTTTAAGCTGTCGTCAGTCCTCAGCGACGCGACACGCTGCAGAAGGAGGCAGGGCACGTCATTCTCTGTGACGATTGCGACGCGAACACCTGCGCTTATCCAAGGGCGATCCATACCAATGACCAAATCCCCCGACTGCACTTCGAACACGTCTAGTCCGTCGTCTGGCGCTCGTCGCCAATAGACAGTTTCGTCCCACCGCAGTTCTCCAACACCCACGTTTGCACCACGCAATAGCGGAGTGTCATGCTCATCGTCGGAAAAAGAGGTTGATGGGAAGGCAAACCCTGAGAGGATTGAGACGAAGCGCTTTGCTTCACAGACCTCCCACCCCTCCGGCACGTCTCCGAGCCAGTCTATACCGCTGGGCTTCAAGGGGGCGTTGGGGTTCAGGCCTTTGGTGACGGCGTGGCTGATGACGGCCTGTCGCTTTTCGCGCAAGAGGTCGATCAACCGCCGCTGCTCTGCCACCAGCGCATCTATCTTGGCCGTTTCCCGATCAAGGAAAGCCGCGATGGCGGTTTGTTCAGGGAGGGGCGGAAGCACCACTGGGAAATCCATCAGGTCTTCACGGCTCATTTGGAGGGAATTGGGTCGAATGCCTGTGAGGAGCTGGGTGTATCCCTGAACATATATCGAGCTTCGCAGAAGGTGGTGGAAGTAGCGCCGATCTACGTCTTGGCGAAAATCATAGCTGCGATATGCTGGGCTGACATGTCCTTCGAACTCGGAGACGCCAAGTCCAGCATAATTCAGCCACATCGTATTAACGACCAACTGACCCGGCCTGACTATGCGATATCCAACCAAATCTTCATCCAGCCGCCGCCTGTTTTCGTCATCATAGCCTTTGACTTCGATACCGCGATAGCCAGACACCGAAAGCATCGGCCCAACAACTTCACTATCAATCTTTTCCGGGCTTTCGCGAAACTGATGGCGAAATTTTCCTACGGCCCATCCATAGGGTAAGTCCGCCAACCATTCCACCCCGGAATCCTTATAGGCTGGATATGCCTTCGTCATGCCGACAACTCCGCCAGCATCGCCTGTATTCGCGCCGTCACCCCGGCAAGCTCGGCGTCAATCTCAGCCAGTGGGCGGGGCGGCTCGAAGACATAGAAATGCCGGTTGAAGGGAATCTCGTAGCCGACCTTGGTCTTCTCGGCATCGATCCACGCATCGGGCGCATGGGGCAGCACCTCGCGCTTGAAGTAGGTCGTCACGTCCTCGGCCAGTGGCACCGTCTCGGTATCGCGCAGGCTGCTGTCCGGCTGCGGCTTACCTTTCAGCTTGCCCCGCTCGCCCAGCACCACGCGCCCCGCCGCATCCCGCAGGGGCCGCTCCACGGTGATCTGACGATAGCCAAAGGCTGCATTCGGCATGATGCGCGCCAGCGGGGCCAGCTTGACCCGGCACTCCTCAGGGGCCACTGGAGGGGCATCGCCAGTCAGCACCACATGCCTGCCAATCTCCTTGCCGCTGGCATCCAGCACCCGCGCAAGCTGCGCCTCATGAAAGCCCCCGAACAGACGCGTGATGGTGGCAATATCAGCATCGCCCATTTCCTTGCGCTTGGACCCAAGGGATTTACGCATCTTCTGCCAGAAGGCCGACCCGTCGATCAGCTGAACTTGGCCCTTGCGGTGGTCAGGCTTGCGGTTGGACAGTACCCAGACATAGGTCGCAATGCCGGTGTTGTAGAACATGTCGGTCGGCAGGGCGATGATCGCCTCGACCAGATCATTCACCAGCACATAGCGGCGGATTTCGGACTCGCCCGACCCCGCGCCCCCGGTGAACAAGGGGGAACCGTTCAGCACAATCCCAAAGCGGCTGCCGCCATCCTTGGCCGGGCGCATCTTGGCCAGCAGGTGCATCAGGAACAGCAGCGAGCCATCCGACACGCGCGGCAGGCCGGGGCCAAAGCGCCCATTGAAGCCGTGGCGTTCGTGTTCGGCACGTACAGCCTTTTCGACCTTCTTCCACTCCACCCCAAAAGGCGGGTTCGACAGCATGTAGTCGAACTTCTGCGCGGGGTGGCCGTCATCGGACAGGGTGTTGCCAAAGATGATGTTGGAAACATCCTGGCCTTTGATCAGCATGTCGGCCTTGCATATGGCATAGGACTCGGGGTTCAGTTCCTGACCGAACATGACCAAGGACGCCGCGTCGTTGTGTTCATTCAGGTATTCGCCCGCGACCGACAACATGCCCCCAGTGCCAGCCGTTGGGTCATAGATCGTGCGCACCACGCCGGGTTGTGACAAAACATCGTCATCCTCGACAAACATCAGGTTGACCATCAGGCGGATGACTTCACGCGGCGTAAAGTGCTCCCCTGCGGTTTCGTTAGACAATTCTGCAAAGCGGCGGATGAGTTCTTCGAAGACCAGCCCCATCTGAAGATTGTCGACACGGTCAGGGTGCAGGTCGATCTGGGCAAACTTCTCGGCCACCTGATACAGCAGCCCCGCCTTGGCCAGTCGGTCAACCTGCGCTGAGAACTCGAACCGTTCAAAGATGTCGCGCACGTCGGGCGAGAAGGCTTGGATGTAGCTGTAAAGGTTGGCCGCGATGTTGTCCTGATCGCCCATGAGCGTTTTCATGTTGAGGTCGGACGTGTTGTAGAACGTCTGCCCAGCCTTGCGCAGCAGGAAGGGTTCCGGGTTCATGCCCTGTGCTTTGCGGGTGGCCAGTTCTGCCAACACCGCGTCCTTGGTAGGCGACAGAACGCAATCGAGACGGCGCAGCACGGTGAACGGCAGGATGACCTTGCCATAGTCGGCCTGCTTGTAGTCACCACGCAGGATATCGGCCACCGACCAGAGGAAAGACGAAAGGGCTTGCTGGTTCAACGGGTGGCCTCCAAATGCACTTTGCCCATAAAGCCCGGGCGGCAAGGCATTGGCAACGCGTAGATTGCCATAAAGCTCAATCGCGGATGGAAATCGTTAGTCAGCGGCAAGTCGCCTTGTCGCGCGTTGGCGTTATTCTCCCCGATTGGATGCGATCACTACTTGGGCAAAACATGAACCGCTTTCAAGTGAAATTCACGCGGTTTCAGCTTTAGCATTTAGCTTACAAGCCGAGTTTGGCCTCGGCAAGAGCGAGCAATTCCCCATAGTCGACATGCTGCGTTGCATTCTGGGATGCACGAACCTCCGCCAGATTGCGCGCCAATTCGACGACCGCGTCAGGATCAAGCTCAATGGCTTTTGGCTTGGCGTGCACATAGGGCAGCACCGCTTTCCAAGCATCTACCGCTAGCGCCATTTCACCTTCGGCCTCGGCCCTCTCCGCAATGCGAACCAAAGCCTCCGCGGGGCACTTGCCCTGCGCCAGCAGCTTTTCGGAAAGCGCGCGCGTGCGCCGGTTCTGCGCGCCCTTTGGACGCCCGGCACCGGGTCGTGAGCCGCCGAGGTTTGTTTGAGCGTTCATAAGGGTATGTTATAACAGTATGAGAAATCTACAACCTGAGAATGCTTTCTGAGCTGAGTTTTCTTGGGTCGCAGGATCGCGATGATCTGCGCCTCAGTATATCTGCTTGTCTTCATTCAGAATCTCCTCGTTCATCTTGCCGAGAAAATTCTACTTATGCAGCCCCTTACTTTCGGGGGGGATTACCATTTCTTTCGTGACTTGGGGAACCATGAACGTCTTCGGCTGGGTGATTGATGGGTTCTTGAAACGATCATGAGAAAGCCAAACCACGGCTGACCGGAGCCTTGGACGTCCCGCATGGCTGTTGCTGAGCTCAGTCAGTTATGCGGACATTGCGGACGTTTCCTGATCTATATAACAGCAATATCATTATACGGACATCGCTTTTCGCATTTAAGAGGAAGCGAGAAATGGGTCAAGCAGAATTCAGGCCCTAGTTTTTGATTGGCATCGCATAGGTCGATTCTTTTGATGTAATCGCTTTTAGATGACATCGACGTGCCAAAGTGAGTCTGCAGTGATACAAATATCAGGTCGGTCACATAATCAGATGTAGCCCAAATTATTAACCACTTTAACCAACAAGTTTTTGAAAGGACTCGGCGGAAAAACTGTAAAAATCTTTCTTATGGCGCCTTTCGAAGCTTCGCATCAGATAGCTCTCAACTAGGCTCCAGACTCATTGATGATCAAAGCCAGAAGAGGACGGTTGCGGCCATGGCGACAGCGGAGAGGAAGACCTTCGGGCATCTGTCGTAGCGCGTTGCCACTCGTCGCCAGTCCTTGAGCCTTCCGAACATGATCTCGATCCTGTTGCGGCGTTTGTATCGGCGCTTGTCGTATTTGATGGGCTTGCCGCGCGACTTCCGGCCAGGGA
>NZ_JAUXOV010000010.1 GCF_030684215.1 Pseudotabrizicola sp.
GAGATCATGTTCGGAAGGCTCAAGGACTGGCGACGAGTGGCAACGCGCTACGACAGATGCCCGAAGGTCTTCCTCTCCGCTGTCGCCATGGCCGCAACCGTCCTCTTCTGGCTTTGATCATCAATGAGTCTGGAGCCTAGCGAAACGCCGCGCTGCGCCCCCCCGCATACGCTCGGGGCTGGGGAGGAACCATCCGGGGGGGGCGAGGATCAACCGTCGCCGAAACCTTGATCCCGCATGCGCGCAAGGGCGTCGAGTGCGTGGCGTGATTGCAGATCGGACGGAAGCCTTCGTGGGATAGATGCGCAGACCTCCAGGATCTGCTGGTCCTTCGGTGTGAGGCGCTTCCGTTCACGCCCCCATGCGAGGAGGACCTTCCAGAAATCAGCCCCGAGCGTCACAACCTCTGACTGGGCATTGATCCCCTCGGTCATGGCTTTCTTGGCCTTTTCGTCGCGTTTTGCGGTTCGAGCTGTTTCCACCAGGATCAAACAGGTTTCGAAGTCGTCATCGTAGTCCAGCGTGCGGCCCTTCATGCCGTTCCAGCACGCCTGCTGTTTTGCCCACTCCGACATGTTTCGAACGCCAGCCGGAGGGTGAGTGACCACATCATGCGCTTCAGCTGCGGCAAGAAGGAGTGCGCGTTGCAGTGCTTCCGGGACGGATTGCCGCCGCCAGATGGCATCCAGATCCAGGACCTGCTTTTCGCCGTTCGCGTCATGAAACAGCTTGGCCATGGAATAGGTGACGATGTTTGCGCGGTAGCCGCCTTCGTACCACGGCTGCTTCGGAACCTCGGTCTCCAGCCAGCGAAAGATGATTGCCTTGGATATCAGCCGCCGATACCAGAGCTCGTCGTATCTCGCGTCACTCTTGGCCCAAGCCTCGCCAATCTCCTTTGCGAATTCGGCGAAGTTCTTCTGTGCGCCGCGCGACACGATATGGGGCTGCCCTGCAGCAGAGAACTCGAACTTTGCAAGATCGGTCTTACTGAAAAGCTGTGCCTTGGGGAATTCAATGTCAAAGCTCGCCTGAGTCTTGCCCTTGACCTTCGGCCGCGCATTGATGAACTGCCCACGCGACCGCTCATAGAACCATTTGCTGTCATGACGTTCGCCGTCTCGGGCCGTGAAAATCACGTCCCGTGAGAATTGCTCCATACGGATGTGAAACGGGTGATTGGCAAAAAAGTCAGCAGCGTTCACCTTGTTCTGGGTGTTGGCATACTCCGAGATTTTCGGCACGATTTCTTCGGGCTTGGCAGGGGAGACGACCGTCAGTTTCGCATCCCGGATGAAACCGCGGGCGAAGTGGTCAAGGCCTTCGTCACCCTGAAGGTCGGGTTCGAACCGACTGAGGTGCTGGAGCGCGAACTCCGCGGCCATGCGCGCAAACGCCTTGGCCCCGCCGTCGCCCCGCGCGAGATCGTCTTCCGCGACACACTGCCCCGCACGCGGTCGGGCAAGATCATGCGCCGCCTGCTGCGCGCCCGGGAGCTCGGCCTGCCCGAAGGTGACCTTTCCACACTGGAAGGAGATGCCTCGGAAACGGGTGCCAGGGCAGAATAAGCGCAACATCTTCCAGAAAGAGAGTTCGGCCATGACCCAATCCGATCTGCGAAACGTCATCCTCGAGGAACTTGTCAACGTCGCGCCAGATCTTGAAGTTGATCAAATCGGGGAAGACGATCATCTGCTGGATGATCTTGGAATCGACTCAATGGATTTCGTCAACCTGCTGTCTGCGCTTCAGGCCCGACTGGACATACCCCTTCCCGAGAGTGACTATCCACGGTTGATCAGCCTTGCTACGATACAGAGATATCTTGCCGAACATGGCACATGATGATGCAGAACCAACGCCGAGTCACGTCTTTAGGCGGGTTGGCCCACTAGCTGGGACAGGTCCCCCGACCACACAGGGCCGCGGTTTGTTGACGTTGATCAATGCGCCATATCAAAATCATTTGCTAAAATTGAAGGTGGGGCTAATTTATAGTGCTGTAGGATCATGGCAAAAGTCACCTCAAAAACATGGGCATTGGTTGCCAACGGCGCGCGCTGCCGCATATTGCGCGGGGTTTGTGGCAGAGGGAGCAATGCGCCCACGGAACTGGTTCTCCGGTCCGAGGCACGTCACCTGCGCGACATCATGTCGGACAAACCCGGACGCTCGTTCACGTCTATGGGCGACGGTCGCAGGTCGGCTATAGAATACGCGGGGGATCCGATTGCAGAAGATCAGCGGGAGTTCATCCGTCATATCATCGCCCTTCTGGAAAGCCACCGCCGCGCTGGCGACTTTGATACGCTGGCGGTCTTCGCTGAACACGACATGCTGGGGCATCTGCGCCGGATGATACCGCAGACTCTGGCTGACCTTGTGATCCGCGAGGTACCGAAGAACCTGTTGCACCTTTCTGCGCAAGAGTTAGCAGAGGCCGTTGCAAGAGAGTTGCGTGATGGGTCCGACATTTCCTGATAGACGAGCCGCGGGGCGTCGCTGGCACGCGCGCTTCGGCATATTGTTCGGCCCGACACCATCCTTTCCGCATCAGGATCCGGGTCCGCTATGATTGGGCACGCACCGTGACAGGTGGCTCGGTTCGGTCAGGTACACCCGCGCTCGGGTGGCCAGATTTCGATGGTCAAGATATCCGAAACTGAAGGGCTTCTTCAGCTGAAGGCAAATTCAGCGGTCAGAAACACAAATGCCATATGCGTCTCGATGACCTGCGCGAAGCCCGGCACTCCGGTGAGGAACGCCACTTTGTCGGCAAGCGGAACCTCCTTCGGACAGCCAGACCGGGCTGTCATCACATCCACAGATCGCGCAGGGGTTTGCGCATGGCCCACGCGACCTGACGATACTCCCCCGGGCTGATATGCCGACGCAGAAGCGCAAAAACCGCAGCTACCGCCACATCGGGCTCAGCCAGCGGATCGGCCGCAAAGGCATCTGTCACACGGGCCAGGAAATCGTCGAGCGACCGCGGCTTGGCGGGAGTCTTTGCCGGAACCCAGCCGTCGAAGAAGATACCACGAATCAGCAGCGGCAACTGAGCGGAAAGGTCCGCCGCCTCGTCCACGGTCAGGAAATCGCGCACCGCGTGCAGTGTTTCGCGAAACAGAAGGTAGGCTCTCCCACGGTTTGGCCACCCAAGATCCTCTTGCAGCAGGTTCAGCCATTCGGCCACGACCTGCGGCGCATGGTCGATTGTGGTGATACCGGTCGTTTTCATCTGATGCCCCTTTCTTGACTGGTGCGCTGACGGCAGAACAAGGCTGATCGCCAGGACCCTTGTCGGCAAACCGAAGCCCGGTGCCATGCATATTGTCTGCTTCGGACAGCAGGCCATCATTGACGACCGTCAATGAACCGATTTGCGGGGCGTGTCCTTGTAAAAACAAGGGCTGGTGCGGTTATTCCGCTGCCTGTGCGAGGCTTTGTTCCGTGGGGGGGTAGAGGTAGTCGCGCGTGATCGGCACGGCATCCGGCCTGCGGCAAAGCTGGAACTGGAACACGTCCTGCGGGCCATGCCGGAAGGTCTGCTCGGACGCCGCCAGATAATAGCGCCACATCCGGACGAAGCGCTGATCCTTCAGGGCCGCAGCTGTGTCCACCTTGGCGCTGAATCGGTCGAACCAGCAGCGCAGCGTCATGGCGTAATGCAGGCGCAGGCACTCGATGTCCCCGATCCTGAGGCCGCTATCCTGAATCGCTTGGGCCACTTCGGACAGTGACGGCACATAGCCGCCCGGAAAGATGTATTTGGCAATCCAGGGGTTTGTCGCATTCGGCGGTGCCGTGCGCCCGATGGTGTGGATCAGCGCCACGCCATCCTCAGTCAGACGGTCGCGCACTACGTTGAAAAAGGTGGCAAAGTTCGGGGCACCCACATGTTCGAACATGCCGACCGACACGATCCGGTCAAACTGCCCGGTCATGGCCCGATAGTCGATCAACTTGAAGGAAACCCGATCCGCCAGACCAGCAGCGTCTGCGCGGTCGCGGGCGATGGCCAACTGCTCTTGCGACAGGGTGATCCCTGTCACCTGCGCCCCGTGATCGCGCGCCAGCGTCAGCGCCAACCCGCCCCAACCGCAACCAATA
This sequence comes from Pseudotabrizicola sp., assembly GCF_030684215.1. Taxonomy (GTDB): domain Bacteria; phylum Pseudomonadota; class Alphaproteobacteria; order Rhodobacterales; family Rhodobacteraceae; genus Pseudotabrizicola. The sequence continues at coordinate 4,114 of NZ_JAUXOV010000010.1, forward strand.
TCCAGAACCCGCATCCCCGGCGAAATCAGCAGCTTGCGGGCGATATGCGCCTTTTTGGCGGCCTGTGCCGCGTCCAAAGACATGGTTGTGTCGGTAAAATAGGCGCAGGAGTACTGGCGGTCGGCATCCAGAAACAAATCATAAATCGCCGGGGTCAGATCGTAGTGATGTGCAACGTTGCGGCGAGCGCCAGTTTCAGGGTTGGACTGATCCAACCGCCGCCGGACATGGCGCATAGCGGCAAAGATCCGGGCCGGAACCGGCAGGACATCGGCTTGCCGGAAATTGCCAACGACAATCCCAAGCAAGCCTTGCACATCGTCCCCGGCAATCGAAAGAGCGCCGTTAGTATAGCTTTCCCCGACCGCAAGTTCAGGGTCGAAGATTAATCGCCGGACAGTTGCGGCATCCTTGATTTGAAGCGTGACCTTTGACCCCTCGCCGTTGCCAAACATCATCTGGGGCCCACCAGAAATGGACACCGCAAGGTTACCGTTGCGAATCAAACGGTGCAAAAAGCGTGCAAACAATGCCGTCCACATGGCCCCTCCGGATACGCCGAACCTGCTCATGATCGGGCTGCAACCAGTCTTCGGCATTGACGGACGTCAATTTCGGAAAAATGCAGCGGGAACATGGTTCCGTTGCGCTTCGTCAATGAAAAGGTCTGACCGAGGCCTAGCCTGCAAAAATCACATTGTGGGATGTGGGCAACATTCAAGGAAGGGAAGAACAATGTTCAGATCTTGGCTTATGGCAGCGACCTGCGTGCTGGGAGCGACCGCAGCGTTGGCTCAGGATGCAACACAGGAGTATGTGGTCGGGCAACAAGAATATATGGTCGCGTGCGCGGCATGCCATGGCGAGGCGGCCGACGGCAACGGCGAGATCGCCACGATGTTCAAGGAAGGTGTCCCTGACCTTACGGGAATCGCGAAACGCAATGATGGCGTCTTTCCGTTGCTTGAGATAATCCATGCGATTGATGGACGCGCTGTGATACGCGGACACGGAAACCCCATGCCGGTGTTCGGAAACCGTTATCGCGCAGAAGCAAACGGTGGAAACGCGCTCTTTGGAGCAGAAGCAATCGCGCGTGGCCGGGTACTGGAGCTTGCGCTCTATATCCAGTCGATTCAGGATTAGCGTCGTTTCAAGCGGCATACTGCGATTCCCGACCTCTGCCGGGAGTGTCGGCACCTCATTCAAGCGGTGCCGACATCCAAGAGCGTGAAACGAATTCAGCTGTCGGTCGACGACGTGAAGTCATCCTGTTCGTGCTGAAGCAACAGATCATCCCCGGCAGCGACCAACAACTTCCTGCTGTCCAGAATCTCGAAGTGATTTGGGTCAACAATCCGCAGGATACCATTGCGTTCAAGCGCTTTGAACGCACGGCTGAGGGTTTCCGGCCGCGCGCCCAGATAATGCGCCAGATCCTTGCGGGTCAGGGGCACATGCACCACAGACGGATTGCCAACCTTCTTGAACTGGGATCGCCGCAGCAGGATCATCAGGAAAGAAGCCAGGCGATTGACTGCCTTGCGGCCGTTGATCAGCAGCAACCATTCCCGCGCAGCATCCATTTCGTCCAGAAGATGCACCAGAAACAGCCTTTCGATGTTCGGATTTTCGCGAAGAACCTGCTCGAAAAGCCCACGCGGAAAGGACAGCGTTCGAGTCGGCGTGAGGGCCTCGATCCGGTAGTTGGAAGGCCCATCGAAGATACGGCCATAGATGTCTGTCGGCACAAGCAGTCCGACGATGTGCTTCTTTCCATCCTCCATGACCTGAACCATCGCCAGCGTTCCATCCAGCACATAGCCGATCTCCTCGCAACGGACGCCTCGGTCGACAACGACCTCACCGGCCCCGACATCCCGCAGCGCCGCAAGCTCCATGAGCTTGGCTGTTATCTCCGGCGACAGAGAGTCCAGAAGCTTCTCCAGCAAACCATTGCTTTGGCCGATGGCAGTCTTCGCGATGAGGGGAGGTGTTTCTGGGCTGGGCATTTCCGGATCCTTGGCTTCAGATTGATGCGTTGCCACGGAAAATTCACACTCCCTGACGGTTCGAGAGAACATGGCGCAACTTTTCCCAGTTGTCGTTGACGACGATCAATGCGCCAAGGGCGGTTGGGCTTTTAGCATTATGAGATGGCTTCAGAAGATTCGCTGCCCAAGGGTCGTGCGCAAATTCTTCAAATGCCATTTCGACCGAGCAGGCCTGCCATGCCCTGCCGCGTCAATAGAAATAGAACTGGGGATGCGTTATGGAATACCAGTCCACTGTGATGAACCGCTCGGGCGAAGGAGACTTCGCTTCTGTATTGGCCAACATACGACAGACATCAACATGCCCGAGGTGTAGCCTGCCTCTGAGTGCCTCGATGCTGTGCGGCAATACAAGACATCGCGAAGACAGGGAACCTGACAGCGAGGTGATTTTGGGCAGTGCCCCAGGTCGCGATGTCTGGTTCATCAGATCCGGCATCCTGCGACTCCAACGCTATGCCTATGATGGACGGCGCCAGATCCTGTCACTTTTCCTGCCCGGAGAAATCATTGGTTTTAATGGGGAGTTTCGGGAAGGGGTCAATGTCGAAACCGTGACGCAAAGCGGGCTGTGCCGCATTGACCGGCGGGCGTTCGATACAATCCTGAACACCAATGACGAGCTCCGCGCAGAACTGTTTCGCCAGAAGCAGGATCAGCTTGATCGACTGCACTGGCTGACTTGGTCGCTTGGTGCATTGACTCCAGAACAAAGGTTCTGTGCGTTTCTGGCCCTTTCCACCCGTTTCATGCCATACCAGCCGCTGCCTGACGGCACCACGATCCTCTCGATGCAATTGCCTCGGGCGGATATTGCAGACCTGCTCGGAACGACCGTCGAAACGATCTGCCGGATCAATCGCCGACTTGCCGAGACTGGCGTCATCGAAATCAAGGATCCATCACATTTCAGAATTCTTGATCTGAAGCAGTTGACGGCACTTGGCCAGATCGAAGGCAGCTTTGACAGGATGGTCCGCGGGATTGTCGAGCGGCGCAGTCGTCTGGACGATCTTATGGGACCGACGTCGGGCAGTCAGGTCTGCTACTGCGGGCGCTGAGTGTGGCCATTGACGCCGATCAATGACCTGAATGCCCGGTTGAGGCCAAATGATTCCAGTTTGAAACCGCCAAGTGGAGGAACTCAGATGTCCGAAAAGAAAACCGAGATTGAGGTAAAGCGTGAACCTGCCCGTGCCGTCGGCGCGCCGATGCCGGATTGGGAGCCTTTCCGCGCGTTGCGCCATCAGATCGACCGTTTGATGGCCGATTTCGACTGGCCGGACCTTCGGCTTGCCTGGCCTCAGAAGGCTGCCCTCCCCCCCGCGGCCTGGCCCGCGTTTGGCGTTGCCATCCCGGCCGTCGATCTGGTCGAGCGCAATGGCGGTTATGAGTTGCAGGCCGAGTTGCCGGGACTGAACGAGGATCAGATCGAGGTCAAGCTGTCGAATGGCATGGTGACGATCAAGGGCGAAAAGTCATCCGAACGCATCCAGGATGACGACGATTATCACCTGCGCGAGCGTAGCTTTGGCTCGTTCCAGCGGTCCTTCCGCGTGCCGGCCAATGTCGACGCCGACAAGATCGAGGCCCGGTTCGACAATGGGGTGCTGAAAGTCACACTACCCAAGTCAGCAATAGCTATCGAGAATGAGCGCAAGATCGAGGTAAAAGCGGCCTAGGCCTTTACTGTCCCGTCCCCAACGGTGCCAAGGACGCTTTCAAGGGCCGCGCGTGCCGCGGCCCTTGCCATGTCAATCGCATTGGTGGCGTCGCAAGTCATTCCAAGTTGAGTCGGCATGATTGGCCGCGCCCTTTCACCACCTCTTTGAAACGGAACAAACCGGGCCAGCGCAGCTGAATGCGCGGCAATCGGTTTCGGTGGTTTTTTGCGATATCGGACCAAATGATAAATATGACATCGCCCTGACAAAATGATCAAACCTGCAACAGATGCACCGAGGGCCGAAATATGAGCCGAGACCGCGTGGACACACGGACAGTCGGACTTGAGGTGGCTTGCGCGCTGGCAAAATGGCTGACAGGCAAGGAACATCTGCATTATGGGCTTTGGTCAGGACTGGAAGCGACGGCGGAGAACGTAGGCCCGGCGCAGGATGCCTATGTCGCAAGGCTTCTGTCTCTGTTGCCACAACAGAAAGGGTTGCGGATTCTTGACATCGGCGGCGGCGCAGGAGAAACGGCCGCGCATCTGATCAAGCTGGGCCACCGGGTTGAGGTGGTGGTGCCATCGGCATATCTGGCGGGTCGCTGCCGCGAGAACGCTGCGCTGGCAGTGGTACATCAAGCGACGTTCGAGGATGTGGAGGTACAGGGGGCGTTTGACGTGTGCCTGTTTGCAGAGAGTCTTCAGTATATTCATCTGGATCAGGCCTTGGGAAAGGCCAAGGGTTTGCTGGTGCCCGGCGGAGTGATCGTGATCGGTGATTGTTTCCGCAATCCCGATGGAAACCACCTGCACAAGAGCGTCCGCCCCCCGGGAGGCGGTCATGCTATAGAGCGGTTTCGTCATGCGTTGCGGTGCGAAGGGCTTCGTATCGAGACCGAAGTGGATGTGACCGAGGCTGTGGCGCCGTCAATCGATGTGGAGCAGGCATTTTTCAACCTGTTCGGCGTGGCGCTGTCAGGCTTGGACCGCGAACTGACCCTAAAGCGTCCGTGGCTGAGGTATCTGGGCGTGCAATTGCTGAGCACGCTGATGGGCAAACGGCGGCTCGACAAGGCTGCCCGGAGAGTAATCGGCCGCGACAGGACCGCAAACGCCTTCCGCCAAAGCAATTGCTATCTGTTTTTGCGCCTAGCCCCGGTCGAATAGAAATCGTTTCTTTTCAAAAAAAGGGCTGGCGTGCCGGCGCAATGGCGGGTCCCAGAGACGCCCCATATGTGCACCAAGATTGACGCGAACGCGATCGGTGGCTGATTGATAGAAAGGCCTGTCATAAATGACCTGCCCAATGCCTTTGCGATCCAATGCAAACAGAAAGCGATGCGCAAGCCCCTAGAGGACCATCCTCTGCCTCGCCTCAGGGCCAAGCCTACCCTCAAGGGCCACGCTCGTCTTGAAACGCGTCATTTGCATGCTGCCAGACGCATCAATCATCACCCAGTTCTGTCTCTGAGCACCTTTTCCAGCCGAGGCGAGTTGAGCCCGAACCACTTCAGCATCTGCATCGGAAGCATCCCCGACGCGCGAGGTGACCCGCTCTATCAGTACCCTCTCTGGCGCAGTCAGCCAGAGGCCATGGAAAGCAACGCCCATTTGCGCCGCAAGTTCCACTGCAGCGACGCGCTGCGCCTCATCCAGAAATGTGCCATCAAGAACAACACTTCTGCCCGCTACCAGCAGCGTCGCGGCTCGGGCGAACATCCGGTCATAGATTGCTCCACGCACGGGCGGAGCATAATCCACATGGCCTTGCGCACTTTTGCGTTCGGTGTCAGTGCGCAAATGCACTGCGCCCGGACATGGGCCGATTTTCGGTGCCAAATCGCGCGACAGAACCGTCTTTCCGGTGCCGGAAAATCCGCCAATCGCGATCAATATCGGTCTTTCTGTTTCAAGAAAGCTGGCGGCTTGCTTAAGATAAAGCCGCACTTCTTCGGCGGAAGCACCGTCCCGCCCTGTCACTTGGTCAGTCTGCAAAAGCACCATCGCTCGAATGGCGGCGCGCACGGACAGGAAAAACGGCAACGCCGAAAGCCCGGCATCCTCGGCCCCTTTCGCCGCCAGAAGATAGGCAGTCATCGCGATGTTGGCCTGTCGCACAAGGCCACGATGGCAAAGATCCATCAGCAGGAAAGCAGTATCGTAAAGCACGTCGCAGGTGGCCAGACGTTCGTCAAATTCCAGCGCGTCAAAGAGCACCGGCCGACCGTCGATCAGCAACAGATTGCGCAGATGCAGATCGCCATGCACCCGCTTGACGTGGCCAAGCGCCGAGCGGTCTCGCAAGACAGGGGTCAGGGTGGACAGATGTTGCCGCGACCGATCCAGAAATGCATCGACCAGTCCGCCTCCGACGCCCGCTGCAAGCGGGGTCAGCACGCGCCCCAGTTCGTCAAGAATGTCGCGGATGAGATCATCACCCTGGTCTTGCAGCGCTGGACATTTGGCATGAAACTGTTGGACCGCCTGCCCCAGTGCCGCAGCCACCGGATCGGTCAATCTGCCGCTGGCGGCGACCTCTGTCATTTCGCAATCGGCGGAGAAGCGATTCATCCGCAATGCCCACTCCACCGCCGACCCGGCCCCGTTCATTTCAAGCCCGCCATCAGAGGACCGCGTGATCGGAACAACGTCACGGTAGATCATCGGTGCGGTTGGCTTGTTCAGTGACAGTTCGCGATACAGCAGGGCATGGCGCAGGTCCGGGGTGGACTGGTCAAGATAGTCATATCGGACGGCACGTTTGATCTTCAGCGCGGCATCGCCGCAAAGAAAGATATGCGCACAATGGGTTTGAACGTGGTCAACAGCGCCGGGGTCCGCAAATGCCCGGCCAGATTGCAAGAAGTCGAGCACCTCATTTTGTACGTCGCCAATGGTTCTGGACATATCGGATTTCTTGCCTCCCTGAACGGCTCCAGGCACACAATCCACCCTTTCGGCGGCCGCTGCCTTGACAGACGTCAACTGAAGGTCTTGTCAGACGAAAGTTGGTTGAGATCGACCAGGCGTCTGCATAGGTTCGCCGGATGACAAAACCCAGCCCTTTTCGCTATTTCAAGATCAGTCCCGAAGTCATCCGTCTGGCGGTGATGCTCTACGTGCGCTACCCGCTGTCACTCCGGAACGTCGAGGATCTGCTGCACGAGCGCGGCATCGAGATCAGCCACGAGACGGTGCGGTTCTGGTGGAACAGGTTTGGCCCGCTCTTCGCCGCCGAGATCCGACGGAAACGGGTCGACAGGATGCGGTCCTTGCCCCACTGGCGCTGGCATCTGGACGAGGTCTTCGTGAAGATCAACGGTGTGATGCACTACCTCTGGCGTGTCGTTGACCATGAGGGGGAAGTCCTGGAAGCCTTCGTCTCCAAAAAGCGGGATCGCAAGGCTGCATTGAAATTCCTCAAGAAAACTTTGAAACGGCATGGCCGTGCCCATGCCTACGTGACCGACAAGCTTCGGTCGTACGGCGCTGCGATGAAGGAAACTGGCAACACGGACAAACACGACACCGGTCATCGCCAGAACAATCGGGCGGAAAATTCCGACCTTCCGTTTCGAAGGCGCGAAAGAGCAATGCAGCGCTTCAGGCGTATGCGAACCCTACAGAAGTTTGTCGCAGTCCATTCCTCTGTTCACAACCTCTTCAATCAGGAGC
>NZ_JAUXOV010000017.1 GCF_030684215.1 Pseudotabrizicola sp.
CACTCAACGCCAGCCGCTTGATCTGTTTGCGTATGACCAGCTGGCCGGCGCGGTCGAACCCGACAAGATGAAACGTGTCCTTGCCGATATCGACACCGACGACGGCAAGGTCTTCGAAGCTTCCTGTCTTCTTTGCACACATGGCTACTTCTCCTTGTTGCACGGTTGATCCCTCTTCAGGGTAACCCAACTGTGGGGAAGCAGCCGACACATCCCATTAGCGGAACATAACCTATCGCCGGCTTTGGGCCGCGACAACGATGTCGAGCCTTGGGACGTTAATACAGGCTGTTGGCGCCGCATGGCTTATGACCACGCTAACCACATCGCAGACGATGGTTTCGCTGGTTCAGGCCTCGAACACGCTGCCGATCATGGCTTTTTCATTGATAGCCGGGGCGCTGGCCGACACTTATAACCGGCGGCGTATCCTGATTTTTGCCCAGATGGCGATGGTTCTGGCCTCGGCCGCATTGGCAGTGACCGCGTGGATGGACGGTTTGACGCCCTGGATGCTGCTTGGCTTTACCTTTTTGATCGGCTGCGGGTCCGCGCTGTACAACCCGTCTTGGCAGGCATCCATGGGCGATATCGTGCCGCGGGACGATCTGCACAATGCGATCAGCCTGAACAGCCTTAGCTTTAACATGATGCGCAGCATTGGCCCGGCGGCGGGTGGGGTGATTGTGGCGGTGGCCGGACCCTCTGCCGCCTTTGTGATCAACATGGTGCTGACGCTGCCGTTGATCCGCGAGCTCACCCGGTGGCGACCTGATTACCCAGGGTCTGACCTCCCGCCAGAAGATATCGGCGCGGCGATCGGGGCGGGGCTGCGCTATATTCTGATGTCGCCAGCGCTGCTGAAAGTGCTGTTGCGTGGCGCGATTTTCGGCACTGGAGCGGTGACCACACTGGCGCTGCTGCCCTTGGTAGCACGCGATACGATGCAAGGCACAGCACTGACCTACGGCGTTTTGCTTGGCACTTTTGGTCTGGGTGCCATCGGGGGCGGTATCGCCAACACGCGGCTAAAGCAGCATCTGTCAAACGAAGCCGTAATCCGCATTGCGTTTACCGGCTATGCGCTGGCGATGCTGGCGCTGGGGTTTGCCAACTCCATGGTACTAGCCTGTCTTGCGTTGCTGGTCGCCGGGGCCTGTTGGGTGATGGCTCTGGCACTGCTGAATGTGACGGTGCAGCTTTCGACGCCGCGCTGGGTTGTGGGGCGGGCGCTGTCTTTTTACCAGACGGCGACGTTTGGCGGTATGGCGCTGGGGTCATGGCTGTGGGGCAGTGTTGCCGAAGCGCACGGCCTGCCGACTGCCTTTGTCGTTGCAGCGGCTTTGTTGACGGTGGGAGGCCTGCTGGGGCTGTGGTTGCCGCTGGCCGCGTTTCCAGAGGATGATCTGGGTCCGCTGGGGCGGTTTCGCCCGCCCACACCAATGATCGACATAAAGCCGCGTTCGGGGCCGATCATGGTAATGATCGACTACGACATCGGGCTAAATGATACTCCGCGCTTTCTGGCCCTGATGCGCGAGAGACGGCGCATTCGCCTGCGCGACGGGGCACGGCAATGGACATTGATGCGCGATATAGAGCGACCGGAGACGTGGATCGAAAGCTATCATGTGCCAACGTGGATCGACTATATGCGGCACAATCAGCGCCGCACTACGGCGGACGCCGACAACCTCAACCAGTTGAACGCCCTGCATAGGGGGCTGCAAGGCCCGCAGCGCGTGCATCGTCTGATCGAGCGGCAGACCGTGCCATTGACCGATGATCTGCCGCCCGTTACCAGCGGGACGATTGATATTTAACGCAGGATATCTGGCGATGCTCGTGAAAGTGAAGGCATCGCGCCGACGGGCCTTCGCATTCTTTCCTGTCGATGCTAGCGTGAAAATCAGTTTGCAGAACGGATGATCCATGGCCCGCGAGCAGCAATTTCTTTCCCGTGTAAGGGCGGCACTGGCGACACTGGGTCCGGCCGAGCGTAAGCTTGGTGATCTGGTCGCAGATTTTCCCGGTGAACTGGCCAGTTACAACGCGTCAGAATTAGCCGCGCTGGCAGGTGTTTCAAATGCCACCGTGACCCGGTTTGTCCGCAGGCTTGGCTATGCGTCTTATGAGGCGGCACGGGTGGATGCCCGGCAAGAGCTTGTGACGGGGTCGCGTCTGTATGCCGTGGCAACCACTGCAGATACCTCGGACACCGCCGCCTATATTAGCCGCGACAGCCACAACATCAGCCAGACGTTGGGCGCTGTCGATATGGCGCAGGTTGACCGTGTGGGCACCGCTCTGCTGGGCGCGCGAAAAGTCTGGGTGGTGGGCTACCGTGCCTCGGCGGCCTTTTCAGCCTATCTGCACTGGCAACTAACGCAGGTTATAGAGTCTATTGTGGCCATTCCCGGCCCCGGACAGACCATGGGCGAACATCTGGCCAGTATGCGAACTGGCGATATGGTGGTGTTCTTTGCGATGCGCAGGCGGACCGCACAGACCGGGGCATTGCTGCGGCAGATGCACAGTCAGGGCGTGCCGGTCATCATCATTTCCGATGAGGGCATGGAAACCGACCCGCAGGCGTTTTGGCATGTGCATTGCCAGACATCATCCCCCGGCCCACTGTTCAGCCATACGGCGGTGATGGGGCTATGCAGCCTGATCGCCAACCGAACGATCCTTGTGGCCGACCGCGCGGGACGGATCCGGCTGGCCGAGATTGAACGTCTGAACGACGTGCTGGACGAACTTTGACCAGCGCCCGAAACGCTCGCACGGCGCCAGATTTTTCGCTCTTTCTGCGGTCACTGCGCGAAGTTTTCTGAAAATTCGTTTTCGAAAGATCAAAAAACTCTGCAGAGTTGTGAAAATATGTTTTCATGATGGCAAGCGAATCGGTCTTCAATGAAAACATAATCAACAGGAGTTATCATGCGACGCTCACTTCGTCTTACGGCCTGTGCTCTGGTGCCTGCGCTTTTCCCTCTTGGTACTTTCGCCGAAACGGTCACGCTTCGGGTGCTTGGCCAGCCCTCTGGTTCCGGCCTGATCGCCCAGCAAAAGGAGATGCCCTATTTTGAGGCGCTGGCCGAAAAGACCGGGCTGGATATCAAGATTGAATATCTGCCGGTGGATGTGGCGGGCATTCCCGACACCGACGGCTTGCGGGTGCTGCGCTCTGGGCTGTTCGACATTGTGTCGATCCGTGGGCCGCAGGTCAGCCGGGATGAGCCTTCGGTTCTGGGGCTTGACCTTGTGGGCCAGAATACCAGCTTTGAGGCCGGGCGCGCCCATGTGGCGGCGTTCCTACCCTATGTGGACAGCCGCTTGCAGACTGCCTTCAACGCCAAGCTGGTCGGCATGTGGCCTGCCGGACCGCAGGTGATTTTCTGCAAGCCCGAGGTGGCATCTTTGGCCGATCTTTCTGGGCACAAGGTTCGCGTGGGCGATCAGTCGGCGGCGAATTTCGTGGCAAAGATGGGTGCGACCGGTATTTCGATGCCGTTTGGCGAGGTCCAGCAATCGCTGGCGCGCGGCGTGGTGGATTGCGCAATCACCGGTCCGGCGTCGGCCAATTCCGGCGGCTGGCCAGAGGCCACAACCACCGTGCTGCCAGTGGCACTGCAACTGGCAATGAACGGCTATGCCATCAATCTGCGCAGCTTGGAAAAGCTGTCGCCCGATGAACAGGCCAAATTGATTGCCGCGTTAGAGGCGTTGACCGCAGAGATCTGGGATTTCTCGGAAGAGCTGTATGATGATGCGATGCGCTGCAACACCGGGGCAGAACCTTGCGAGCGTGGTGTTTCCTATAACCTGACCGCAGCGCCAGTGTCAGACGCCGATCTTGCCGCTGTGTCGGCCGCTGTGACAGAGATCTCATTCCCGGTTTGGGCCGAGCAATGCAACGCCGTCGCCGCTGACTGTGCCGAGACCTGGCAGGCGACAGTCGGTGCACTATTGGCTAAATAGGGGGCAAAGGTGATGGAACGCTATTCCCGCATGCTTGGCATTATCTTCGGGATGCTGATGCTTTTGCTCTCGGTGGCGATCACCGCCGAGACGCTGCTTCGAAAGCTGTTTTCCGTCACCCTTGGCGGGATCGACGAACTGGGCGGCTATGCCATTGCGGTGGCCGCCCCGCTGGCCTTTACCGTGGCGCTGATCGGGCGTGGTCATATCCGTATCAACCAGGTCAGCCGCCTGTTTCCGCGCCGGGTGCAGGCGGTGCTGGATGTGGTGGCGGTAGTGTCATTCGCGGCGCTGTCGCTGTTCTTCTTGCACTTTGCGATACAGACCGTGATTGACACCTATACCTATAAATCCATCGCGCAGACCCAATGGGCCACGCCACTGATCTGGCCACAGACCGTGTGGCTGATCGCAACCGCGACCTTTCCGACTGCCGCCGTGATCTTTGCGTTTCGGGCCGTTGTGCTGCTGGCGCGTGGCGACTGGCAGGGCATTGCGCGCAGCTATGGCACTGTGGGCGCGGCAGAGGAGTTGCAGGAAGAACTGGACGATCTAAGGCGGCGTGAAGTCGAGGCCGGATTGCCAGCACGCGAAAAAGAGGTCTTGTCATGAGCATAGCAATCGTCGGACTTGGCTTTGGCGCCATGCTGCTGTTGATGTTCCTGTCGGTTCCGATTGCGGTTGCGATCATCGCGGTGGGCGGCTTTGGCGGCTGGATGATGTATGGCATGCCGCTGGTCGATATGATGGGCGGGGTGATCTGGTCCAGCCTGAACAGCCATTCGATGCTGGCTATCCCGTTGTTCATGCTGCTGGGTGAATTGCTGCTGCGCGGTGGCATTGCAGACCGGATGTATGATGCGATGGCAGTCTGGCTATCGCGGCTGCCGGGCGGCTTGCTGCATTCCAACATTGCCACTTGCACGCTGTTTTCGGCCACATCTGGGTCTTCGGTTGCGACTGCGGCAACCGTGGGCACCATCGCCCTGCCCGCCTTGCAACAGTATCGCTATCCGGTTGGCCCGTCGCTGGGATCGCTGGCTGCGGGTGGCACGTTGGGCATTCTGATTCCGCCATCGATCAATCTGCAGGTTTATGGGTCCATCGCCAATGCGTCTGTGGGTCAGTTGTTTGCAGCGGGTATTGTGCCGGGCATCATGTTGGCGCTGTTGTTTTCCACCTACATCGCGATTTTCCATGGCAATGCCGGGGAGGAGGCGACCGAGCTGGTGCAGATGCCACTGCGCCAGAAGCTTGCGCTGAGCAAGCATCTGATCCCGCCATTTGTGATCTTTGGCGTGGTCTTGGGGTCGATCTATGGCGGGCTTGCCACGCCGACGGAATCGGCGGCCATCGGTGTGATGATCTCACTTGGGTTTGTGGCGCTTGGCGGGCAGCTCAGCTGGGATCTGCTGGCCAATTGCGCGTATCAGGCCGCGCGGACCAGTGGCATGGTGATGATCGTGCTGGTGGTGGCGCTTTTGCTGAATGTCACAATCTCGATGACCGGGGCGGCGCAGGCGGTAACGTCGTGGATCGCGGCGTTCGATCTGGACCGACTGACGCTTCTGTTGGTGCTGTTGGTGTTCTACGTCATCCTTGGCACCTTCATGGATGCTATGTCGATGATGGTGCTGACAGTGCCGATCATGATGCCGGTAATCCTTGTCGCGGGGATTGATCCGATCTGGTTTGGCATCTTTGTGGTGATCATGTGTGAGATTGCGTTGATCACGCCGCCGGTGGGGATGAACCTGTTTGTCGTGCATGGGGTGCGCACCGATGGCGGCAGTTATGGCGATGTGATCCGTGGGGCGTTTCCCTATGTCATTGTCATGATGGGATTTACCATCGCACTGATCATCTGGCCCGAACTGGTGATGTGGCTGCCCAACATTCTGGCAGGGCGCGGATGAAGGGAGAGATACAGCCTTTGGGCCTTGATCTTGAGGAGGCGCCGCCACGGCGCCTTCTGATTGTGAACCCCAACAGCAGCGTAGAGGTCAGCCGTCTGATCCATAAAACAGCCCTTTCCGTCCTGGCCGATGGGGTGACGATCCGCGTTATCCAGCCCGACACCGGCCCGATGGCCATTCAGACGCTGGCTGATCGTCGCATCGCCGAACCGCTGGCGCTGGACCTGCTGGCGGCCAATGCCGATCATGATGCCTATGTGATGGCCTGTTTCGACGACATCGCGCTGGATCAGGCGCGGCGGTTTCTGCCGGTGCCGGTGGTGGGCGCGGTCGAGGCATCTGTGGCCCTTGCCCGCCTGTTTGCCGCGCGGTTTTCGGTTGTCACGACGGTGCAAAGCGCCATTCCCGGCATTTGCAGCGTGTTGGAAGGGTTAGGTGCGGCCAGCCAATGCAGTGTTCGTGCAGCGGGCATCGGCGTGACCGAGGCCGCCGACGGCGGCGCAACAAGCGAAGCGCGGATCGACGCCGCGATTGAGATGGCGCGCAACATTGATGGCGCGCAGGCAATCATTCTGGGGTCGGCCGGTCTGACCGGGCGCGCCGCTCAGCTAAGTCGCAAGCACCGCATCGTAGTCATCGACGCGATGGAGGCCGCCGTGCGTCTTGCGGTTGCGGCAATCGGCATCAGCGCGCGCCAAAGCCAGATGAAGGCGAGGCGCTGATGTCGGATGTGGCGGCACTCCTGCCGCTAGGTTTCCGATGCGGCAGAGCGTATCCGGTTCCCTGTCTTTGCGTCAAACACATGCAGTTTGCGCCGGTCAAAGCGCAAGTGCAGGTCCATGCCCCGGGCGACCGGAACCTCAGGCGACAGGCGCACCACGGCCATGGTTCCCGCAATCTTGCACGATACCATCGTGTCTGATCCCAGCGGCTCAAAAACCTCTACCCTGGTGGTCAGATCGGCCTGTTCGGCAGAGGTCAGCATGATCGCTTCGGGCCGGGCCCCCAGCCGGACCGGGGCGCCGGGCGTGGCTCTGACCGGAATGGCCAGCCGGATGCCATCCAGTTGAACGCCGCCGCCATCGGCCTCTACGGTGCCGGAAAACATGTTCATCTGAGGCGAGCCGATAAATTCGGCCACAAACAGGTTGGCGGGTTCTTCGTATAGCGTCAGTGGCCGGCCTTCTTGCATGATGCGCCCCTCTTTCAGAATGACCACGCGGTCGGCCAGCGTCAGCGCCTCCACCTGATCATGGGTGACATATACCGTCGTGCGCCCCAACAGCCCGTGCAAACGCTTGATTTCGGTTCGCATTTCTACCCGCAGCTTGGCATCAAGGTTTGACAGCGGCTCGTCAAACAAGAACGCCGATGGGCGCCGCACAATGGCGCGGCCCATGGCAACCCGCTGGCGCTGCCCGCCCGAAAGCTGACCTGGCCTGCGGTCAAGCAGCGGCTCAATCTGCAAAATCTGCGCCGCCTCGACCACACGATTGGCGATATCGGCAGCGTCGGTTTTGCGCATTTTCAAGCCAAAGCCGATGTTCTGCGCCACGGTCATGTGCGGATACAGCGCGTAGTCCTGAAACACCATCGCCACATCCCGATCACGCGGCTCCACCGCGTTCACCACCTTGTCGCCGATCGACAGAAGGCCGCCGCTGATCTCCTCCAGCCCGGCAATCATCCGCAGCAGAGTTGACTTGCCACAGCCAGACGGGCCGACCAAGGCCACGAATTCCCCATCTTCGATGGCCAGATCAATGCCGTGAATCGTCTGCACCGCGCCATAGCTTTTGGCGACTTTTTCCAGCGTGATTGTGGCCATCTGCCCATCCCCTCCGTGACGACAAAGGACTTGTCAGCCCCAATTGTTGCTATTATCAATATTGATAATGATAACGCAGATCAAGTGAGTCGACATGGCTGCCGAGAATTTTTCCCAGATCATGCCCCAACCTGCCGCCGCGCCGCGTGCCTTTGCGTCGCGTCGCAGCCACCTGATTTATCGCAGCCTTCAGCGTGAAATCGTGCTGGGTCTGCTGGCCCCACGCTCTGCCTTGCTGGAACTCGAACTGGCAAACCGGTTTGAGGTCAGTCAGGGCACCGTGCGCGAGGCACTTTTGCTGCTACAAGAAGAAGGTCTGGTGCACCGCATGGCGCATCGCGGCACCGTGATTGCCGATTGCCGGGCTGAGGATGCCGAGGAACTGATCCGCCTGCGCCATGATATCGAATGCCGTGGCGTGCAGCGGGCGATGGCGCGGCAGGGCGCAAAGCTGGCCGATACACTGCGCCGTCACCTTGCAGCCATGCAGGCAGCGGCACAGGCGGGCGATGAATATCTGCTGTCGGTGCATGACCGCGCCTTTCATGCTGACCTGTTTGAACAGGCCGACTTGCCCCCGGTGCAACCCGTACTGGCGCGCTGCCTGATCCACGCGCACCGGTTCAAGATCCTGCATCCCGAACAACAGCGTGATCTGCTGGAAACCGCCAACCGCCATCAGGTGATTATTGAGGCCGTTGCCGCGGGCGATGCCGCCGCCGCCGCCGCCGCCCTGTCGCATCACATCACCACGATTGTTGATTTCGGGCCCAGCGTTCTGGGTGCATCCACGGGTAACGGTCCATGAGCCGGAGCCAGCCCTCGCCAGATATGGCCGCCATTCTGGCACGGCTGGCGGCTGAAGATGCGGGCCTGCCCGACCCGACCCAACTGCTCGCCGCGCAAGGTCGCGCACAGGCCGCACAGGCCAATGCGCGCTGGAACCACGACTTGCCAGATATGGCGCAGGTGTCCGAGGTGCTGGCCCAGGGTCCGGCTGGCCCTTTGCCCTGCCGTGTTCTGGTGCCACATGGCCCGGTGCGCGGCACGATCCTGTATCTGCATGGTGGGGGCTGGGCGTTTTGCGACCGCGATACCCATGACCGCGCAACACGCGTGCTGGCGCAAGAGGCTGGCGCGGTTGTGGTCAGCGCCGATTACAGCCTTGCGCCTGAACACCCGTTTCCCGCCGGGCTGGAGGACGCCCGCGCGATCTGGGCCGCGCTGTGTGCAGGCGATGTCCCCTTTGCAGGGCTGACCCGGCCCTTGGCGATTTCAGGCGACAGTGCGGGCGCGAATATAGCGCTTGCAGTTTTGCTCGACAAAGCTGCGCCGCGCGCGGATTGCGCCTTGTTGTTCTATGGCGTGTATGGGGCTGATTTTACCAGCCCGTCCTACACCGCCTTTGCTGATGGTCCGGGCCTGACGCGGGCCAAGATGCAGCGCTATTGGGATTGGTATGCACCACAAACCCCGCGCCACGATCCGCAGCTTGCGCCCCTGCTCGCGCCTGATGCGGCACTTGCTGATCTGCCCCCGCTGTATCTGAACGCAGCCGAGATTGACCCGCTGCGGTCAGACACCGAACGGCTCTACGCAAGACTTATGGCCCTTGGACGGGCCGACCGGTTTCGCCTGCATGGCGGAGTTGTTCACGGCTTCATGCAGATGAGCCTTGAACTGGAGGAGGCGCGCCGGGCGCTGGCCGATGCAGGGGCAGCGTTTCGCAGCCTGACCAGCCAACCGTCGCGAAACATTACAAAAAGGGAGAGAGACACATGATCACCACCCGTATGACCCGCCGTGTTGCGGCGGCGCTGATGGCCAGCACCCTGCTTGCCGGGGCGGCCAACGCGCAGACCGTGAACTTTTGGTATCACTTCGACAATGCCGACAACCCGATGTCAGACCTTGTTGCCAAGTTTGAGGCGGAGAACCCCGGCATCAAGGTCAATGCAGAGAACATCCCATGGAACAGCTATTACGACCAGCTTTACACCTCGCTTGCCGCTGGCACCGCCCCCGATGCGGCACTGGTCAAGTTGAACGCCCTGCCCCGTCTGCTGGAGATGGAGGCGTTGGAGCCACTGGATGCCCGCCTTGATGCCTGGGAGGGCAAGGCGGAAATTCAGGACAATCTTTTGACCCTGACCGCCGCCGCAGATGGCGGGCATTACTACCTGCCCGTGCAATATGTGGTGCTGTATCTGTATTACCGCACGGATATGTTTGCAGAACTGGGCCTGACCCCGCCGGAAACCTGCGAACAGTTCCGCGATGCCGCCATCGCGCTGACCCGCGACACCAATGGCGACGGGCAGACCGATGTATACGGCTTTGGCTTCCGCGGCGGGCGCGGCGGGCATGACCATTGGGCCAGCTTCGTGCTGTCCCGCGAGGGCGTGGGCTTTGGTCCGGGCGAGCTGACCAGCGCCGCCGGGGTGGAAGGGTCGCAGTTCGTCGTCGATCTGTTCCGCACCGACAAGGTGTTCCCGCCTTCGGCCCCGAATGACGGGTTTCAGGAAATCATCGGCGCGTTCAAGAACGGCACCACGGCGATGACCATTCACCATATCGGGTCGTCTGCCGATATGGTCGCCACGCTGGGCGATAATGTGTCGGCGGTTCCGGTGCCGGAGTGTGGTGGCGGGCGCTGGACCTCCTTTGGCGACGAAAGCACAGCGATCTTCTCGTCGGCGCAAGACAAGGATGCGGCGTGGAAATGGATCAGCTTCCTGTCCAGCCCAGAAAACAACGCGGCCTTTAACGTGGCCACGGGTCAGCTTCCGGTGACAAAGACCGACAGTGCCGCATGGAACCTGCACGCAGAACGCTTTGTCGATGCAACCGTGGCATCCTTGCCCTTTGCCAACTTGCTGCCCAACGTCAGTGAAACGGCAGATTTCGCCAACACCGTCTGGCCCGTTGCCATGCAGCGCGCCCTGATCGGTGAGATCAGCGCCGAGGCGATGAACACCGAGATCGACTCGCTTTACAACAAGTGACCAGGTCACTTTGAAAGAGTGACCCCGATCACCTAAGCGAGCCAAGGGCAGGCCGCACCTCCCCGGCCTGCCCCCCTTTAGCTGCAAGGCAAACTCATGTCCGCACTTCAAGCCCCCCCTGTCCCGCTGTCGCGCCGCGTGCTGCCCTATGCAATGCTGTCGCCCGCCGTTCTGGTTACGCTGGCCATTGTGTTTCTACCGATGATTCAGGCCGTCTGGATGAGTTTGCATGATTATGTGCTGTTCCGTCCGCGCGTGTTTGATTTCGTCTGGTTCAAGAATTTCCAGACCGCACTGGCCGATCCGGTGTTCTGGATATCCCTGCGCCATACCGTGATCTGGATCGCCATCACCGTGCCCGCGCAGATGCTACTGGGGCTGGCCACCGCGCTGCTGCTCAATCAGGAATTTCCGTGGCGGGGTTTGGCACGAGCCTTGGTCATCATCCCTTGGGCGCTGCCCTCGGTGGTGATCGCGCTGATGTGGGTGTGGATTTATGACAGCAATTACGGGGTGTTAAACGATCTTTTGCTGCGGATGAACCTGATAACAGCATCCGTCCCTTGGTTGGCAAATCCCGATACCGCCCTTTACGCCATTATCCTGACACTGACGTGGCAGGGGTTCCCATTTTTTGCGGTGATGATTTTGGCGGGCCTGCAAGGTATCCCGAAAAGCTACTATGAGGCCGCCGCTATTGATGGCGCATCCAACTTTCGCCAGTTCTGGCACATCACCCTGCCGGGTCTGGCCGGGGTATTGATGACCGCGACGCTGCTGCGCATCATCTGGGTGGCCAATTCGATCGACGTGATCTTCGTGATGACAGGCGGCGGCCCCGGCTATTCCACCTATACCCTGCCGCTCTATGCCTTCATCAACGCGCGCACGGGGTTGAACTACGGCTATGGCTCGGCGCTTGCGGTCAGTTTTACGCTGGTGCTGCTGGGCTTTGTCATCCTCTATCTGCGCCGCGCGGGAAGGAACATCGGATGATGGTGCGCAATAGGTCCGTTGTCAGGCGCATCCTCACCGTCGATCTGCCGGTACTGCTGATCCTGTGCTTCACGCTGTCGCCTTATCTGTGGATGGCGCTGACCTCGGTCACTGAAAAATCGAAGCTGTTCACCGAAGGCCCATCGCTGGCCAGGGCCACACTAGAGAACTACAGCCGCTTGTTCAGCACGGTGGGCTTTGGTCGCAATCTCTTGGACAGCTTCATCGTCGCGGGCGGCACGATGGTTGTGGGGCTGGCGCTTGCCGTGCCAGCTGCCTATGCGTTTTCCCGCTTTCGCTTTCGCGGGCGGCGGCTGCTGATGTTGCAATTCCTGCTGATCAACATGTTCCCGCTGGTGCTGCTGATCCTGCCGCTGTTCATCCTGATGCGGTCGCTTGGTCTGGTCGATACCTACCTTGCGCTGATCATCGCCAATTCCACGGTTGCGATCCCGTTTTCGGTCTGGATGATGACCAGCTATATCGACAACATCCCAAGGTCTCTGGACGAGGCGGCGATGACCGATGGCTGCACCCGCTTTGGCGCGCTGTTCAGGGTGGTGCTGCCGCTGTGCACCCCCGGCATCATCGCGACGGGCGTTTATATCTTCATCACCGCATGGAACGAATACCTGTATGCGCTGACCCTTGGTGGGCGCAGCGTCAAGACGATCACCGTCGCCATCCAAACGCTGATCGGAGAGTACCAGATCGAATGGGGCCTGCTGACGGCAGGCGGCATTGTGGGCGCAATGCCGGCCACGCTGCTGTTCCTTTTCGTGCAGAAACGTCTGATCGCCGGGATGACCCAAGGCGCGGTCAAGGGATAAGGAGACCATCGTGAAAAACCCCATTGGCATCATTTCCATGCAATTCGTGCGGCCTTTTGTCGGCACCGATCTGGGGCTGTTTGCGCAGATCCGTGACATGGGCTTTGACTTCATCGAAATGCTGGTGCCCGAACCTGAAGACGGGCTTGATCTGGCCACAACCCGCCGCGCGCTTGATGATGTGGGCCTGTCGGTTGTGTTGGCCGCACGGGTGAACCCGCAACGCTCTATCGCGTCCGACGATGCCGGCGCGCGGCAGGGCGGGTTAGAGTATCTTGCCCGTTGCATCGAGGTGGCCGATGGGTTGGGCGCGCAGATCATTGGTGGGCCGCTTTATGGCGAACCAATGGTGTTTGCGGGTCGCCCCCCCCTCTCCCGGACAAGCGATGAAATGAAGGCGCGCGCCGACCGGATGATCGACGGCTTGCAACGGCTGGCCCCGCAAGCGCGGGCGGCAGGCAAGGTGTTTGCGGTGGAACCCTTGAACAGGTTTGAAACCGATATGCTGAACACCACCCGCCAAGGCATTGTGCTGGTCGATGCAGTGAATGATGCGGGGCTTGGGCTGATGCTGGATACCTTCCACATGAACATGGAAGATCAGTCGATCCCCGATGCCATCCGTCTGGCGGGCAAGCGCACAGTGCATTTTCAGGCCAATGAAAACCATCGTGGCTTTCCCGGCACCGGGAACATGGACTGGCCCGCCATTATGCGCGCGCTGTCGCAGGTCGGCTATACCGGCCCGGTGTCGCTGGAACCCTTCCGCCGCGACGATCAGCGCCTTGCCCTGCCAATCGCCCATTGGCGCGCGCCTGCCGAGGATGAGACGGCGAAACTGAAGGCCGGCCACGCGCTGATCCGTGCCGCCCTTGACTTTGCGGAGTATGCGCAATGACCACTCGCCCGTTGAACATCGGTTGGATCGGCTGCGGCCGCCACGCCCGCTGGATGCTGCTGCCACAACTGGACAAGGCCGGGTTCCGCATCGCCGCATTGTGCGACAGGGACGAGGCGGCAATGCAAGAAACCGCCGCGCATTACGGCGTGACCAAAACCTATACCGACTGGCAGCAGATGCTGGACCAGCCGGGGCTGGACGCCGTTTTCATGGCAGTGGGGCCACAGGTGCATTACGCTGCCACCCTTGCGGCCTTGGCAAAGGGCATTCCGGTGTTCATGGAAAAGCCTCCAGCCGCCAATCACGCACAGGCCCTTGACCTGCAACGCGCGTCAGAAGCGGCAGGAAAACCGGTCTATGTCGGCTTTATGAAGCGCTACTCCACCGGCAACCGTATCGCGGGCAACATTCTACGCGGCCCCGATTTTGGCCCGGTTCTGGGCATCACCGGCACCTATATGACCGCGCCAACCTATTTCGCAGCCGAGGAGGATTACACCGGCTTTTATCTGCATCATTGCGTGCATTACATGGACCTGATGCCATGGCTGGCGGGCAGCCCGCTGGCCGACATCACCCTGCGCCGGATCAGCCCGGCCAAGGGGCGGGTGCTGTTCCACATGGGCTTCACCTGCGAAAACGGCACCATCGGAAATGTGGTGATGGGTACGCTGCAATCACGCGGCACGCCGATGGAGCAGATCACCGTGATGGGCGATCACAACCGCGTGGAAGTGTCGAATGTCATCAACGTATCATGGCACCGCGACCCCCCGTTCAAGGCGGAGGACCCGGCCGCCACACTGGACGGCGCCTGCGACACCCTGACGTGGACCCCGAATTTCACCGCCGCCGCGAATGAGGATCACAAGGGCTATGCCGCGCTGCTGGCTGATGTCGCGGCGGGTCTGGCAGGCCAACCCACCACCGCACCCACCATTGCAGATGGGGTCACAGCCATGGCGATGCTGGACCGGATGATCGCCCTGCTGGAATCAGACGCGGCCCGGAAGACAAGCGCGTAACCGTGCAGGGAGGCACGCAAAAGGCCCGCGCGGGATCCTGTCCTGCCTAAAAGCAACGGCGCGACGCTGGTTTGCCTTGGCCTGATCCCGCCACGCTTAATCGTGATTGGCACGATTAAGCGTGGCCAACGCCGCTGCACAGTTCAGGAAAGCCCCGTGACAGGCCAGCGCAGTTACACTGCGACTGCCTCGTTTGTAAGAAATGCACCCGCACGAACCGGCCCGTCAGTTCTCGCGGCAGGCAAGATCGCGCCGTTGCCGGTGCCATTGTGCAGGTAGCCGCGATACAGCAGCTGCACGCTGGCCGGCCTATGTCCGCTTTGCTCGGATAGACCGCTGTGAAGGACGCCGCGATAGATCAAATCCTGCGGACTACTTACCGCTCGCAGATCAATGCCGTCATGTTCAAAACCACGATAAATCAACCTGGTCATCATTCTGTGTATCCTCCCATGGTGTTCGCGCCCTGCGGCTTTCTGGGTGGCGGCAATGCGCCCTGTCCCGTTTTTGTCGTCTGATATAAATCAGGCCAACGTCAATCAGGCTACATCAGGCGCATCAGGCGGTCTGGACCGGAGACGAAATGACAGGACGGTTTGCGCAGCGTTTTTCCTGTGCCGGATCGCGAAACACCGCACGCAGGCTATCAGACGCGGCGGCCTGCCACGTCTGTGGGCGACTCACCGAATGCCGCCTTGTAGAACCGCGTGAAGCGACCGGGATTGGCAAAACCAAACCGAAGCGCAACCTCGGTAATCGTGGTCCCCGCATTGCCCGAATGCAGCGCCTCTCTGGCTGCTTCAAGCCGGAACTGACGGATGGCCAACAGCGGCGTTGTCTCTCTGAACTTGCGAAACGCCATTTGCAAACTGCGCACGCTGCACCCTGCAGCTTGGGCCACTTCATGCAGCGCAATCGGCTCTTCGACATGCGCGCGCATATATGCCTCTGCCCGTCGCAGGGTTCCTGGCGTTGCAAGAGCGCGAGGCCTGGCGATCTCGTCAGAATAATTATTGGGCAGCGCCCGCAACATCGCGTAGATCAACAGGTCGGAAAAAGACCGGTTCGCGGCTTCGCTTCCCAAGACGGATGGAGCGGGGGATTGAAGCTCGCTCATAAAAAGCTTGATGAGTTGGCGCAGGGCGGCCGACTTAGGTGCCAACCAGTCGAACACTGGCTGAAATCTGACCTCCCCACGGGCAGGGGCACCCATAAGAGCGGCAAGTCTTTGCGCGACGCTTTCACCGGGGATCCAGATGGCCAGTCGTTCCTGAGAGCCGACCGATGCCAAGGTTGTGCCAGGATTTCCCTGATAGACCAAGCCGCAGGTCGGATCGACCGAGGCAGATGAACAGCCTTCCCCCGAATAGACAAGGTTGCCCTGCCCCACCATTGTCAGACAATAGTCGGGCAAACCCGGCCCAGCGATCAACATCTTTGCTGCAAGCCGGTCAGCAACAAAGGCAACGTCAAGTTCGCCTGCCTTGCTTGCGCCACGCAGAGAAACCGGGCCGGTTCCCACATCCGCCTGTGCTGTTTGCCCGAGTATGGTGTAACGGATACGGTGAAATTCAGGACGTTGAAAATACGGGCGAAGCTGCGGCCAGTATGACCCGCTTTCCAGATCACGCAGGTGCTGGATTGGTGCGAGCTTGAACCCCCGTGGCGGACTGCCTTTGAAATCTGATGGAGGTTGCTCCATTTGTTGACGCTCCTCTCATCATTGATCCCTGACTGCTCCACCTCCTACATTGCACCTATTCAGATAAATTCGACCGGCCGTTCCCATTGGATAAGCACCACACAACCGGGCACTGACCAGACCCGATGCTCTGACCCCGCGGGGTTGAACACCAGATCACCTTCGCCAAAGGTGCCGGTGTCATCACTTTGCGTGCCCGTCAGAACCAGTATGGTTTCCAGCCCAAGATGCCGGTGCCGCGGCACAGATGCGCCGGGGGCATAGCGAAGCAGCGCCACATCCGGGATGCCCTGCCACAGATGGCATATCTCGACACCCTCGCGGAAAGGCATGAACTCCATGTCCTGCCAGCCATCCGGCAGCAGTTGCGAAATGCTTTTGGGCTTAGTCATGCAGGGCTTCCAGAATGGTGGCGGTGGGCGCGGCCCAGCCAACGATGCCGCCTTGTGCTACGATCATCTCGATGGCGCTGGCCTTGAAATTGGCAAAGTAGCTTTCTGTGGCATCTGTTGCGATCAACCCATCGTAACCGCGATCATTGGCTTCGCGCATGGTGGTCTGCACGCAGACCTCTGTGGTGACGCCCGCAAAAACCAGTTGGCGCAGGCCAAACCGTTGCAGATGCAGTCCGAAATCTGTGCCATAAAACGCGCCTTTGCCGGGCTTGTCGATGACAAGCTCTCCGGGCAAGGGGGCCAGTTCGGGGATGATGTCAGCGCCGGGCTCCCCCGCAATCAGGATGCGGCCCATCGGGCCCGGATCACCGATGCGCAAGGCGGGGTTGCCCCGGTCGCGCTTGGCAGGAGGCAGGTCGGACAAGTCAG
Source organism: Pseudotabrizicola sp. (assembly GCF_030684215.1). Classification (GTDB taxonomy): domain Bacteria; phylum Pseudomonadota; class Alphaproteobacteria; order Rhodobacterales; family Rhodobacteraceae; genus Pseudotabrizicola. The sequence continues at coordinate 17,012 of NZ_JAUXOV010000017.1, forward strand.
GACGGTGACATTCGCGGGTGTGGATTACCGGCAGGCCCGCAAGACGAAACCCCTCGATCAGGCGACGCGTGGTCGGGATAATGGCCTGCAACAGGCTGACATCATTGCCAAGCGAGGCACCAAAGCCCCCCGGTTCGACAAAATCGCGCTGCATGTCGATGACGACAAGACCGATGGTGGCACGGTCAAAGGTGAAATCGAAAGGGCGGGCGTGAATTACAGGCATCAGGCGTGCCCCGCCATGTAGTGGCCGATTTCGGCGACATTTGCAGTGGCGATGGGGGTCTCGAACGCGATGTGACCTTCGGACATCACGATGATCCGATCTGACAGCTCCATGATTTCATCCAGATCCTCGCTAATCAGCAAGATCGCCACACCCCGGTTGCGCGCCTCGACCAAACGGTCACGGATGGTGGCGACCGCAGAGAAATCCAGCCCGAAACACGGGTTCGACACGATCAACACCTCGACATTTCCGGTCAGTTCCCGCGCCAGCACCGCGCGCTGCACATTCCCGCCCGAAAGCGACGAGATCCGCGCGCTGGGGCTGGATGTCTTGACGTTGAAAGCGGAAATCAGGGAGTCGGCGTTGCGGGCCATCGCGGTGCTGTCTTTCCAGAAGGCCGGCTTTTCCCCGCCATTTTCGTCAAAGCTGCGAAAGGCAAGGTTTTCGGCCACGCTCATGCGCGGGGCGCAGGCGTTGCGCATCGGCTCTTCCGGCAGATACCGCACCTTGTGTTGCTTGGCTTGCGCGCGGGTGGCGGTGTAGGGTGCGCCGTTCAGGATGATCTTGCCAGAGCTCAGATGGCGCTGGCCGGTCAGGATTTCCATCAGCTCCATCTGTCCGTTGCCCGATACCCCTGCCACGCCCAGAATTTCGCCTGCCCGCAACGCAACGCCGTCGATCGCGATCGGCTTGAGACCAGAGCGATCCATCGCCCGCACGCCATCGAGTTGCAGCACAACTTTTCCCGACACCGTTGCGCGCTGGCGGTTCGACGGGGTTGGAGCCTCTCCCATCATCATGGCGGCCATATCGGCCGGGGTCAGGTCGGCCACCTTGCCGCCGCCAACCCTTTTACCACGCCGCAGGACAGTCAGATCATCGGCAAACGCCATCACCTCGCGAAACTTGTGGGTGATCATCAGAACCGTTAACTCGCCTGCACGGGTCAGCGCGCGGACATGGCCAAGCACCTCGTCCGCCTCAGCCGGGGTCAGAACCGACGTCGGCTCGTCAAGGATCAGGAAGCGGTGACCAAGGTAAAGCTGCTTGAGGATTTCAAGCTTTTGCTTTTCCCCGGCAGCCAGTCGGTTGACAGGCTGGTCCAACGGCACGCTAAAAGGCATCCGCGCGAGGAACGCCTCAAGCGCGGCGCGTTCAGTTTTCCAGTTGATGATGGCGGGCGCATCGGCGCGACTGATCACCAGATTCTCCGCCGCAGTCAGCGAGGGGACCAGCGTAAAATGCTGGTAAACCATCCCAAGGCCCAAGCTTTGTGCCACCTTTGGGTCGGTCATCTCGACCTCGCGGTCGGCGACAAGAACGGTGCCCGCTGTCGCACGGTAGAACCCCATGATCGCCTTGACGATGGTGGATTTGCCCGCACCATTCTCGCCCAGAAGGGCATGAAAGCTGCCCGCCTCGATCTTGATCGACACGTCATCAAGGGCTGTGAAATCGCCAAAGCGCATGGTCATGCCCAGCGCCTCGACGCTGAAGGCTCCTTGGGGGGTCTTGAACCGCCGGCTCATGGCAAGACCGCGATCAGCGACGCGCTGTCAGACACCGCACCAAACACGCCGCCCTGCATCAGCACCATCTTCAGCGCCGCATCATGGTTGCCCTTGTCGGTAGCGCCGCAGCAGTCCGACAGGATCACACATTCAAAACCCCGGTCGTTGGCCTCGCGCATTGTGGTGTGCACACAGACATCGGTGGTAATCCCGGTAAGGATGATGTTGGCGACGCCGCGCGTGTGCAGGATCATTTCCAGATCGGTGGCGCAAAACGACCCCTTGCCGGGCTTGTCGATAATGATCTCGCCCGGTGCGGGGTACAGGTCGGGGATGATGTCCCACCCCGGCTCGCCCCGGATCAGAATGCGCCCACAAGGGCCGGGGTCGCCGATCCCAGCGCCAATCTGTTGCGACCGCCAACGCTTGTTCGCGGGCAGGTCGGACAGGTCGGGCCGATGGCCTTCGCGGGTGTGGATTATGGTGTAACCCCCGGCCCGCATCGCCACCAGAACTGCCTTGATCGGTTCAATCGGCGCGCGGGTCAGAGAAAGATCATAGCCCATCGTATCGACATAGCCGCCAGGACCGCAAAAATCGGCCTGCATGTCGATGATGATCAGCGCCGTGTTCTCGGGGCGCAGATCGCCATTCCACGGCCAGGCATAGGGCTGGCTGGCAATCGTGGTCATTCGGCAGCCTCCTGTGTGGTTTGCCCGAACATTCGGGTTGGGGCCGGAAAGCCGCAAGAGGTGCCGTCGGTAACGCGCACGGTGTCTTCCCACGGCAACCGATAAGCTCTGGCGGCAAGGTCGGTCATGTAGGTATAGGGGCAATCTTGCGCGCCGCCCTTGACCGCGACATAGCCGCGATGCCCGAACTGATAGGGGTTGTTTTCCACCCCCCAGCCAGCGCGCGCCTCGCGCACTAAGTCGGGGCGGACCTCGGCGGTGATGATCTCATCCACCCGGCCTGCGGTGCCGTGGGCGATGACCGCGCCGTCAAAGTTGACAATCATGCCTTCGCCCATGGAATCAAAAGTGCCATCCGACCCACACATGCAGACATTGGCGGTGACCATCAGGTTGCAAAAGCTGTTGGACTGGTTGGTGAACCGCCAACTGTCACGGATCGGCGCGGTGTAGCCTGCGGTGCGGATCATGATCTCGGCACCCTTATAGGCGGCTTCGCGCGACATTTCGGGGAACATGCCGTCATGGCAGATGATCAGGCCAATCTTTGCTCCCTTTGGCCCGGTGCAGACAGGGATGCCGATATTGCCCGGCTCCCACGGCTCAACCGGAACCCAAGGGTGCATCTTGCGGTAGTAAAGCTGCACCTTACCCTTGTCGTCGATGATCAGGCCGGTGTTGTAGGGATAGCCACCGGGATTATGCTCCATGATCGAAAAGCAGCCCCAGATCGCATTGTCGATGCAGGCTTGCATCAGGGCGGCAACCTCGGGCCCGTCCATCCGGCACATGATGGCGGGATTGGTGTCCATCGACAGGCCGTGCAGCATGTATTCGGGAAACACGACCAGATCCATCGTGCCCAGATTGCGCCGTGCTTTGGCAACCAGCTCCACCACCCGCGCAGTCTGGCGGGCAAGGTCGGCGGGGGTGATAACCACCGGCAGTTGCAACTGCACAAGGCCGATCACCACGCCATTTTCCGATTTGTTCAGCCCACCCAACCCGTTCATTCCGAACCTCCTATTTCGTGATGCTCAATTCGGCGGGTGCGCCTTGCATGGCACGCTCCGGCGATGAGGTTGCGATCAAAAGCCCCAGCGTCAGCACATAGGGGGCGGCGAAGAACAGATAATAGCCTTGGGTCACCCCCACCGATTGCAGCGCCGGGCCAAGCGCGCCAGCCCCGCCAAACAACAGCGCCGCCCAAAAGCAGTTGATCGGATTCCAGCGGGCAAAGATCACCAGCGCCACAGCCATCAGGCCCTGGCCAGAGGAAATCCCTTCATTCCAGCTGCCGGGATAGTAGAGAGACAGATACGCCCCGGCGACTCCGGCAAAAGCTCCGCCTGCCGCCGTTGACAAAAGGCGCACGCGGTCGGCGTTCAGGCCCATGGCGCGGGCGGCGTCGGTGCTGTCACCAACAACGCGGATCACAAGGCCGACACGGGTAGAGCGGAACATCCACCACAGAAAAACCGCAAGGATAGCGCCCACGAGGAACAGCACATTGACCTGCAAGGCAGATTGCACCTGCGGCACATCCGACCAGCCGCCAAGGGAAATTGATGGCAGCTTTGGTGCGACAGGCTGGATGTAGGGCTTACCAAAAAAGAACGCGAGCCCGGTGCCCAGCAGCATCAGCGCAATGCCGATGGCAATGTCGTTCACGCCTTTGAACTTGCAGATCCAGCCATGGACCAAGCCAAAGACCACCCCGGCCAGTGCCGCCGCACCGACACCCAAAAAGGGCGACCCCGTTTCATAGGCCACTGCATAGCCGGACATCGCGCCAAAGATCAGCGTGCCCTCAAGGCCCAGATTGATGCGACCAGACCTTTCCGTCAGACATTCGCCCAGTGAGACGAACAGAAACGGAGTCGAGACCCGGATCGCTCCGGCAAGGATGGCCAGCGGCACACCCCAAAGGCCAATATCGACCGGGTCCATCAGCGGACCTCCCAATAGGCGGGGGTGAAGATCTTGAATCGGCCATAGACTGTTTCCGACAGCAGGATGGCCACAAAGATCATACCCTGAAACACCAGAATCGTGGCATCCGGCAGGTCCATCCGGCGCTGGATCAAGCCGCTGGACGCGGCAAACCCGCCCAGCAAGATCGCCACCGGGATGATGGCCAGCGGGTTGTGGCGGGCAAGAAAGGCCACAAGGATACCGGTATAGCCATAGCCCGCGATCAGCGACCCATTGGCCGACCCATGCACCGCTGCAACCTCAAAAAACCCGGCCAGCCCGGCAAAGGCCCCGCCAAGCGCAGTGAATCCGACCACCAGCCGCCCGACAGGCAGACCCTGAACCTGCGCCGCACGCAGATTGTCGCCCGCGATGCGCGCGGCGAAACCAAGGGTCGTCCGCTCGATCAGCACCCAGCAGGCAATACAGGCGAGGATGCCGACCAACACGCCCCAATGCGCCGAGATCAACGGCATTTCGCCGATGCGCAAGCCTTCGGTCAGCGGCAGGGTCGAGGGTTTGTTCAGGCTTGCCGGGTCACGGAATGGCCCTTCGACCAGATGATTGAACAGCGCGATCGCGATATAGGCCATGAGGAGCGAGGCAATGGTCTCGTTCACCCCCCGCTTGATACGAAGCGCTCCGATGCTAGCGATCCAACCAACGCCCAAAGCCATCGCGCACAGGGCCATAAAGCCAAGCCCGGCTGCGGGCGGCCAACCGGTGGCCTGCGTACCCGCCACCCCGGCGGCCAGACCCCCAAGCACGATTGCCCCCTCGCCTCCGATCACGACCAGACCCAGACGGGCGGGCAGGGCAACGCAAAGGGCCGCGAACAACAGGGGCGCAACCTGGGAAAGCGTGTTCTGCCAGGAAAATGCCGTGCTGAACCCGGCCATCCACACCAGCCCGAAGAACGTTACCGGCGATTTTCCAACCAGCAGAAGAAACAGACTGAAGGCCAATGACCCCGCCAGCAAGGCCGCAAACGGGATAACCAGACCCTCTGCCCGGGGCATCAGCACCGAAATCGTCGATGCCCCGGACGGATGGGCTACGGGTTGTTCCACGTTGGCCACTGTCAGCTCGTTGAGCCGATGACGCCTTCGACCAGATACCCGATGCTTTCGATTGCCACATCGGTTTCGATCAGGCTGCCACCAGCGGGCACAACTTCGGCCCCGGTGTTGTCCTTCAGCGGGCCTTTGTAGGCGGCAAATCCACCGGCCATGATCTCGGCCTTTGTTGCTTCGAATTGCGCGCGTCCGGCGTCGGACACCGCCGGGCCAAGCGGGCTCATCTTGATGAAGTTCTCGGCCAGACCGCCGCGCACAAAGTTGTCGATGGTGCCGCCGCTTTGCACGGTTTCGATCATACCAGTATAGACACGGGCCCAGTTCCACTCGGCCCCGGTCAGATACTTGTCACCGGCCAGCGCCGTCTGGTCAGCGTGATAGCCGCACACAAAGGCACCGCGTCCGGCGGCGGTTTCACACACCACCTTTGGCCCGTCCACATGGCAGGTGATGACATCGCAGCCCTGATCGCACAGCGCGTTCGTCGCCTCAGCCTCTTTCACGGCCAACGACCACTCACCGGTAAAGATCACCTGACAGGTGATTGATGGATCCACAGACCGCGCGCCCAGCAGGAAGGAGTTGATGTTGTTCACCACCTGCGGAATTGGTTTTGCTGCGACAAAGCCGATCTTTTTCGTCACGCTGGCATGACCGGCCGCCACCCCGTTCAGGTACTGGCCCATGCCGATGTAGCCAAAGTAGGAACCGATGTTTGCCGGGTTGTCAGGCGTCCACAGACCGCCTGCGTGCTGAAAGCGCACATTCGGAAATTTCGGTGCAAGTTCAAGGATGTGAGGGTTAAAATAGCCAAATGACGTCGGGAAGATAAGCGTTGCACTGTCAAAGTTGATCATCGATTCCATCGTGTTCTTAACATCGACAGATTCGGGCACATTTTCTTCTTCCAGAACGGTTACACCCGGCATGGCCTTTACCGCGGCCGCACCTTCGGCATGCGCCTGATTATAGCCAAAATCGCCCTTTGGGCCAACGTAGATGAAGCCGACGGTCAAAGGTGTCTGCGCCAGCGCTGACCCGGCACCAAGCACACCGCCCATCGCAGTCGCGCCAGCCAGCGCAGCCGACGACCCAAGGAATCTGCGGCGAGATATTGCTGAGAAATCAGTCATTGAGTTCGCTCCTGTCGAGGCTGTCTGACCGGCTACGGCCATAGGAATCTGTTCCTGCCTTGAAAGGTAAGGTGATTTATCGCTTCTGACTTCTGCTATTTTTTCGCAAGAGCGGTGCATAAAATGCAGCGGTCAGCGAGGTCTCAGGCTATCGCTTCCAGAGCAAGCCGCAGACTTTGCGCAAACCGCGCCGATGCAACCGGCAGGGTGCGCCCCCGCATCTGGCCAAGCAGAAGATTGCCCGACGGGACGTCCCGGCTCGACAGGGGCAGCGCGACCATGCCCGAGTCGGGCCACAGCCGAAGCCCGATCGGAATCTGGAACGCGATGGCGTTTTCGTGGATTACATAATGGCGCATGAAATCGAACGAGTCCGCCTCGACCACCGGCGCGATGGCCCGTGTTCCGCGCGCGGCGGCAACATCAAGCAGATGACGTACACCATATTGCCGGGTTGGCACGACATGCGGATGGTCAAGGCAATCGCGCAACCGCAGAACACTTTGCCCGGCCAGCGGGTGATCGTCGCGCATCAAAACGCAAATCGTTTGTGGCGCCGACATCAGCACCTCGAAATCGACCAACAGGATCGGCTCGAACACAAGCGCAAGATCGCTTCGAAAGGTGCTCAGATCCCGCTCGGCCGCCTCGCGGTCGCGGACGCTGACCGAGAACGTAACGCCGGGGTGGCTTACGCGGTAGCGGGCAATCTGTTCGGGCATGAAGTAGGGGATCAACGCCTGCGAACAAGCCACCGACACATGACCCCGCCTTATACCCGACAGATCGGCCACCTGGCTTTGCACCCGACGCAAATCTGAGACCTGCGCACGGAAGTGCTGGACCAGCATTTCGCCAGCCGGATTCAGCCGCACGCCACGCGGCAGGCGCTCGAATATCTCCGAACCGAACTCTTCCTCGAACCGCTGGATACGACGGTTCAGCGCCGAGGCGGTGATATTCATGTCATCTGCTGCTTTGCGGATCGACCCGGCCTGCATCACCGCTTCGATATAGGCGAAATCCTGCAAGTGCTTCATCGTGCCCCCACGCCCGCATCCAACAAAAGAAGTGATGCATTTTTTGCACCACTCTAGTAAATTCTTATCATTTAATTTGGGCACGTTGAAGCGTGACCATGTTTCAGCCAGAAGGATGCGCCAAGAAGGCCAGACCGTGACCTAAGGTTTCACACCGGAGCATTGGTATCACCTCCCGAATTGTTGAGTGCACAGTCACATCTCGATGCTATATACCTGCAATAAGTGGAGTGATGCCCGTGACCCAGCCAACCCGAAGGACGTTCCTGTTTGCCATTGCAGCGCTTGCCGTGGCCTCGCCTGTTTTTAGTCAGCGTGATCTGTCAATTCATGTTGTCAAAGATCCGGGGTGCCCGTGCTGCAATGCCTGGATCGGTCACCTTCGTGACAACGGATTTGCTGTCAGCTTTGAAGAGCGGAGCATTGAAGATCTTGCGGCGTTCAAACGGCAGCAAGGTATCCCTGACGCGCTTGTGTCCTGCCATACTGCGACGATCGGCGGATACACGATTGAGGGGCATGTGCCTGCCGCCGATATCCGCAGACTGCTGGAGGAAGCCCCGGATGCCATCGGGCTGACGGTGCCCGGGATGCCCTATGGCTCTCCCGGAATGGGCCCGGAATCCGAGCGAGAGGCGTATGACGTCATACTCATCGCACGGGATGGTGTTGGCTCGACCTTCTCACGGTATGACGCTGCCTGATACGGTCTGTCGGCAACAATTGCCGGATTGGACCGGGCAGGTGAACGCACACCTGCCCGTGCCGATTGCCTTCAGAGGCCGCGCGCAGCGAGCCAGGCATTCATCTGTGCAATCTCGGTTTCCTGTGCGGCGATGACGGCTTCGGACAGCGCGCGGATTTCGGGGTCTGTGCCAAATTCCAACTGTACCTTGGCCATCGCCACCGCTGCCTCGTGGTGCGGGATCATGCCTTTGACAAAGTCAACATCGGCGTCACCGGTGTAGGGGATCATCATATCCGTCATCATGACCTCCATTGCCGCCGCATAGGCCTGAACGGCAGGGTTGTCGGCCAACTCGGGTGGGATTGCGACGGCGTGGTTCATCATGCCCATGCCCTCCATTCCGGCCATGCCAGAGTGGCCCATGGCAGAATGATCCATACCCTCCATCGTGGTCTGGGCGAGTGCCAGCCCGGCCACAATTGCAATTGCGCCAGCGGCCAGCGCGATGTTTTGCTTTTTCATCAACATCTTCCTTTTCTTGATTATCAGTTACGCAGGCGCAAAGCCGGCATCCGCCAGCACGGCGGCCAGCCGCTCACGCGGGGCGGTCGTTGTCACGTCAACCTTGTGGGTCGCGGGGTCGGCTTTCACTTCGGCCGCCGGATCGACGGATTGGATCGCCTTGGTGACACTGCGCGCGCATCCGCCGCAGGTCATGGCTTCGATATGGAACTGCATGAGTAACTCCTTCGAGATTTCGTCTCATGCCATCCCAAATAGGGCTTCCAACGGTTGTAAGGTCAAGAGCACAAGACTGTGAAACTGGCTTTTTTGCCAAACCCCTTGACCTTACCATGATAGGAAGGCCTATCTGCATAAGCGGAACAGAGTCGAAAAGGTGGTCCGCCATGAACAGCAACCCTAAAACCATGCAGCCCGACCTGCCATCAAGGGTCGTCCTTGATATCGAGGGCATGACCTGTGCGTCCTGCGTCGGGCGGGTGGAGCGAGCTTTGAACGCGCTGCCGGGGGTTGATGCTGCGTCTGTCAACCTTGCGACCGAACGCGCAGAGATCCTGGGCCATGATCTGGACCGAGCGGCGCTGGTGAAGGCGGTCGAGGATGTCGGCTATGATGTTGCCTCTCCTCCGATCGATCTGGAGATTGAGGGGATGACCTGTGCGTCCTGTGTCGCGCGGGTGGAACGGGCGCTGAAATCCGTGCCGGGCGTAACAGAAGCCACAGTCAACCTTGCGACCGAGCGCGCGCATGTGACGGGACAGGCCGATGTGGCCAAGCTGATCCGCGCCATCGCCGACGCTGGGTATGACGCGCATCCTGCGATATCGGCCGTGTCAGATGAAACCGCGTCCCGTAAAGCCGTCGAGGAAACCTCTCTCAAGCGCGATCTGTCGATTGCGGCTGTGCTGTCGCTGCCGGTCTTTGTGCTGGAGATGGGGTCGCATCTGTTCATGTGGATGCATATGGCGGTGATGAACACCATCGGCATGCAGAACAGCTGGTATCTGCAATTCTTGCTGACCACGGCGGTGCTGATTGGTCCCGGCCGTCGGTTCTACGCCAAGGGCTTTCCCGCGCTTGCCCGGCTTGCGCCTGACATGAACAGCCTTGTGGCCGTTGGCACATCGGCGGCATACGGTTATTCGCTGGTCGCGACCTTTGCCCCCGGCCTGCTGCCCGCAGGCACGGTGAACGTGTACTACGAAGCTGCAGCGGTGATCGTGACACTCATCCTGCTGGGACGATATCTGGAAAGCCGCGCCAAGGGCCGCACGTCCGAAGCGATCAAGCGGCTGGTGGGTTTGCAGGCCAAGACCGCCCGCGTGATCCGCAAGGGCACCGTCGTTGATCTGCCGATAGCCGAGGTGCGGCCCGGCGACCTTGTCGAGGTCCGCCCCGGCGAGCGGGTTCCCGTAGATGGAGCAGTAACGCAAGGGACCAGCTGGATCGACGAAAGCATGATCTCGGGTGAACCCCTGCCGGTTGAAAAGACCACCGGCAGCGCGGTCACCGGCGGCACGGTCAACCAAACCGGCGCCTTCACCTTCCGCGCCACGGCGGTAGGCGAGGCCACAATGCTGGCGCAGATCATCCGCATGGTCGAGGCGGCGCAGGGCGGCAAGCTGCCTATCCAGACGCTGGTGGACCAGATCACACTATGGTTCGTGCCCGCCGTGATGGCGCTGGCCGCGCTGACCTTTGCCGTCTGGCTGATCTTTGGCCCTGACCCGGCGCTGACCTTTGGCCTTGTGAATGCGGTGGCGGTTCTGATCATCGCCTGCCCCTGTGCCATGGGTCTGGCCACCCCGACCTCGATCATGGTCGGCACCGGGCGGGGGGCGGAACTGGGGGTGCTGTTTCGCAAGGGTGAGGCCTTGCAGGCTTTGCAGGACGTGCGGGTTGTGGCCTTTGACAAGACCGGCACGCTGACCGAAGGAAAGCCCCGCCTGACCGACTTGCACCTTGCCGCCGGCTTTGACCGCGCGCTTGTGCTGGCCGCCGTTGCGGCGGCAGAGGCAAAGTCCGAACACCCGATTGCGCGCGCCATCGTTGCAGCGGCGGTCGAGGAGGGCCTGACGCTGCCAGAGGTGACCGGGTTCGCCTCGCTGACCGGCTATGGCGTCGAGGCGCAGGCGGGCGAAAGCCGGGTCGAAATCGGCGCTGACCGCTATATGACCAAGCTGGGTCTTGATGTGGCCCCCTTTGCCGAGGTCGCGGCCCGACTGGCGGATGAGGGCAAGTCGCCCCTTTATGCTGCTATGGACGGCCAATTGGCTGCTATCCTTGCCGTGGCGGACCCAATCAAGGAAACCACACCACAAGCCATCCGCGCCCTGCATGCGCTTGGCCTGAAGGTGGCGATGATCACCGGCGACAACGCCCGCACGGCGCAGGCCATCGCGCGCCAGCTGAGCATTGACGAGGTGGTGGCAGAAGTGCTGCCCGACGGCAAGGTGCTGGCGGTAAAACGGCTTAAGGCACCGGGACCGCTGGCCTATGTCGGCGACGGCATAAACGATGCCCCGGCACTGGCCGAGGCGGATGTTGGTCTGGCCGTCGGCACCGGCACCGATATCGCGATTGAGGCGGCGGATGTGGTGCTGATGACGGGGCGGCTGACGGCAGTGTCTGACGCCATCGCGCTGTCCAAGGCCACGATGCGCAACATCCGGCAGAACCTGTTCTGGGCCTTTGCCTATAACGCGGCGCTGATCCCTGTGGCGGCGGGTGTCTTGTGGCCCGCCTTTGGCATCCTGCTGTCGCCGGTCTTTGCTGCCGGGGCCATGGCGCTGTCATCGGTCTTTGTCCTTGGCAACGCGCTGCGGCTGCGGCGCTATTCCCCCGCGCAATCCTGAAGGAGACTGGCCCATGAACATCGGTGAAGCGGCCCGCGCCTCGGGCGTGTCAGCCAAGATGATCCGCTACTACGAATCCACGGGCTTGATCCCGGCGGCAGGACGCACCGGCGCGGGGTATCGTGTCTATTCGGACACCGAGGTGCAGATGCTGCGCTTCATCCGCCGGTCGCGGGATCTGGGGTTTCCGGTCGAGAAAATTCAGGAACTGCTGGCGCTATGGCGCGACCGATCCCGCCACAGCGCCGACGTCAAGCGTCTGGCGCAGGAACAGATCGACGGGCTGGAGCGCAAGATCGCCGAGATGCAGGCTATGAAGGAGACCCTCCAGAACCTTGCTGACGCCTGCTGCGGCGATCACCGGCCCGATTGTCCGATCCTTGCGGACCTTGGCAGCGGACCAAGCCTGATGGCGCGCACAGACAGGGCACGGTCGAGTGACCAACAGCGCAGCCAACCAGAACAGCATCGGTCTACGGATTAACCCGGCCCTGATCAGACGGCCTTTGGCCAGCGGCGATGCAGGCCTTCAACGACCGGAGCAAAGGCCTGAACGCCCTACACATCGCCATCCTATACGACGTTCTTCTTTGAACGGCAGTAGCAAGACGAGCGGATTGGCACCTCTGCCCTTGCGACAGCTTGATCCAGTTGAAGTCTGAATGCCGCCGCTAGACAATTTTCCCGCATCTGTGAAGGCATTCGTACAGCCCGTGCAGGCTCCAGACATTGGCAGATGCTGGCACGGGCGCGGCGAAGTCCTGCCGCAAGGGATTCGGCGCAATGTTGAAGGCGTGGTCACTGTCGGTGGTGCGCTTGAACTTCCGGCTGCGGATGACCCGGATGCCGTTCTGGCGCAATGAGGAGGATCAGAAATCAGTCCGGGGGACTGTTTTCCCGATGAACACGACCAACCCGGCCCCTCTCGCGGTTTGCCTGCAAACCGCTGCCGGGCAATGGCTGTCCGACGCGGATGCCCTGCTCGTTCAGCTCCTCGGTCATCCGTGGTCTGCCATAGCTGCCCAAGCTTAACCGGTGCTTATCGCAGATATCGGCCAGGAACACCATGTCACGCCGCTGACGATACGACGGGGGGCGGTGCGTCAAGGCACGGAGCCCGCGCTCCGAAACACCCATCAGGTGGCACAGATGGCCACGGGTCAGGGTGCCGCGATACTCGGCAATATCTTGAAACGTTACGGCTTTTGAGATGCGCAGAACATCGCAGTTTTCTTTTGAACCTCCCTCCATTCGCCGGAAAATCAGTCCCCCGGCCTGTTTCCTTGCGCGGCTCAAAACCGGAGAATGCGGCTCTCTTTGCGAAGTCGTTCGTTCTCGCGCAGAAGCTCAGCATCATGTGCAGGCACTTTGGATTCTTCGGAAAATGCCCGAACCCATTTGCCAAGGGTCGAATGCCCAACCCTCAAATTAGACGCAACCTGATGCCGTGTCAGGCCACTGGTGAGCGCAATGCGAACCGCATCCCGCTTGAATTCGTTGCTGTGTATCGCTGCCATAGCCGGTCTCCTTGATGGCGAGTATGGCTCTCAAAAAAACTGGAACAAAGCCGGTGCAGGTCCTGTCGCCTTGCCACCGGTCCCATAGCCGGTCACCAAAAAGTCCAACCTCTCATCGGCAAAGTCACCGATGATCTCACGAGCGGTGGTCGCCTCATGAATGTCGGCATTGGCAGAGGTCTCAAACTGGCAGACCAGAAGCCAGCTGTGCTTCTCGGCCAATTCAAGGTAGGGCGATTTCGGATGCCAGCATTTCAAGCTGCATCAGGTCAGCGCGACGCGAAGTTGACGACGATGGCGAGGCACATACGATCATCGGGACCATTCATGACCGGTGATTTCGCTTCGTCGCAGATGTCGTGGAGATGCCCCCCGCGCATGCTTTCTTACGAGAGATTTCCCAACCGAAAGGTCCACTGACTGGCAGGCTCTCGATTGCCACCCTCCGTTTCGCCCACTTGCCATGGCCCCCGAACTTGCCATGCTGGCAGAGGCAATCCGTTGTGAGATCACACAAGCGCTGTCGTGCATGCGATGGCTGGCGGTGATCGCAGGCGGATCGTCTTTCCGGTTCCGGCAGGCCGAGCCAAACATTTATCTTGTCGCAACCGCCTTGGGCGCTCCCTATGTCCTGATCGGCATTATCGAGGCGCGCAATCACACCCTGGCTGTCCCGCTTGAACTTTCTGACAGTTGCACGAACGAAGCGATATCAGCTGACAGCCCCTTTCGACAACATCGACGATCTGCGCAGCCAGATCGTCACGCACCTTGTCACCGCACTTGAGGTCTATATTCCGCTGAATGAGGCGCGGGTCGCCCAGATGGCCGGGATCGAAACGCTGGATACCTGGGCGAACTACCATTTAGGGCTGCAGCATCCTTATCGTTTTACCGCTGAAGACAACTTGCGCGCCAAGGGCTGTTTTGAACGGGCAGTGACGCGCTGGACCCACAACTCGTCCACGCCCATGCCGGGCTGTCGTTCACCAGCTTTGTCGAGGCTTTCCTTCAGCTTGGCCCAAATATTCCAGAGGCCGCGCGACGCCATGCCGAGCGCGGACTGGAACTGGACCCGCTGTACCCGTTCGCGAATTTCACCATTGGGCGTTCCTTCTGTCTAACGCAAGACCTAGATGCTACAGTCGTCTGGCTTGACTGGGCCACCACGCTGAACCCGCAATATGCGCAGGGGTTCTATTCTTCGGCCGTCACCTCGATGCTGGTCGGGAATGCTTCGACAACAAAGGCCGGGCTGGATATCGCCATGCAGCTTAGCCCGCTGGGTCTGCTGTTTTACGGGTTTCACGAAGTCCGGGCGCAGATGCTGGTGCAAACCGGCGACTACCAATCTGCCGCCTGCTGGGGGACAGGGCCGCGAGTACACCACGCGCATTGCCTGATCACGATGATAGCGCTTGCGGCCAACTCTCTGGCCGGGAACCACGATCAGGCTGCACAATGGCGGCGAGAGGTGCGGCGGCGCAAGGCTGCTGCAACGACCGCGCATTACACAGCAGCCTTCCCGACCAAAGATACCGCCTTAAGATCGCTTATCATGGCCGAACTGCGCCGCCATGGGTTCTGAGCAGTTCCCGATTCCATTCTCGCATTTACAGCGACTCCTGCATTTGCCCAAGGTTGGGTTGTGCTGCCAATTGCCGGTTGGTGGCTAGACCACGGCGTGCAGAAGACTTTGGCGGGTCAGCCGCGCCTGACTTCGCGGCCACTCACAGAACCTCTGCATTTTTGGCCGGATCGTGCCACCTGCCAAAGCAACCTTCATCACGCGAAAGAAAATTTGGTTATGAGCCTTGGGGGCGCAAGCCTAACCCGCATGCTCAATATCAAATGGGAGCACCTGAGATGACAAGTCTGAAACGCGACATGATCGAGCATGACCTCCCCGGTGTCGGCAAATTCTCCGTCACTTAGCTTTGCTGTGCGGTGCGGGCATCCAATCAGGCGCTCAGCACCATCGGCCCTGCCATCCAGTGGCAGCACAGCTATGTGGCTGGCGACAAGACCTTCTGCATCTATCTTGCTGACGGCGATGCCTCGATCCGCAAACATGCCGAACTCAGCGGGATTCCATTTTCGCGGATCACCAAAGTGTCGCAAATCATCGACCCGCTGACCGCGAACAATTGAGCTTTTCGACAGGCGGGGCGCCTTGCCGCTTAGCGTGACCACGCCACGGTCACGACCATCGTTGCTTTCTGATAGCCTTGCAGACTTTGCAGCACCTTTTGCAGACCCTGCCGGATGCACATCGCTTAGAGGGCTGCGCGATCAGGTCTGGCGGGACCGGTTGCCAGCCATATGTCAACCGAGCCCCGCCCTGCGGTTCCGATGAAGCGCACTCAACCCTTACGTTGTTCGGGCAATCGGCGACTTGCCCGCCTTGCTATGGACCTGCTCGGCCCCAAAGTCGCCAGTACCCGTTCGGGTATGCTGCATATCTGCCCGTGATAGCGCGACGCCCCGGCGCGCAGCGGTGCCCGCCTGTTGCGCCAACGGCCCATACTGGAGCGCAAGCGCTTTGCGGCCCACATTCAGGCAAAATGGTCTGACCAAAAGCACCGGCTCCATGTTTGCCGATCCTCAAGCGTCAGTATCTGAAGCCCCAAAACAATCGGAGAACTCTATGTCGATTCACACCAATATCTCTTCAGCCGTTTCTGCTGTGCCCGACAATGCGCCCCTTTATGAAGAACGTCCCTGGGGTGCTTTCTGGAGCCTTGATCGCGGCGCAACACATCAGGTCAAACGCATTCGTGTCAGCCCAAACGGCCGGTTGTCTCTGCAGTATCATCACCACCGCGCCGAGCGTTGGGTTGTGATCGAAGGAACCGCCACTATCACCGTTAACGAAGAGGTGGCCACGGTACAGCCCGGCAGTGTTGTGATGATTCCCAAAGGGGCTGTTCACAGGCTGGAAAATCTGACCAATGCACCGGTCGAGATTATCGAAGTGCAGATGGGCAATTATCTGGGTGAAGACGATATTGTGCGCGTTGATGATGTCTATGACCGGCCAGCGCGTGAGATGCGGGCCTGACGGTCTTGCAAGAACACCTGCACCAAGGCGGATCAAAGGGCAAAAAACCTTGAACCGTATTGGCTGACAAACCGGCTTGCCCTGTTCTGCAATAACCGCGTTTAATCGAACGAAAGGAGCCCGGACAATTTGTCCACCTGAGACAGCAAGTTCCTATCCAGAGAGCGTGCCGCAGTGTTAGATGGTACAAAAAACAAAGATGCCCTGCAGGCCCGTAAGGCTGATCTCGGCCATGAGGGCCGCAGAGCCAGGCATCCAACAAGATAAGGCGCTGAGGGCGTGCAGGCTGAAGGACAAAATGCCATAAAGGGTATTCCACGGGCTGACGAAAGCCTGAGTGGTATCTTTTTGCTGTGTCTGGCGATCGGGATGGCGGTGATGACGCACGGCGCGTTGCTGCCGTTTACCCATGGCAACACCTATGATGCGTTCATTCACATGTTCTTTGGCGAACACTACGCCCGTAGTTGGTTCGACCCATGGGAGCCGCGCTGGTACACCGGTTTTGCAACGACATCCTACCCGCCGGGCACGCATATGTTGATCGGTGCGCTGTCGAAACTGATGCCTTTGCGCGCGGCCTTTGTTCTGACCATGCTGACCGGCATTTTGCTTCTGACGCTAGGAACCTACCGATTTGCGTTGATGTGGGTGCCGCCAAGAGCGGCAGGCTATGCTGCAATTGCCTTGGTTCTGTCGTCTTCAGTGGCCGAGGCGGTGCATCTTTTTGGGCAACTGCCCACCATCTTTTCGCTGGGTGTGTTTCTGAATGGCCTACCTTGGGTCTATCGGTGGATCGTCGCGGGACATTGGCGCAACTTTTTTGCGGCGGTTGTCTTTGGCGCCGCAACCACGGCCGCGCATCATGTGACAACGTTGTTTGGTGCAATCCTGTTCATCATCCCGCTGGGGCTGCTTGCCTTGCGCACGGCCGCCGAACTGGCGCGGGAAAAGCGCGACGGTGCGCCCTATAGCCGGATGCTTCGGATTTTTCACGGATTTACACCGTTCTTCTGGCCTGTCGCCAGGGGGCTATTGTTGGCTGTGGCACTTGTTGGGGGGATAGTTCTGACCATTCTGCCGCATTGGCTTTGGTCAGTTTCAGACCCGATCACGCAAGTGTCGATCCCACATGGCAGCAGGGAAAGCTTTCTTGACCGGCCTGATCTGGGCCTGATCTTTTTTGTCATTCCGTGGGGGGCAAGCCTGATCGCTTTGCCCTATGCCCTGTATAAAGGCATGACCAGCCGGCTTTGGCCCTTGGCCGGTTCAGTAATGCTGTGTTTTGTCCTTGGCACCGGGGGCACAACGCCGTTTCCAAAGATGCTGCTGCGCGGTGCTTTTGATATTCTGACGCTGGACCGCTTTACCTATTGGGCCACGATCCTGATCCTGCCCTTTGTCGGGTTGATGGTGGATGGCTTGATGCATGGCCGCTCGGGCCAAATGATCCTTTCGGTCTTTGGAATGGTTGCGCGCTATGCCACTGTGGCCGGGCTTTTCGGATTGTATGTGCTGGGTGCTGTTTTCACTGCCGTCTTGCCGACCATCCGCCCGATGCAACCGGCTTTTGTCGATCCGGCCCCCATCGTGGCGTTTCTAGAGCAAGACAATCACGATCGCTGGCGCTATCTGACGCTGGGGTTTGGTGATCAGTTCGCCTATCTGTCGGCTTTGACATCTGCACAATCGGTCGATGGCAATTACCATTCGGCCCGACGCTTGCCAGACCTGACCCGCTATTCCGTCGAACGGTTGGAAAACGCCAAGTACATGGGTGTTCCGGGTCTGGGTTCCTTGCAACAGTTCCTGATCAACGCAGACCGCTATCACCTGAAATACATTTTTTCCAACGATGCATTCTATGATCCGCTTTTAACCTTTACTGGCTGGAACCAGTTGAACCGGTTGCAAAATGGCATCGTGATCTGGGAACGGCCTGATGTCAAACCGCTGCCGCTTTTGCAACCACGCCGTGAGATTCCGCAAAGCCACCGCTTGATGTGGGGCCTTTTGCCGCCCTTTGCCCTGATCCTTGCCGCGCTGGTTCTGGTGGCCGCCATAGGTCGCCGGGGCTTTGGCAAAGCGCATGCAACCGACCGGCCGATCCCAAGATCTGCCTTTCTGCCAGACGACCGTTTTGCCAACCCAAAGCGGGCGCGGCAGGTGGTCTTTGCGCTTGGCATGCTGTGCGTGATTGCCGTTGGCGCAGGTCTGATCCAGGGCTACCGCATTTTGAATAAACCGGCATCGGCCGAAGACGTACTGCGTGAATACTTCAACGACCTTGATTTCCGCCGCTTTACCGATGCCTACAAAAAACTGGACCCGGAAAGCCGCGGCACATTTGAAGAGGCGCGGTTTCCCTGGAACTGGCGCGGCGGGCTTATTGCATCTTATGGCAAGCTGGTGGATTTCTCGGCTCAACCGACCGCCGTTTCAGCAGATGTGATCGACTGGCAGGTCAGTCTGGACTGGTTTTCCTCGCTGGATGTTCAAAAGGAAGATCTGACCCTGCGCACGGTGCGCCGAAACGGGCTGTGGTATGTCGTGCCCGTGTCCCTGCGGCCAGTGCAGACACCGGTGCGCATCAGCCGACAAGACACAGTTGCCTGGAATGTCACAGGCCGCCGACAGCCACGCTTTGAATCGGATTTGCACCGCGACCGGCTGGACCGCCCGCAGATTTTGCTGGGTCCGGCCCGGTTGGTGCGGCATGCGGGGCGCTATTCGGTTGTGGGCAGTGTTTTTGTCAACGATGCCGACCCAGCCCATATCACAGTGACAAGCCAGTTGCTTTCGCCGGGTGGCAAGCCGCTGGCCACCACAACGGGCGGCACCCTGGCCACCCATCGCCTTTTGCCTGGCGAAATGGGTGCTTTTCGGATCGCGTTTGAAGGGATCCTGGCCTTGGATGATGCCGATGTTGCAGGCTCGTTCGATCCAAAGCTTTTCATCCCGCCAATCCTGTCGGAAACCCCGGACGAAGCGCAGGTTTCAGCTCGCGCGCTGGTCGTGGCACAAAACCTGTATCGCGGCATTGCTTTGAACGGAGTCACCTTTGGTCAGACTGAAGGCGGCGGGCTGGAAATTCGCGGAACAGCGGTGAACACAGGCACCGAGATTGCGAGCATTACCCGGCTGCTGGCATCGGTTTTTGAGGGCACGGGCAAGCCAGTCTGGGTCGAGGCGGCCTTTGTTTCCACCAACATTCAGCCCGGACAATCCAGCCCCTTTCACTTTCACCTGCCGCCCAGCGCAACAATCGAGGTGATTTCCGATGTTGATCCGGCAAAGCATGAAGTCAACGGGTCGGGCCTTGCGGCCTTTGGTGCCGATAAGCTTGCCGCGTTGGCCGCTGCCCCGGCGGGTGCAATCGCGTTGAATGGGCTTGGGGGCTATCAGTTCATCAGGCTGGACATTTCATCCATGACCTTTGATCCGGAGTTCTGAGATGCAGCCAATCATAGCCTTTGTTTTCTATCTGGGTCTGTTGGCCCCGGTTCTGGCGCAAGACCTTGTGGGCGATGCCTGGGGATTGGCAGACTCTGCAGACACAGACCGGGCAACCTGGGCTGGTATTCGACTTGCGCCATCCGGGGTGGGCAGCATTGTGGCACCCGAAATGCCGCATGATATCGTGCTTTTTGTCGGGCAAAAGTCCTTGGTCGCGGGTCAGGATATCGGTCAGGCCGCAGCCCTGATTTTGGACCGACACGGAAATCTGGCCCAAGACGGGACAAAGGTCACCATCACGCTGGATGAACGGCCGTTCCCCGTAACCAGCAAGAACGGTCTTGCAGTTCAGCTCGTGGAGAGCACCCGCGCCGGGCATTACCACTCGGGGGCTGCAACAGAGTTTGTGCAGAGCAACCGGGCCGAATATGACGTGATCCCACATTTGCTGTCTGTTGTTCCAATGCTTGCGTCCGACAATGGCCTGGCCTTGGTAGAGGCCTTTCACGACTTTGGAACGCAGCCTTTGACCGACCAATATGGCAACCTTGTTCTGGGCGGCACGTCGGCCAGTTTCATGCTGACAGCGGCGGATGGATCGATCACGCTTTTGCCGGGGCAGGCCCTGGGTGGTGCCGGGACGGCACGGATGCTGGCCCGTGATCTGGGCGAAGAGGTAGCCTTGTCAGGCCAGTACACCGTGCTGGTCGGCAACCGCGTGTCCGTGCCGTTGCCCTATGCTATCCGCCCGATCCGAGCTTCGGCCCCCTTGGCGATCGATCTGACGGCGGTGCCTGATCTGGGTCTGGCCAGAATGACCATCGGGCCGTTCATGACCAACGCCGGGCATTACCTGAACGACGGCGCGCCGATCTTGGCGGTCGCGACACTTGGCAACGGAATAACGCTGACACATGAGGCTTGGGTTCAGGATGGCCGGATCGTGATTGACTGGCTTTTGCCAAAAGCCGGCGTACTGATTTCGGTGGCCATCGATTCACCTTTGGGCAGGGCCGAACAGTCCTTTTCACCAGCCAAAGCGGGGCAACCTTGATGCTGCGGTTTCGCCAGTCGCACCTGTTCATCAGTCTTGTCTTCCTCTCCTTTCTTGGTGGGGCAGTGTTTCTGTCGGCGCTTGGGTTTGCTGCGGCCATGGAGCGAACCACGACGTTTCGCTATTTTGATCAGGCTTTGTCAGGCTTTTCGCAAAGCCCCGATATCGTCGTCTGGCGGCAAAACAGCGATCTTGACCGGCCTGTAACTCCACAGGATGAATACGAAATAGGCAAGGCCGTGGCCGAGGCTTGGGCGCTGTATGCCGCGGCGCTTTCCACCGGAGACCCGCAGTATCTGCCTGACCGCTTTAGCGGCCCAGCCCTGATGCGCACGAAACACGCAAGCCTGACGGCACTGATGAACAAGCCACAACAAGCCCAAGGGTCTTCGGTGGCGATGGCCGTGCTGCATCACAACCCAAGACCGGTGTTTCACCATATGGACGGCTCGGTTCTGGTGCTGGAAGACCGTCGCCTGACTGCGCGCCTTGGCCTTGATGCAGCGCGCAATCTGACTGACCTGCGCCTTAGCCTTGATGACACCCTGACGATTTTGATGAACGAATCGACCGGCTGGCACGTCTTTGCCCATGAAATGCAGGGCAGTACCTTCCTTGCCCCGACGCAGGCCCAGCCATCACCCGCGCGGCCCAGCGTTGATCTACCGCGCCTTGCGGGGCTCAATTATTATCCCGCCGCAACGCCCTGGCGCCAGTTCTGGCCAAGCTACGATGCGGCAATCATTTCAGCCGATCTTGATCTGGTGCACGACCTGGGTGCCAACACGATCCGCATCTTTTTGCCGCGCAGTGATTTTCTGGACCCGGAAGCGCAGCCGACAAACCTTTTGCGACTAGAGGCGCTCCTGTCTCTGGCGCACGAACGGGGCCTGAAAGTGATGCCAACCCTGTTCGATCTGAAAGGCGATTATGCCCAGCATCTGTGGGCGCATGACGATGCGATGCTGCGGGAAGTGATCCCTGTTCTTGCGGCGTCACCGGCTGTTGTTCTGGTTGATCTGAAAAACGAGCCCGATCTGGACTATGAAACCCATGGTCAGGGTCTTGTGCAGGCATGGCTTGCGACAATGGCGGCAACGACGCGGCAAATCGCGCCCGATCTGCCGCTGACAATCGGGTTTTCCGCAGCCGGGCCTTCCGTCGATCTACCAGAACAGGTTCAGGGTTGGCTGGATGTTGTCAGCTATCATGATTATGCGCCCATCGACGGCGCGGCAGAAAGGTTGGCCACCACAATGGCCAAAGCGGAGGGGCGTCCGGTGATGATCACCGAAATCGGAACCAGTTCCTGGACCTTGTTGGCTGGCCTGCCATCATCAGAAGCGGACCAGGCCGAAAAGGTTGGCGCACGGCTGAACGCTTTGGCCAAGGCCGACGGGCTGCTGATCTGGACCCTGCATGATTTCCCGAACCCCGATGCCGTTGCGGTGGGCGCCTCACCCTGGGTGCGAAAGCTGCAATCGCATTTTGGTCTTTATGATTCTGATGGCCGCGAAAAGCCCATCGGAGCCGTTTCGCGCAGCTTTTTTGCCAAGTATCTGTCGGAGTCTTTGGATGAATGAACGTTCCAGCCTGAAAATTGCTTTGGTCAGCGCCTTTCCGCCCGGAATGCTGTCGTTGAACGAATACGGTCTGCACCTTGCCCGCGAACTGGCCGCCCATCCGCAAGTGGCCGAGGTGGTCATTCTTGCAGACAAGCTTCCCTTGGCGCTGGATGAACTGGATCTGGGGCCAAAACTGCGGGTGGAGCGGGTCTGGCGTTTCAACAGTCTGGCGACGCTGCCCGCGCTATTGGCGGCGCTGCGAAAAGAGAAGCCGGATGGCGTGATCTTTAACCTGCAGACCGCGACCTTTGGCGACCGCGAGGCAACGGCAGCCTTGGGTCTGCTGTCCCCTATGGTGTCACGGCTGATCGGATGCCCAAGCGGGGTCATCGCGCATAACATCATTGCCGGAATCGATCTGGATACGACGATCCTCAAAGGGCAAAGGCTTCGGCAAGGCATCGTGCGAGGCGGGGGCCGGATCGTGACGGCCGCGATGTGCAGGGCCAGCTATCTGACCACCACGTTGGCCAGCTATCGTGATCTGCTGGTGGCAGCGCAACCAAAGCGCGACATCAGCCTTGTTCCGCATGGCACCTTTGATTCCACACCCCGCCCATGGCTTGCCTTGGCCAGCCGCCCAAAGCGGATTGTGACCATGGGCAAGTTTGGAACCTACAAACGGCTGGAAACGCTGATCGCCGCCTTTCAGCAGTTGCGGCTTGATCCGCGGCACCAAGACCTTGAACTAGTCATCGGTGGCACCGATCACCCGAACATGGCCGGGTATATGGCGGGTGTTGCAGCCACCCACAGTGCCCAGCCGGGCCTGATTTTTCGCGGCTATGTGGCCGAAGACGATATCGCCACCTTTTTCGAATCGGCCCGTGTCAGCGTTTTCGACTATGATTCCACCACCGGCTCGTCCGGGGTCTTGCATCAGACGGCCTCTTATGGGGCGGTGCCGGTGTTCCCCCATATTGGCGACTTTGTGGATCTCTGCCGCGACGAAGGCCTGAACGGCTACAACTATGAACCCGGTGACGCTGCGGGGATGGCCTCAGCGATCGACCTTGCCCTGTCATCGCCCGAAGCCGAACATCTGGCGCGGGCCAATCGCGATGCGGCCATGGGCATGCCACTGGCTCAGGTGGCCGCCTTTCATGTGGAAAAGATCGCACGGCTTTCGGCTGGCAAAATGCGCTGCTGATCCGCACCCACATCTTTTGCTCGATCAGATGAACGCGCATGGCGATCGCTGTGTGACACTGCCGCGTCACATGGGCCGGTGCGCGAAAGGTCATGACCTGTTCCTGTCAGCAGGCCCGGCGCGAGCAATGGTAAATCAGGATACGGCCCTATCCTGTCGGGTATAAGGGCACCCATTTTGGGGCAAATTGTGAACGATTGTCGGCCGGCCGCTATCCGATTTTGGCGCTGTTAGATGCCGACGCGGATTAGCTTTGAAGGGGGTGGTTAGGGAAAACAGGGTTAACAGAAAGAGGCCCTGCCAATGACCATGCATTCCACAAACCTGATCAACATGATTATACCCGGCCCGGCATCTTCCGCTGCGCCAAAGTCAGGCATCGAGGTCGCCTTGGTCATGCCCTGCTACAACGAGGCCCTGCGCCTTGATTCAGAAACAATCCTGAATTTTTTGCACGGTCATCCGGCTGTTCATCTTATTCTTGTGAACGATGGAAGCACCGACACGACCCTATCACTGCTGGTGTCGATGACCCACGTTCTACCGCGTCAGATCACCGTCGTCGATCTGTCGGTCAACAGTGGAAAGGCCGAAGCGGTGCGCCAGGGCTTATTGCATGCACTGGCAATGGATGCCCCTCTTGTGGCCTATTGGGATGCCGATCTGGCAACCCCACTGGACGCTGTCGAAGACTTTGCCCGCGTCGCCAAACGTCATCCGGAAATCGCAGTCATGTTCGGTTCGCGCCGTCAGATGCTGGGACACCGCATCCGCCGCACATTCATGCGCAAGGTTATTTCCCGCACCTGTGCAACGATGGCCCGCATGGCCCTGTCTCTGGCGATTTCCGATACCCAGTGCGGCGCCAAGTTGTTGCGCGCCAATGATGCGCTACGCGAGGCCGTCGCGACCCCATTCACTGCCGGTTGGCTGTTTGACGTTGAACTGTTCGCGCGTGTCCGCCGTGCCGCTCACCCTGCCGAGAACGGCTTTTACGAATTCCCCCTGCCACAGTGGGACGAAATTCCAGGCTCCAAAGTCTCGGGTCGGGCGGTTATCAAGGCGGCGATCCGCATGTTGGGCCTAATTGGCGAATATCGGCTTGGGCTTAAAGCCAGCCAACAGGCCAAAACTGCCACGACGCCAAGCAGCAGCCCCCGGCTGTTCCGCGGGGGTCGCGCGATCGACCTGCCGTTGGCCTTTGCGGCAATAGAGTGATGCACATGGTTGCCAGCATCACCCAAGGGTCCGGTTCGCGGCGCGGCGCAGGCCTTTTGGCCCTTTTGGCGAGCCCGGCGGTCGCTGTCTTTCTGTCGCACAATATCGCGAATGCTGGAAATCTGTTCTACAACATGCTGTTCAGCCGGTGGTTGGGCCCTGAAACTTTCGGGGTTCTGGCCACCCTTCTGACGCTGAAACTGGCCATTCTGGCGCTGTTGAACGCGTTGCAGATGGCTGTCAGCCAGCAGGTGTCGCGCGGGCACAACCCGGTCCTGACCAAGGCTTTGGCGGTGCTGGATCGCCGCATGATCGTCGGCCTGAGTGTTCTTGCCCTGCTTTTGCTGCCTCTGGCGATCAGTGGTCAGCTGACATCAGCCTTGGGTCTGCCGCAAGGGGCTGCAACTGCCCTTGCCATCTTGTTGCTGGCTGTGCCAATCACGGCGCCTTTGTGCATTTGGCGGGGCATTGCCATGGGGCGGCAGAGAACCGGAATTATTGTCGCCTCTGGTCAGCTTGAAATGGGTGTCAGACTGCTTGGTGGGGCGCTTGCCTGGGTCGCAGGTTGGGGTCTGACGGGCGTTGTCGCGGCGCTGGTGTTGTCATTGGTTGCGGGCTGGCTTCCGGTTCGCCGCCTAGGCCTCGCACATGGCAGCCGCGACGCGCCGACGGCAGATCATAAAGCCGAGATGCGTTTTATCCTGAAGCTGGCCCTGCCATTTGCCGCATTGCAAGCGGCCCAGGTTGCCCTGATGGATGGCGATGTGCTGGCGGCATCGGTCTTGTTGGATCAGCGTGACACCGGCTATGTTGCTGTGCTGGGCCTGCTTCAACGCATTCAGTTTTTCGCCTGTTTCGGGCTGGCGGCAGTTTTGTTGCCCTCCGTCACCGCTGCATCAATGCGCGGCGAAAGTGGCCTGCGTGAAATGCGTCCGATTGCCTTTCTGTTTGGCGCAACCGTGCTGCCGCTGCTGGGTGTGATGTATCTTTTCCCGGCCAAATTGCTGGTGATCGTTGCAGGGCCCGAGTTTGCAGGCGCAGCACCTGCCTTGTTGGCGACGGGTCTGGCGGCTGCGGCCTTTACCGGGTCTTATCTGATGGCAACGATTTTGGCGGCATGGTCTGACCGCCGCGGTCTTGTGCTGTTTGCGCTGGCGGTGCCGGTTCAGTTTGGAAGCTATGCCATACTGTCGAAACTTTGGCCCGATTTTGAGCTGACTCACCTGATGACCACCAAGGCCATTGTCCAAACCTTGCTTGCACTTGGACTGTCGTCGCTTGTCGCGCAAAATATTTACACGCGTTTCGTGTCATTAAAGGCTGGAGTCTGACGTTGATCGGTGTCCCATCGGTATAAGACTTTTCCAGAACCCCCGTTTGGGCACCCGTCAGACCAAGTCTGCCGCAAAATAGCCCTGGGCTATCGGTGTTTGCGGTGCAAACAGCTGCCAGTGGACGCTGGGCACCGACGTCTTGCGCCAATCAGATCATGGTCTTTTCACACTTGATCTCTGTCACCCCCATATTCGCACTGAATGTCACGCTGTGGTCGTCACGCGCCCTTATGCCGTTCATTGCCTGTGCGCTTGGATCGGGATTCCTATCCGTTTGGGACAAAGTAGGGTGCAAAGGGTCGCCCGATGCATCCGGGGGCGCAGTAGCCCTTTTGCCAGATTGCGTGGCACAAAGGATGTAACAAATGAAAGTTTGAAAGGAACACAGCGATGACCCCGATTACCCCTGTTCTGCTTTGTGGCGGTTCTGGCACCCGTCTGTGGCCCATGTCGAGCAAAGACCTGCCCAAGCAATTTGGCCGGCTGTTGGGCGAAGAAACGCTTTACCAGTCGGCTCTGACGCGGCTTTCTGGGCCAGGCTGGGCCGCCCCTGTTGTTGTGACCGCTGACGACTATCTGAACATCGCCCGAGATCAGGCCAAGGCGGTCGGCATTGCTCCATCCTGCCTGATTGTCGAACCCTCCGCCCGCAATACGGCCCCAGCAATTTTGGCCGCAGCAGTCCACTTGTTCAGCATGGACGCCAATGCGCTGGTTCTGGTCGCTCCGTCAGATCACGCCATTCCCGATGCTGCTGCGTTCCGCGCCGCCGTCGAAGCAGGCACGCAATCGGCCCGAAAGGGCCAGATCGTCACCTTTGGCATCCGCCCGACCCGCGCGGAGACCGGTTATGGCTGGCTGGAACTGGGCGAAAGCCCTGAAGATTTCCTTCCACGGCCCCTGTCGCTGAAAGGCTTTGTCGAAAAGCCAAAAACACCGCAGGCCGAGGCGATGCTTGCCTCTGGCAAATATCTTTGGAATTCCGGTATCTTCTTGGCCGAAGCGCGCACGCTGATTGCGGCCTTCTTGGCCCATGCCGAACACATGATGATGCCGGTGATCGATGCGGTCATGGATGCAAAAGAAGCCAAGGATACGCTTCATCTGTCGGCCACATCCTGGAGCAAGGCAGAAGACATCTCGGTTGACGTTGCGGTGATGGAAAAGGCGACGAACCTCTGCGTCGTCCCATTTGCCGCTGGTTGGTCAGACCTAGGCGATTGGGACGCAATCTGGCGCGAAATGACGTCAGAAGCCGGTGGTATGGTGACACATGGGGACGTGACCGTCATCGGCTGCGAGGACAGTCTGCTCAGGTCTGACACGCAGGGTGTTGAATTGGTCGGCATTGGTCTGACGAACATGATCGTTGTGGCGATCGGCGATGCCATTCTTGTGGCCCACAAAAGTCGTGTCCAAGACGTGAAAGAAGCCGTTGCCAGGCTGAGTGCGCGCTCTGTCGGTCAGTCAGAAGGGCTCCGCTCGCGGATCACCAAAGGCGTCGTACCACTTTTCTTCCGGCCGCACAATCACAGACCACCGATTGCCGCCCTTTGCTGATCAACCAACCTACCCGATTGGATAGGTCGGGTGTCCGGTTGCGCGCTATCAAACCGCCCCCACTCTGTTATCGTTCCGCGTGTGAGGGCAGGTATGAAAATTTCGACGGTACAATCAAGCGCAACAAGCGCCTTTAAGGCCATTTCCGAGATCGCACTGCGACTTGACGTTGAGCGTAATGGCAGACCTGATTTTCTGGCTTTGCACTTCGGTGTTGGCAGTTCAGCCAATCAGTTGCGAGCAGAGGCGATGGCGCAGTTTGAGACCGCTGCGCTGCATGGCGGATCTTCTTGTCTTGGGATCATGACGCATGAAGGCGTAAACATTGCCAGTGGTGCCGGGGTGGGTGCTTTTGCGATTTGGGATGACGAAGGCAGTTTCGGCACCGGATCGGCCGATCTGGGCGCAGATGCCTTTGACAGTGCTCAGCGCGCCACAGCGGCGGCGCTTGCCGCAGCAGGGCGTCCGGGGGAAATCCCTGATCTGGTTTGGCTCACCGTGGCGCCCGGCCGCGAAGAACAGGTTCTTGATGGCATCCGTGCCGTGATCGGACATGAAACCCCGATTGTGGGGGGCAGTGCAGCCGACAATGATGTCAGCGGAAGCTGGGTGCAGTTCGGACCTTTGGACAACCACAGCGATGGTGTTGTCGTGTCAGTCCTTTTTCCTTCAACCAGCATCTCGTCAGCCTATCAAAGCGGCTACGCGCCGACCGGCGACAGTGGGTTTGTCACGCGGGTAGATGGGCGCCGCCTTTTTGAAATCGACGGCCAGCCTGCGGCGACCGTTTATCATGGCTGGACACAGGGTGCGGTTCCAGTCGCGACCACAGTGCCGGAAGCAATTCTTTCCTCAGCCACTCTGTGGCCTCTGGGAAGGGTTAGCCGGCAGATAGCAAGTGTACCATTTCACCTTTTGGCCCATCCTTCGGTTGCCAACCCAGACGGATCGCTTGACCTTTTCGCAGACGTGGAACTGGGTGACCAGCTTTGGCAGATGCAGGGTTCTGCAGACAGTCTTGTTGCAAGGGCTGGACGTGTGGCCCGACAAGCCCGTGACGACCTGTCGGTTCCTATGGCCGGTGCATTGGTCGTCTATTGCGGAGGTTGCATGCTGGCTGTCCGCGATCGGATGGACGAAGTTTGCGAAGGCATCAACGAAGCGCTTGGTGAGACACAGTGGATTGGGGTATTCACTTTTGGCGAACAGGGCGTTCCACTTGGTGCCGTCTCCAAACATGGAAACCTGATGATTTCTTGCACCGTTTTTGGGGCGGACACATGAAAGGGATGGTATTTGTCGAGCTTTTGGCCATGGCCGAAGATGCTTTCGGAGAAGCCGCCGTAGACAGCGTTATTGACAGCGCAGATTTGCCTTCCGGCGGGGCCTACACTGCTGTGGGCAACTATTCCTGCGACGAATTGATGGCGTTGGTCCGAGGATTTTCACAGCACAGCGGTATCCCAGCCCCCGAATTGCAGCGTCTTTTTGGCCATTGGATGATGAACAGTTTTGTGCGTCACTATCCCGACTTTTTTGTGGGCAGGAATGGAAGCCTTGATATGCTGGCCGCCATCGAGGATGAGATTCATGTTGAAGTCCGCAAGCTTTACCCGGATGCCGATCTTCCCCATTTCGACATCCATCGCCCTGATGCGCATCAGATGCATATGACCTATCGTTCACCCCGCCCCTTGGCCGATTTCTGCCACGGCCTGATCGAAGGGTGTGTTTCCCAATTTGGCGAGACAGCGGTGATCAGTCGTGAAGATCGCAAAATTGACGATGCAACCGAGGCCGACTTCCAGATCCTTATCAAGAACAAGGCATGACAGAACAGGCGGACGACAAGCCGGTTTCACGGGCACGGTACGAACGGGAAAAAGCCGCGAGAGCCGAAGCCGAAGCCCTGCTTGAACGCAAGAGCCGAGAGCTTTACGAAGCAAACCAGCGCCTGATCCTCGAAACCGAAGCCGTCCGTGCTGCTTTGACGGAAACCGAAGCGATCCGCCTTCGCGAGGCCGCGGCATTGCGGGAGCGGTTTATCCTTTCAGAAGTGCTCGCAGCGCTTTCGGGCAAATCGAGTGCGACAGAGGCCATGCAGACGATGCTGCACGTGCTGCGAACCGAATTCGCAATCTTTGATGCCTGTTTCGTTCAGGCTGCGGGTACCGAGGTTCGTATAATTGCAACGACATTACCTGATCACGCTGGCCTGCTGTTGCCATTGCAGGCAAGTGTTCTGGAACGACCACGTCGATTGACAGGCCTGTCAAAGCTAACGCATGGTAAGGTACTGCCAGGTGAATTCGCCAAATTCGCGTCAGTCATCCTTGCACCTTTGCAAATACCTGACGAAAGCGCGAGTGCGCTCTTGCTGGGCTGTAAGCAAGGCGGGCGCTTTTCATCCGCTGATCTGCGTGTTTTGGAACGGGTTGCAACCGTTGCGGCACAAAGCCTGATTGCCCTGCGTGAAGCGCGCCGCAACGCACTTTTGGTGTCCATGATTGAAGGTCGCCAGATTGACAAGATTGGGCCAGGCGTGTTGGACGCGCCGCTTGAGGCCGTTCACCGCGCCTTTAGCCGTTTGACGGACATGCAAGGCGAAGTTGTCAGCATCCTTGACAGTCTGCTGGGAGCACCCTTGGCCACGGCGGATGCTGCGATTGATACGGCCCTTGCCCGTATGGGCACACTTACCCGAACCGACCGTGTCTATGTCTTTCGCCTCCGTGCCGGTGGTGAATTTATCGACAACACGCATGAATGGTGCAGCAGTGGCATCGAACCGTCCCAAGAAATGCTACAAAACATCCCTGCCGAAATGATCGACCACTGGCGCAAGGAATTTGAAGACGGGCGCGAAGTACTGATTTCAGACGTGCAGGCGATGAATGATGCGGCACCGGAAAAGGCGATTCTGCTGGAACAGGGCATCCGGTCGCTATTGGCGGTCCCGATGTTTCAGGACGGAACCTTTCAAGGTTTTGTCGGCTATGACGCTGTCCACCACCCGCGCAAGTTTCTGCCCGGCGAGGTGCATCTGATTCGTTCGGTTGCCAAGGTCATCGTATCCATTCTGGGGCGGCGTGATGCAGAGGCGGCTTTGGTCGCCGCCCATGCCGAAACAGCCGCACAACGCGCACAGTTGCTATCGGTACTTTCGGCCATGCCTGATCTGGTTGTCGAACTTGATCGTTCCGGTCGCTTCATTGCATGGCATTCCGGGGCGATCATCGTCCCCAAGGTTCTGAGCGAGGCCTTTTCCGGGCGGACCCTTGAAGAGGTCTTGCCGCATGATCTCGCCGTCGCGGGGCGAAAGGTTCTCGCGGAGATTGACAAAGGGATCAGGCCCGGAGCGCGCAGCTTTCCCTTCACGCTGCCGGGGGAATCAGAACGATGGTGGCAACTGTCTGCCTCGGCGATGGGCAACCGCGGATATCTTTTCGTGCTGCGTGACATCACCGTTGCGAGGGCTCAGACAGCCGAAATCGAACGCCTTTCGGAAATCGCCCGCCGTACGACGAATCTTGTCATTGTCACAGATGCCTCGCGTCGGATCGAGTGGGTAAACGACGCCTTTGAAAGAACGACGGGCTGGACGCTGGACGAGGTGAAAGGTCGCAATCCCGCAAGTTTCTTGCAGTGCGATCAGACCGACCCTGAAACCGTACTGAAACTGCGCGCCGCCTTGGATCGGGGTGAAGGGGCGCAAGTCGAAATCCTGAACCAAGATCGCAGGGGTCAGAAGTATTGGCTGGCGCTGGATATCCAGCCCCTGCAAGATCGCTCCGGACACCTACGGGGGTTCATGGCCGTTCAAACGGACATTACGGAAAGGCGCATGCAGTCAGAGGCGCTTCAGCGCTCGGCCAGCGCCGCAGGCCACGCCCGCGCCACCCTGGAGGCCGCTGTCAGCGCCCTGCAGGACGGGTTTGTTCTTTATGACGCCGATGACCGGCTGGTCATTTGCAACGACCGTTACCGTGAAATCTATCCGCGCACTGCGCATGCTATTGTGCCCGGCGCGACCTATCGCGATATCCTGCAAACGGGTCTGATCCATGGCGAATATGCCGATGCGGTTGGCCAAGAAGAGGCCTGGCTTGCCCAGCGCATGCAACTCCACCGCGCCCCCTTTAGCGAATTTGAACAGCAAATGGCAGACGGCAGCTGGCTGAGGGTTTTTGAAAAGGCGACTCCCGATGGCGGCCGTGTCGGTTTGCGCGTCGATATCACCGCGCTGAAGCTGGCTGAACAGCGGGCACTGGCAGACCGTTCCGCAGCGATGGAGGCGAGCCAGGACGGCATTGCCATTACTGATGCCGAGGGCCGCTATCTCTATATGAACCGCGCCCATCTGGCGATGTTCGGATTTTCGACCGAGGCCGAGGTGATCGGCAAACCGTGGACGATTGTCTATGGCCCGGAGGAAGCCGATTGGATGCTCACAAATGCAATGCCGCGTTTCTTGGCCGAAGGTCATTGGGCTGGTGAGATTGCCGGACGGACCCGCGACGGACAGCGGGTGGATCAGGACATATCGCTGACGTTGAAAGACGATGGTGGCATTCTCTGCATCGCGCGGGATGTCAGTATGCGACGGCACGAGGCCGCGGAACGAGAGCGGCTGCGCGAAGAGTTGCACTTAGCACAGCGGCGCGAGGCAGTTGGCCAGATGGCGGCTGGTCTGGCACACGATTTCAACAACCTACTTGCTACGATTGGGGGGAGCGCAGCCCTGATCGAGAGAGCCGCTGAACCTGATGGAATGATTGCTGCGGGGGCCGCCAGAATTGAGGCCGCCACAAATCAGGCGGCCAATCTGGTCAAGCGACTTCTGACGATGGGCGCCCGCCCTGCCGACCGTAAAACACTGGATTTGCGCCAACCCGTGCGGGACGCGGCCGAACTTGCGCGCGCCAGTCTTAAAGCTGCGCATCGCTTAACACTTACGCAACCCGACAGTCCCATCGAGGTTCTGGTCGATGCCACGGATATTCTTCAGGTCGTGCTGAACCTTGTGATCAATGCCCGCGACGCCATGGGCGACCAGCCGGGCGAGATTACGGTAACGGTGACCGAAGCCGCCGAAAGTGACCTGATGGGTCCGTTTGCAGTGGGCACGCTTGATCCAAAGCAGCGACACGTTTGCCTTAGCATCAGCGACACAGGACCGGGCATGGATGCTCAGCTTGCGGCCCGGGTCTTCCAACCCTACGTGTCGACCAAGGGAAACAAGGGGACGGGCCTCGGTCTTGCAATCGTCGCCTCTGTCGTAACGGCAAATGGTGGCGCGGTCCGGTTGGATACGGTGCCAAAGGAAGGCGCGCGTTTTGCCGTATTGTGGCCCGTCCGCGTTGAAACACCCAAACTGGTCAGCGCGCCGATTCAAGGTCTGACCGGCAGACTTGATGGCCGCACAATTCTGGTGGCGGATGACCATCACGACCTGCTTGAGGTGCTGACGGCCCTGCTGGAGGCAGCCGGTGCCGAAGTCGCTCCGTCGACAGACCCCGCCGACATTTTGGCAGCTGTTGCTGGCGACCCTACGGCCTGGGATCTGGTCATCACGGATTTCGATATGCCCGGCATGACGGGGGCCGAGCTTTCCGATGCGGTTCATCTGGTTGCACCACACATGCCAGTCGTTCTTGTCACGGCACTGCCCGGAATTTCTGGCCGCGAGGGTGCAAGATTCGATTCCATCCTTTCAAAGCCTGTGGATCGCGCTGCACTTGTTATGGCGGCGGAAACTGCCATACTGAGATCAAAATCAAAGGTATAGTGCTATGCGCGTCCTGATTGCCGATGACCACGATCTTTTGCGTGACACCCTTGCCCTTTGGTTTCGCCAAGAAAACATAGACGTCACCCTTGCCCGAGACTTGCCCTCGGCGCTTGACGCCGTTGCCAAGGCTGATGCGCCTTTTGATCTGATCCTGCTGGATTACGGCATGTCGGGGATGAATGGTCTGGATGGTTTGGAACTTGCCCTGCGCGAGGTAACCGGGGCTCGTATCGCCCTGATGTCCGGAACTGCGCCGCGCGAAATTGCTGAAAAGGCACTTGAAATGGGGGCTGCTGGCTTTCTGCCCAAGACGCTTTCAGCAAAATCACTGGTCAATGCAGTTCGCTTTATGGCGATGGGGGAACAGTTCGCGCCGATAGATTTCATGACGGCTCCCGCCGAAGTCGCCCCTTTGAATGCTTTGGCCGAAAAACTTTCTCCACGCGAAACGCAGGTCCTGAAAGGTCTGTGCGAAGGCAAAGCAAACAAAGAAATCGCGCGTGACCTTGGGATTCAAGAGCCAACGGTCAAACTGCATATGAAGACTCTGTACCGCAAGATCGGTGCTCACAACCGGACTCAGGCCGCCATGATCGCGAAAGAGGCGGGGTTGTTTTAGGGGGCGTCTGTGCCAGCATTCGAAATACCCTTGAAAAAATCCGGTTGCTGCCCTGCCAATTGAGCCCCCTGCGGAAAAGGGGTTCACGCGGCGCATTCCCTGTTTGAGACTGTCAGACGACCATCGGGGAGAGCGGCTCTTGTGACCGCAACCCGGTAACGACCACATCGTCCCGATGCATTTTACCTACCCGAATGAACGTGCGGTGTTATCCTGCCGTGCTCAGGGTGCATGGCTTGGTCTGTGCGATGAAAGCCTTGAGTATTCATTCCAGATTGACCCTGCGATGATACGCATCAGCGCCGCAAACACCCATTGACCCGCCCTCGTCGGGCTTTGTAAGCGCGGCTGAAGCCGGTCGAAAGCCTCCACCTCTTGTGTGTCGTGGCTCGTATTTGCTTTTTGGTGGCGCTTTATCGCTGATCTCCCCATCTGTCAGCCGCGCTACTGAACGCGCATTTACGTCCAATAATTGCATTTTTCGGTCGCACGCTGGCCGCCGCGCGACCGTGATTGCTCCCTTCGGTCACCGCTCAATCTGTCGAAACTATGCAGAGAGGTTTGGCCATGGTAAAATCGTCCAAAAAGGGTGAGATAGCTCAAATGCGCACGAGAGCCGTGACGATCCTCGTCGGAACCAGCAAGGGTGCTTTTCTGATCTCGGGTGGGCCTGACCGCAACGGATGGGCGGTCACCGGGCCTTTCTGTGGCGGTTGGCCAATCAACCATGTGATCGGGGACCCAGACACCGGCGACCTTTGGGCCGGAGGAGGCGGCGACTGGCACGGCGCAGGGATCTGGCGGTCAACCGATGGCGGTGCTTCATGGTCTGTCATCAGGCTGACCAAAGGCACAATGGACAATTGGGCCGCCAATGACCAGGATTTCGCCAAGATGATCGGTTGGAAGGACGAAGCGCTTCCCTTCACGAATTTCTCGCAGATCTGGTCACTGGGTCTCGCACACGGCACGCTTTACGCTGGCACCAAACCCGCCAATCTACTTGCGAGCCACGACCGCGGCCTGACATGGGAGCGGATGGAGGGCCTTACCAAGCACCCGTCCGCAGGTAGCTGGGACGGCGGCGCTGCAGGCCTTGTCTTGCACAGCATCGTCGCCGATCCGGTAAACCCCAACAAGCTTTGGATCGGCATTTCTGCCGCAGGGGTTTTTGCCTCCGAGGACCGTGGCAAAATCTGGGAACGGCGCAATCGTCTTTCGAACGCCGAGGCCTGTGCGCACCATGATCATCCTGCCGCACCGCGAAATGGCGAAACCGGCCACTGCGTGCACAACATGATGCGCGCGCCGGGCGGAGAGGATGTCCTTTACCAGCAGAACCACCACGGGGTCTGGCGATCCACCAATGGGGGGCGGAGTTGGGACGACATCGGACAGGGTTTGCCGTCGACCTTCGGCTTCCCGATCCGCGTCCATCCCCGTGACCCCAACATGATCTGGACGCTGCCGCTTAACGGCGATAGCGCGGGGCGCTATCCGCCGGATGCCGCCGCAGCAGTCTGGAAATCCTCTGATGGAGGCAAGAG
This sequence comes from Pseudotabrizicola sp., assembly GCF_030684215.1. GTDB lineage: Bacteria > Pseudomonadota > Alphaproteobacteria > Rhodobacterales > Rhodobacteraceae > Pseudotabrizicola. Next base: position 52,664 of record NZ_JAUXOV010000017.1, read on the forward strand.
CTGGGCCGACAAGCGCGACGGCCTGCCCCAGACTGCCTGCTTCTTTACTGTCCTGCGCCAAGCTATGGGCGGCGATCGTCAGGATCCTGCGGGCATCTACTTCGGCACCAACAGCGGCTCGATCTTTGCCAGCCTTGATGAGGGAGACAGCTGGAGTGAGGTCGCGCGCCACCTTCCGACCGTCCTTTCAGTCGAAGTGCTGGACCGGAGCTGACCGTCAGCGTGACGCGAAAAGCAATTGAAATAGAAGATAACTTTTAGCAGGGAACGCTAAAGAGCAAGACGCGGCTTTGCTACTGGCTATGGGTGCAGAAGGGGAAGTGGGCTTCGGTCGAAGATACTGCTGGCGTGGCCGCTGAAAGGCTGGACGTCGGCGAGACTATCGATCTGCCGCACTTCCTGATGGCCGAATTGCCGGTCTGCTAGGCGCCAATGATGGCCACGGAGTGAACTGAACCCCTTAGGTCGGGAAAACCCGCCTTCATTCACCTTAAAATGTCATCAACCCTGCAGGTCTTGCCAAACCGGTGCAGGACCAGACGCGCCCCTGCGGCCATAGGTTCAAGCACCGGCATGTCGATGGCATCAGACACCGCACTCGCAGCGCGGGCCAACAGACCACCACCGATCAACACCGACGCAGCGCCATCGGCGGCGCAATCGCGGGCGATGGCGGCAAGGACACGTTGCAGGCTGTCGGGATCGACCATCACCCGATCACGGCGGACAAGCTGCGCGGCCTTCACCCCGGCGGCGGGATGATGGCGACCTACGACCCGGTGGGACGGGGACGTGTGCAATTCCTCGACGTGCCGGGGGATGACGTGGTGCAAGGGGTAGTAGCGGTGGACGAATTGGTCCGGATCTCCCGTCTGGATCCGGATTTCTCTTGGTCGCGCACAACCATCATCTCTCGCGACTGGCGGCGGCTCGGGCCGATGCGGGCCTACGCCGCGAAACTGGGTCTTCAGTTCGAGATGGCCAATGCAAAACTGCCACGCGTCTGGCGGCCGCGCGAGATGCAAAACCTGTTGGCTGGGTGGTGTCAGACCAATGCGAACCAGTCTCCGGTTTCCCTACCCAGCCTTGGCGTCAGGCGGCGAAGAGACCGCGCCACTCGGCGAGAGCGGCGGTGCGGTTGGCCTTGAAGTTGTCCCGACTGTGTAGGGCGCGCTCCTGATTGAAGAGGTTGTGAACAGAGGAATGGACTGCGACAAACTTCTGTAGGGTTCGCATACGCCTGAAGCGCTGCATTGCTCTTTCGCGCCTTCGAAACGGAAGGTCGGAATTTTCCGCCCGATTGTTCTGGCGAT
>NZ_JAUXOV010000013.1 GCF_030684215.1 Pseudotabrizicola sp.
GGCGTCGAACCCTTCGCCTACCTCAAGGCCACCCTGACCGCGATTGCCAACGGCCATCCCCAAAGCCGCCTCAATGATCTCATGCCGTGGAACTTCAAGCCGTCAAGCTAGGCAAGCCGTGATGCCCCGCGAACGCTTACAAAAAAGTTATCCTGATTTGCATTCAAATATTGGCCAGCAGAAAAAGAAAGACTCATCGTAATTTCCTCATCTTGCCTGCCTTCATTCCAATCTGTCGGATAGTCGGATAATTGCGTGTAGCGCTCTGTGCCATTGCGAACATGTTCTCTAAACTCTTCAAGGCGTGCGCTTACTGGAACATCTTCTTCCCAAAACGAAGCTATCGGCGCAGCGCCAAACATCGCATCCGTAATTACATATCCTTGAACCGCACAAGTAAGAAAGTCTTGAGAAGATACTCCTAAGTAGTCATTGACTGAAAGATCAACAGCTTCTTCAGTTCCATCGAGGCACTTCTGATAGAATGCAGCGATTGGCTCGAAGTCGACACTATTTGAGGGTGGGGCAATCTCTTTAGACCACTCCAAAACATTGGAAAGGCTCTCAGCTCCGAAATTTCGGTAATGCTGGACAGAGAACAAATTCAAGGTGAACTTATCCGCCCTTTGTTCGATGTCCAAGTTCTCTATACCGAGCAAATACGGCTCTCCGTTATTGTCAATCACTCCTTGAACAACTTCGTCGTCTCTGAAGTTCGAAAGTGCTATTTGGTTCAAGTCTGATGCTTTCATTGCACAGACCAGTCCCTGAGGAAGTCCGTCTTGACCCTGTGCGAATGAGGTCGTTGGCACCATTGCCAATGCTGCCAACGACAGTGCGGCTGAAATTGCCTTTACCTTTCCATAACCGTTCGAAATGAAGTCTGACATGAGCATCTCCTAAAACATGACGCCTTATGATATCTCAGTCTCAGAAAGGCCCTTGTTAGTTATCCACAACGAAATGTGTTTCTGGATAGATTTTGGGATATGCATCAGGCTTCCTTTATCAGAAATGATAAAGCCTTCCCACTTTCTATGGGAAGGCCTGAAATTAAAAAGAGACTAACCAAATTTCGGTGAGATCGACGCAGATGAAAAGAATATCAATGGAGAATGGCCTTTCCCTGCGGCGACCAATCGTAAGTTACTTGCTTTCCTGCTGAGAGTGAACTTACCTTACGACTTCATTGAGAAGATTCAGCACTTGCTCGTCATTAAGTGTGCAATCTACTCTCCTTTTGGGGAAGTCACCCAAGAATGGAGATGACCCAATAACAATTTGGTTTTGAGGAAGGTCACTTCCGCAATACACCTCCCAACCACTTCGTTCTCCAAGAAGCACTAGTTCCCCACTGCTTTCCAGAGCGTCGAGAATTTGTTTATCTGTTGGGTCATCCGGCAAGGCAACTGTGGTGATTGTCTGCTCAGAAAAAAGTTTTGCATTTATCATATGGTATTCCTTATGTAAGATTTTCAAATATTGTGCGTCACGTTTTTAAATTCAGCACAACAAAGCTTATACACAAATTTTTGCAACCAATCAAGATTCAATCATGAAATATTAGTTGCTTTATTCATTTATTTATGGATCGGAAATCCGAGATAGATTGACGCGATGATTTTTTGCTAGGTGCGAGGATTGACCATCGAGCGAAGCGCACGCATCGATTTAGAACGATATCGTCTTTTTCAGGTGCTTCAAATATAGACGTGTTGGGCGTCTTAACGTTCAGTTGCTCAGCCCGAGCGGCATTAAGATGATTGCAGCGCCGGTTGAAGCCTATCCGTTTTAGGCCTTAGTTTCTGCGAAGCTGAAGGTGTTCATCCAGTCGTCAAGCGTTCGCCGTGGAAAACTACGCGCATTTCGTGTATCCCCAAACTGATCAAAGAGCCGCCGAATGCCTGTCAGGTCTTCACCAATAAGGTCCTCTCCATTGAACAAAAGCACGTTCCATATGGCATGAAGAAACCAGGTTGGATGATCGTAGTTCGGGTTGTGGCCCCCATCTGGCAGATTTCGAGCTACATTTTCTGGTGTGGCGTCTATGTATGCCGCCAAATCAGCCTTCGACAAATCGCCGGCAATCATCTTTTCAAACACATCTTTTCGAATAACCCGCGCGATAATGAGGCTGACTGTCAGCGCCCTCCAACCGCCGTATAGTCTTGGGTTGAGCGCTTCTGGATGAAGGATAGCCACTGCGCCCAAGATTTTCCCAACATCCCTGATGGACACCGCATTTTTCCGAACGACCACCGGAAGCTGCCGCTCAACGATCTCCTCTATATACTCCTTCGGCAGTCCCATCTCCCGCGCGGCCGTCTGCGCATAGGCAAGGACAGCTGGAATCTTGGTATGCTGTCCTACCTGATCCGGCAAACTCACCGTCAAGCTGATGAACTTCTGCAGGTAGGATGTCGCGTCGATCTCGTGGCCATACCTGGCCTTCACGCTGTTCTCCATCGCCTTCAGGTTAACGCCCAGGACGAAGTGCACCATAGGCACCGCGAAGAAATGCTTGATCACCTCAAGGACCTCGAGGGCGTAATCTGGCCGGCAGCGATCAAGTTCATCTATCACGATGACCAAAGGCGTAGGATCGACACCTTCCTCGCCTTTTACCAGCTGCTCCAAACCGTTCCGGAACGCTTGCATACCCTGCTGGCGTCCTTCCTCTCGCGCCCAGAACTGTTCTGCAAGCTCTTGGGCGCCACCGTTTGCGACATCAGCAACGGCGTCTGCTAGATCGCCAACTTGCTGTTGGGCGCCGAGCGTGATCAAGTTTAGCCCGATCTTCGTGAGCGGTTTGGCAAACTTGAAGGCGACCTCTTTCATTCGGTCCAGCTTCGGCCGTTCAGCCGCGGGCACGCGTTCAGAAAGAGCCGCGACAAGGGCAACCAATGGATCTGACTGGTAATCGTGCGCAAAGGCGTCAAAGTAGAGGGTCAAAGCCCTACCGTTGTTCTGCCCGCGATGAGCGCCAACCCAGCGTTTCAGGAAATATGACTTCCCAGTCCCCCACCGGCCATCCAAAGCAACAACGAGGGGGTCTTCAATCCGATCGAGGAGATCAGACAGGGATTTGCTGACCTTGCCCCGCTCAAGGATGTCGTCTCCGAAAACGGTCTCATAGAGGGTTACTTCGGGGTCGGGTGGGAGAAAGCGCATGGTATCCTCAGACAGTGCAAATTAATCTGACGCTGACGGCCCCATCGCGTCCCACGCAAGCAACATTTCCCGGATAACCTTCTTCTCTGTATCGGTAATCACATGGTCATCGTAGAACTGCTGGCCGTTGAAGCGAATGACTGAGCGATCTGACTCAGCTATTTGCTTGGCAAGTTTTATCATCGTCTCGTTGCCGCGGTAAGCAGCCCACTCCCAGATCTCGGTATCGTTGTCACGCGCCCATTGGGTCGGAGGAAGTTGAGTGATCTTGCCGTCGACGTTGATCTGGGCACCTTCGACGAAAAGCCAACCATCGCGGCTTGTGTAGTTTACAAAGAACTCGAGTGAGCGCACCCCTGCTCCTGACTCGACGATATAAAGTGTCACATAGTCTCGAGTGTCTTGGTAACGCGGCGAGGATGGGTGCCGATACCAAGAAGACCCGTCAAACTCAGCTGTCGTTTTGATCAACTGCTTGGCAATCGCGGCCTTCCTGCGTTCGTCTTCCCTCGCCTGAGCTTCAAGCGCAGCCTGATACTGCTCGACCTTGGACGCGTAGGACGCGTCATCGGGATTGATTTTTGTCAGGGCGAGGTAGGCTAACCGGTTCTCGTTGGCCTTTGCAGCCGGCAGGGGGCGAGCATATGCAAGTATAGCGGCCTCCAAGCGCTTCGCGCGATCATCGAGAGGCATCGAAAGCGTGGAAAGCTCGGCGATCTCCATTACGATTTGTTCGACTGAGTTGGGATCCGCATCTAAGCGGGCGAGAAATTCCTCTGCGGTATTCGCTATCACGGGGACGGCTACCGTTTCTTCGTCCTTGGCTGTCTCAGTGGGTGCGAGGGCTAAGCAAGCAGTCGCAGCCTTCTGCAGCGCGTCGTCTTCCAAGTTACCCCATGACCGGACCTCGCTTGCGGTTGCCGCGAAGCCAGATTGATCACCTGTGGCAAATGCAGAGACACACTTTGCTATGGTTTCGGCACGTTCATTGGGGAAGGCCGCAGATGTCGATACGAGAACAAAGAGAGCAGAGGTGCGAAGCATTGAGTGAACCATTTTGACGTGCTGAGAATGACTGTAGACAATCGAAAGTTGCGCTGCCAACCTTCAAGTGGGCGGTGTGATTCACTTTTTTTTCAAAGAGGCTCCACGCCACTCAAATGTAAAACGCATTAACGTGCATTGACTGACATCGAACAGAACAACCCTCGAAGAACGTCCTGGCGAATTTTAGGACAATTCACAACTAGGATGGATGAATAGTCCTACAGGAGACTTTCCGGCAATGATGAAATTCTCTATGAACACGTTCCTGAAGCTCTGCCTTCTCGACACCGGTGAGAAAATCTCCGAACTTCAGAAAAGGTTAAACGGTCCTGGCGGCTACGACTTCTATAAACCGCTACAACGTGCTGTAAGGTTGCATAGCGCTGGAGAGCACAAAAAGGCCTTAGAGGTTCTCGAGGCTCCAGTGAACCCAACCGAGAGAAAGCACAATCAAGACGCATTCGAAAAGTTCAGGACTAGGTTTGGCAATGTTCGGACCCTCTATCCAGTCGACGAAAAAGGATCTTTGAAGTTTACCAGTGATGGCATTGAGATTCTCCCGGACCCTCTATTTGAGATAACAAAAGGTGGTATTCGGCAAGTTTACTGTCTGTGGCCGACACAGAGTCCGGAACTCACGCAGAGATATGGTGCGGTTGCATGTTATATCATGCGAAGCACATTTAAAAATCATCCTATTGGGAATGCTGGGTTTTATCTGGCTGATTTGATCTCGGGTAGAATTTATTCTGAGAAGCAAATCACAAACAACACATCGCTGATCCTGTCGAGTGATGCCGCAAGCATCGGATCGATAATTAAGCAAATATGATCTGAAAAGTGAACGCTAGAGAAGCTTAACACTGGGAGATTTTCCTTGTCAGAAAGTGATATTGAAAAGCAGCTTTTTCAAGTTTTCATGCCTCATGCGTTTAAGCGTATCTCAGAAATACGTGAGAATGGCGCGAAGTTTGCGCACTACACGAGTGCTTACGCTGCCACTCAAATTATCGAAAAGCAAACGGTTTGGATGCGAAACGCGCTTGTAATGAATGATTTTTCAGAAATCCAACATGGCCAGAACTGCCTAAAGCAAAGTTGGGATGACGAAAAAGTAGGTGGCAGGCTCAAGGCATTACTCAATCAAATCCAGCCCGGATTAGCTGATATGGTCAGTCAGGACTTTGATAGGAGACTCTACGACCGAAGGTTTCAAAGCTACCTGACCTCGTTTAGTGAGCATGGAGATGCGACACTCGATGAAGACCGATACGGACGTCTTTCGATGTGGCGGGCCTATGGTGGAGACACGAATGTTGCCTTTGTCTTCAATAATCGCCCATTTGTCTCTGAAAGTGATGCATTGAGTGCTTTTACAAGCCCAGTTTTGTATTGCGACGCGGAACGTTTCAAGCTCCATTTCTTACAGATGGTAATAGGACTAGAGGCTAAGATAGAGCCTCTGCAGACAGCTGGAGCTGAGTTTGTTGTTCGTGCACTGACTTGGGCGTTCCATTTCGCAGTTCTCTCAACCAAACACCCGGGCTTTGCAGAGGAAAAGGAGTGGCGGGTAATTTACTCACCAACCATGCTGAAAACAGACCGAATTCCGTTCGATATTGAAACAGTCGGAGGAGTGCCCCAGCGCGTTCACAAGTTGAGGATGATGAATTATCCAGATGATGGTTTCACTGGCGCCACTCTTCCGGAGCTACTAGAAGAGATTATTATTGGGCCTACGCAGTCTACATGGACGATTTATGACGCGCTTGTTGCAAAGCTAGAAGAAGCTGGCGTCAAGGATGCCGAATCTAAAGTGAGAGTATCAGACATACCGCTCAGAAGATGACTTACCCCTCGCACCACTACGTTGTATCAGTTTGCCGACTTTACCATTTCAAAGAATTTCTTTGTTAACTTCTGCATTGAAGAAGTCCGCCCTGCTCCGTTTCGCACCAAAAAGCCCAAGGCAAGAATTGCGGTGCATTGATTGTGAAAATGATCAATCTCTTCTTGTGAACCCAAGCGCGGCTTGCGAGAAGGATCGCCATACAAACACAGATTTCTTCGATTTGCGATACTCTTGATCTGACTCTTCAGGCTTTGCCCAGGTGGTGATATCTTTTTAAGGGTAAGTTCAATAGCACCCTCAACGGCGGCATCATGCTTATCTGGCGAATTTCCGTGTGTTTTGATTGTCTCCAATGGGTCATCCTGTCGAATGTGAAAGTCGCCTAAGCGAAAATGCTGATAGGCAGAAACCAACCCCTCAATCTTTTCAAACCTAACAAATCGCTTTATTCCCGCCATTTCTCTGGAAAAGAAATAGCTCACCAGAGTCTCAGCAAGGATTAAAATCTTTGCTTTATCAAGGTGGTTCTGAATTTTCCCATAGTTTGGAATCTCATAGCCCTTATCCAAGAGGCAATAATAAAGAAAGCTGGCCGCTTCTTCCTCGGCCGTTAGTAGTGCAAAAAGTCCAAGAGGCTCACCCATTAGGAATCTTGCCTGCCGAAGACTGTCTCCTACCCCGAGGAGTGCTCCGCATGTCTTTTCACAAGCGCTTACTTCATCTGCCGATGAAACAAAGAAATCAATTGGATCGATGCCTGTGAGGAACTCCAATTCTACAGCCATAGGACACCCACTTCCGCTCCTTGAAGCGCAGTTGTTTGAAATATACTTAGTCGAACTTCTCAATCGTTCCTAACGAAAATACGAAGTTTGGTGAAGTCATTCCCCCGGACATGGAGAGCCGATCTTCAAGAAAGCAATCGCTTGCGCGCTCGTCAAAATCATACCCAAATTTTCCGGAAAACAACACACGATCGCCAATCTGAATATCATTTAGAAATTTTGAGTGCTGATATGTCCTACGGCCGTATTTCTCTCTATCAACCAAAGTAATCCCCTCGGCGACCTGAATATAGATCCGATTTAGGTTTACACCATCGCTTGTCGTTTCTATCCCCGAGACAACGCCTTGCCATTGCTCAAACTTTGCAGAGCGAAGCTCTGTGCATAGTTCTTGCCCACGGACTCTACGAATCTCGCCCTGCCTTACTGCATTGTCTTCTTCACGAAACTGGTTCTTCGCGTGGGTCACAATGGACACAAAGGTCAACTGGTCGTTCGCGCTAAGTATGCCAATTTCGTTTTCAGTCACTCTTTCACCTGTGTATGGTCGCCGCTTTTCCTCTTGATTGCCGAAGAAATAGAATAAACCAAAAATAAAAAGCGCGCCGGTTAAAAGATTTGTTCCAGACTGATCCGACATCTCCAATGACTCCATGTATGTCATATGAAGAATACATGACAAATTAGATATTGGAGGCGCTAATCCACAATTACCATGCAGAGCGCATCATTGTTCTTCATCGTTCTGCGTTTCGAACTGAGAGCCAAGATTATCCCAACAGCCCTTATGGATATCACATTTCTCCGAACGACCACCGGAAGCTGCCGCTTGACGATCTGCTCGATTTACTTCTTCGGTAGTCCCATCTCTCCTGCGGCCGCCCGTGCATAGGCAAGAACCGCTGGTAACTTGTTGTGCTGTCCCACCTAGTCAGGCGGATTCACCGACAAGCTGATGAACTTCTGCAGGTATGAGGTCGCATCGATCTCGTGGCCATAGGGGTTACTGAAGCCCTTGTTAATCCACATGTTTGATGAGCCATGCTGTTGCCACAAAGACCTCAACTACCCTAAGCTCAGCATCAAGAGCCACGGCCGGCCGAGGAGACAACCCAGTGCAGCACCTTATCGAGTTCAACACTGACCTTCTGGCTGAGCTTCGTGGAGAGGCAGACGACACAGGCCTTCCGCTCGCTGATCTTGCCTTTGAACGCCTTTGCAGCACGCTTGAGGCAGAGAGTGAAATCGAGACCTCGGACCGGTGTTCATACAGAGGTGCTGTGTCAGGCAAGTCACTGCGCATCGATGGTCATGGCGGCGATCCCCGCGATTCTGATGGGATCCTGAGTGTGATAGTCTGTGAAATTTTCGATACTGATGAGCCGCCAACGCTTAACGCCGCAGACACAAAGAAGCTCTTTGGGCATCTTGTGAATTTTGTGACCGCTGCCAGAAGGAGCGAATTCCGCGATGGACTTCACATCGAGTCGCAGGAGTTTGGCACCGCAACTATGATCGCAGATGCTTGGTCGTCGGTAACCAAGGTCAAGCTGATCCTAGTCACGAACGGTGTTTACACGGCCAGAACAGATGCAGTCTTGGCTGGCAAGATTGGCGATGTCCCGGTGACCTACAACATATGGGACATCGGCAGGTTGCATCGCGTTGAAACATCCGGATCCAAGGAAAAGATTGTTGTAAAGTTCGCTGAGGAATTTGGAGGCGGCCTTCCTGCACTCTCAGCTTCTGGGCCAGAGACCAGTTTTCCATCATATCTTGCTGTCATCAGGGGCAATCAACTTGCTGAAATTTACGACAGGTGGGGAACCAGACTTTTAGAGTCGAACATCCGCAGTTTCATCCAAGCGCGCCGCAAGTCAGTGAATGAAGGCATCAGGGACACCATTAAGGGCGAGCCCGAAATGTTCTTCAGTTACAATAACGGGCTGTCTGCAACCGCAGATTCCGTCGAAACCGAGACCGACGGCGCTGGGGTCCGCATTCTCTCCGCAAAGAACCTTCAGATCGTAAATGGCGGACAAACGACAGCATCTCTCTACGCTGCACTGAAGCATAGCCCTGAAAATCTCGAACGTGTTCACGTTCAGATGAAGTTGACGGTCGTTCCAGCGGAGACCTCTGAGGAGATCGTTCCAAACATCTCGAAGTATGCAAACAGCCAGAACAAGGTCAGTGCTGCCGACTTCTTTTCGAACCATCCTTTCCACATGCGCATGGAAAGTTACTCCCGTCGCGTTTTTGCGCCACCAGCCCAAGGTGCTACACGGCAAACGAGATGGTTCTATGAAAGGGCACGAGGGCAGTATCAGGTTGAACGTGCAAACTTGAGCGGCGCAGACAGAAAACGCTTTGATGCAGAACACCCTAAGTCCCAACTCTTTCAAAAAACTGACCTTGCGAAAATCGAGCTGTCCTTCCAGATGAAGCCAGACACGGTAAGCAAGGGTGCACAGAAGAACTTTGCTGCCTTTGCGACGGACATTGGGGCGGCATGGTCGGCAAGTGATAAGAAGTATGACGAAACTTGGTTCAAGAGACTCGTTGCCAAGGTGATCGTGTTCCGTGCACTCGAAAAGACGATACCCAAACAAGAATGGTATCCGGGTGGCTACCGCGCGAACATCGTAACCTACGGTATCGCAAAGATTGTCCACGACGCTGAAAAGCTTGGCAAGTTGCTTGATCTCGATCGTGTCTGGAACGAACAGAGAGTTCCAGATGGCATGTTGAAAGCAATCCTGTCTGCATGTGAGGCATCTGCTAACGTCATAACGGAACCTGAGAGTGGGATCCGCAACGTGACCGAGTGGGCAAAAAAGCAAGCTTGCTGGTCATCAGTCTCTAGGCTCGAAATTGACTACATTGAAGGCCTTGATGACCACTTGGTTGCACCGCAAGACGCCAAGTCAGTTGAACGCGATGGAAAACGTGCAGCTGCAGAAATTTCAGGAATTGAAGCACAGTCAAAGGTTATTGAACTTGGAAGCGCCTTTTGGAACAGACTGCGAGACTGGACTGCCTCAAATCGCTCGTTCTCCTTGAAGGACGATGGCATTTTGAAAGCCTGCAGTCAGCAAGAGCGGCGGCTGCCGTCAGAAAAGCAGTGTGTTTTGGCGGTGGATATATTGGCACGTGCTCGCGAAGAGGGTTATCTTGATGACGAAGAAACGCCACGGATAAGAATTTCAGGACGAGCTAGGGCACACTAAGTTGGCCCACTAAACATCTATGTCCGCTCGTTCGATTGAGTATTCTTGAAACTTTGTTTGACGCGAACCATTTTTAGGCGTTGTCGGGGCAAAATTTAGAACAAATAAGATGGTTAAATTTATCACTAGGATCTAGTGAACCCTTCTCCATCCCCCAGTTAGCTTGATCCTTACTGGAGCATCATCATCGACGTGAACGTCTTGGGAGACACCAGCAGGAACCACCCGAATGCTATAATTTTCTTGCCCATCCAACTTTGAGATTTCGAAGGCATCGCCTTCTTGAGCTTTCGCGTCACGCAGGAACTTTGTGAGGTATGTAATGCGGTATTCGTTCCGCGTCCCATTTAGAGCATGCAGCCTGTTGTTGTAATAGACAAACCGCAGTCGCAAGATCTCACCGTTTGGCGTTTGGCAGTCGATCCATGCCGAAGGATTCATTACTTTCGCATCAAGCTTCGGAAGGAAAGAAAGAAGTTCGCCGTCCCCTTTCGGCACGAGGATACCGGCCATGTGGCTCCCTGTCGCCCCGACGTCATTGGCGCTCAGGATTTTGATGAATGTTTTTTTGGTCATGGTTTCACCGGAGAAATTTCGAGAGCACGCTTTAGATCTTCTGCATCTCGGCTTGAGACTGGAACCGTTTCGTTGGCAAGGTCCCGCTTCCAAGCCGAGCGGTCAATCATCACCTCCTCCACAGTATCCTTATAGAACAGCCGATAGACCGTTACTGGCTCAGTTTGCCCACGACGGTGTGCCCGCGCGCTTGCCTGGGCTTCGAGCGCCGGATTCCAGACTGGTGTGAAGTGGATTACCACCGTGGCTGCAGTGATATTCAAACCCGCTCCAGCCGCCTTTGGGTTCAAGATTAAGCATGCAGGTCCCTCATGACGTGAAAAATCGTCTACGATTTGCTGCCTATCCTCTTGAGCAGTTGAGCCATTTATGGCTCCCCAGAATGTGGCCGGGAATTGCTTGCAAGCTGTGCGGATAAGATCACCAATTCGATTGAACAACGCGAAAATGATAACCTTTCTGCCATTCAGGAAGGCCTCACGGAGCAACTCGACCGTCCTATCCAGTTTAGGCGTTAGCAGCGGCAGCTCATCGCGAACCTCAATCTTTGCATCTTCCCAGTCGACAGCCGTCGCGTCAGGTATCCTTAGCCAAGGATGCGCACAGACGAGTTGGAGTTGCAGGGTCGCGACCAGTGCGCCGGCGACTGGATACTTCTCCATCGTCGTCTCTCGCACATCGTTGTAGTGATTTGCCAACGCGGTATCGAGCTCAAGTGGCAAATCAATATCTATCCGCTCTGGCAGATCAGCGGCAACATCCTTCACGCGTCGCTTCAGAACGATCGGATCAGTCAGCACACCGAGAGCTTGACCAGCTTCCAGCGTGTCAGGGAATTCGACCTCAAAAACCGTTCGATCACCGAGCATTCCGGGGATAGCAAAATCTGCCAAGGACCAAAGATCCAACAGCGTGTTTTCGACTGGCGTCCCGGTCATAGGAATTGATCGACGACGCGGGATTGTAACGATCGCCTTTCGCCTATTCGAATGAGGATTTTTGATGGCCTGCGCCTCATCGCAAATGACCCACGACCACTCAAACGATGAGAAGATTGCGATGTCGTTCACCATCGTCTCATATGTTGTGATCACGACCGATGCCACTTGTAGGTCGCGGTAGATGCCGGCCCGATAGGGCCCACGATGCACCATCAGCGAGATGCTGGGTGCAAACTTCTGAAACTCCCGCACCCAGTTTGCAATCAAGGTTGTGGGGCAAACGATCAAAGCTGGGGCGGTTGCCTTCGGAGGATCCATGAGGAGGAGAGCAATGATCTGAAGTGTTTTGCCGAGCCCCATCTCATCTGCAAGGATCAGACCACCCGTTCGAGTGACGGTTGCCCACATCCATTGAATTCCCCGCGCCTGATACGGGAACAAGTCCGCATTTAGGCCCGCAATCGTCACCTCTGACGGAAGTTGCTCCGCTGCAAACTTGCCAGAATGAAGAACATCTTGAGCTGCTTCAACGAGGATGCCATCAGGAGGGGTTCTGATTAACTTGATGGCAGTTGCGTAAGAAATGTCACTTGGGTCTTCATCACCGATCGCCCTTAGGATGACTTGGGGGGCATCAGCAGGTAAGGGGCGCAGCGTTTGTCCGTCGACAACCCAAGCATGACCAACAGTTGGCGCTTCGAAGATTTTCCGATCGCCGCGCGTTATCCGCACGCCAGCAAGAGTGATGGACAAGCGATCTGAGTGACGCGAAATAACGGCAACTGGATCGACAACCCTCGATGAAATTTCATATCCAACTGGCTGCACGGCGGCAAGTTCGGTGAAGCTTTCGGGTAAAAGGTGAAGGTCCGTCATCCCCGAGCCTCCCGATGGACTGAAAGTGCCATCAATTCACGGAGTTCTTCCAGCGACCAAGGAAATGGCTTCCTAGTGTGAGCGGCACGATGACAGTTCGGGCAAAGCGGCACCAGATCAACGGCCGGATCATACTCGCGAGGCTTGGTAAGCAATGAAAGCGGATGAAGGTGGTGCACCTCGATGATGCTGCCAGCCGTTCCATACATAGTCTCGGGATGGAGACCGCAGCATGCACATTTTTCTCCATGCAGCCGAATGCAAAGAAGCCGATTCCTTGGATTTCGTTCCCTGCGTCGGACTGTTGAAAACAGAATGGCACCCTCAAGGATGTGCGCGTCATCGTCTGCGTCAATCACATCGTAACCGATCAGTTCTGCCATCGCTGCCATAATGGGAACAATGGCATCGCGGCAGACCTTGATGAGCGCGTCGTCTTTTTCAAAATTCACTCCGCGCGCAGTCGCGATAATCTTAAAGTCACCACTGGCAACCCGCCAGTCGAAGGGAGATTGGCCAGGAATTGATAAGCCAAACGAAGGGTCAATGGATGACAACAAAGCCCGTGCGAGACCCACATCCTCATCGCTTGCGCGCTGGATCTGCCGAACAATCTCTCCAGAAAATGTCCCAAATGATAGCGTTACCTGATATCCTTTCAATCCAAACGGGCGGAGTTCGGCAACTGGTCCATTCCGAACGTCGAGATCAGAAAACCAAATCCGGAGAGCAGTGCGCGTTCCACTTTGGTCAACCGAAATGCCAATCGTAGCACCGGTGCCAAGTTCGAGCTCCTCTCGGATTATGTCCTGCCGCGACGCGATCAATTTACTACTCGCTGTCTTCTGTCAGCTCAGACGGCTCAGGGTCTGGGACGTTTCTCAGAAGCTTCCTAAGGTTCGCAGAGATTTCCGCACGGATGTCTTCAAAGACTGGCTCTAGCTCCTTGTCGGTGTTGTTCTGTTCTGCCATGGCAAAAGCATAAAGAAGCAGATCCATGCCCTCTACGGCGTAGCCATTAGCTGCCGCGCGTTGGTAGATCTTTTGATAAAAGTCGTGATGCTTGTTTAGAAGGACGCCCGGCACGTGGTCTGAACTGTTCGGGCTCCGGTAGGCAGGCTCCCAGAGGTGACCTGATGTGATATCCGTTACGGCCTCAACATAGATCGTATCTGGATTAACGTCGTTCTGAATCGGTGCTCTGATCCTTATTCTTGCACCACGATTGTTCGTAAGCTCCACCGTCTGTGTCTTGACGTCTGTGGCGGTAACTTGAGGCTTGGCTGTATTTGATGTCCCAGCAATATTCTTGTTTGAACTCGTATGATTGACCGTCTCATGGTCGTTCGCATCATCCCGGCTCTCACGTTTATATCTTAACTTTGCTTCCCGATAGATAGGCTGCAAAATTGCTCGCAGGCCATCTTCAAGGTCAGGATGAAACAAAATTCGCGATTTCTTTACGTCGATACGAAACGCCTCATCAAGCTCGTGGCCAAAATCGAACTCAATACGAAGGAGTGAGGTGTGCGGCTCTGGTGAGCCAAACACGTCCATCCAGCCACCGTCTTGGATCAATCTACCTTCTCGGTATACATAAAAGCCCTGAGCTCTATTCGATATTCTCGCAAACTCGGATTCTTCCTCCTTCGTCATATCGCGACGATGGGGAATTATCCAAGCCTTCATGCCAGCAACTTCTACCCCGCCATCGAATAGTTCTACCTCAATCTTTTGTTTGTTTGGTGCAAGGACTTGCTCAGATTTTTGAGGATAGAAAGGATTCCATGCCTTGACACTTTCCCCGTTAATACGGATGACGACATTCCGCTCACGTTCGTCCGTTGGGTCAAGAAAGCGGTGGAACACTAATGCAATGTGCTTGCTAAGCGCATTTGCCATTAGCTTCACGGCCTGCTTCTCCCTTGTTCCGGGGGTATATTCCTTGGACAAAAGGCGATCGCAATTCTCCCAAACGACAAGCGTGCCAGTTGGGCCGCAAAGCTCTTCAAACATTTCAAGTTGGTCAGAAGTCACATCTTCCGACAGCATTTCCCAAACATTTTCCTTTTCGACGTGATCGAGGTCCCAGGTCAGCTTAGCCAGTGCTTGATCTTCAGACTTGCGAGAAATCACGCTGTAGCGCTTGCAAACTGAACTTGACGCTGTCTTGAGGCCGAGCCCGAATTTTCCCAAACTTTTGGCATCAGGACGTCGATCAGCCCCGTAACGCATAGCATTCCATACACCCAGTCGATCCATTCCATGGCCATCGTCGCCGAAGTGGACGATCTTTCTTCCGTCGTGGAGGACATCAATCGCGATGTTTATTGTCTCAGCACCGGCAGCGATCGAGTTATCAATGATGTCCGCGGCAGCAGTTTTGACGTTGTAGCCGGTGTCACGGAGGCCATAGATCAGCCGCCCGGCATTTGGATCATTGATCAGGTCGCTCATTCTGCTTTCCTCGTTATCCACGTTGGCGTGCGTCTGCTCAGTTCTGCCAAGCTAGGCCCCACACTTCGATTTTTCATTATAATTGCGCGGGCTTAGCTGGGCGGCAATTAATTTGACGTGATGATCCACATGTATTTGATGTGGATCATCGAACAGCCTGTCGGCCTCAAGCGCTCAGCTCATGTCGCGGGCGCAGAGCGACTGTATTGGCAATCCATGGCGCCATAGCGTCTGCAATGGCTATTGCCACCGGGGCTGCGACCGCATTGCCGAACTGTCTGTAGGCCTGCGTATCAGAAACTGGAATGATCCATGGCTTGTTTGATCCTGGACGATCGAACCCCATTAGGCGGGCGCATTCGCGCGGGGTCAGCCTTCTTGGAATACCCCCGTCTTGTGCGAGGAGGATCTCAGATCCATCCTTGTAATAACGTGCGCTCAGTGTGCGCGTAACGCTTTCCGGCGTGCACATGCCAAAACCAAATCCATTTCCAGCAGCTTTGTGCTTTTGTGCATAGCGCTGCAGGTAGGCCCACAAGTTCGGCGTCAGTGTGTATTTGGGAAGAACTGTAGCCTGCGGACCGAAGGTGTAGGCCGGCTCCACTGTTTCCGTCCCGTCTTGGGGATGAAGGATGTCTCCCAATATTGGTTTTCGGCCCTCAGGTTGAATGACGTCATCAAGGGTGAAGTTCATCCGAACATCCTTACGGAAGCCTGCGATGAAGATCCTCTCACGATGCTGCGGAAGCCAGTGCCGAGCGTCAATCACACGATAGTCAACGGTGTAGCCAAGTTCATCAAGAGCGTGCCTTATGACCCTGAAGGTATGCCCCTTGTCATGCGACAGGAGGTTTTTGACATTCTCGAGGAGGAATGCTTTCGGTTTGCGGTAGCGAAGAATCCGGACGACATCGAAAAAGAGGGTGCCTTGGGTTTCGTCGGCAAATCCATGCGCTCGGCCAAGGGAGTTCTTCTTGCTAACGCCGGCGATCGAAAACGGCTGGCAGGGAAAGCCAGCCAACAGGACGTCATGTCGAGGGATGTCACGCTCATCAATTTTTGTGATGTCACCCTCAATCGGATGATCTTCACCAAAGTTGGCCCTATAGGTTTGCTGCGAAAACTTATTCCATTCGCTCGTAAAGACGCAGCGGCCTCCGGCCTGCTCGAAACCAATCCTGAGGCCGCCAATGCCGGCAAATAAATCAATAAAATCAAATTCTTGAGGCATTTCTTTTCTTTCCCAACCGTGTCGCGTCACTCAGCCCTGATGTCTATCATGCCGCGCCCTTGCGAAAGTCCGAACCGGATTTTCTCACCCGGAAGAAGTGAACCTTCTCACGTGCTGGGATGCGCGACGGTGGTTGCCTGCAACACTCTAACTATAGGTGGTTGTTCGGTTCAAAGGAAATCAATCGATAGACATAACTGTGGATAACTCTTGCCTTATGGTCACATCTTAGGCTCGTGCGGACGAGGCTTGGGGGCAGAACGCGTGGCGATGTGAGGCGACCTTAGGCTCGCCCCCCGAGGCTCACATCAAGCCAACCCTCGCAGCACCAAATTTTCCCGCCCCACGACCGTCTCCAAGATCGAGATCTGCCGCTTGTCCATCCGGTATGCTTCGTCTTCAGGACGGTTCGCCGGCACCAGATTTGCCAGACCTACCTTCAGGATGTCGCTTGAAACCCCGTTTTCGATAATCGCTTCGACCATGTCAGGCCGCTCTAGGCCTTCCGGCCAGTCGTCTGGGTCGGGGATATGGGTAAAGCTTCGCGGGATTGTCACTCCATCATCCAGCATCAAGCCGTGCGCGACCGCACTTGCCATCAAGGCAAAACACATCCGCGGGGAGACCTTCGTCGTGGGTTTCGGACTGACTGATGACAGGTATGGCCGATACTGCCCCAAGGGCTTTATGCATGTGCTTTCCACCATGCCAAAGCTTCGCAAGTAAAGATTGAGGGCTGCACGCTGGGGGTTTCCGGTGGGGATGCCGGAGAGAGTGTCAGCGTGCCGCTTCTTTGAGATCGGATGCAGGCCGGCTTCTGCCCCCAGTCCAGACGCGAGGTTCGTCAATATGCCGCCATCAGGGATGCGTTTATACTTCGCGATCAACGCGGCTTCCCGCATCAAGCATTCGCGCTGCTGATCTTCTGTGTAGGCACGGTCAATCCGATAGACGACCTGATCACCTTGGCGGTGGATTTTCTTGATGACGTTGCACTTGAGCGGGTTGGATCTTGGGGCCAAGTTCTGGCGCAGCGCTTCAAGCTCGTGATCCAATATCCTGCGCCCGGACCCCTTGCCAACATAGAAGGGCGTCCCGTTTGGGCGACAGAGCATGTAGGTATACCACCGGGCCGAGAATGAACGACCCAAGAATTGCGTGGCCTCATCCCGCAAGCCCTCGAAGACAAAGATGTCAGATACTTCGTTCATAAGCCCCATCCAGAGATTTTGAACGTCGTTACTCTGCAAGTTTGGCAAAAGGTTGACGCAAGGTCGCCTCAACCCTTGGGCTTGGATGTCACAACGCAATAGGACAGCCTTTCAGCTCAAAGCATGAACATCTCATCCTCGGGATCGATATCCTTTTCGGGCAACGGTCTTCCTATGTAGGGCCAGTCGTCCAGTTTCTCTTCTTCCAGAGTCTGCCTCATGCGGTCTAGTTCGACATGTTTTTTTAGTCGTTCCTGCAGCCGCTCCTGCAACGCGCGCCTCTCTTCAATGAGGGGGAGTGGGATCTGGAGATCGTCGAGGTCACGCTGACGAATGGTCGCTGCCGTTGTGCCGATTACGAGGGTCTTAATGTAATCTTGGACGTCCGGATGGGTGAGGTAGCTGTAGAGCACCGCCGGCAGACCGGGAATGCTCGGGTCTGGGCGCAATATCATCAGGGATTGTCCTGCCGTAACGATGGCTTCAACATCGCCTTTGTTTTTCATATAAATCCCAACGGCGCCGACCCGACCCTTGATCGAAAAGACGAGGTCTTCTCGTTGCAAAGTTTGCTTTTCCGCGATGTGATACTCCTCCGGAAAGATCGCTACCATCTTTGCGGGAACGCCGACCAAGCCGCTCTCTTGGATGTCGGCAATGCCAGCTTCGAAGACCTGGACATCGCCAGCCGTGGATGCGGTCAAGCTGCGCGGTCGGATGAAACTGACCAAACTCCGCAAAGACGAGCACGCGTGCCGTTTGTTGAATTTTGTCAGTTTGTCATACGCGGAGACTGTCGTGTATCGAGACGGACGAACCGGCAAAGAATGCTTTAGCAAGTCAGATGTTTGGACGATCGCCCATGGGCCGTCGTTCGTTTGTGGCAGTTTCGCAGAGTCTTTGACGACCTCTGCCCAGCTGACTCCCCTTGCAATCCTTTTGCCGCCGCGCCCGACGGAGAGGGCCAAGGCTTCGTGGCCTGCGTTGACAAGGCAGGCTTCGCTGCGACCCCAATCGCGCGGGCCTACGAAGATGAAATGCGCCTCGCCAGAGAACTGATCTCCAAGCATCCCTTTTGGAGCAGCCACGACGCTGCGCAGGCGCCAGCTGTTGAGAAGCTCACGCGCGACAGATGCCTCCATCCCAACGCGATTTGTCAAAATGGATGAATTCACAAGCAGGAGAGCCTGGCCGTCGGCATTCCGGACCGTGTCGGCCAGCGCTTCAATTTGCTGATAGTGCGGCTTAACGCTTTCGCTGACCAGCTTGCCATCGACGGTTAGCTCAACTCTTCCCTTCCTGCGTCCTGTTTTCCCTTTCGAACTGATACGCATTGGATCGATGACGCTGATCTTCTGAGGGGGGCAGATCACCTCTATGTCGAAGCGCAGTCTTTCGTGACGCACATAGGGTTTATCGCTGACTTGTGCGATGTCTTTGCCTGCCAGCCCGATGATCCAGAGCAGATCCTTTGCAACAGAGACGAGAGGGCCCTCCACATGCAGCCGAACATTGCAGCCCTCCGATGATGCGAGCCTCGCACGATTTCGAGAAAGAAATTCCAGCCACGGTCGGAGTGAGAGCGGGAACGCGAACAGGACACGCTTCGCTTCACCAACGAAACCCAGAATTTGGCCCGCGGCATCCTCATTGAGCCAAAAAGGATCAGCACTGTCCCGACTTGCGGCATCAATCAGATACATCAGAACATAAAGTCGTGTCAGACTGTCTTCGCTCTTGAGATGAAGAACGCCCGGACGCACCAGAGATTTTAGCTCATCCCGAATGTTCGGCAGCGGAGGGCTTTCCTTCTGACCGTTCCGCAGAAGATCCGCTGTGAGCCGGAATAGGGCATAGACCAGTTCGGCGCGCGGGTATTGACCGCCCAGATCTTCAAACGTCACTAAAATGATTCGTGCGATCCGCTCCGCTTTCTGCTTTGCGGCTTCATTTTCCGTGTTTGCCGTCATGACCTTTTCCCGCAATCCGATCGCAGAGCGTGCGAAGTATCTCTAGTAAGCTGCTTACTAGAATTCATTAGAATATCAAGTGCAGGTAGTTCTGTAGACTTGTTCCGCGCGTTTTTTCCAAGACAGACCTTGACTTAGCAAAACAACCCTCTGTTTTTAGGAAATAAAATATGTTCCTGCCACCTATCGATCCCCAGCCGTTTCGGACAAAAAACGAAGATTCCGCTCACTTGGCTTGAGAATCCGGCCCGAATTCGCCAAATTCATCTCAACGAAACGACAAGACTTGACACAGCTTCAACGACGCAGCGCACCGACAAGATGCGAAGGGTTCTCGAAAGTGGTGACGAGGAAAACGAAAGGAAGCGCGCCGAACATGAGAGACATACACACCTGACGGTGCGCCCCTGAACTTGGGCATTCAGCGCCGTTATCACCGCTGACTGCCACCCCAACCTCCCCAACGATCTGCCCCGCGGCGCCCATCATTTGGCGTCAACAGGACAGGTATGTCTTCAGCACAGACCGCTTGAATGGACCCTGCTATGTCGAACCTTGATCACGACGACTTCTTGTTTCTGGATTTCTCCAAGCGCTCGACGGAGCTGCCAAGCACGCCAGCGTTGGATCATCCGGTTGATGTCGTGACGGATATTCCTCCGCCACGCCGCCACCAACCCACAGCCCCAATGGCACTTCCAAAGCCATCACGGGCAGAACGGCCCGTGCCTGCGGCATCGCTTGCACATTGCACGACCCACGCCGTTCTCGGAGGTGACGATGGTTATCGCATCCAGTCAGAAAGCCATCTCGAGTTTTCGCATCAGATGATCTTGAACTGCTTTCCGAACGTCATCTCCATTCAAGAGCAAGTCTTCTTCTTCTTTGGTTGGAACCCCAAATTCCCGATCGAGCGCATCTTCGACATGGTGGTGACGCTGAACTGCGGCTCACGTGTGGCTGTGACGGTCAAACCAGAAGTTCGGTTGGTGTCAGGCGAATTCCTCAAAGATATGGGAGAGGTGGCCTGGTGGGTGAAAAAGCTTGGCTTTGCCGATGAGCTGCGCCTTCTCACAGACGCGGACCTCGACCCGGTAAGCTTGGAAAATGCCAAGATCTTCGCTGCCGTTCGTGAGATCGATGCCGAGGCCGATGCTGTCGCTATGGATGTTGCGATGTCCTTGCCTCATGGGGGCGGGCGCTCTCTGCGGGAACTTGTCGATCAGACCAGCTTGGCTGGACGGGGGTATCGGGCACTTGTCCGTCTCGTCCGTCGGGACGTCCTGCGGCTGGCGAAGCACGAGGTCATCAAGCCCAAGTCGGTTGTGATGAACGCAACCAACCCGGCCCTCTTGCCGGATCACCTCTCGCCGAGGCGGATGATTTTGTCCGCGGCGGCATAACAAAACACTGACAGCAAAACCTGCGCAGATCGCTCAGCTTTGGGCGTGACCGGTCTTCGCGTGCCCGAAAAACCGAAATTCGAAGGAAGAAAAAATGACGATCCATAGCCATCAAGAAGCTCTCGCAGCCCAGTGCGGGGCGGAAGACCCAGTGCTCGGGAAAGGGCAGGATGTCTCTAAGCCAGCCATCGGCTTGCCCTCAGATCGCGGCCGCATTGAACGCGGATTTCGCAGTGTCAGCGCCGCACTTCTGGACCAGATTTTACGGGAAAATGGCCTTTCACGGCAAGCAGGGCGGTGACTGCAGACTGACTCTTCCGGCGCCTATCAGATCTCCCCAGACTTCCATTTTTCATAAGGAAAACGACCTTGCATCTCTACGTCGCTGCCCAGACTGACCCTCGGACACGCACCATCACCAAAGTTATGGTCGATTTTGATGAGGAGCGCCTCAACGCCGTTGTTCGTCCACTAACCCAAACGGAAAATCATGATAATGCGATGAAAGAAGGCGCTGATTCAATGACTTACACCGAGTCCGACAAGCAATCAACGTGCGTCGACACACAATCGGAGTGGGACGTCTCGGACCTACTCTCCGCACTTCTTTTCAAGACAGAAATTGACGAACTGACCCTACTGCTGCGCCGACAGCAGACAGAAATCTAACAACGCCCCCCATCTCACACGGCCCGACCCAGACGCCCTCGTCTGGGACCGGCCTTCCTTTGCCCGCTTTCACCTTCCCAACAGCCAGACAGGAGAACACCATGGCTAAAGACTTTCCCCACACACGCCCTGCAAATGCTCGTAAGGCGCAGCCCACTTTCGACCTCAACAACCTGCACATCTTCGAAATTGGGGGCTCACGGCGGCGCGTCTTGAGACGAGACGACGAGCACGTGGTTTTCTGTGCTGTCGATGATCCGCACAATCAAGTTACCCATGACATCACAACCCTCAACCGCATGAATTCGGCCGGCTTGCTGAAAATGATCCCTTGGGGGCTCGCGCCTGATTTTGCATCTCGCATCGATGAAAATGGCGACGAAGACGTCAGCCTTTCGACATTGACGCAAGATCATCTTCAGCGGGTGGCAACCCGTCACGCAATGGTCTGTGGCTTGATGGTTCTGAAGGATGCCGGCAAGGTTAAGATCACTGACGAGTCGATCAAAGCTGAGATGCTCAGCATCAGACAGGCAGCGGCGGACTATCTGATTGAAGATCTGCCCGATCCCGAAAAAGCTCTTGCTATCGCGGCGTGGAAAAACGGAACGGGACCGAAACCCAAGCACGTCATGCCGACCCCGTTTCCTGACGCGGTCTCCTCGCGGACCCTGCGTGCATGGGCGAAGGCATACCAGCTTTACGGCAAAAAGGGTCTGATCGACAACTTCTCGAAAAAAGGAAATCGCAACAGCAAGTTGACCGTTGAGGAGACAATTTTGCTCGATGCGGTTATCGAACGGGAATACCTGACACTTCAGCGCAAGAGCATCACCCATACTTACGAAGAGGCCTGCAAAGCCTTTAAGGATGAGGGTTGGCAACCGCCCAGCCGCGAGACGGTTCGCCTTCACATCAAGAAAATCGATAAGTTCCGCCTCTTGGTTGCCCGTTTCGGCCCTGCCGCTGCGATGAACAAAATGCGGGCGACCTTCAAGGGCTTGGAAACCCTGCGGCCTCTCGAGCGGGTTGAGATGGACGAGTATAAGATTGACTTGCTCACCCTGTTCAAGCGCCACGGACTTTTTTCGCACTACACCGAAGAGGAGCTCGAACGTTTTGGTCTCTCCAAGACTATGATGCGCTGGTGGCTCACCGTTGCCATTGACGTGCGGACCCGCTGCATTCTGGGACTTGTCCTTACGCCGAACCCAAAAACAAGCAGCTCAATCAAGTGCTTGCACGAGATCACGACTGAGAAGTCAAACCTGGCAAAGATTGTCGGTGCCAAAACCCAGTGGACAATGTTCGGCACACCGGAGGCGCTCTACGTCGACAACGGTCCAGCCTTCAAATCGGGTGCCTTTACATCAGCATGTGCTGACGCTGGCATCAACAAAATCCAAACCATCGCCGGGGCGCCGTCGATGCGTGGTTTCATCGAGCGCTTCTTCCGCACCGTCAATCAGAGATTCCTGCAGTATCTCTCGGGGCGCACGTTTGGCAGCATTGAGGAACGCGGTGACCACGAGGCTGAGAAGCGCGCCTGCTTGAATGAAGAGCAGCTGGCCGCTGTCCTTGTTCGCCTGATTGTGGACGTGTATCACAATGAGCCGCACTCAGGACTGAACGGCCGCACGCCACTGCAACAATGGGAAGCTGACATCGCGGACGGCAACTATCCGTTGAAGCCTGCGCCCACGCTGCGGAAGAAGCATCTTGCCTTCGGCTTGAAGATCTCACGCACCGTCGAAAAAGACGGGATCCATGCGATGGGCCTTCGCTACAATTCCGAGCAACTCTACGCTCATTACAGAGCGAATGGGACTGAGACGGCTGAAGTGATCTGGTTTGAAAAAGACCTTGGCCAGATCGAGGTGAAGCTCAAAGAAGCATGGCACACCATTCCCTGCGTAGATGACACCTTCGCCGGCATCGATGCGACGACTTGGTATGCCACGCGCAAGAAACTGCGCATTCAAGACCCAAAACGAAAGGCTTGGGACGAGGCGGTCGTTGCCGATGCAATCGAATCCGTCAAGAAAATCAATGCGGACGCCCAAGCCTTCTATCATGTGTATGATCATGGATGGTCGAAAAAGCGCTTCGAAGCTGTAGAAGCTGAAGCCGGGCAAGCATTTTCAATCGTACAGCCGCGCCCCAAAACGGCCGCGGCACCTGATGGCTACGGCCAGACGATTGCACCGGTGCCTCAGGTTCAGCCGTCGCTTGTGAAAGACGCACTCGAGAATTCACCGAAGAACACCGCCAATTCGTCAGACGAAAGCGAATGGCTCTTCCCTGAATAAGACTACCCCCCAAACCCTCACAAATCACTGTTTTATATGGAGAATGACATGCTTGATCGCATGAATGCTGACACGACCCCTTCTGATGATCTGGCGGCTTTTGAGCCAGAGCTTGGCCTGACAGAAGAGCAGAAGCATGCTCTTGAAGTTGCAGGAAAAATGGAGACTCTTCGCTCCCTGCACATCGTCACTGATCGCGATATTGCCATCACGACAGCGCTGAACCGCCTGTTCAAAATCGGCGAGGATGGTAAGCCGAGCTACCAGCCGGTCCTTTTCACAGGGGAAACGGAAACCCAAGGGATCACATTGATCGAAGGGTCGGGTGGCGGGAAAACGACGGCCATCATCAAGACGCTTAAAGCTTTTGAGCCACTGGTTTTGAACGAGGAGACCGGACTGCCCCGGTATCTGCACGTCAAAGTCGAAAGCCCTGCGTCCCTCCGCAGCCTCGGCTGTTCGATCCTCGAGAAGTTGGGCGTTGATAAAGTGTCTGACCGCTCAAAAACCTATGATATTTGGGCTCTGGTGCGGCATCGCCTCTGGCTCGCGGGCATTCGTTTGCTGTGGCTCGATGAGGCGCAAGACATGTTCCGGTCCGCATCGGCCACTGAGCTCGACAGCATGTTTAAGACCCTCAAATCGTTGATGCAGGGCGATCACCCGGTTGTTTTGCTGCTCTCAGGAACCGAACGTCTGTCTGCGATGACGGGCCTTGACCCTCAGATCAATCGGCGCTTTGCGAAGATCCGCCCGCGTCCTTTGAAGTTTGGCGAGGACACCGATCGGCTGGCAAAACTTGTCCGCGGCTTTGCACGCAAAGCTGGCCTCGATGTTGATGTGCCGCGAGACCATTACGATCGGCTGATGCGCGCAGGTCGCCACCGCTTTGGCCGCTGCATTGAGCTCATTCTGCAGAGCATCGAGATTGCGCTGCAAGATCGAGTGAAGACCCTGACGCTTGACCACTTTGCGATGGCCTTCTCTCACAAGGAGTCCTTGCTCGACGACAAGAACATCTTCACGGATTTTGCGTGGGAACAGATTTCGTTGCCGGACGAAGACGACGAAGTCTACGAGGCAGAGCGTGTTGCGGCGCAGCAGGCGTCGAAAACGCGCAAGCGCAAGAAGGCGGCTTAATCATGCCTTTGCTTCCAAAACTTCCCGTTCTCGCAGGAGAAAGCCTGTCGTCCTACATGCAGCGCGCTTCCAAGTTTCATGCGCGCCAGCATCTCTACACCTTTCTCGAGACGCTTGAGATCCCGCGGGGGGCAGTAATGTCCCCCCGCGCCGGCGACCTCGCACGGATTGGGACTATCTTTGCACTTGAGGTCGACGAACTTGCCGCCATGACATTTGAGTCTTTTGGTGGTCGAAAGCGGCGGATCGCTGGTGAAGACGTCCACGCTGAATTCGCGAACCTCGACAAAACGACCTATTGTCCGGCTTGCTTGCTGGACGACGCTAAGCCTGACAGCGCTTCTGCTGGCATGCGTGTTGGGCGCATTTCTTGGAACATTGATTATGTGCGGACGTGCCCAACGCATGGGATCGCGCTTGTGCGTCACAAGAACAAGAAGCTCTCAGACAGGCTGCAGTTGATGTCAGAAGTGGCCCCCGACAACGAGGCTTTGCGCGCCTTGGTGTCAACTGCGTCGCCGCAGCTTGTATCAGATCTGCAGGCCTACATTCAGGATCGACTGGGCAGGAAAGTTGGGCCTGCTTGGCTTGACACCCAGCCCATCGACACGGCAGCACGGGCCTGCGAAAAGCTTGGGGTTATCTTGACGGCGGGAACGCACGTAAACCTGAATCAAACGACCCAGCAAGACTTGAATTTGGCCGGGCATGTGGGTTTCCGGTATGCTTCTCGCGGGGAAGCGGGAGTTCAAGCCGCCCTACGCGAGGCCTTGGATCGATTTGCAAAAACTGGTGACAAAGGGGGACCCCAGAAGGCATTCGGACGCCTTTATCAGTGGTTGCAGTTCGACAAGAACGGCAAGGAACCCGGACCTATCAGCGAAGTCGTTCGTGATTTCATCCTCGATCATTTTCCAGTCGCGGTCGGAACGGACCTGTTTGGTAAAGTCGTGGATCGGCAGCGGGTCCATTCCGTTCATACCCTGGCTGAGAAGACTGGCGAACTCAGCCGCACCGTCCACCGCGCAGTCGTGCTGTCGGGCCTGATTGAAGGAGATCCTGAAAAACCGAATGCCTTTGCGACGTTCGATCTGCAGGCAGGTGAAGACCTTATCCGCCGCATTCAGAACTCAATTTCCGTCACCAAACTGCGCGAGCATTTGAACTGCAATCGCGTCCAAGCGGAACAGTTCGTCAGAACAGGCCTCATTCCAATCTTGGCGCGCGACAAAGACACCGCGGTCGGCTTCTTGAAGAATGTTGCAATCGAGGATGCGGACGCATTCTTGTCTCGTTTGGTGGAGCGGGCACAAGTTGTCACCAGCCCCAGCCAGGGCATGATGGAAATCGTCGCTGCCGCCGAAGCCGCTCGGTGGCCAGTCTTGGATATCGTCAACGGGATCCTCGCCGGTCTCATCTCAAATGTTCAGGTGGTCGATCAGAGCCTGAAGTTCAAAGGCATTGTTGTTGACCCTGTGGAAGTAAAGGAAGTGCTGGCACGAGAAAAGTCCTGTGGCCATGTCAGCACCGTTGAAGCTGCACGCCTTCTGAACCTGTCAGTCAGTAACCTGAGCTTTTTGGGCCAACTTACGGACACAGACGGCAAGCCCTACTTGCAAAAACACTTCGTAGAAAACAGCAAAGGCGCCAAAATTCGGATCTACTCGACCGAAGACATCGCCACGTTTCTTCGAAACCACATCTCGTTGAAAGAATACGCAGAGTCCCTGATGTTCTCTTCAAAGGTAATGCGCAAGAAGCTGGACTGCCGGGGCATCAAACCGATCACCGAAAGCTACAGCCTTGGCCGCCTTTACTACCGCAAGGCAGACTTGGCCGCCTGAGAGACCTGCTACCCAAGACGGACCGGCACATCGTCAACGACATCCGCCAATCCACATGAAAGCCGCCCTTAGGGGCGGCTTTTTCGTTGGAAAACGGCCATCTTGGACCGCGGCGCAAGTTTTTCGCTGGCAAAGTTATGCTTGGCATAATGGCAATGTAAACCGCGTTGGTTGACAAGGGTATACAATAAAATCAATGACTTAGATTCTTGAGTGGCGCTCTTATGATATGTTTCTACAACCCAGTGAAATGCCCGGCAAAGTTTGTCCATTCTGGCCCGTTTTTTGTCCATCGTGCTCGGCATAATTTGTCCATCGGCCCCTAAACGGGCCGGTGGTGAAATGCACCGGAAAGTTTGTCCATTTTAGTGCGTTTTTTGTCCATCGTGACCTGTATAGTTTGTCCATCGGCCTCTAACCGGGCCGATGGCCACGAAAATCCTCCGAAAGCGAGGTTGGCCTGAGCGGTGCCGCAAACGCCCATTTTCCCCCGCTTGCCGTCTGCAAAAATCGGATGCATCCAGATGTCCGGCCTCTCCCATCTTGGGCCGAGAAGATCAAGCGACTCTCCGTCCTGATAAACGGCGCCAGTCTGACCTCGCCCGGCACCATTTTTGCTGCGATTGATATGATTTGCCTTGGTTTCGCCCATGGCTTGCCTTGGGCTGGCCGTGCCGTATCGACAGGGCTTGAGAATGTGATTTGCCCTGTGACAATTTTGGGCACAGATGAGGAGCCGGCTATGGTCTGGCAAGAGCCGGAACAAGAGCAGCAGGGTGGACCTTTGGTTGTTGCCGAAGGGGTTTTCGCCACGACCTTGATTGCCACGCCCGGCGGATGGCGGCTTGCCGGGGATTTGCGGCCCGGCACCCAGGTTCTGACCTTTGATGCCGGCACACAATGCGTGACACAGGTGCATTCTCTGCCGTGTGACGAGGCTCCGGCTGACTTTTGGCCGCTGAGGGTGCCGTGCTGGGCAATGGACAACCGAGATGAAGTGATCCTGCTGCCCGAGCAGAAGGTTCTGATCGAAGCGGATGTGGCAGAGGACCTGTATGGCGATCCGTTCGCTCTAATACCGGCACGGGCGCTGGAAGGCTGGCGCGGCATTGAACGGTGCAGGCCGCTTGAAGTGGCGATCGCCGTGCAGCTCAGCTTTGCGCGGCATCAGGTCATTTATGCAAGTCGCGGGGTCTTGCTGTCCTGTGGGGCAGATCCCTTTGCCGACAGTGACTGGCGGGCGGTGCCCTACAGCAGCTATTCGCTGGCACAGGCACAGCATTTGATTGCTTGTCTGATGGCGGAAGAAACCGGCGCCGCCCTGCGATCTGCGGAGCAGCGCCGGTTCCGAAGCGCAACTTAGGCTGCTTTGCGGGCCGCCTTGCCATAGAACGTGGTCGCCGAGGCGGCCATCTCGCGCAGCAGGGACGGCACTGCAAAGCGTGCGCCTTCGCTGGCGGTCAGTGCTTCGCAGATTTCGATCGCGCGGGCCGCACCAATGATATCCAGCCAGCCAAATGGGCCGCCCGACCATGGCGCAAAACCCCAGCCGAGGATTGCGCCGACGTCGCCTTCGCGGATGTCGGTCAGCACGCCATCTTCCAATGCGCGCACCGCCTCCAGCACCTGTGCCATCAGCAGTCGGTGCTGCACATGGGACAGGTCAGGCTGATCGTCGGCAACCGGATATTGGTTGGCCAGCCCATCCCACAGCCCGCCACGCTTGCCCGCCTCGTCATAGATGTAAAAGCCTGCATTGGCCTTTTTGCCCATGCGTCCCTGATCGGCCATCCAGAACAGCACATCATCGACTGCCCCGTCGGGATAGGCGTCGCCCATGGCCAGCTTGGTCGCCTTGGCGATCTTCACCCCCAGATCAATCGAGGTTTCATCCACCAGTTGCAGCGGCCCAAGCGGCATGCCAACCAGTTTGGCTGCGTTTTCCACCAGTGCAGGTTCCACACCTTCGGCAACCATGCGGATGCCTTCGTTGATATAGGGAATGATGCAGCGGTTGGCGTAGAAGAACCGCGCATCATTGACCACGATGGGCGTTTTGCGGATCTGGCGCACATAGTCCAGCGCGCGTGCTACCGCCACATCGCCGGTTTGCTTGCCACGGATAATCTCTACCAGCAGCATTTTGTCGACCGGGGAAAAGAAATGGATGCCGATGAACTGCATGGGCCGCTGGCTGGCGCGGGCCAGTTCAGAAATCGGCAGGGTCGAGGTGTTGGTGGCAAAGATGCAGTCAGCGCCCACAACCGCCTCGACCTTGGCCGTCACGTCGGCCTTGACCTTCATATCCTCAAACACCGCTTCCACGATCAGATCACACCCCGCAAGCGCGGCGTAATCGGTGGTGGCGGTGATGCGGGCCAGCACTTCGGCCTTTTTCTCAGCCGTCACTTTGCGGCGGGCAATGCCCTTGTCGAGGATGCCCTCGGAATAGGCTTTGCCCCGGTCTGCCGCATCTTGTGCCGCGTCGATCAGCACCACATCTATTCCAGCATTGGCGCTGACATAGGCGATGCCCGCGCCCATCATGCCCGCGCCGATGATGCCGACCTTTTTCACGGTCTGATCCGGGGCCTCTGGCCGGTTTGCGCCTTTTTCCAGTGCCTCTTTGTTGATGAACAGGCTGCGGATCATTGCTGACGAGGACGGGTTCATCAGCACTGTGGTAAAGTTCCTGGCCTCGATCTTCAGCGCGGTATCAAAGGGCACCATCGACCCCTCATAAACCGCGCTCAGCAGGGCTTTGGCGGCGGGGTACACGCCCATGGTCTTGCCATGCACCATCGCAGAGGCACCCACAAAAGTCATGAACCCGGCGGGGTGATAGGGGGTGCCGCCAGGCATCTTGTAGCCCTTGGCATCCCATGGCTTGACGAGATCGGCCTCTTTCGCCGAAAGCACCCATTCTTTGGCGCGTGTCAGCAGGTCTTCGGGGGCGACCACTTCGTCAATCAGCCCGCCCGCCTTGGCACCTTTGGGATCCGACAATTTACCCTCCAGCAGATAGGGTGCGGCCATCATCGCGCCCATCTTGCGCACCAGCCGTGTGGTGCCGCCCGCGCCGGGGAAAATGCCAACCATTATTTCCGGCAGGCCAATCTTGGCCTTCGGGTTGTCGGCGGCGATGATGCGGTGGCACGACAGTGGCACTTCAAGCCCGATGCCAAGCGCTGTGCCGGGCAGGGCGGCCACAATCGGCTTGCCACCCTTAAGCGTTTTTGGGTCCATCCCGGCGCGTTCAATCTTGCGCAGGATAGCATGCATCTCCATCACACCGTTGAAAATGCCCTCGGCTCCGCCCTCATCGCGCATTTTGGCGATCACGTTCAGATCCATCCCGCCGGCAAAATCCTTTTTGCCGCTGGTGATGATCACACCTTTGACCGCAGCATCGGCAAGGGCGGTATCAATATGGCTGTTGAGTTCCGCAAATCCGGCAAGGGACATCACGTTCATGGATTTTTCCGGCACATCCCAGGTGATGGTAGCAACGCCATCGGCGTCAACGGCATAAGCAAAATCGGTCATTCTTCCGGTCCTTTCCGAAGGTCGGGTGTGGCAAGGCTGGGCATCAGAACTGGCCAGCGTGAATTGGCAAGGGCGTTGGTAATCGAGGCCGCGCGCCAGCGACCTTCGTCGTGTCGCAGCGTGATTTGCGAATGGAACGGGTCAATCACCCGCATTCCGCCAGAAATCAGGTGCGAGACATACCGCCCGGTTATGAGCGACGAGTCGATATCCTGCGCGCTTTCAACAAGTCGAATGTAGTCTGTAACCCGCTGGCTTTTCAGCATGCCACAGAACGTTTCAAACCCGACGCGCAGGTCATCTTCAGTTGAGATGGTCATGTTGGCGGTATGGGTGACCAGATGAAATGGCAGCACCACCCCGACCCTGTAGGCCACAAAATCGCCCGCCATCACAGCGGCAGCAATCTCGTCCAGATAAGTTTGAAGGATGGCGGCCGCCTGCATCTGCTACACCCGCTCGATGATGGTGGCGGCCCCCATGCCGGACGCGATGCACAGCGTGGCAAGGCCAACGCTTTTGCCGGTCCGTTCCAATTCGTCCAGAAGCGTGCCGATGATGATGGCCCCCGTAGCCCCCAGAGGGTGACCCATTGCGATAGAGCCGCCATTCGGGTTCACCTTTGCCGGGTCCACATCAAACGCCTGCATGAAGCGCAACACAACACTGGCAAAGGCCTCATTCACCTCAAACAGATCAATGTCGCTGATGCTCATGCCGGCATCCTTCAGGATCTTTTCGGTCACCGGAACCGGGCCGGTCAGCATGATGGTCGGGTCGGTGCCGATCTTGGCTGTTGCCCGGATGCGGGCGCGCGGTGTCAAACCATGGGCCTTGCCGAATTCGGCATTGCCGATCAGCACCGCCGCCGCGCCGTCAACGATGCCTGAGGAGTTGCCCGCATGGTGGATGTGATTGATCCGCTCCAGATGCGGGTATTTCATCAGGGCGATCTTGTCGAAGCCTGGCATCACCTCGCCCATATCCTTGAACGCGGGCTTCAGCGAACCAAGCGCCTGCATATCGGTGCCGGGGCGCATGTATTCGTCGGTGGACAGGATCGGCAAACCGTTCTGGTCGCGAATGGTGATGACCGATTTGGCAAAGCGGTTATCTTCCCATGCCGCAGCGGCGCGTCGTTGCGATTCCATGGCCAAGGCATCGGCCATGTCGCGGGTAAAGCCATATTCGGTGGCGATGATATCGGCCGAAATACCCTGCGGCACGAAATAGGTCTTCATTGCCAGCGACGGATCGACCGCGATCGCGGCACCATCACTGCCCATGGCGACCCGGCCCATCATCTCGACCCCTCCCGCAATATAGGCCTGACCCGCCCCGCCCCTGACCTGATTGGCGGCAATGTTCACCGCCTCCATCCCACTGGCACAAAAGCGGTTGATGGCAAGGCCGGGGATGCTTTCGTCAAGATCCGACAGCAGCACGGCCGATCGCGCAAGGCAACCGCCCTGTTCACCTACCTGGGTTACGTTACCCCAGATCACATCCTCAACCGCATGGCCTTCCAGCCCGTTGCGCTCTTTGACCGCGTTCAGGATCTTGGCCGACAGCGCAACGGATGTCAGCTCGTGCAGGCTGCCATCGGGGCGGCCCTTGCCGCGTGGGCTGCGAACGGCGTCGTAAATATAAGCGTCTTGCATGGTGTCCTCTCCTTATGCCCGGTCCGACGGGTTGCCGGGCATCAATTCATAGGGGTGCTTCCAGCCGGGCAGTGCCGCGATGCGGTCAAGCCAGGCGTCGATATGGGGCCATTCCTTGCGGTCAAAGCCGAAGGGTTCTGGGTAGAAAAGATAGCCGCAGCAGGACATATCCGCGATGGTAGGGCCCTCGCCCACCATCCAGTCGCGCTGCGCCAGATGGGTGTCAAGGACGCCATAGGCCGCCTTGAGCCTGCCTTGCATAAAGGGGATCACGCCTTCGGGGCGTTTGTCAGCGGGTAGAAAGTTCATCAGGAACCGGACCGTGCCGATCTGGCTGGACAGTTTGTGATTGTCCCACAAGATCCAGCGCAAGACCTCGTCCCGGTCTTGTGGCGTTGCACCGCTCATTTTGCCGCTCTGGCCTGCGACATGCAAAAGGATGCCGCCCGATTGCGTCAGGACGTGATCGCCCTCAACCAGAACGGGAACCTCGCCCATTGCGTTCAGGGCGCGAAATTCCGCGCTGCGGGTTTCACCATTGAAGAAATCGACATATCGCGCCCGCCAGACTGTGCCCGTCAGAGTTAGCGCCAGTGCACATTTATAGGCGTTCCCACTTTCGCCAAAGCAATACAGTTCTGCCGCATCTGCCGATCCATCCATTCAAAGGCCCTCCCAGACCTGCCCGGTTTAGCCGGGGGTTTCACACCCCCGGACCCCCGTGGAGTATTTTCGCCAAGATGAAGCAAGAATTCGTCAACCTTGCTTCGCTAATCTTTCGATGCGGTACAGGCCAGAGAGCCGATGACCACCCAAGGTGAAGCCCCGTTCCGAAGCCCCGGATAGCCAAACCGGACAGTCGGAACGGGATGGAGCATGCCCATTCTTCTTGGTCCAAATACTCCCCGCCGGTGCCGCGTTGCTTTGTGTTCAGTGTTTGCGATCCTCAAGCTCCGAATTGAACAGGCGCAGTCTGTGGGTCAGGTTTTCCTTGTGTGTAACGCTGTCGAAATGTTCGAACAGGAACGACAGCGCCTCGCCTTCATCAAGCCCCGCCTCTGCAGCAAAGCGTTTCAATCTGCGGTAGCCGTCTTCGGTCATGGCGACGGGAAAGCGGCGGGTGAGGCGAAAACGTTTGGGCATCAGGGATCTCCGGCTGGGGTGGGGCAGATCTTTCGCAACAAAGATCTGCCCTTCGCCTTGCAGCTTAGAATGCCTCGGCAGGCAAGGCCATGACAGTCTCTGCCCCGGTTTCGATCCGTGCGAGGTGCATGGTGCACGCGGGCAGCTGCCGGGCCATGTAGAAGCGCCCGGTGGCAATCTTCGCCTCCAGATAATCCCGATCCGAATGGCCAGCATCAAGCGCCTCATAGGCGGCTTTCGCCATCCGAGCCCACATCAGCCCAAGGCAGACATGACCCATCAGGTGCATGAAGTCATACGAGCCTGACAGCGCCGCGTTCGGGTTCTTCATGCCCGACTGCATGAAGAACATGGCGGCTTGCTGCAACTGTTTGGAGGCCAGTTTCAGTGGCTCAGCAAAGCCCTTCATCCGGTCGTCGCCGTCATGGGCCTTGCATTCGGCTTTGACCATGTCGAAAAAGGCCATGACATGTTTGCCACCATCCTGTGCCAGCTTGCGGCCGACAAGGTCCAACGCTTGGACGCCATTGGCGCCTTCATAAATCATGGCGATCCGGGCATCGCGGGCAAACTGAGACATGCCCCATTCTTCGATATAGCCATGTCCGCCAAAGACTTGCTGGGCCTGCACGGCCATTTCAAAGCCCTTGTCTGTCTGGAACCCTTTGACCACTGGGATCATCAGGCTGACCAGACCCTCAGCCGCGGCATCGCCCTGACGGACCGAGCGGTCGATCAGGTGGGCGGCCCAAAAGGTAAGGGCGCGGGCGCCTTCGACAAAGCTTTTCTGCTCCATCAGGTTGCGGCGGATATCGGGGTGGACAATCAGTGGATCGGCGGGGCCCGACGGGTTTTCGGCCCCGGTCACGGCCCGGCCTTGCAAGCGGTCGCGTGCATAGGCCAGCGCGTTCTGATACGCGGCTTCGGCCTGAGCATAGCCTTGCAGGCCAACGCCCAAGCGCGCTTCGTTCATCATTGTGAACATGGCGCGCATGCCTTTGTGCAGATCACCCAAGAGCCAGCCCTTTGCCCCGTCATAGTTCATGACGCAGGTGGCGTTGCCGTGAATGCCCATCTTTTCTTCGATCTTGCCGCAGGACAGGTCATTGCGCGCGCCAAGAGAGCCATCTTCGTTTACCAGAAACTTTGGCACGATGAACAGAGAGATGCCCTTGGTGCCCTCCCCACCGCCCGGCGCTTTTGCCAGCACCAGATGGATGATGTTGTCAGCCAGGTCATGTTCACCGGCCGAGATAAAGATCTTCTGACCTGTGATCAGGTAGCTGCCATCGTCTTGCGGGTCGGCCTTGGTGCGCATCAGGCCCAGATCGGTGCCGCAATGTGGTTCGGTCAGGTTCATGGTGCCGGTCCAGTCGCATGACACCATCTTGGGCAGATACATCGCCTTTTGCTCGGCTGTGCCATGGGTGTGGATCGCGGAATAGGCGCCGTGGGTCAGGCCCTGATACATGTTGAACGCCATATTGGCCGACACGAATATTTCACCCACAGCAGAACCCATCAGATAAGGCAGGCCTTGACCGCCGTATTCCGGGTCGCAGTCCAGCGCGGTCCAGCCGCCCTCTTTCATGGCCTTGAAGGCGGCGTCAAAGCCTTTGGGTGTGCGCACAACGCCGTTTTCCAGAACGCAGCCTTCACGGTCGCCCGACGCATTCAGCGGTGCCAGCACGTCAGACGCGACCTTGCCCGCCTCTTCCAGCACGGCTGCGGTGAAGCTTTCGTCCAGGTCGGCATATCCGGGGGTGTCGGCTTGGGTCACCTTCAGGACATTGTGCAGCAGGAATTGCATATCCTTGACGGGGGCGGTGTAAGTTGGCATCGGCGCTCTCTCCCTTAAGCAGTCTTTGTGTTTACTCTGCCGCACGGCGCAGGCCGGCGATCATCGCCCCGCCCGCGTCAAGTTCGGACTTGAGTTCAGTGATGGCCACACCCAGTTCGGCGTGCTGCGCCTCCATCTGGGCGAGTCGTTGTTGGGCCAGTTCATAGGTGCGGATGGTCTGGGCGTGGTTCGATCCGTCACGGTCATACAGATCGAGGATCTGGCGAATATCTTCCAGACTGAAGCCAAACCGCTTGCCGCGCAAAATCAGCGTCAGCCGGGCGCGGTCGCGCCGGGTGAACAGACGGCGTGTGCCGTCGCGCTGCGGAAACAGCAATTCTTTCGCCTCGTAGAACCGCAGCGTGCGCGGCGTGACTTCAAAAGCGTCACACATCTGGCGAATGCTCATCAGGTCATTTGTCATTGTCATTCACTCTCGAACACAAAACATCTGACCAGCAGATGTGTGCTTTCCGGTGAGCATACTAGAGTGCTTGACGTTAACGTAAATGTAACGTCACGTCAGAAAACCGGGTGACGTGATGTCAGGTCAATCGAGTTTTGACAGCGCTTCTACCGTTGTGCCCCGCAGCGCGCGCAGATCGTCAATCGTGGCATCCAGCTCGGCCTTTTGCAGTTCCAGCGCGCCAAGCTGGCGGTCTGCGAGGCCAAGAAACGTCTCATACTGCGGGCGGGTGCCTTGTTGGCGATACATCAGCAGCCATTGCCGGATTTCCTCAAGACTGAAGCCAAAGCGCCTTCCGCGCAGGATCAGCGTCATGCGGGCCAGCTCGCGGGGGCCATAAAACCGGGCGCGGCCTTCTTTGTCTGGGGACAGCAGTTCGATGTATTCGTAATAGCGAAGCGTGCGCGGGGTGACGTCAAAGCGGGCGCACATTTCCTTGAAACTCAAACGGCTGGTGTCGGTCATGGCGGTCCTCCGTCTGGTTAGACTAAGCCGGGATCAACCTGCGCGCAATGTCAAGCGCAGCATTCGCGTCTTGCGGTGGCGGCCGAAGCGGGGATTATGGGCGGCAAGGAGCCACCATGACCGACATCATCCGTATCGCGCGACAGTTCATCGAAGCCATTCCACATGCCCGCGCGCTCGGGATGGAGTTTGAAAGCCTTGGCGACGGCAAAGCGGTTATTTCCATGCCATATGATGCCCGCTTCATCGGCGATCCGGCCACGGGGGTCATTCATGGCGGCGCGGTGTCGGCGCTGATGGATACAGCATCGGGGGCGGCGGTGATGTGTCATCCGACGGCCCCTGTCTCAACCGCGACGCTGGATTTGCGGATCGATTATTTCCGTGCCGCAACGCCGGGGCACACCATCACTGCGCGGGCGGATTGTTACCAAGTGACCCGCTCGGTCGCCTTTGTGCGGGTGACGGCCACGGATGAAGACGAGACGCGGCCCGTCGCCGCCGCGACCGGAGCCTTCACGCTGGATCGGCCAAAGGAGGGCGCAAAATGAAGTCGCCCCGCCCTGAACCCGTGCAGGTGATCAAGCAGCGGCGCGATGCGGCCTTGCGAGGTCTGCTCTCTGGCGTGCCCTACATCTCGTATCTTGGCATTCAGTTCGACCGGCGCGGTGATGAATTGACCGCGATCTTGCCCTTTGATGACAAACTGATCGGCAACCCGGCGATTCCAGCGCTGCACGGTGGTGTGACCGCAGCCTTTCTGGAGGTCGCGGCGATCATTGAATTGGCATGGGGCAGCCTCTGGGAAGAGATGGAAGCCGGACGCGTTGACCCTACGGCGGATATGGGGCCGGTCCGTCTGCCCAAGACGATTGATTTCACAGTTGATTATCTGCGTGCAGGTTTGCCGCGTGATGCCTATGCCCGTGCGCGGATCAACCGCTCGGGCCGACGCTATGCTTCAGTGCATGTCGAGGCATGGCAAGACAACCGCTCTCGCCTGTTTGCCCAAGGGACCGGGCATTTCCTGATGCCGCCGCCCCACGGTGCGCCAGCAGAATGACCGCTGTTACCAATGCGCGGGTCTGGGCGATTTCGTGGCCGTTCATCCTGTCCAATGTAACGGTGCCGATTCTCGGGGCCGTTGATACGGCGGTGGTGGGGCAGTTGGGGGCGGCCGCCCCGATCGGAGCCGTTGGTCTTGGTGCTGTGGTTCTGGCGTCATTCTACTGGATATTCAGCTTTTTGCGTATGGGTACGGCAGGACTGGCCGCGCAAGCGCATGGGGCGGGCGACCGGGCCGAGCGTGATGCCACGCTGTATCGCGCTCTGGTCATTGCGGCGTGTGCCGGGGCACTAATTGTCGCCTTGCAGTCGGTGGTGATCTGGGCCTCGTTTGAAGTGGCGCCAGCATCGCCGGAGGTAGAGGCTTTGGCCCGCCAGTATCTGCGCATCCGCATGTGGGGGGCGCCTGCAACCATCGCGCTTTATGCGGTAAACGGTTGGCTGATCGCGCTTGAGAGAGCGCGGGCGGTGCTGGTTTTGCAGCTTTGGATAAATGGTATCAATGCCATTCTGGACATCTGGTTCGTGCTGGGTCTCGGTTGGTCGGTCGAGGGCGTTGCCGTGGCTTCATTGATCGCGGAATGGACCGGTCTTGGGCTTGGACTATGGCTGTGCCGCGATGCGTTTGGCCGTGCATTTGGGCCAGCCTTTGCGCGCTTGCAGGATGCGGCAGCCTTGCGCCGGATGGTTTTTGTGAACAGCGCAATCATGCTGCGCACTGTCTTGTTGCAGGGCGCGTTTACCGCATTTGTCTTTTTATCGGCTGGCTTGGGCGATGTGCGTCTGGCCGCCAATCAGGTTCTGTTGCAGTTTCTGGCGATCACAGCCTATGCGCTGGATGGATTTGCAACCACAGCCGAAACCTTGGTGGGTCAGGCCGTAGGGGCGCGCAAGGGCCGCGACATCGACCACGCAGCAGATCTGTCGATGCGCTGGGGTCTTGGTGGCAGTTTGGTGATGGCGGCTTTGTTCTGGTTTGCAGGACCAGCCATTATTGACCTGATGACCACCGCACCCGATGTGCGCGCCGAGGCCCGTTTGTATCTGCCATGGATTGTTGCGGCTCCGCTGATCGGGGTCGCCAGTTGGATTTACGACGGCATTTTCATCGGGGCCACCCTGACGCGGGCGATGCTGAAGGTGGTTGCCCTGTCCGTCGCCTTGTATGTCGTTTTGATCGCGACTTTGATCGAACCCTACGGTAACCATGGCTTATGGGCAGCCCTTATGGGGATGAACGCTGCACGCGGGGCCGCAGCGTGGTTGCTTTGGCGTGGCGCCCGCCCAAAGCTCAGCGTTTGAGGAACCGGAATGCGGCGGATGCGCCGTAGCCTGCAAGGACAGCGATCAGTAACGAGAGCAGACCGTATATCAGTGGCTGGTCACGCGACAGGTTGAACAAAAACCGCTCCAACCCCTCTTTGCGCACGTTGATCTGCCTTTCTATCCGGTCCACCACCTGACCATCACGGGTCAGGAAAATGCGGACACGATACATCCCCTCGGTGAGGTTGGCAGGCAAGATCACATCGGTGCGGAACAATGTGGCTTGGGTGAATTGCACCGACCTTTCATTCAGCCGGTAACGGCCTTCGCTCTCGCGGACCCTGATCAGCGCTTGCAGAAAGTCTGGCGCGTTCTGGGCTTGTTGCGAGATACCCACGGCCCTGATCGCGCGCGGAATGGTGATCTGGTGGCGCAGGTTTTCTGTCTCGCTCAGAATGTCGCGCAGATGGCCTGTGGTTGCGATGGCATAAAACGACGGCGCGCTGGTGACCTGAACCGCCTCTCGGTTGATCCAGATGCCCGCCGTCCGCTCTTTCTTGCGTACCGTGATCGGCGTTGAGGGGCCCTCGACCGTGATGATGACATGCAATGCCCCCGGAGGCGCAGGCGCGGTGCGCCGCACGGCCCCATAGATCAGGATTTCCGACCCCTCAAAATCGGCCGTTATCGACACGCGGTTCTGGCTAAGGCCCGCCACAATATCCTCGCTTGCCGCCAGAGCGGGCAGGGCTGAAAGCAACCAAAGCAGCGCCGCCCGGATCATGGCAATAACCCCGGCGTAATAGTGTAAAGCTCGGACGGGCGCAGCAACAGATCCAGCGCAATCTTGGCCGCAACCCCAAGCACCAGTAGCGATAGCAGAATCCGCAATTGCTCGGCCTTCAGCCGACTGCTGACCTGCGCGCCCAATTGCGCGCCGATGACTCCGCCAAAGATCAGCAGAACCGCCAACATCATATCCACCGTATTGGCGGTAATCGCATGCATCAGCGTGGTGAAGGCGGTGACAAAGATGATCTGGAACAGCGATGTGCCGATCACAACCTTGGTCGGCATGCCCAGCAAATAGATCATCGCGGGCACCATGATAAAGCCGCCGCCAACCCCCATGATCGCGGCCAGAAAGCCGACCAACGCCCCCACAGCCAAAGGCGGCAGGACCGAGATATACAAGCCTGATGCACGAAACTTCATTTTGAATGGCAGGCCATGCACCCAGTTATGGGTGTGCGACCTGCGGATCGGCCCGCCGGGTTTGTTCGACCGGCGAAGTGCGATCACCGATTCCCAGAACATCGTTAGACCAATCAGGCCCAAAAACAGCACGTAGGACAGTTGCACAAACAGATCGACCTGACCCGCCGCAGTCAGTCTGGCAAAAAACCAGACCCCGCCCGCTGATCCGAACAGACCGCCCGCAAGCAGCACAAAGCCCATAGGGAAATCCACAGCCTTGCGTTTCACTTGCGCCAGAACGCCCGAAACGGAGGAGGCCACCACCTGATTGGCCCCTGTCGCCACCGCAATCGCCGGAGGGATGCCGATGAAAAACAGCAAAGGCGTGATCAGAAAACCACCCCCCACACCAAACAGCCCTGACAAAAACCCCACGACTCCGCCAATTCCCAAAAGCAGGAACAGGTTGACCGAAATATCGGCAATCGGGAGAAAGATCTGCATGTCAGGCCCCTGCGGGCGAAAGAGCGGTCAGTCCAAAGGGTTGCGCGCCTTTGGCAGTGAAGTCAAACGCCGATCCGCCTCATCGGAGTGTGGTCAGGAAATGACGCAGAATGCGTTCCAGTTTTGCCGCACCCATCGGCGCCATGGCCTTGGTGTGCTCGTGGCTGATCTGCTCGTCAGACATGCCCGCGGCCATGTTGGTGATGGTAGAGATCGCAGCGCAGCGCAGACCAAGAAAACGCGCGAGAATGATTTCGGGCACGGTTGACATACCTACAGCATCTGCCCCGAGCAGCTTGAGCATGCGGATTTCCGCAGGGGTCTCGAACGATGGGCCGGAATACCACGCGTAAACGCCATCTTTGATGTCGATGCCTTCCGCCAGCGCACTGGCGCGTAACGCGCTGCGCAAATCTGCGTTATGGGCATCTGTCATAGGCACGAAACGGGCATCGGTCGGCTCGCCGATCAGCGGGTTCAGCCCGTTATAGTTGATGTGATCTGACAAGAGCATCAGATCACCCGGCGGTATGTCCGGGCGCATCGACCCGGCCGCATTGGTCAGGATCAGATCTGTCGCCCCCAGATCTTTGAGCACGTCCAGCGCCAGACGCATCGCGGCCGGATTGCCCTTCTCGTAATAATGCTCGCGTGCGCCAAACACAGCCACCCGCACGCCTTCGAGTATGCCGATATGCAAGTTCGGATTGTGGCCTGATACAGCGGCATGTGGGAAGCCGGGCAAATCGGCGTAGGGAATGGCCACGCCTTCCACCGCATGTGCAAGATGGCCGAGACCAGAGCCAAGGATCAGCCCCAGCCTGACCGGTGCGTCGCCTGCTCTTGCTCGGATCAGGCCGATGGCTTCGGATGTGGCGCTCATTCTACGTTCCTTTTTCTTGCGGCACTGCCGGGGGCGCTTCGCCCCCCGGCGGGTGGACTTAAAAGTGCCGTCTACCGTTCCTTGACATAGGGCTGGCCCCCGGCGCGCGGGGGGATCGCCTTGCCGACAAATCCGGCAAGCACCAGCACAGTCAGGATATAGGGCAGGGCATCCAGCAATGGCACCGGCACCTTGACCTGCACCACGGCCTGCACCACGTCGGGCCGCAGGGCGAGCGCCTGGAAGAAGCCGAACAGCAGGCAGGCCCACATTGCCGCCACGGGGCGCCATTTGGCAAAGATCAGTGCGGCCAGAGCGATATATCCGCGCCCGGCTGTCATTTCTCTGCCAAACCCTGCCTGGAGCGCTGTTGCCATGTAGGCGCCCGCGATGCCGCACAAAATGCCCGTTATGCCGACGGCAGCAAAGCGCAGACCGATGACCGACACGCCTGCCGTATCCACCGCCGCCGGGTTTTCACCCACGGCACGCAAGCGCAGGCCAAAGCGGGTGCGGAACAAGATCCACCATGTGAGCGGTACGATAAGAAACGCCATATAGACGAGCACTGAATGGCCGGAGATCACTTCGTAGTAGAGCGGACCGATCAGCGGCACATCGCGCATTGCCTCAGCCCCCGGCAAGGTCAATGGGTTGAAGCGCGCGGCACCGGTCAGCGGCGGGGTGCGGCCGCCCTGACGAAACAATGCCTGCGCGATCAGGACGGTCAACCCGGACGCAAGAAAGTTCAGCGCCACACCAGAAATCAGTTGGTTGCCACGAAAGGTGATGGCGGCAATCCCATGCAGGGTCGCAAACAGCAAGGATGCCCCCATTCCGGCCAGCAATCCGGCCCAGGCCGACCCTGTGAGCGCGGCGACGGCACCCGCCGACATCGCGGCGGCCAGCATCTTGCCTTCCAGCCCGATGTCGAAAATGCCGGCACGCTCGGAGTAAAGCCCCGCAAGACAGGCCAGCAGCAAGGGAGTTGCTAGCCGGATGGTGGTATCAAGCACTTGCAGAAGTGTCGCGTAATCCATCAGGCTGCCCTCATCGCTTTGGCTGATCGGACAAGGCCAAAGGCGCGTTGCAGTATCATCCGCACCATCATGTCCAAGGCACCTGTGAACAGGATCACCAGACCCTGCACAACGATGCGCATCTCGATCGGGATGCTGGTCCAAAGACCAAGTTCTGCGCCGCCCTGATAAAGAAATCCGAAAAGCAGCGCCGCCAGCACCACGCCAAACGGATGGTTTCGCCCCATCAGCGCCACCGCGATGCCGATGAAACCGGCCCCTTCGGACGAGTTTTGCAAAAGCCGCTCTGCCTCACCCATCACATTGTTAATGCTCATCATCCCGGCAAGGCCGCCGGAAATCAGCATTGCGATAATTGTGATCCTAACCGGATTGATGCCTGCGTATTTCGCGGCTGCCTCTGACTTGCCAAAGGCGCGTATCTGGTAGCCCAACCGCGTGCGCCAAAGCATGGCCCAGATGACCACCGCCATGGCCAATGCGATCAGCAAAGTGATATTCGCAGGGACAGGTCTTTGAAAAATAAGGTTAAAGCCGGGAATGTCGTTCAGCGCAGGCAAATTCGTGCCTGACGGGAACCGGGCCGAGGCAGGGTCCATCTGACCCGTTGGCCGCAGCACATCCACCAGCAAATAGACCAGAAGTGCCGCGGCGATATAGTTGAACATGATCGTGGTGATCACGATATGGCTGCCGCGCTTTGCCTGTAGATAGGCCGGGATTGCTGCCCATGCCGCACCAAACAGCGCGGCCCCGGCCGTTGCCGCGACAAGCGCAATGCTCCAGTGCGGCCATGGCAAGGACAGGCAGACCAATGCCACACCTAGACCGCCAAGCTGCGCCTGCCCTTCGCCGCCAATGTTGAACAACCCGGCATGAAAGGCCACCGCTACCGCCAGCCCGGTAAAGATGAAGCTGGTTGCATAATACAGCGTA
This sequence comes from Pseudotabrizicola sp., assembly GCF_030684215.1. Lineage (GTDB taxonomy): Bacteria > Pseudomonadota > Alphaproteobacteria > Rhodobacterales > Rhodobacteraceae > Pseudotabrizicola. Next base: position 42,725 of record NZ_JAUXOV010000013.1, read on the forward strand.
TAGCCCCAGCCATAGGGTGAACCGAGCGCGCCATCGACCATGACCTTGAACGCCTCGACCGGGCTTTGCCCTATGGCAAGCAGCACAAGTGCTGAAATGATGGCTGCAAAAAGCAGGCTGACCAGCGGCACCAATGCCACGTCGGCCCATCTTGGCAAACGGTCCATCAGGCGGCCTCCCCCGTGTTTTCGCTGGTCATGCCCGCCATCAGCATCCCCAATTCCCGCTCATTCGTGGTGGCAGGGTCGCGCATGCCCATGATTTGTCCGTCGAACATCACGGCAATACGGTCTGACAGCGACCTGATTTCATCCAACTCGACACTGACCAGCAAAATCGCTTTTCCTGCATCGCGCAGGGCCACAATCTGTTTGTGGATGAATTCAATTGCGCCGATATCGACGCCGCGCGTGGGCTGTCCGATCAGGAGCAGATCCGGATTTTGCTCGAACTCGCGGGCAACAACGATCTTTTGCTGGTTGCCGCCAGAGAAACTCTTGGCCTCCAGCGTGCAGATCGGTGGGCGCACATCATAGGTGGCCATCTTCTTTTCTGTATCCGCGCGCAAAGCGTCATTATCCATGAACAGCGCCGATTTCTGATACTTGGGGTCGTTGTGGTAGCCAAAGGCGACATTTTCCCAAGCCGTGAAATCGAGGATCAGCCCATGGTGGTGGCGATCTTCGGGCACATGAGCAATTCCGGCTTCACGCCTGCTTTGCCCATCGGCACCGGGGCCGGACAGGGGCAATTCCACCCCGTTGAGTGTGATTTTTCCAGTGGCTTTTGCCATTCCACCCAAGGCTGCCAACAAATCGGATTGTCCGTTGCCCGCAACCCCGGCGATTCCCAGAATCTCGCCGGCACGGATTTCGAGGCTGATGCCTTTCAGCCGCTCTACCCCATCCTCATCGCGCACCCGGAGATTTTCGACCGACAGAACCACTTTGCCCGGCACGGCTGGAGTTCTTTCCACTTCCAGCAACACTTTGCGGCCCACCATCAGCTCGGCCAGTTGCTCTGCGCTGGTCTCTTTGGTTTTCACTGTGGCAACCATCGTGCCGCGTCGCATGACGCTTACATTGTCGGTGGCCTCCATGATCTCGCGCAGTTTGTGTGTGATCAGAATAACGGTTTTACCCTGATCCCTCAGCCCACGCAGGATGCGGAACAAATGGTCCGCCTCATCCGGGGTCAGAACGCCGGTCGGTTCGTCAAGGATCAGAATATCGGCCTGCCGGTACAGCGCCTTGAGGATTTCGACCCTTTGCTGATGGCCGACAGACAAATCTTCAACCAATGCATCTGGGTCCACGTCCAGCCCGTATTCTTGCGCCAGTTCCTTGAGCACCCGCCGCGCCTTGCCCAGCGAGGTGTTCAACAGCGCGCCATCTTCGGCACCCAGAACAATGTTTTCCAGCACAGTGAAGTTCTGCACCAGCTTGAAGTGTTGGAAGACCATCCCGATACCGGCGCGAATGGCGCTCTGGCTGTCGGGGATCGGGGTCAGCTTGCCGCTGACATAAATCTCGCCGTTGTCGGCTTTGTAGAACCCGTAAAGAATCGACATCAGCGTCGATTTCCCGGCACCATTTTCACCGATGATGCCGTGAATAGTGCCCTTTGGCACTGCGATGTTGATGTCCTTGTTTGCCTGAACCGGGCCAAAGGCTTTGGAAATGCCTTTCAGCTCGATGGCAAAGGGGGCGGCAGTTGCCTGCCGCCCCAAAGTGTTCGCGTCAGCCGCCATCAGAAAGTGGCAGCCGGGCACGAGTTGTCGGACATGTAGTCGTGAACGACCAGTTCGCCCGATTTGATCTTTTCGGCAGCCGCATCGACGACAGCCTGCATTTCAGCAGTTACCAGTTCTGCGTTGTTTTCATCCATCGCATAACCAACACCCTCGGACTTGAGATCCAGCACGTTGATGCCGGGGGAAAGCTCGGTACCTTCAGAGAAGGCGTTGTACACGGCCACATCCACACGCTTGAGCATCGAGGTCAGGATCTTGCCGGGGTGCATACCGTTCTGGTTGCTGTCGACGCCAATCGCAAGAATGCCTTCGTCAGCCGCTGCTTGCAGGACGCCCACGCCAGTGCCGCCGGCTGCGGCATAGACCACATCAGCGCCTTGTGATTTCTGACCTTTTGTCAGTTCAGCGCCCTTGACCGGATCGTTCCAAGCGGTCGGCGTGGTTCCGGTCATGTTCAGCACGACCTTTGCATCGGGGTTCGCCGCAAGGACTCCCTGCGCATAACCGCACCCAAAGCGACGGATCAGCGGAATGTCCATACCGCCGATGAAGCCAACGGTCCCGGTCTTTGAGGCAAGAGCTGCCATCATGCCCACAAGGTAGCTGCCCTCATGTTCGGTGAAAACCACTGATTTCACGTTGGGCTGGTCCACAACCATGTCAATGATCGCGAATTTGGTGTTGGGGAAGTCTGGCGCCACGGAGTTGAGAACATCGCCAAAGGCAAAGCCCGTCATCACCACAGGATTCGCACCCGCTTCTGCCAGGCGACGCAAAGCCTGCTCGCGCTGGGCCTCGGACTGCATCTCCAGTTCCTTGTAGCTGCCGCCGGTTTCCTTGGCCCACAATTCGGCGCCGTTATAAGCTGCCTCGTTAAAGGATTTGTCGAATTTGCCGCCCAGATCGTAGATCAGCGCCGGTTCCGCAGCGACTGCGCCAGCGGTCAGGGCCAGCGCACCAGCTGCGCCCAAAAGGTGCTTCATCATGGTCATGGAGAATCTCCCGGTTGTCATTAAGACGTTTACGTTTTTTGTTCCCAAGGCCAGCCGCCAACGCGGCTGACCCCGATCATTGCCAATTTAGGTCAGGGTCGCGTCAAAGGGTCAAGTGCCATTCGAAAGGCGCCGCGCGTCTTTTGATCTTTCGATCAAATACTGGGCGGCCCCGGCAATGGGTAACGCGGCGTCAAATGGCGCGCGACAGAACAAGCGCGTCATCAGACTCACCGTCTGGCGCGCTGTAATACTGCTTTCGGCGACCCGCCAAAACGAATCCCGCCTGTTCGTAAAGGGCGATGGCCGGTGTGTTGCCGGCGGCGACCTCCAGGAACGCATGTTTCGCGTCACGTGATCCTGCCTCGGCAAGAAACCCCTGAACCAGCCGTGAGCCAATTCCCCGGCGTTGATTGGTGGGCAAAACGGCCAATGTCAGCAGCTCCGCTTCTCCGGCCACCGCGCGGCCAAGAAGAAACCCACCCGATTCGGACAGCAGGAAGACATGTGGGCTGTAGAGCAGCGCCTTGATTTCAGACGCATTCCAAGGGCGCGGCAGAGTAAAGCAAGCCGCGTGAATGGCTGCAAGCTCTGCTGCCTCAGGCATCAAGAATCACCGGGGGAGGATCGCTTGGCGGGGCGGCATCAGCGCCGCGCAGATAGAATGGGGCAGGCCGGGGCTGGGGGCTTGCCAGCCGCGTTGCAGTGATTCGTGCGATGGCTTCGACAAGCGGCATCGGCTGTGGCACAGCCTCAGCGTTGAAATCCGCGGCCGCAGACCCAGTGACCGGGCCCGTCCGCACAAAACCGGCCCGCGGCTGCAACCGTGCAGGCTCTGGCCCGTCTGCGCCGAAATGCTGGGCATAAACCTCATCGCGCCGCGCGTCTTCAACGACCGTCAGGGGGCGCGGCAGGCCATGGGCCAGGGCTTCAAACCGGGTGACGCCGATGGCGGGCACACCCAAAGACAACGCCAGTCCGCGCGCCGCAGCGACAGAAATGCGGACTCCGGTGAAATTCCCCGGCCCGGTGCCAACTCCGATCGCGGCAAGATCATGCCAGCCAATCCCGGCCTCGGCCAGAACCTCCTCCAGCAAGGGGATCAGGCGTTCGGCCTGACCCTTTGCCATGTCTTCTATGTGGATCAGACAGCGGCCATCTGGCAAAAGCAAAGCGGCGGCGCAATGCGCCGCCGATGTGTCGAATGCCAGAATAGTTTCAGGCGGCAACCGGGCGCACCTCGGTGACCTCTGGGATATAGTGGCGCAGCAGGTTCTCGATCCCCATTTTCAAGGTCAGAGTCGAAGACGGGCACCCTGCGCAAGCGCCCTGCATGTGCAGGTAAACCACACCACGTTCAAAGCCGTGAAAGGTGATGTCGCCACCGTCTTGCGCCACTGCAGGACGCACGCGGGTATCCAGCAATTCCTTGATCTGGCGCACGATATCGCCATCTTCGCCGGTATGCTCGGCATGGCCGCCAGCGGCTTTGGCCTCACCTTCCATCACCGGAGCGCCAGATTGGTAATGCTCCATGATCGCGCCAAGGATCGCGGGCTTGATGTGCTGCCAATCGGTCTCATCGGTTTTGGTCACGGTCACGAAATCGGTGCCAAAGAACACGCCTGTAACACCGCCCGCCGCAAAGATGCGCCTCGCCAGCGGCGATTTATCTGCCGCATCGGCATTCGGAAAATCTGCGGTGCCAAGTTCCAGCACGGTCTGGCCGGGCAGGAATTTCAGCGTTGCGGGGTTCGGGGTCGACTCAGTCTGGATGAACATGGCTATCTCCGACAGTTCCACTCGGATATGCGCCTTGAGGGGGCACAAGTCAACCTTTCGCCCCCTTAATCGGTCGCCTCATCCGATCCGAAATAAGCATACATCGTGTCCAGCGCGGTCAGGTCGCGCAGCTTTGAATGCGCATGCTCGGTGGCTGTAATAGTGCAATAGTCCACCGTGGCGCTTTGTGCGCGCTGAAGCGCGGTAAGTGGCGCGGCGATTTTGTAAAACGTGTTCGGCGATGTAAGAGCGGTCATGGCGTAAGCCCCTTTCTGCTCTCCTCCCTGCATTGAACCTATGCCTTGCTGCGTCGCAGCAAAAGGCCAGCTCCTGCATTTCCGTCCTGCGTCCCGCGCATGGGTCAGCTTGCAGGGGTCAGGTAATCCGCTCCAGCCGTTCTTTTGACATCTCGCCGGGAACGATGGTGATTGGAATGGGCAAGCCGCCCGCATTTTTCGACATCTGGGTGACCAGCGGGCCGGGGCCGGATTTGTCGCTTCCCGCCCCCAAAACCAACACGCCGATCTGCGAATCTTCGTTAACCAGCTTCAGGATTTCCGAAACCGGGTCACCTTCGCGGATTTCCAGTTCCGGGTTTACCCCCTGTTTGTCGCGCATCCATTTGGCGAACACCTCAAAATGCGCCTCGATCCGTTCGCGCGCTTCGGCCCGCATCAGGTCGGCGACCCCCATCCAGTGCTGAAACTCCTCGGGCGGGATGACCGACAAAATCGTGACCCCCGCGCCTGTATGGGCCGCGCGCAACGCGGCAAAACGCATCGCGTTCAGGCATTCCCGGCTGTCATCCAGCACGACAAGAAACTTCCGCATGTGTGATCTCCCCAAGCGGACGCATCATGGCGGATGGCCGGGGGGGCTGGCAAGCCTTTGTCATAGGTCAGGCAAACCGCCGGGCAGCATCCAGCGCAAGCCCAGTGCCAACACTGCCGAACATATCGCCCGTGGTAATCGGCGTGCCCGGCAGGCATCGTGCAACCGCATCGCGCAACACGGGCAGACTGGCCGAACCGCCGGTCATGAAAACCGTGCCGATATCACGCGGGGCCACGCCAGCCTGCCGCATCACTTCGGCCAGGCCCGAGGTCAGGCGCAAGACAGGCGTGGCCACTGTGTCCTCAAACGCTGTGCGCGACAGGGGTTTGTCGCGCCCCCCAGTAAAGGTGGCGATGGCGATTTTGGTCTGGCTTTGGTCTGACAGGGTGATCTTTGCGGCCTCGGCTGCCATGGCCAGTGCGTGACCGTGGCGTTGCTCCAGAACGGACAGCATGCGGTCCAGCAACTCGGGCTGCACCGCGCGCTGGCGCAGTTCCTTGATTTCGCGTGCAACACCCGGCGCATACATCGCGTTGATCCGGTGCCAACTTGCCAGATCGAGGTAATAATGCTGTGGCATCGGGGCCTTGCCACCATGCACCAGACTGCCAAGCCCCAGATCAGGCATGATATGGTCAAGGCTCAGCAGCCGGTCCAGATCGGTGCCGCCCAGCCGCATGCCATGATTTGCCAGAATGTCGCCGCTGCGGTCCGCCCGCCGCGCACCATCAGGAGAGACGCGGATCACCGAAAAGTCGGTGGTGCCGCCGCCAATATCGACGATCATCACGAGTTCTTCTGCGGTGATCCGGCTTTCATAATCCAGCGCCGCCGCGATCGGTTCAAATTGAAACCCCACTTGGGTAAACCCCGCCTCACGCGCGATGGCCTCCAGCACATCCTGCGCGGCCTGATCGCCCGCCGCATCGTCATCGACGAAATGCACAGGCCGCCCCAGCACCACATGATCGGTGCCGGGCTGTGCCACCTCCAGCTTGGCGCGAAGTTGGCCGAAGAAGCGCCCGATGATCTGGGTAAAGGCAATAGCCCGGTTGCCGACGCGGGTTTTCTCATGGATCAGGTCCGACCCCAGCGCGCTTTTCAGACCGCGCATCAGCCGTCCGTCATCGCCCTCGACATAGGCTGCCATCGCGGCACGGCCAAATTGCGGAGGCGCGCCGTCGGCATCCCAGAACACAGCCGAGGGCATGGTAACATTGTCACCCTCCAGCGCAATCAGTTGCGCGCCGTTCCCGGCAGGGATTGATACGGTGGAGTTTGAGGTGCCGAAATCCACCCCGCAAACGCGTGCCTGTGCCATGCTGCCCCCTGATCGCAAGCGGGCGGACGTAAGCCGTTTGGCGGGCGCTGTAAAGGGCTAGTCAGCCTCGGCCAGCAGGGCTGCCAGATCAAAGCGCGCGTTGACCATCGCAAGCGTGCCGCTGGCATCGCGGGGCCATTCGGTCTCGGGCCTGTCCACATACAGCTCCACCCCGTTGCCATCGGGGTCGGTCAGGTAAATCGCCTCGCTCACCCCATGGTCGGCGGCGCCATCAATTGGCCAGCGCGCCTCGACCAGCCGTTTGAAGACCTGCGCCAGAGCTTTGCGGTCGGTGAATAGGAACGCGGTGTGATAAAGGCCGGTGTGCCCTGCAGGCGGCGGGGTGCCGCCCGCGCTTTCCCAAGTGTTCAGCCCGATATGGTGGTGATACCCACCCGCCGCCAGAAACGCGGCCTGCGGCCCATATCGTTGGGTGACACCAAAGCCCAGCAGACCAGAGTAAAAGCCGATGGCACGGTCGACATCTGCCACTTTCAGATGGACATGCCCGACGCGGGTTCCGGGGTGAATGCTGCTCATCTTGCCCTCCTGTGGGCGGTTACTGTGATGTGGTGAACATACGCCATTCGTTGTCGGTGCCATAGCCACATGTGCGCACAGAAGGTGTGAAAAAAGGCCCCCGATCCGGGGACTGGATCGGGGGCGAACAGGCGGGGCTGCGTCGGGGCCGGGGATTGACCCGACTGGCAGCAAAGAGGGGGACAGGCCCACCCGTCAACCTCAGGCTTAGCGCGGGTTGGAATCAGTCATGTGACACGGGCGCGCAAGGCCCGGATAAGTGCGGTCTGCACCATGCCTGCCAGAATCAAAGCCAGTGAAATCAACGCGCCGACAAGGCCGACGATCAGGCCAATCGCCGTGTCGCTGATCCGAATCGTGGCCCGCAGTAGCCGCGATTTCCCCAAAACCTCGGCCCGCGAGACCGTTTTGGCCCCCAAGGCTTCGGATGCGCGCGCAAGGCGTCTGGCGTCCACCGCGTCATCCACCAATGGCAGCAGGTGCAACGCTGGTACCGGCCCGGTGGCGTCGGCCACCCGGCCAAGGTCACTGGCGGTTTCAGCCACCGGGCGCAGCGCATCGGTTCGCACCAGTGCCACCACATCATCCGCACCGCGCACCTTTGGCAGGTCTGCCCAGCGGATGCCGTCGGTCATGCCATTGGCCAGCCGCGCGGCCAGCGCAGGTGACAGCCGGCCCATGCCTCGCGCCAGCCGGATCGTTGCCGTTCCGGCCTTCAGCGTCATCGAGGTGCCACCCGACGCCACGATCGCCGCTGTCGCCCCCAGCCCGATGACCGACAGCCCAAGGTCAAGCTGATCAATCGGCTGGCCCATGCTGTAGTCGGCGCCAGCCTTCACCACCCCCCGCACATCCTCTACCGGGGTCAGCAGGATCGGGGCCTTGCAGACCAGCGCAGTAGACAGGGTGCAGGTGCTGATATCCCAGAGGCAGCTGAGGCAATCGCCTGACAGCGCCAAAATGCCCGAGTCTTCTTCCCAGGCTTCGGCGTAGCCCGCAGGCAGGGGGTGGCCCTGTTCGATTGCCACCTCGGCCAGCGCCTGCAAGGACACCCAGTTGCGTGGCACCTCGGCCAGTCGTACGTTGATCAAAGTGTCAAGCCGTTCAGGGGTCGCCGTGCGCGCCATCATCCGGTCAGTCAACGCCTCGATCTCGGCGGCTGTGCGGTCGATAATGGGGGTGAGTGCAGGGTTTTGCGCGATCTGGAGGCCAGAGCGCAAGGTCATCGAAAGCGACCCGGCAAACATCAAAAGCAAGAAGAACCGGGTAAGGCGTTTCATTTTGACCAGCATAGCAAGTCAACGGCTCCGCGCACAGTAACATTGGCAAGACCGGGGCGGCGCAATGCCACCCCGGTGCTCAGCGTCGTGACCGGATCATGCCGGTGATGTCATAAACGCGGTCCAGAATCGGCCGTGCAATCGCGTCAGCCCGGTCCGCGCCGTCGCCAAGAATCCTGTCGATTTCGGCGGGATCTTGCATCAGACGGTTCATCTCGGTCGTGATCGGTCCCATGACAGATACCGCAAGTTCGGCCAGTTTTGGCTTGAAGGTGCCAAACTGTGCGCCCGCATTTTCGGTGATCACCTCGGCAGCGGTCATCCCGGCCAAGGCCGCATAGATATTCACCAGATTGCGCGCCTCGGGCCGGTCTTTCAGCCCGTCAAGGTTATCGGGCAGCGGCTCTGGATCGGTCTTGGCCTTGCGGATTTTGCTGGCAATCGCATCGGCGTCATCGGTCAGGTTGATGCGCGACTGGTCCGACGGGTCGGATTTCGACATCTTTTTGGTGCCATCGCGCAAAGACATGACGCGCGTCGCCTCGCCCTCAATCACCGGCTCGACGATGGGAAAGAAGGCAACGCCGTAGTCATGGTTGAACTTGGCGGCGATGTCGCGGGTCAGTTCCAGATGTTGTTTCTGATCCTCACCCACTGGCACATGGGTCGCATGATAGGCCATGATATCGGCGGCCATCAGGGCGGGGTATGCGTAAAGGCCAAGGGAAGCGGCCTCGGCATTCTTTCCGGCCTTATCCTTGAACTGGGTCATCCGGTTCATCCAGCCCAGACGCGCGACGCAGTTGAACATCCACGCAAGTTCGGCATGGGCCGATACCTGAGACTGGTTGAACAGGATCGACCGCGCCGGATCAACACCCGAGGCGATAAAGGCCGCCGCGCCTTCGCGGGTTTGCTGGCGCAGCTTGGCAGGGTCTTGCCAGACGGTGATCGCGTGCATGTCCACAAGGCAATAAATTGTCTCGATGCCCTCATTCTGCTTTTCGGCAAAACGCTTCAGGGCACCAAGATAGTTGCCAAGGGTCAGGCCGCCCGAGGGTTGGATGCCCGAAAAAATACGCGCTGGGAAAGCCTGAGGCGTTTGGACCGGCTCGGCCATTGTGGTCTCCATCTGGATAAAGCTGCTGCGCTGGCGTAATCCATGGGCAAGGGGGCGTCAATCGGGACCGACCCCGCGCCGGAGAACGCCATGCAAGACCTCAACGCCGCCCCAATTAACCCGCTGCCGCTGGTGGTCTGGGTGCTTGCCCTGCCGATCATCGCTATGGAGTTGGTGCTAAGTGCCGCAGGCGCCGGGTTGCTGGGCGGGGCCGAGGGGATTGGCTGGCGTTTGCAGGCGCTGGAACGCTTTGCCTTTTCACCGGACCTGATGCGCTATTTTCTGGACACCGGGCAGTTTCCGCTCGACGGGGTGCACAGGCTGGTCAGCTATCCGTTTGTGCATGGCAATCTGACCCATGTGGTCTTTGTGGTCGTTATCCTGCTGGCGCTGGGCAAGATGGTGGGTGAGGTGTTCCGCTGGTGGGCAGTCCTGCTGATCTTTTTCACCTCGGCTGTTGTAGGGGCCTTGGTCTACACTTTGGTTCTGCCGGGGGTCCGGGCACCGCTAATCGGTGGCTATCCGGCAGTTTACGGGTTGATCGGCGGGTTTACCTTCTTGCTTTGGGTCAATCTGGCGGCGGTCGGGGCTAACAAATTCCGGGCCTTTACGTTGATCGGGTTCTTGTTGGGCATTCAGCTTTTGTTTGGGCTGCTGTTTGGCGGGGGATATCAATGGGTGGCCGACCTGACCGGGTTTGCGACAGGGTTTGTGCTATCGTTCGTGGTCAGCCCCGGCGGTTGGGCGCGGGTTTTGGAAAAAGTGCGTCAGCGGTAGGTGCCCTCTGTGCTGCGTTTGCCTTTCCAACATTAAATCAAGTGGTTGGTTTTTCGCTAAGGCATTTCCCTTTGTGGCCGGTCATCCAGCCCTGCGGCTTCGATCGCGGGGAAGCCCGGATGGAGGCCGGGTCAGTTCGGTTTGCGGGTGAGCCCGGCCTTGAAATCCGAGAGCCGGAACGCGCCGATCATCGCACCAATGGCAAAATAGCTGACAATGCCGGCGCTGATGAGCAAGGCCAGACCCAGATAGCGCAGACCGTCGGTTCCCAGCATCGGGCCAAGCATGGTCATGGCACCAAACAACACTACCCCCATCGCAAAGGCCGCCAGCACGATCCGCCATGACCTGGTGCGGAACCGGTCGTCAAACTGCGCCTCTGGCCCCATGCCGCGACTACCGCGCCAAAGTTGCCAGACCATCACCCATGCGGAAAGCGTGGTCGCCAGCGCTGCCGCGACAAAACCGATCACCGGCATCAGGCCAATGGCAATCGCAGCATTGATCACCATGCATATCACGGCATAGCGGAATGGGCGTCGCGTATCCTCGCGCGCATAATACAGCGGTTGCAGGACCTTCTGAAACACAAAGGCAGGCAGGCCCAGACCATAGGCGGCCAGCGCCATGGCGGTATTGGCGGTATCATCGGGACCAAAGGCTCCGCGCTGGAACAGCACCGCGCACAGCGGCATAGCGATGACCACTAGCGCCACCGCCGCCGGAAATGTCAGTGCCAGCGCAAATTCTGTCCCGCGATTAAAACTGTCTCGCCCGCCCTGTGCATCGCCTGCCCGCAACCGCCGAGACAGGTCGGGAAGCAGCACCGTGCCGATCGCAATGCCGACCACGCCCAAGGGCAACTGATACAGTCGGTCGGCATAGGACAGCCAGGCCACCGCGCCTTCGGTGAAGCTGGCGACCTGGCGGCCCACCAACAGGTTGATCTGGATGACGCCACCCGCCAGCACGGCAGGGGCGGCGACGATGAACAGGTGTTTCAGCTCTGGCGTCATCTTCGGCCATGACGGAACCAGTGCAAAGCCGACGCGCGACGCCGCCCACCATGTAAAGGCGAATTGAGCCACCCCCGTCACCGGCACCGTCCACGCCAGTGTCAGCCCCATATCCCAGCCAAAATGATTGGCCAGCAGCATGGAAGCGATAAACATCAGGTTCATCAGCACTGGCACAAAAGACGCTTCGGTAAAGCGGCCAAAGGCGTTCAGCACGCCCGAGAGCAGGGCCACAAGGCTGATGAACAGGATATAGGAAAACCCGATCCGGCCATAAAGCACCGCCAGATCAAAGCGTTCGTCGCCTGCAAAACCTGATGCCATCGCCCAGACCAGCCATGGCATTGCCAGCGTGCCCAGTAGTGAAAAAACGATCAAAATACCCGCAAGCCCGCTGAACGCATCGCGGGCAAAGCCCTTTGGGTCTTCGCCGCCTTCAAGCTTTTTGGCAAACATCGGCACAAAGGCCATGTTGAAAGCGCCTTCGGCAAAAAACCGGCGGAACATGTTGGGCAATGAAAATGCGATCAGAAACGCCTCGGCCACCGGGCCTGCGCCCAGGAATGCAGCCATCATAATGTCGCGGGCAAAGCCTGCGCCGCGTGACAGCAGCGTCCAGCCGCCGACCACCATGATCGAGCGGATCAGGCGGATTGGTTTCATTGTGTGGCCCGTTCCTTGCCTTCGGTGATGGCTTGGCGCAATTTCTTTTCCAGCGCGTCCTGTTTGGTTTTGGCGTGCATTTTAAGGCCGAACATGTCTTTCACATAAAAGCTGTCGACCACCTGCGCGCCATATGTCGCGATCACGGCGCTGGCAATGTAGATGTTGTTGTTGGCCAAGGTGCGGGCCAGGTCATACAAAAGGCCGGGTCGATCACGGGTATCGACTTCGATGATGGTGTAGATGTCCGATCCTTCGTTGTCGAAGGTAACATGGGTCGGAAAGCGGAATTCGCTGTCGCGCTTTTTCACCTTATCGCGGTCTTTGAGCGCGTCACGCGCGACGACTTCGCCACGCAAGGTTTTGTCGATCATGCTACGCAGGCGTGGCAGGCGTGCCTCGTCATAGGGTTTGCCTTCGATATCCTGTATCCAGAACACCGCCGTCGCATAGCCGTCTTTGGACGTATAGGTGCGGGCATCGACCACATTGGCCCCGACCAGCGCCAAGGCCCCGGCCAGCCGTGAGAAAATTCCCGGATGATCGGCCAGCGCAAAGGCGGCGCGGGTGGCGTCGCGGTCGGGTTCGGGGTGCAGGTCGATGCGAATCTCGTCATCGGCCAGCCCGCGCAGCAGGCGGGCGAACACGGCTTGCGTGTCGGTCGGCAGGCCCTGCCAATAGGGCGGGTAGTGGCGCGACAGTTCGGCGCGGATATCGGCTTGCGGCCAGTCAGACAGCGCCTCACGCAGGGCCTTTTTGCCCTCATCCTCGCGTTTGTCTCGGTTGATGTTTTCCAGCCCGTTTTCCAGCGCGCCCGCTGTTTCGCTATAGAGCCGCCGCAGCAGCATCGCCTTCCAGTTGTTCCATGTACCGGGGCCAACGCCGCGGATGTCGCAGACGGTCAGCACAGTCAGAAGATCCAGCCGCTTGCGGGTTTTCACCGCCTTGGCAAAATCGCGCAACGTGCGTGGGTCACCGATGTCGCGCTTTTGCGCCATGTCGGACATCAAAAGATGATAGCGGACCAGCCATTCCACGGTTTCCACTTCTTCTGCCGTCAGGCCAAGACGTGGTGCGATCCGGCGGGCCATCTGCGCGCCGATGATGGAGTGATCTTCGGGTTTGCCCTTGCCGATGTCATGTAAAAGAAGCGCCACATACAGCACTTTGCGGTTCACGCCCGCGTCAAGGATGCCAGAAGCGACGGGCAGTTCCTCGACCAGTTCGCCGCGCTCGATTTGGGCCAGAACACTGATGGTCTGGATGATATGCTCATCCACCGTGTAATGATGGTAGACGTTGAATTGCATCATCGCGACGATGCGTTCAAAATCCGGAATAAACGCTCCCAACACACCCAGTTCGTTCATCCGGCGCAGCGCGCGTTCTGGGTTGCCGTGTTTCAGCAACATGTCGATGAACAGGCGCACCGCTTCGGGGTTGTCGCGCATGTCGTCATCGATCAGATGCAGATTGGCGGCGATCAGGCGCATCACATTGGGGTGCAGCAGATATCCAGTGCGCAGTGCTTCTTCAAAGATCTGCAGCAGGTTCAGCTTGTCGGAAAGAAATGCATCGGGGTTGATGACATCAATCCGGCCCTGCACCAACGCATAGCCTTCACGCACCCGCTTTTTGCGCTTGAAGATGCCGAACAGGCTGGCTTCTGGCTTGGCATGGCGGGCTTCAAGTTCGGTCAGAAAGATACGGGTCAATTCACCGACGCGGGTGGCGTGGCGGAAATAATCCTGCATGAAGATTTCAACCGCGCGACGGCCGTTTGCATCGCGGTAGCCCATACGGGCAGCAACCTCGACCTGCAGATCAAAGGTCAGCTGGTCCATGGCGCGTGCAGCGATATAATGCAGATGGCAGCGAACGGCCCAAAGGAATTCCTCGGCGGTGCGGAAGGTGTCGTATTCTTCAGGGCGGAACAGGCCGATGGCTACCAGCTCGCGCGCGGCAGGAACGCGGTGCAGGTATTTGCCGATCCAATACAGCGTTTGCAGGTCGCGCAAGCCGCCCTTGCCCTCTTTGACGTTCGGCTCCAGCACATACCGCTGCCCGCCCTGACGCTTGTGGCGCTCTGCCCGTTCTGCCAGCTTGGCCTCAATGAACTCCGGGCCAGTGTTGCGGAACAATTCATTCCACAGCCGATCGCCCAGTTCGGTGGCAAGGGCTTCGTACCCGGCGATAAAGCGATGCTCCAGAAGGGCGGTGCGAATGGTTACATCTTCGCGCCCCAGACGCAGGCAGTCTTTGACCGTGCGAGTGGCGTGGCCGACTTTCAGCTTCAGATCCCACAGCATGTAAAGCATGGATTCGACCACGCTTTCAGCCCATGGCGTTGTCTTCCATGGAGTCAGGAACAACAGGTCCACGTCTGAGGCGGGGGCCATTTCAGCGCGACCATATCCGCCAACCGCCAGCACTGCGATGCGTTCCGCCTCGGTGGGGTTGGACAGCGGATGCAGCCAGCGGCACGCGACCTCTAGCGCTGTGCGCACCAATCCGTCGGTCAGAACCGACTGGCCCAGCACCAGCGCGCGGGCATCATGTGGGCGCAAGGCAAACGCTTCCGCCAAAGCCGCGTTCCCATGCGCGCGGGCCTCGGTCAGGTGACGGACTGCGATACCGCGCAAGGCACGGCTGTCAGTGGCCGAGGGCACTTCTTGCGCAATGGCGTCAAGGCAGGCGGCGGTGTCGATGATCTGGGTCGGTTGCAAAAGCATATCCGGCGCAGCCATAGCCTTGGTTGCGCCGGAAGTTGGCGATTGTGTTATGGCGGCACGCGCCATGGTGTTGCCTTATGACCCGAAGCCGCCGAAGCTGCGCGGCGCGGGGTCGATGATCACAACCTGATTGTTGCGGATCTGTGCCACGGCCAGACCACGTTCGTTCTGCCCGTCAGAGCGCAGGCGGAAGACGCCGTTGACACCAACAAAACCAGCCGATTGGGTCAGTCCCTGCCCGGTCAGCGCATTCGGGCGGCCTTGTTTCAGCAAGGCCCCGATGGCGGCAATACCATCATAGGCCAGACCGGAAATCGGGTGTGGTGCCTCGCCGAAGGCGGTCTGATAGCGGGATTGGTATTGTTGATAAAGTGCCGGATCGGGCAATGCGAACCAGCCCCCCTGTACGCCGGGCAGAGCAAGCGTGGCTTGCGGGATATCCCAGCGGGTCAGGCCAATAAACTGGGTCACAGCCGGGCCAAGCCCGTTGTCGGACAGCAGCTGGCTGACCAGCGGCAACGCGCCCGCTGTATCAGCGGTCAGGAACACTGCATCTGCGCTGTTTGCTTTGGCGGCAGCCGCAAGCCGTGGCGCGGCCGAGACCACCCCATTTTGGGAAAACTCATATGAGCCGACCGCCACGACCGAGCCACCAGCGCGGGCCACGCCCTGTTCAATCGCCACGCGGCCCAACTGTCCGGCGGTGTTCTGGTCATGCACGACCATGATCCGGCGTTTGCCGTTGCGAACAGCATAGCTCGCCAGCCGCTGAGCGGTGTTGCCGAAGGTGGGGCCAAGGATGAAGACGTTGCCTCCGGCGATGTCGGGGTTGTTCGAGAAGGCCAGCACGTTGACGTTACGCGCACGGGCTGCGGCCCCGGCCGCGTTCGCCTCCTGGGCGAAAACCGGGCCAAGGATGATCTTTGCCCCGTCATCAATTGCTTTGGTTGCCATGGCCTGCGCTGTGCCGGGCTGGCCAGCGGTGTTGTAAACGCGCAGGTCAATCCTGTTGCTGCCAAGATCGGAGATTGCCAGCCGCGCGGCGTTCTGCAACGACCGCGCCAGTAACTCGTCGCTTGCCTGACCGGACCCCGAGGGCACCAGCAGCGCCACAATGACAGGGGCGGACGAATCAACGGACGGCCCACCGGCACCGGGGCCAGTGGTTGGTTGGCAAGCGGCCAGGGCAAGAGCGGCAATGGCAAGGGCCGCATGACCCAGCGACTTGCGGGCACGGCTTATAACAGACAACATATGTGCTTCCTCTTCCCGAACAGCGCAGCTTTGAAGGCTGAACTTACGGGCAATGGCGGACGAAGTAAACTTGTCAGGACCAGCCAGATGACAGCCGAAAGCTCTGAAACCATTCCTTTTGCCCAGCATGAACCCTCGCCCCGCGAGATTCCGCCGGGCCTGCATTTCATAGCGACCCCGATTGGTGCTGCACGCGACATTACCTTGCGGGCATTGGACTTGCTGGCAGGGGCCGATATGCTGGCCGCCGAAGACACGCGTAGTTTGCGGCATTTGATGGAAATTCATGGGGTTGCCTTGAAGGACCGCGTCGTTGTGCCCTATCACGAGCACAATGAGGCGCAGGCCCTGCCACGGTTGATGCGGGCGCTGAGCGAGGGGAAATCGGTGGTCTATGCATCAGAGGCGGGAACGCCTCTGATTTCGGACCCAGGTTTCGGGCTGGCCCGCGCCGCAATTGCCGAGGGTCTTCCCGTATTGGCCGCGCCCGGAGCGTCGGCGGTTTTATGTGCTTTGACCGTCTCCGGCCTGCCGACAGATCGGTTTCTGTTTGCGGGGTTCCCACCCTCGGCCAAATCTGCACGGCGCAGCTTTCTGAACGATCTGGTACGGATCGGCGCGACGCTGATCCTGTATGAAAGCCCAAAGCGGATTAGAGAAACATTAGGAGAATGCGTGCAATGCTTCGGAGAAGACAGACAGGCAGTGATGTGCAGGGAACTCACTAAGCGATTCGAAGAAGTGACCCGCGGCACATTGGCTGATCTGGTGGGAGCCTATGAAAGGCGCGACGTAAAGGGTGAGATTGTTTTGCTGATAGACCGTGGCGCTGTTGTACAGGCCGATCAGGAAACGGTAGAGGCAGCATTGGACCGCGCCATGGAAAGCATGTCGGTCAAGGATGCGGCTGGGGCGATTGCCGATGCCTTTGGGCTGGCACGGCGGGAAGTATATCAGCTCGCCTTGGCGCGGGTGAGGTCAGGAAAGGATGCGGGATGAGCGGGCGCAAAAGCTATTATGCCGGGCTATCGGCCGAAGATCAGGTTGCACAGCTTTATAACCGGTCCGGTCGGCAGGTGATTGCTCGACGTTGGCGTGGACCGGGCGGTGAGATTGATCTGATTGCCCGCAATGGGGCGGAAGTCATATTTATCGAGGTGAAGCAAGCGCGCAGTCATTCCATCGCAGCAGAGCGCATTTCGGAACGGCAGATGGCGCGGATCTACGCATCGGCGTCGTGTTTCTTGGGTGGGGAGCCCGGCGGACAAGACACGCCGGCACGATTCGATGTGGCGTTGGTCGATGGAATCGGCCGCATCGAAGTTCTGGAGAACGCATTCGCAGCCTGACGGTTTGCATCTTGTCCGCGATTGCGCCAAAGCTTGCGCGTTCACGGAGGATTGCCCATGCCGCTAAAGGTTGCCCTGCAGATGGACCCGATCGGGTCGGTCAACATAAACGCCGACAGCACGTTTCGGATCGCCCTTGAGGCGCAGACGCGGGGGCATGCGCTGTTTTACTACACGCCGGACGGATTGGCTTTTGTCGAGGGGCGGGTGATGGCGCGGGGGTTCTGGATCGAGCTCCGGCGCGAGGTTGGAAACCATGTGAGCTATGGCCCGGAGGTTGAGGTCGATCTGGCTGAGATGGATGTGGTCTGGCTGCGGCAAGATCCGCCGTTCGATATGGGCTACATCACCACGACCCATTTGCTTGAGATGATCCATCCGAAGACTTTGGTGGTCAATGATCCGTTCTGGGTGCGGAATTTTCCGGAAAAGCTGCTGGTTTTACGGTTCCCTGACTTGACCCCGCCTACGGCAGTTGCGCGGGATTTGCAGACCATCCGGGCGTTCAAGGCCCGGCATGGCGATATCATTCTGAAGCCGCTTTATGGTAACGGGGGTGCGGGTGTTTTCCGGCTAGACCCGAATGACCGCAATCTGGCCAGTCTGCATGAAATGTTTACCGGAATGAACCGTGAACCTTTGATCGTGCAGAAGTTTTTGCCGGCGGTGTCGCAGGGCGACAAACGGGTGATTTTGGTGAATGGCGAGCCGGTGGGTGCGATCAACCGGGTGCCGCAGGAGGGGGAGACCCGGTCTAACATGCATGCGGGCGGGCGGCCTGAGCAGGTGGGGCTGACTGCACGGGATCTGGAGATTTGCGCGGCCATCGGGCCGGTGTTGCGCGAAAATGGGCAGATTTTTGTTGGCATCGATGTGATCGGCGACTGGCTGACCGAGATCAACGTGACCTCTCCCACGGGGATTCAGGAGTTGGAGCGGTTTGACGGCACCAATGCCGCAGAGCGAATTTGGCAAGTGATTGAGGCCAAACGCGGGCTTTAGGGTTTTGTGGACGGTGCAAATCGATAGCTGATCGCCTCGGCCACATGGGGCTGGCGGACATCGATTGACCCGTCCAGATCTGCAATGGTGCGGGCGACGCGCAGCACGCGGTGATAGCCGCGCGCAGTCAGGCCCATGCGTTCAGCTGCGCGGGAGATCAGGGCGCGGCCCTCGGCATCTGGGGTGGCGACCTCTTCGAGCCGTTTTCCTTCCAGATCGGCATTGACGCGCAGGCTGGAGTCATCGGCATAGCGCAGGGTTTGCACCGCGCGAGCGCTGGCCACGCGGGCGGCGATGCTGGCAGAAGTCTCGCCTGTTGCGGGCAGGTCAAGGTCAGCATAGGCCACGGGCGGCACATCGACGCGCAGATCAAAGCGGTCCATAAGGGGGCCAGAGATTCGCCCAAGGTAGTCATCGCCGCACAACGGCGCCTTGCCACAGGCGCGGGCCGGGTCTGTCAGGTAGCCGCAGCGGCAGGGGTTGGCTGCTGCGAGCAGCAAGAACCGGCACGGATAGCGGACATGGGCGTTGGCGCGGGCGACCATCACCTCGCCTGTTTCTATTGGTTGGCGCAGGGTTTCCAGCACTTGCCGGGGGAATTCGGGGAATTCATCCAAGAACAGCACACCGTTGTGGGCGAGACTGATTTCGCCCGGTTTGGCACCCTTTCCGCCGCCCACTATGGCAGCCATAGACGCGGTGTGATGCGGTTCACGGAACGGACGTTCCCGCGAGATGCCGCCTTCGGCCAACAGCCCCGCAAGCGAGTGGATCATTGAGGTTTCCAGCGCCTCGACCGCCGAAAGCGGTGGCAGGATGCCGGGCAGGCGGGCGGCGAGCATGGATTTGCCAGAGCCGGGCGTGCCGACCATCAGCATGTGGTGGCGGCCTGCGGCAGCGATTTCCATCGCGCGTTTGGCGCGTTCCTGGCCCTTCACCTCGGCCAGATCGCGGCCTCCGATCTTGGGCAGCACCTCGCCCGCCTCGGCGGGGGGCAGCGGGCATTGGCCGGTGTAGTGGCGCACCACTTCATCCAGAGAGGCAGCGGCGAGGACTTCAGTGGCCCCCACCCACGCCGCCTCGGCCCCGCAGGCGCGCGGGCACAGCAAGGAGCGGTCACTTTCGGCGGCGGCCATGGCGGCGGGCAGCGCGCCGATGACGGCGATCAACCGACCGTCAAGCGACAGCTCGCCCAAGGCGACGGTGCCTTCCACCTCATCCTTGGGGATGATGTCGATGGCGGCCAGAAGCGCCAGTGCGATGGGCAGATCGAAGTGCGAGCCCTCTTTCGGCAGGTCGGCGGGTGACAGGTTGATGGTGATTTTTTTAGTGGGCAAGGCGATGGACATCGCGCTGAGGGCGGCGCGCACGCGTTCCTTCGCCTCGGACACCGCTTTGTCGGGCAGGCCGACGATGGTAAAACCGGGCAGTCCGGGCGAGATGGCGCATTGCACTTCAACAAGGCGGGCCTCGACCCCCTCAAACGCGACTGTATAGGCTTTGGCGACCATCATTCACCCCGATCCCTTGGCAAAGGGTTAACGGGACAGAGTTAGTGAATGATTAACGCGCGGGGTTAAAGCAGGGCCATGAACTTTGGCCATGCCTCGGGGTCGGCTACGGTTTTGTCGCGGCAAAAGGCGTTGCAAAAGCCAAAGCGACGGCCATGCATCTCGAGCGCATGGGTGATGGATTTGCCGGAATACGGGCAAGCAGTGTTTTCGGATACCGTGCCGTCGACCGCATGGGCGGGCAGGGGGGCGGGGCCGGGCCAAGCGCGCGTAGGGTAATCGCGGCGGTAAAAGTCCTGGTCAGCGCCGTCAACCATGCCCATGGCCCGCCATTGGCGGAAAGACGGGTGCGCCAAATGGGCCTGCACATAGGCCATCGCGCGCGGGCTGAGCGGCAGGTTATAGGTGGCGATACGGCTGGCCACGGGGGCAAAGAACACATCGGCGGCAGAGTAGTCACCGCAGAGCCAATGCCCCGAACCGGTCTGATCCCACGCCCAGTTCCAGATGGTTTCAAGTCGCGCAAGGTCATCCAGCACGGGTTGCGGCGGAGCGCAATCGGTATAGCTGACCCGCAGGTTCATCGGGCAGTGGGCGCGCAGGGCGGTGAAGCCTGCGTGCATTTCCGCCGCCAGCACACGGGCAATGGCGCGGGGTTTTGCACCCTTTGGCCATAGTCCTGCCGTGGGATGGCGCGAGGCGAGTTCTTCTGCAATCGCAAGGCTTTCCGGGATGACCACACCATCGGGGGTGCGGATGGTGGGCGCGGTGCGGGCAGGGTGGAAGTGTTTGAGCAGGGACGGCAGCTCATCGGTGTAAAGCCGCGCCTTGTGCAGTTTGTAGGGGATGCCAAAGGCGTCAAACAGCAGCCAGCCGCGCAGGGACCAGCTGGAATAGGCACGGTCACCGATTACAAGATCATATGGTTGGGTCATCTGGGCCTCTTTGCTGCTGTCTGGTCAGCTAAGGCGAGATTGCAGCTTAGGGAAAGCGATGAATTTTGCGCTGTGTCATCACGGAATGTGATTGATGCGCAGCGCTTGCCAGCCTGAGGGCGTCTTGTGCAGTTCGGTGACAGACAGGTTGTCGATCTTGTGCTGGAACACATCTAGGGCGGTGAGGCCAAGGCGGCATTGCAGGGCGGCAAGGATTGCGCCGAAGTGGCAGACGATGATGGTGTCGTGGCTCAAGCGGTCAAGGGCTGCACTGACGCGCGCGGTGATATCATCCCAGCCCTCTCCTCCGGGGGCGCGGATCGGGCCGGGGGTTTCCCAAAAGGCGCGGATGTGGGCGGGGTTTGCGACCTCGGCCTGCACGAATGTCTGGTTTTCCCATGCGCCGAAGTGGAGTTCGCGCAAATCGGGGTCATGGGCCAGGCGCGTGCGGGAGGGCAGAGCCAGCGCATCTGCGGTGGTGACGGCGCGCGACAGGTCCGATGAGATCATGGCGGCGTGGGTTGGTAAATGGGCTGACAGCCGGGCAATGGCGGCGGTGTCGGACAGGTCGGCGGGCAGGTCTGTCCAGCCGATCATGGCTTTTGCATGGGTGGGGCCGTGGCGAACAAGGTGCAGGCGCGTCACACGATACCCTCGGGCAGGGTGCCTTTTAGGGCAAAGGGCAGGCCCGCCATCACGCCAACGACAAGGCCTGCGCGGGCTGCGATGTTTTGGTTCAGGCGGCCTTGGGCATCGCGGAAGTGCCGCGCGAGGGCGTTTTCGGGAACGATACCCATGCCAACTTCGTTGGAGACTATGACGATGGGGGCGGGGCTGGTGGCAAAGGTTTCAAGCAACGCTTGGCAGGCGCGGTCCACGTTGTGGCCCGCGAGCATCACGTTTGACAGCCAGAGCGTGGCGCAATCGAGAAGAATGGTGCCCGCAGGGTCAGATCCGGCAAGTGCGGTGGCGATATCGAGCGGGGCCTCAATGGTTGTCCAACCGGGGCCGCGGTCTGTGAGGTGCCGGGTGATGCGGTCCCGCATTTCGGTGTCAAAGGCTTGAGCAGTCGCGATGTAGGTGCGGGGGCGGCCAGTGGCGGTGACCAGCGTCTCGGCGATCCGGGATTTGCCGGATCGTGCGCCGCCGATCACCAGCGTTAGAGCGGGCAGTGAAAAAGTCGATGCCGAAACTGATCCGATTGCGGTCACGCTGCGTAGAACCTTTCAAAGCGGGAAGTCGAACCGCACGATCGTTGCGACTGCGATATCGAAAACTGGGGGTTACGAGATGGCACTGGACGGATATAGCGACCAAACCATGTCCCGCCAAGCGATGCGGGCTGAATTGCTGGATGCAGAGACAGAATTAAAGCTGGCATATGCATGGCGCGACCAGCGCGACGAGCGGGCGCTGCACCGTCTGATCACCGCCTATATGCGGCTGGCGATTTCGATGGCATCAAAGTTCCGTCGCTATGGCGCGCCGATGCCCGATTTGATTCAAGAGGCATCCTTGGGTCTGATGAAGGCGGCTGACAAGTTTGATCCCGATCGTGGCGTGCGGTTTTCCACCTATGCCGTGTGGTGGATCAAGGCGAGCATTCAGGATTATGTGATGCGTAACTGGTCGATGGTGCGCACCGGGTCAACCTCCAGCCAGAAGGCGCTGTTTTTCAACCTGCGCCGGGTGCAGGCCAAGCTGGAGCGCGAGGCGTCGCAGCGCGGCGAAACGCTGGACCAGTTTCAGCTGCGCCAGATGGTCGCGACCGAGGTTGGCGTGCCGCTGGCCGATGTTGAGATGATGGAGGGGCGACTTTCGGGGTCTGATTTCTCGCTTAACGCCACGCAGTCCAGCGACGAGGACGGGCGTGAGTGGATTGATGCGCTGGAAGATGACAGTGCGGGTGCAGCGGAACAGGTAGAGCTGTCGCATGACGCTGAGGCCTTGCGCGGCTGGCTGGTGACGGCAATGCAGGCGCTGAAGCCACGCGAGCGGTTCATCGTGGCCGAGCGCAAGCTGCGCGAAGAGCCGCGCACGCTGGAATCCTTGGGGGAAGAACTGGGGCTGAGCAAAGAGCGGGTGCGGCAGCTGGAGGCAGCGGCCTTTGCCAAGATGCGGCGCAACCTTGAAAGTCAGTCACGGGAAGTGCATCACTTTCTGTTATGAGAATATGGATCATGACGCTGGCGCTGATCGGGGGCACCCCATGGGCGTGGGGGGCCGAGATCGGGCCTGAAGTGCTGGATGCTGTGCCGCGTGCCGATGTGGTGTTGCTGGGCGAGGTGCATGATAACCCGGAACACCACATGAACCAAGCGCGTGCGGTGTTTTCACTGACCCCGCGCGCAGTTGTCTGGGAAATGCTGAGCGCCGAGGCGGGTGCGAAAGTGCCCGCGGATTTGGGCAATCGGGCACAGGTGGCGCGTGCGCTGGGCTGGAACGCCAGCGGTTGGCCTGATTTTGAGATGTATTATCCGATTTTTGTCGCCGCCCGTGACGCCCGGCATTATGGCGCCGAAGTGCCGCGCGATCTGGCGCGGCGGTCGGTGACGGAAGGCGCGCTTGCCGTGATGCCCGGCGGCCCCGGTCTGGCGCGTATTTTGCCCGAGGCAGAACAGACCGCGCGCGAGGCCGAGCAGATGGCCGCGCATTGTGATGCGATGCCCGAGGCGGTGTTGCCCGGCATGGTGCAGGCGCAGCGCTTGCGCGACGCCTATTTGACAGAGGCGGTGATGCGGGCGCTGGCCGAGGTCGGGCCGCCCGTTGCGGTGATTACTGGAACCGGCCATGCGCGCCGCGACTGGGGCGTGCCTGCGGTTCTGGCAGAGGCGGCACCGGGGATATCGGTGCTGTCGGTCGGCCAGATAGAGGGGGCGGCACCGGAAGACGCGCCGTTTGATCTGTGGGTGGTGACCAAGTCGATTGCCCGAGACGATCCTTGCGCCGCGTTTCGCTGACGGGGTGTTGCCTTTGGCCCGTGTTGCGCCCTAACGTCTGGGCGGACACAGGGGGCGCATGATGCTGGCCGGAAAACGGGTTCTTTTGATCATCGGCGGCGGGATCGCGGCCTATAAGTCGTTGGAGTTGATCCGGCTTTTGCAAAAGGCCGGAGTATCGGTCGTTCCCGTACTGACCCGTGCGGGGGCAGAGTTTGTTACCCCATTGTCGGTGTCTGCACTGGCGGGGCACAAGGTTTATCAGGATTTGTTCGACCTGACCGATGAGGCCGAGATGGGCCACATCAAGCTTTCCCGTGCCGCCGATCTGGTGGTGGTGGCCCCGGCCACTGCGGATCTGATGGCCAAGATGGCAGGCGGGCGGGCGGATGATCTGGCCTCGACCCTGTTGCTGGCCACCGACAAGCAGGTGCTGGTGGCCCCGGCGATGAATGTGCGGATGTGGGGGCACGCATCAACCCGGCGCAACGTGGCGACCCTCCAGGGGGATGGTGTGCTGATGGTTGGCCCCAACGAAGGCGAGATGGCGTGCGGTGAATATGGGCCGGGCCGGATGGCGGAACCGGTCGAGATTGTGGCGGCTGTGGGCGCGGCGCTGGGCGGCGGGCCATTGGCGGGGCGGCATGTGCTGGTGACCTCTGGTCCCACGCATGAGCCGATTGACCCGGTGCGCTATATCGCCAATCGGTCGAGTGGTGCCCAAGGCACGGCGATTGCGGCGGCGTTGCGTGATCTGGGGGCGAGGGTGACATTTGTGACCGGACCGGCAACGGTGCCCGCGCCTGTGGGCGTGGATGTGGTGCGGGTAGAGACCGCGGCGCAGATGCTGGCGGCGGTTCAGGCGGGTTTGCCCGCCGATGCGGCGGTGATGGCGGCGGCGGTGGCTGATTGGCGGGTGGCCAATGTCAAAGGCCAGAAGATGAAAAAGGACGGCGCAGGGCAGGCCCCGGCTCTGGAGTTTGCCGAGAACGCAGACATTCTGGCCGTCGTGTCACAGGCGGCGGCGCGCCCGCGTCTGGTGGTGGGTTTTGCCGCCGAGACCGAGCGGGTGGTGGAACATGCCACGGCCAAACGGCTGCGCAAGGGCTGTGACTGGATCGTGGCCAATGACGTGTCGCCCGGCACCGGCATCATGGGCGGGGCCGAGAATGCGGTGACGCTGATCACTGACGCCGGGGCCGAGGTCTGGCCGCGCATGGCCAAAGAGGCCGTGGCGCGGCAGTTGGCGCAGAGGATAGCGGAAGTGTTGCGATGAGCCCTTTGGTGAAGATTCTGTTTGAAGATTGGGCGGACCGGGATTTGCCCTTGCCCGCCTATGAAACGCCGGGCGCTGCGGGGGCCGATATTCGCGCCAATCTGCCGCCAGAGATGCGGGCGACAGGGTTCACCCTTGTGCCGATGCAACGGGCGATCTGCCCGACGGGGATACGGGTTGAGATTCCGGTGGGGTTCGAGATGCAGATCCGGCCAAGGTCGGGGCTGGCCACCAGATCGGGGATCACCCTGCCCAACACACCCGGCACGATTGACAGCGATTATCGCGGGCCGTTGGGGGTGGCTTTGATAAACCTGTCAGATCAACCCTACACCGTGCAGCACGGGGACCGGGTGGCGCAGATGATTGTGGCCCCGGTGGTGCAGGCGCGTTTTGCCGTGGTGGAGGCATTGGGCGACACTGCGCGGGGGGCAGGTGGCTTTGGGTCCACCGGGCGGTCATGATCGGGATTTTGGGATTTGTCGCGGTGTTTGGGCTGGGGCGCTGGCTGGGCTGGGCGGCGCGTTGGGTCTGGTTGCTGGCATGGGGCTGGCTTTTGGTGCTGCTGCTGGCGCATGCGCCCTATATGCCACCAGAATTGGGCGCATTTGTCGGGGGCGAGTTTCGCGGCTGGTTTGTGCTTGGGGTGCTGGTTGCGATGGCACTGGCCTATCGCAAGGTGCTGGCAAGGGTGCGAAAGCAGGTTGCCCCTGTGGTCGAGGCACAAAAGCCGGGAGTGTTTTCCCCGGTAGAGCTGGACCGCTATGCCCGCCACATCATGCTGCGCGAAATCGGTGGATCGGGGCAGAAAAGCCTCAAGACGGCGCGGGTGCTGGTGGTGGGGGCCGGGGGCCTTGGCAGTCCGGCGCTGATGTATCTGGCCGCCAGCGGTGTGGGTGTGATTGGCGTGATTGACGGCGATGTGGTCGAGGGGTCGAACCTGCAACGCCAGATCATCCACGCGGATGCACGAATCGGGATGCCAAAGGTGTTCTCGGCAGAGCTGGCGATGAAGGCGCTGAACCCGTTCATCGATGTGCGCCCCTATCACCGGCGCATGGACGCGGGTTTGGCGGCAGAGCTGGTGGCTGATTACGATCTGGTGTTGGACGGCACCGATAACTTTGACACACGCTATCTGGTGAACCGGATCTGTGCTGCTGCGGGCAAGCCCTTGATTTCGGCGGCGATCACGCAGTGGGAAGGACAGATCAGCCTGTATGATCCGGCGCGCGGCGGGCCTTGCTTTGAATGCGTCTTCCCGTTGCGCCCCGCGCCGGGTCTGGTGCCCAGTTGCGCCGAGGCCGGGGTGGCTGCCCCCTTGCCGGGTATCATCGGTGCAATGATGGCGATGGAGGCGGTAAAGCATTTGGTGGATGCCGGGACGGGCTTGCGCGGGCGGCTGATGATCCATGACGCGCTCTATGCCGAGACGCGGGTGATCGGGGTGAAGCGGCGCGAAGGCTGTGCGGCTTGCGGGGGGCTGCATGGGTGATCGGGTGTCGGCTGACTGTCGCGCAGGGGGGCCACCTCGGGGGGCATTGAGCCCCCCGATCGGTGGCGTTGCCACGGTTGGCGGCAAAGACGGGTGGCATTTTGCGGAGGGGCTGATCTGGGTTTTGAGTATTGGGACCAAGATGAATGCGGCAGGCCTGCTTTGTCCTTGCGCTGGGGCAGGGAGCTGGACCCGGTGACGCTGTCTGTGGATATCCGCGCGACAGGGCGGTTTTGCAGCTGGATCGACGGGCGCCCGGTATAGCGGTCTGCGGCTATTTGCGGGTCATCCCCTTGCCGCCGTCTGCGCCGGGGGTCATAGTCCGTTCATCAATCCAACCGGGAGCCTGACCCATGAAGCTGACCCTGTCTGTTGCCGCCCTTGCGCTGTCTGTTACTTCTGCATTCGCTCAGGATCTGCCTGATCTGGGAGGCAGGGAGATCGTCGTCGTGACTGAGAATGCCTATCCGCCCTTGCAGTTTCTGGATGCCTCGGGAGCGGCGGTTGGTTGGGAATATGATGCTGTCGCAGAACTGGCCAAGCGGCTGAACTTTAAGGTGAAATACGAGAATATCTCATGGGATGCGATGATCGCGGCGGTCTCTGAGGGACAGTTTGATCTGGGCATGACCGGGATCACAATTCGTGAGGATCGCACAGAGAAGGTCGATTTCTCGGATAGCTACATGACCAGCCAGATGGTGATGATGGTCCGGGGAAATGAAGAACGGTTCACCGATGCGGCGGGATTTGCCGCTGATGGTCAACTGCTGATGGCCGCCCAACCCGGCACGACGCCGTTCTATGTGGGCGTGTATGAGGTACTGGATGGCAATGAGGCGAATCCGCGGATCAAGCTGTTCGAGACCTTCGGGGCCACAGTTGAGGCCCTGCGCGCGGGGGATGTCGATCTGGTGCTGACCGATGGCACCGCGGGTGCGGGTTATGTCGATGCGAGTGCGGGCGGGCTGAAGATTGTGGGTGATAAACTGGGGACGGAGGATTTCGGTTTCATCTTCCCCAAGGGCTCTGATCTGGTCGCGCCGATCAACGCGGGCATCGCGGCGATGCAGGCGGATGGCACGCTGGAGGCGCTGAACACCAAGTGGTTCCTTGAGTACAAGATGGGTCAGTAAGGTGACTGACCCCGGCTTTGCTGCCGGGGTCAAGCTGTGATGACCCCCAGTTCGAAACCTGACAAAGACTTCCCATGGTGGCTTGTGATCCTGCTGGTCACCGGGGCCGTGCTGTTCTGGCAGGTGCTGTCCAATCCGATTTATGGCGCGGTGTTGAACACGCTGGCCAAAGGCATTGCTGTCACAATCATCGTGGCGGTGGTGGCCTATCTGGGGGCCTGTGCCATCGGGTTGGGTCTGGCAGTGATGGGGCTGTCGCGGTTCATCGTGTTGCGGCAGGCGGCGCGGCTATATATCGAGATCATGCGCGGTGTGCCGATCATCGTGTTGTTGCTTTATGTCGCCTTTGTGCTGGCCCCTATGCTGGTGGTTGCGGTCAACGCCGTGATCGAGCCTTTGGGGCTGGACCCGTGGCGCACCCGCGATTTTCCCTTGATTGCGCGGGCGGTGATCGCACTGATGCTGGCCTATTCTGCCTTCCTGGCCGAGATTTTCCGGGCTGGATTGCAGGCGGTGCCAATGGGCCAGGTAGAGGCTGCGCAGGCGCTTGGCCTGTCAGGCTGGCAACGTTTTCGCCATATCGTGTTTCCGCAAGCCTTCCGAATGATCCTGCCGCCTTTGGGCAATGATTTTGTGGCAATGGTCAAGGACAGTTCGTTGGTCAGTGTGCTGGGTGTCACCGATGTGGCGCAAATGGCGAAGGTGACCGCGGCGGGCAATTTCCGCTATTTCGAGACATATAATGTCGCCGCCCTGATCTATCTGACCATGACCATCGGGCTGAGCGTTGTTCTGCGCCGTCTAGAGACTCGGCTGCGGGCGCGGTCTGAACCATAGAGCGTGGCGCAGGGGCCTTGAGTATTTGGAAAGCAGCAAAGCCTGTGCGAGCGCGCTTTGAATTGCGGCTTTCCAAATACTCCCGCGCGGAGCGCATCCGGCGCGGGCTTAGGGGGCATCCTGTCACGCTTTGCGCGGCACCAGCCCTGCCAAGGCTCTGCTGACGGTGCCGGAGGTTGAAGGGCGTTGAACCGCGACAAAGGGCATCGGGCGGCACAGGTCGACGGCGGCAAGGCCGACGCGGGCGGTCAGCGCGCCGTTGACTACGCCTTCGCCAAACCGGCGCGAAAGTTTTGACAGCACACCGCCCCCCGCGACCGAACCGATCAGATCATCAGTCAGTGCCAAAGCCCCCGCCGCCAGCAGCGACGCAAACACCCGGCGCAGCAGGCCCCATGACCCCAGCGCGCCTGAGCGCCCGCCGTAGATCTCGGCAATGCGGCGGATCATGCGCAGGTTGGCAACCAGTGCCGTAGCCACATCGGCCAGCGCCAGCGGCACCAGTGCTGTCACCATGGCGACCTGCCGGGCGGCCGCTTCAACCTCGGCCCGCGCGCGGGCATCCAGGGGCGGCAGCAGTTCGGCCTCGGCCAGTGATAACAGGGCGTCGGCGTCCAGGACCTCGCCCTGTCGCTCGGCCAATCTTGCACGGCCCCAAGCGGTATCGGGGCGGGCGGCATAGAGGCTGACCAGTGCTGCAACCATGCGGCGCGCGGATTTCAGATCGGCGGTCTGGCGGGCGGTGACGGCATCGCGTCGCAGGTGATCCAGCCGCACCAGCCGCAGATAAGCCGACCACTCGCGACCGGCCAGCATCGTAGCCGCGAGCAGCGCCAGCACCAGAAGCACGCCTGCGACCCAACCCAAAAGCGCGTTGCGGGCAAACAGTCCGGTTACAAAGTCATAGGCGGCAACCGATAGTGCAAAGGTAAAAAGCGCGCCAAAAGCCCACAGAGCAAAGCGCACCAGCTTCGAGCGAGGCGCGCGGATGCGGGCGGCCAGTTGCATCGCCTGGCCTTGCGGCAGATCATCGGGCACCGGGGCGGCGGCGGCGGGGTCAACCTCATCCTCCAGCTCCAGGATCAGCGGTTTGCGGGGCGGCGGGGGCAAGTCGGTCACAGCCGGTCTCCGATCAGGAACTCTGCCGCCCGGTCCAGCCGGATATGCGGCGGGCCTTCGCCGGGTTTCAGCACCATGCGCGCGGGGGCAAAGCCCATCAACGAAAAATCGGCATCCAGCCAACGCTCCACGCCTTCGCGGGCAGGAGCGAGGATGCGGGCAGGGTCGGTGGGCAGATCGCCCGCGTACATTGCGGTCTGCTTTCCGGTGGCCAAAAGCCGCCCGCGCACAAGGTCAATCGCCGCGCCGTCGCGCTGCACGCTGTCTTCAACCGTGGCGCGCAAGGATGCCAGCGAAAGCGCCATAGTGCGTGCGCCGGAAAAATCGGCGCGGCGGCGGGCCTCTGACAGCAACGCTTCGGTGATGGCAGTCAGGGCAGGGTGCTGGTGATGGTGCAAATGGTCGGCTTTGGTCGCAGCGAACAGGATCTTTTCCACTCGCTTTCCACCCAAAATCCGGGTCAACCAGCCGTTTGCACCGGGGCGAAAGGCGGTCAGAATCTCGGCCATAGTCCGGCGCAGGTCTTCAACTGCACGGGGCCCCACATGGATCGCGCCCAGCACATCCATCAGCACCACCTGCCGGTCAATGCGTGAGAAATGGTCGCGGAAAAACGGTTTCACAACCTTGGACTTATAGGCCTCATATCGTCGCTCCATCTCGCGCCACAGGCTGCCACGAGGGGTGCTGGCAGGCTGGGGCAAGGGCGCAAATGTCAGCACGGGCGAGCCTGCCAGTTCTCCCGGCAGCAGGAACCGCCCCGGCGTTAGGTCGGACCAGCCTTTGCCGCGGGCGGCGTGCAGATAAGCGGTGAAAGCAGCGGCCAGATCTTGCGCGCGCGGCTCGTCCAGCGCAAGCGACCCGTCCTCGGCGCGGGCCTGTGCCATGAACGCTGTCGCCTCTGGCCGCTTGGCGATGCGCTCCAGCGTTTCTTCCGCCCAGCTGGCATAGGACTTGTCCAGCAAGGACAGGTCCAGCAGCCACTCACCGGGATAGTCTACAATGTCCACATGCAGGCGCGTGGTGCCGGTCAGGCCCAAAAAGCCTGAGGGGCGCAATCGGAAAGACAGCCGCAATTCTGACACCGTCCGCGTGGATTGCGGCCAGCGTGGATCACTCCCCATCAGCGCCATAAGGTGGCTTTCATAGTCAAATCGCGGCAGGGTCAGGTCTGGTTGCGGTTGCAGCAAGACCGTCTCTATCCGGCCCTGTGCCTGTGCCATCAATTGCGGCATTCGCCCCCGATCCAGCAGGTTGGCAACCAACGCCGTGATGAACACGGTTTTGCCCGCACCCGACAGACCGGTGACACCCAGCCGCAGGGTCGGCTCGAAAATCTCGGACACCGATCCCGCCAGCCCTTCAAGACTGCGGGAGATGCCATCGGTCAGGGTGGACAGGACCAATCGTGTATTCCTTATGCTTGGCACCAACATAGGCACGCTGGCCCGCGCTTGGTAGGGGGAAAGCCCGGCCATCAGATGCCGCGATCTTTGGAATTGCTGCTTTGAAAATACTCCCGCGCGGAGCGCTTTTCGCCGCCAGCGCCCGCGCCACGGCGGACTTGCAGCGCCGGGTAAATTCGCTAAGGACATGCCATGCCCAGATATGCGCTGAAAATCGACTATGACGGGGGCCCGTTTCAGGGCTGGCAACGGCAGGCCGCTGGCCAGCCGTCGGTTCAGGCTGCGGTCGAGGACGCTTTGGCACGGTTGGAGCCGGGGCCACACACCATTGCCGCTGCCGGGCGCACCGATGCGGGCGTCCATGGCACCGGACAGGTGGCGACTGTGGATCTTGCGCGCGACTGGGATCCGTTCCGCTTGTCCGAGGCGCTGAACTGGCATCTGAAGCCTGCGCCGGTGGCGGTGCTGGCCGCGGCGCGGGTCGCGGATGATTTCCACGCGCGGTTCTCGGCGCTTGAGAGGCGCTATCTGTTCCGGCTGGTCACACGGCGCGCGCCTGTTACACATGACCGGGGCCGTGTCTGGCAGGTGTTGAACCCGCTGGATGCGGGCGCGATGCAGGCGGGGTCAGTGCATCTGCTGGGCTTGCAGGATTTCACAACCTTCCGGTCAACCACGTGTCAGGCGAAATCGCCGGTCAAGACACTGGATGAGATTCTCATTTCCGAACACCCCTATGCGGGCGGGGTGGAATACCGCTTTACCCTGCGCGCCCGCAGTTTTCTGCACAATCAGGTGCGGTCCATCGTCGGCACGCTGGAGCGGGTGGGAGCGGGGGCGTGGATGCCCGAAGATGTGAGGGCGGCGCTGGAGGCGCGGGACCGGGCGGCTTGCGGCCCGGTTTGCCCGCCTCAGGGGCTGTATCTGACCGGGGTGGGCTATCCGGTCGATCCCTTTGCTTGAACATGCTGCCTGACGGGCTAGGGTCTGGCACAAAGCTGGGAGGTAGATATGACGAAACCAAAGCTGTTTATTGCGCGCAAGCTGCGTGACGTGGTCGAGGCGCGAGCGGCGCGCGATTATGATGTGATCCTGAACCCCGAGGACCGGCTGTTTTCGCGTGCGGACCTGATCGCGATGTGCCGTGAGGTGGATGCGGTGTTGCCCTGTCATACTGAACGCTTCAGCGCCGATGTGATTGCCGATCTTGGGCCAAGGCTGAAGATTATCGCCAACCATTCTGTAGGCACTGATCATGTGGACCTTGCGGCGGCAAAGGCGGCGGGGATTGTGGTGACGAACACGCCCGATGTGTTGTCGGATGCGACGGCCGAGATTGCGATGCTGTGCATGCTGGGGGCCGCGCGGCGCGGGGCCGAGGGCGATGCGATGATCCGGGCGGGCAAGTGGGATTTCTGGTCTCCCGCGTTCATGGTCGGGCGGCAGGTGACGGGCAAGCGTTTTGGTGTTTTGGGCATGGGCCGCGTGGGCCAGGTCACCGCAGACCGGGCGCGGGGCTTTGGCATGGAGGTGCATTATCACAACCGCCGCCGTCTGCCCGATCATCTGGAAAAGGGCGCGGTCTTTCATGACACGCTGGAGAGCCTGCTGGCGGTGTCGGATGTGCTGTCCCTGCATTGCCCTTCTACCCCCGAGAATGCGGGAATCATCAATGCCCGCACTTTGGCGCTGTTGCCAGAGCGGGCGATTTTGGTGAACACCGCGCGCGGCGGTTTGGTGGATGAGCCGGCGCTGATTGCTGCGCTAAGCTTGGGCAGGTTGTTTGCGGCGGGGTTGGATGTGTTCCAGACCGAGCCGGGCGGCAATCCGGCGATTGCTGCTCTGGCCAACGTGTTCTTGTTGCCGCACATCGGCTCTGCCACCGAAGAGACGCGCGATGCCATGGGTTTTCGGGCGTTGGACAATCTGGACGTGTATTTTGCGGGCGGCACGCCCGGCGACCGTGTGGCCTGACAGGCCGTTTGCAGGCAGCCGCATACCTATGATTGGGTATAGTGGTAAAAAAAACTGACCAGTGCTTGCTTTTTACGGCCCCTGCTTTAAACTTCACTAAGATAACAGGTCGCGAGGAGCGGCCATAATCGTCTGGGAGGACACCAAATGACTGATACCCGCGACACCGGGCTTTCCCGTCGTTCGTTCCTGCGCAAAGGTGCGCTGGGCGGCTCCGCTGCAGCAGCAGCCTCTGTTCTGGCTGCACCTGCCGTTCTGGCGCAGGCCCCACTTGTGATGAAGATGCAGACCTCGTGGCCTGCTGCCGACATCTGGATGGATTTTGCCCGCGAATACGTGACACGCGTTGAAGAGATGTCGGGCGGCCGTTTGAAAATCGACCTGCTTCCCGCTGGTGCAATCGTCGGCGCGTTTCAGGTGATGGATGCCGTCAATGATGGCGTTCTGGATGCTGCCCACACGGTTCCGGTTTATTGGTATGGCAAATCCAAAGCGGCGTCGTTCTTTGGCACCGGCCCTGTCTTCGGCGGTTCCGCAACGACCATGCTGGGCTGGTTCTATCAGGGCGGCGGTGCCGAGCTGTATCGTGAACTGACGCAGGATGTTCTGGGGCTGAACGTGGTTGGCATGATGGGTATGCCAATGCCTGCGCAACCCTTTGGCTGGTTCAAGACCGAAGTGAACACGGTTGCTGACATCCAGGGCTTCAAGTATCGCACTGTGGGTCTGGCGGCTGACCTGTTGCAGGAAATGGGCATGTCGGTGGCGCAGCTTCCGGGCGGCGAGATCGTACCTGCCATGGAGCGTGGCGTGATCGACGCGTTCGAGTTCAACAACCCATCGTCCGACAGCCGTTTCGGCGCACAGGATGTTGCCAAGAACTATTACCTGTCTTCTTACCATCAGGCGTCAGAAGCCTTTGAATTCCTGTTCAACAAGGATTTCCTGGATGATCTGGAGCCCGATCTGCAGGCGATCCTGAAATATGGTGTGGAAGCCTCGGCAACCTCGAACCTGTCGCTGGCGATGAAGGAGTATTCCAACGATCTGGAGAAGCTCGTAACCGTTTCTGGTGTGACCGTGCACCGGACCTCGAAAGAGATCTTGGCTGCTCAGTTGGAAGCATGGGACAAGCTGATCGTTGATCTGGAAACCGATGCCTTCAGCAAAAAGGTCTTGGACAGCCAGCGCGAGTGGGTCGAAAAGGTCGCTTATTACGAGCTGATGAACGCGCCGGATCTGGGGCTTGCTTACGAGCATTACTTCCCCGGCAAACTGAAGCTGTAACCTGATCTTTGGGGGGTGCGTCGCTGATGCGCCCCCAATTTTGCTGCGTCGTGATCTTCCATGCGAGCCGACGTGCCCGCAAGACCGCAGAAACGGAGTTTCCCACATGCTCGGGTATATTCGCTTTGCCGACCAGCTCTCTGCATGGTTTGGCAAAACCTTTGGCTGGCTGATTATTCTGATGACCTTTGGCATGGCCTATGAGGTGCTGGTGCGCTACGCATTCAACCGGCCAACACCTTGGGCGCTGGACCTGAGTTTCATCATGTATGGCACGATCTTCATGATGGGCGGGGCCTATACCCTGTCACGTGGTGGGCATGTGCGTGGCGATTTCATCTATCGCACTTGGCGACCACAGACGCAGGCACTGGTCGATCTGGTGCTGTATATTTTGTTCTTCTTTCCGGGCATTCTGGCGCTGGTGTTTACTGGCTGGAAGTATTCCAGCCGGTCCTGGGGCTATGCTGAAGTGTCGGTCAATAGCCCGGCAGGCATCCCGATCTATCAGTTCAAATCGGTGATGGTTGTCGCGGGTATTCTGCTGCTGATCCAGGGGCTCGCACAGGTGTTTCGCTGCATAATCTGTATGCGCACCGGGGTTTGGATGCAGGCGGATGAAGATGTCGAAGAAACCGAACAATTGCTGATTAAGCAGGCGGCCGAGGCTGCCGCTGAAGCTGCTGCCAAAGCCCAAAGGTAATCGGCCAAACCGCCGCCCCATTTACGGAGTTCGCAAACGTGACCGACCCGCAAATCGCCCTTATGATGCTGGGCATTTTCATTGCCTTTGTCTTCTTGGGCTTTCCGATCGCTTTTACGCTGATGGCGCTGGGCATTGCCTTTGGCTACTACGCCTACTTTGACCCAAGCCGGATGTGGCGCGGCTATAACCGGTTGACCGAGGATGCCAGCTGGTGGGACAGCACAAGCCTGTGGATCGAGGGGTTCTATAACAACCGCATCTTCGACTTGTTCGTGAACCAGACCTATACGGTTATATCGAACGAGGTGCTGACCGCGATTCCGTTGTTCCTGTTCATGGGCTACATCGTTGAACGCGCCAATATCGTTGACAAGCTGTTTGGCACGCTGGCGATTGCAACGCGCAACATCCCTGGCTCGATGGGGGTTGCGGCGCTGCTGACATGTGCGTTGTTTGCGACCGCAACCGGGATTGTGGGTGCGGTTGTCACGCTGATGGGACTTTTGGCGCTGCCGCAGATGCTCAAGGCGCGCTATGACCATTCCTTTGCCACCGGCATCATCTGCGCGGGCGGCACGCTGGGGATTCTGATTCCGCCGTCGATCATGCTGATCGTCTATGCCGCGTCGTCGGGCGTGTCGATTGTGCGGCTCTATGCGGCGGCGTTGCTGCCTGGCTTCACACTGGTGGGGCTGTATCTGGTGTATATCATCGGTCGGTCGATCCTGAACCCGAAACTGGCCCCGAAGCCGACGCGCGAAGAAATGCCGGAAGTGCCAATTGGCAAGCTGATGTTGATGCTTGCGACCAGCTTTTTCCCGCTGGCATTTCTGATCTTTGCGGTGCTGGGGTCGATCCTGTTCGGTCTGGCCACCCCGACCGAGGCCGCGTCGATTGGCGCGCTGGGTGGCATGGTGCTGGCTGTGGCTTACCGCGCGATGACCTTCCAGCGCTTGCGCGAAAGCGTCTATCTGACTGTGCGGACCACGGCGATGGTGTGCTGGCTGTTTGTCGGTTCTTACACATTCTCGGCGGTGTTCAGCTATCTGGGGGGCGAGCATGTGATCGCCGATTTTGTCATGGGGCTGGATCTGACACCAATTCAGTTCCTAATCCTCGCGCAGGTGATCATCTTCCTGTTGGGCTGGCCGCTGGAATGGTCGGAAATCATCATCATCTTTGTGCCGATCTTCCTGCCGCTTTTACCGCTGTTCGGGATTGATCCCTTGTTTTTTGGTGTGCTGGTCGCGCTGAATTTGCAGACGTCATTCCTGACTCCGCCCATGGCGATGAGCGCGTATTACCTGAAAGGGATTGCGCCACCGCAGATCAAACTGACCGAGATCTTCTCGGGCGTGCTGCCCTATTGCGGGATGGTCGTGATCTGTATGGTGCTGCTCTATACCTTCCCGGCGATCGTGTTCAGCCTGCCGGAGGCATTCTATGGCCCGGGGCGATAAACGGAGCGATCTGACAGGGCTGGGGGCGGTCGTCTTGCGCGACCGTCTTGCCAGCGGCGCGTTGCGCGCGGTTGAGGTGGTGGAGCGCTATTTGGCCCGCATCGCCGAAGTTGAGCCGCAGGTACAGGCCTGGGCCTGGCTGGATGGAGACTATGCGCTGGAACAGGCACGCGCGCTTGATACGCGCCGTCAGGCGGGGCGGCCGATTGGCCCCCTGCACGGGGTTCCGGTGGCGTTGAAGGACATCATCGACACTAAGGGCATACCGACCGCCAACGGCTTGGCGATAGATGCAGGCCGGGTGCCGGATGAAGATGCATGGATCGTGGCGCGGCTGCGCGCGGCGGGGGCGATCATTCTTGGCAAGACGGTGACGACCGAAGGCGCCTACATGCACCCCGGCAAAACCCGCAACCCGCACAATGCGGCCCATACTCCGGGCGGGTCGTCGCAAGGGTCGGCGGCAGCGGTGGCGGCGGGCATGGTGCCTTTGGCGATTGGCACGCAAACGGGTGGATCGGTGATCCGGCCTGCGGCCTATTGCGGGGTGGTGGGGGTAAAGCCCAGCTTTGGGATGATACCGCGCACCGGAATTTTGCCGCAGTCGCCGTTTCTGGATACGGTGGGGGTGTTTGCAAGGTCGGTCGAGGATGCGGCGCTGCTGGTTGAGGTGCTGACCGGACATGATCCGGCAGACCGCGCGACCGAAGCCGTGCCGGTGCCACGTATGCTGGATGTGACCATGGCCGCGGTGCCGGTTACGCCGATGTTTGCTTTTGTGCGCCCGCCCGGATGGAATGAGGCCGATCCGCAGATGCGGGCGGCGGTCGAGGAAGTGGCGGCGCTGTTGGGCGAGCAATGCTTTGAGGCCGACTTGCCGGGCTTGGGTGAGGTGGCAGCGATCCGGCAGCGGATCAACTTTGCCGAGATGGCCAAGTGCTATTACGGGATTGAAAGGCGCGGGCGCGATCAGATGTCTGACGTGCTGCGCGCTGCGATGGATGAGGGCAAAGCGGTACTGGCGCGCGATTATCTGGCGGCGCTGGACTGGCGGACCCTGTTGAACGCCGCCCTGAACCCGCTGTTCGAGCGGTGTGACGCGATCCTGTGCCCTGCGGCCCCCGGCCCTGCGCCCGAGGGGCTGGAGTATACCGGATCGGCGATCTTCAACGGGCTGTGGACTTTGGCAGGTGTGCCCGCGGTGACAGTGCCGCTGTTCTGGGCAGACAGCGGGTTGCCGATGGGATTACAATTGGTTGGGCGGCGGGGCGATGATGCCCGGCTGTTGCGCACCGCGCGCTGGCTGATGGCATATGTGGAAACCGGGGCAGAAGGAGGCGCAAGCCAATGAACAATCTGATGGCGCTGCTGGCCTTTGGTGTGATGCTTGGGTTTTTGGGTATCTTGTTGTGGCATGTGCCGCGCTGGGATCTGATCGGCGTGGTGAGCATTACGGTGGCACTGGCCGGGTGGGACCTGATCCAGAACCTGCGCGGCAAACGCGGCTAAAGGGATGTGTCGGCTGCTTCCCCACAGTTGGGTTACCCTGAAGAGGGATCAACCGTGCAACAAGGAGAAGTAGCCATGTGTGCAAAGAAGACAGGAAGCCTCGAAGACCTTGCCGTCGTCGGTGTCGATATCGGCA